>JAZKBL010000001.1:0-22195 GCA_040388665.1 Chlamydiota bacterium
TTTGTAAAACCTGCAAATGCAGGATCATCCGTTGGCATCACTAAAGTTGCATTTGAAGAACAATTTGCTGCGGCTCTTACTTGGGGGTTTAATTACGATCATAAGATCATCATTGAAGAGTGCATGATAGGTAGAGAGATTGAATGTTCTGTTCTTGGTAACGAGCACCCGATAGCATCTTTGCCGGGAGAGGTTATCCCTCAGCATGATTTTTATTCTTACGAAGCTAAGTATCTTGATGAAAATGGCGCTTTTTTTGAAATTCCTGTGCATTTGCCGCAAGATATTACTGAAAATATTCAAAAGCTTGCAGTAAGAGCTTATCGTACGCTATGTTGTGAGGGGATGGCACGCGTTGATTTCTTTTTAAAAGAAACAGGAGAGCTCTATGTGAATGAGATCAACACAATTCCAGGTTTTACAAAAATTAGCATGTATCCAAAATTATGGGAGGTGAGCGGTCTTCCTTTTGCAGAATTACTCGATCGTCTCATCATACTTGCAATGGAACGCTTTCAAAAAGAAAATAAACTTAATTTTAATGAGAAAATTTATGGTAAAAGATCAGACGCAATTTCCACAATTTCGAGTAGGGGTAGGCCAGGATAGCCGCCGTTTTTTGCCGCCGGAGTCAACAAAACCCTGTGTAATAGGAGGCCTTATTTTTGATGATGTTCCAGGCCTTTCTGCAGACTCAGATGGGGATGTTGCTGTGCATGCCTTGTGTAATGCGATCACCTCTTTGACAGGCATTCCCATTTTAGAAGGGATAGCAACCGATCTTTGCCTCAAAGATGGGATCACAGATAGCCAGGTTTATCTAGAAAAAGCTCTTGAGTGTTTAGGTTCACAAAAAATTACCCATGTAGCTCTTACATTTGAAGGTAAAAAGCCGAACATCAGCGCACGCATTCTTGAAATGCGAGAGAAAATCGCCTCCGTGATGCATCTCGATGTGAGTCAAATAGGCATCACGGCAACCTCAGGCTCAGGACTTACTGATGTCGGCTGTGGCGACGGCGTCCACTGCCTCTGTATTCTTACGACTTACGGTTAGCCAGCGCTTGAAAGATCGTGCGTCTATGTTCTGGATCTGTCATTTCTGCTGCCAGGGCTGCTACACACTGTAAATCTTCAAAGGGTAGTGCAGCGGTGCATAGCTTTTTCAGTAACATTGTTTTTCCCAACTCATCTTTTTTATTAGAGATAGTTTCGAAAATAAAAGAGATATTTTCATATGATAATTGACCTTTAGAAAGCATGAGCAAGAATAAGTCGGCCTGATCAAGGTAATGTAGATTATTTATAATATTAAAAATATCAGTTTTTTCTTTTTCTGAGATTTCAGAGCCATATAGATTGATTAGGAGCTTTGTTTTATTTTCTACGTCTTCTACGTCTTCTATCATTTTTAGAAGTCTATTTTTATTTTCTTGGGATAGGGTTAGTGGAGCAATTTTTTTAATTGCTGCGTATTGTAGAATGCTTTTTGACGGCATGCTTTCTAGCATATCGAAAATGTCATTTGTTACTTCTCGTCGTGGATCAATTTTAAAAAAGTGCACAAGAATGCTTACTTTAATTCCAGAACCTAATTTATTTGTAATATTTAAGAGCGTGTTTTTTTCTTCTTCTGATAAATCAACTTTCAAGAGTTCTTTAAGAATAAGTTCGGGATAAGGGACTTTCATCTTGGCGGCCATGTTCAGTAGCTTGCTTTTTATTTCTTGTGTTGGGAAATATTGGACGATTTTAGCTAGAAGAAGTGCTTCTACAGACTCCTGAGGCTGCTTTGTTTCCAAGGTATTAAGAAGTTGTTTTGCTAGTTGTTGTGACGGAGAATGTTGAAAAACATCTAATAGCTCTCTTATTAAACCTTTTTGAGTTGGTATTATTTTTAAGATATCGAGGAGGTGGTCCATTTGTTTTTCCGATAGCTCAAGTTTATAAAGAAGTTTAATGATTTGTTTTGATAGAGCTGGGTTTTCTTGGCTATTACGTTCTGCGATTTTTATGGATTTTTCATAGAAATTTTGAACGAGTATTTGTGGTAATGGTAATTTAAAAAAAGCTTCGAAAAGAATAAATTTTACAGTTTCATCTTCGATAACATCAATGAAGTTGATGATTGTTTTTGCAGGTTTTTCTGATAGCGGATGCTTATTGTTACTTAAGGAGAAAATGATTAGGTATAGCAATTCTATTTTCATGTGATCATCTGAAAATGGGAGTAGATCAAATGCTGTAGCTAAATAACCGTTAATAGTAAGAAATAATTCTTCTTTGTGAACATTTTCATGGATTTGATGAGCTTTTTCTGCGTTGGCGAGCTGCTCTTCCGCATCTTCAGATGGATTATTTTGTATCCAAGTAAGATCCTTTGAAAGAGCATGTAAATTGCTATGCTTTTCAATGAGTTCATGAAACATCTTATAAATAGAAATGAAGTGTTTTTTTTCGGGGGATGTTATTTCTTGTGAAATATCTGGAAAGTATCTTGTGATGTAAAGAGCGACTTTGCTCATCTTTAAAAAATGAAACAGGTTACAATATTTATTTTTTAGTTGTATTAAAGAACCGATCTCATCGTCATTTTTAATGACATCATCAATAACATCGTCGAGATCAGATTTTTCTATGTAGTATTTTAAGATGAGATCATTACCAATGACGTTTTCAGGGAGATTGTCCGCAAATGCGTCTACTTCTTGTTCATAGCGTGTGCAAGACTCATCTGCTTTGAACATGATAAAGTTTTTAAACGCGCTCAGTTCAGCTTTTCTACATATACGTACTGTGTCGAGTACAAGTTCTTTAAATACTTGACTCACTTGCATGAGTCTTGCTTGTGATGCGGGATCTAAAAAGAGGGTGATTTTTTCCCAGACATCGAGGGGAAGACCACCTGGAGCGTCGTCGTATGCAATGATGTTATTGTTATTTGAATCTGAAACGCCTGACATAAGGTACCTTTATTAAATGTTTTTATGAAGGTATTATATAATATAACTGTTAAGAAATGATAAACATTCCAATATTTTTAATGAGTTGATTGTCAATAAGATAGAAAATTTCGGCGGTGCAATGGCGGTTAGGTTTATAAAACAGCAAGAAGAAGAATTTAACGCAAAGGAAAGAAAAGACGCAAAGACACAAAGGAAGAATTACTTCCATAAATTCTCTCTTTTTTCTTTGCGTCTTCGCGTCTTTTTCCCCTTCGCGTTAATCTCTTCCCGCTCAGGTTATAAAAACGTCGACAACAATGTTTTTCTAGTACACATCGAGCAGGTATCTGCGGGTTGTGCGCAGCTCTTTGAAGTAAGCTTTAGCTGCAGGTTCTGTAAGGCCGCCTTGTTCGATGGCGATGCGTTGCAAAGTAGCTTCAACGTCTTTTGCCATTCTATGAGCGTCGCCGCATACATAGAGGAAGGCGCCTTCTTGGATCCAGCTCCAAATTTCTTGTGCGTGTGCGTAAAGTCTATGCTGGACATAGATTTTTTCTTCTTGATCTCGAGAAAATGCAACATCTAAACGTAATTGGTTCTCTTGAACAAGTTTTTGCCAGTAATCTTTGTAAAAAAAATCAGTGCTTTCATTGCGCTCTCCAAAGAAGAGCCAGTTTTTGCCAGAGGCGTTTTGCGCTATACGCTCTTGCATAAAGGCTCTATAGGGGGCAACACCGGTTCCAGGGCCTATCATGATGATAGGGGCGTCAGGGTTTTCTGGTAATCTAAAAACATGCGATGTTTGCACGTAGATGGGCACTTCTGTTTTTCCAATTTCTGCAAGATGAGAGAGAAAGTGACTAGCAACGCCAAACCTTTTTTCTCCGCCGTGTGTGAAGGTGAAGACGGCAACGGTGAGATGCAGCTCGTCTGGAAAGGCTTTTAAAGAGGATGCAAGAGAGTAAAAACGGGGAAGAAGAGGACCGAACTGCTCGCAGATTGCTTGAAGAGGGATGTTGACATCTTGATATTCTTTAAACAGATCAAGAGGATCATGTGCTGTGAGATATTGGGACAAAAGCGGTTTATTTTCTGTTTGCAATAACCTATGTAGATGATTCTTTTTATCGTGCTCCATTTCATATTCGTGCACAAGTTTAAGAAAGGAGGAGGTGAGCCTAGATAGGTTAGCTTTAGTTGTTAAAAATTGTCTTATTGGAAAGGTGTTGCCAGAACGAAGGTCGTGGATAGGTTCGCTTCCCTTTGCACGTAGAGCTTCTAGAAGATGTTGTACAAGAATGGGGTCGTTTTGTGCAAAGACGCCAATTGAGTCGCCCACTTTAAAATCAATCCCGGAGCCTGTTGTATCGAGAACGATATGGTACGTTTCTTTTGTAGATCCGGGCTTTGTTAGCAGGTATCTGTCTTTGATTTTTGCGAAAAAAGGATGTGCTTTATCAATCATGCTTGATTTTTTTAGTTAAAAATTGATAAATCACTCAATATGGCAAGAGTATTATTCGTGATCTTTCAGTTGTTTCTTCTTTCAGGCTGTTACGACACAGCTTATCAGCCCCATTACATTATTTCACACGAGGATGTTGAGGTAGAGGATGTTCTAGTAGAGCCCGAAAAAGCTTTGCTCTAAATATTTTTGCAATCGCGTTTTGCCCACGCTTTTGTCAGCAGGTCCATTTTTTTGTTCGAGATGCCTTCCAAAAAGTCGATGGAGCGTAAAAAACGCGCACGAGCTCTGTCTTTTCCTAAAAGTTCTACAGAATCAAAAAGAGGGAGTCCGAAGCGCTTGCCCATAATGGAGCCGTAGAGAATAGGGATCATGATTTTTTTGTAGTTAACATCAAATGCGGTAGCGACATCGTGCGAGGCCTTTTCAATGCCAGATCTTCCCCAGTTTTCTTGTTCATCGAGACTCCAAATGACGCATTGTAGGAGTGCTCCAGCTTTTTCTTTTGTTACTTGAGCTGGACAGAGAAGGTCATCTGTATAAATAAGGTTGTTGATGAAAAGAAAATTGGACAGCTCCATGAATTCAGCAAATGTTTTGATCCTTGTGTGCACAAGAGGCATGAGCTTTTGCATGAAGGCGTCGTTGAAGCTCCACTCTCTGATTTTATCCCAGAGTTGATTTTCAGGAATGAGATTAATGAGATACTGCTGATTGACCCAGTCTAATTTTTGCACATCAAAAAAGGCTCCTGATACTCCGATCCGTTTAGGATCAAAAGCGGTAATGATTTCCTCGAGAGTGTAAATCTCTTTATCGCTCGGCATGCTATAGCCCATGAGCGTTAAGAAATTGAGGAATGCAGAAGGTAGATAGCCGCTATCTCTATAGTAGAAAATCGATGTGGGATTGCGTCTTTTTGAGAGTTTTTTTCCGTCTTTGCCAAGAAGTAAAGGCATATGAAGAAATTCAGGAGGCTTAAAACCAAAGCTTTCGTAAAGAAGAATATGTTTTGGTGTGGAACTCATCCACTCATCTCCACGAATGACGTGCGTGATTTGCATGAGATGATCGTCAACGACATTGGCAAGATGGTATGTTGGAAATCCGTCCGACTTTAATAGAATTTGGTCATCGATATCTGCCCATGGACATGTGATTCTGCCTTTAATGCCATCTTCATAAACACAATCGCCTGTAAGAGGGACTTTTAAACGAACGACAAAAGACTGTCCTTCAGCTTCTCGTCTAGCGACTTCTTCTTTTGTGCAATTTCTGTAGCGTCTGTCATAGCCGATCTTTTTTCCAAGTTTTGCAGCCATTTCGCGCATTTCAGCAAGCTCTTCAGCTGTTGCAAAGCATTTATAAGCTTTGCCTGCATCTAAAAGTTGCTGCGCATATTTGCGGTAGATGTCATATCTTTCTGATTGTCTATAAGGGCCAAAAGGGCCGCCAACATCTGGACCCTCATCCCATTGAATGCCTGCCCAACGAAGGGCTGCGTAGATGTTTTCTTCATATTCAGGACGTGAACGCGTTCTATCAGTATCCTCAATACGTAAAATAAATGTGCCCTTGAAATGACGAGCAAAAATGAGATTAAAAAGGGCCATATAGGCAGTACCTACATGGGGATCTCCTGTAGGGGAGGGAGCAATTCTAACGCGCACTGTCATGATACCTCAAAAACCCAACATTAGACATCTTTTGAAACTCCATTAGTTCGTTAAAATTGTTTTTGTTGGCACCTCCAAAATCGATTTTTTCAGCCATGTGCCCCCACATTGTCTTCAAAAATTGATTTCGGATCTATCCAAAAAAATTCAATTTTTCCAAACAAAGCGAATTTCGAAAGATGTCTATTTTCTACTTAACTGGCTTTTGCAGTCAAGGAATTTTCGTTCATCAGAAAAACCATGTCTTTTATGATGTTTACTGTTTCTGTTAATTGAAGGTCGGATTCTCCAAAAGCCTCCAAATCTTCAGAAACAAATTCTTTTTTATCGAGTTCTTTAAGAAAATTTTGATAGTTTTTATTAGCTGTCATGCGCTCAGATGAATTTATTTTAAGAGTATCCAGCACGTTTGTGTAGATTGAAAGAATAGGTTGTAGATCGAATTTATAGAGCTTAATAATTTGCGGATGGTGGATCGCGGGGATATCATCGAGATGGTCCTCAAAGTTTGGAGCAATCATATCGGGTTCAAGAGGAAATTTTGCAAATTTTTCTCCGATCTCCATTTTGGAGTAAAGACCGGGGACAATAACATCTGCTTCAACTCCGGTGAGTTGAGGGCTTGTTCCCGATACAGTGTAGTATCTTCCTCGAGTGACCTTATATTCCCCCTTGGGATCGACTTTGCCGTAGCCTACAGCTTCTAATGTGAACGTTTGGAATGTTCCTTTGCCATACGTCTCTTTATCTCCAACAATGATCGCTCTGCCGTAATCTTTTAATGTTTGTGCAACAATCTCTGCAGCAGAAGCGCTTACTTTATTGGTCAGTACGATTAGGGGGCCATCCCAGGCAATTTTTTCTTCAATATTACGCAAGTGTTGTACATGGCCTGTATTGTCTTTAACAGATACAACGACTCCTTTTTTAATGAAAAGTCCGGTGACAGCAACAGCTTGAGGAAGAAATCCGCCTCCATTATTACGTAAATCAAGAATGATTCCTTTTAAATGGTGCTCCTCTTTTAAAGCGTCAATGGCAAGTCTTAAATCGTTTGCAGAAGAAGTTGTTGCATCTTGATAGAAAGAAAATAGATGAAGAATGCCGATAACGCCATCGCCGTAGGGCTCATGCGTGGTTTCAAGTCTTGTTTCTTTAAGCACAATTTCATCGCGCATAACGGTGATGTAGTGCATTTCTTCTTGTTTGTCTTTGCCTTCGCCCATTTCTCGAACAACCGTCAAAATTACAGAGGTTCCTCTCTCGCCGCGGATGAGCTCGACAGCTTCTGTAATGTCCATGCCTACAACGGGCTCATGGTTTACAGCGATCACTCTATCGCCGATTTTTAACTGATTATTCAGTCCTGCAGGACTTCCTTCTAAAATTCTTACAATGGTAAATCCATTGATGTCATCTCGTAGTTGTGCGCCTATGCCAAATAAGCGTTGTTGGACTTGAATCATAAATTGGTTGGCTTCAGAAGGGGTAAAATAATTGGTTTGAGAATCTAAAGCAGAACTTGTGGCTTTAAGAATCATTGCAAGTGTTGTTTGCAATCTTTCTCTATCAGAGGTTGCAGTAAGCTCTTCTTCTCTATTAAGACGGCGTTTTTGCACTCTTTGAAAAAACAAATTTTTCACGTCGGGTTCGAATTTTTCAGCGGTTTCATATTGTAAAGCTTTTATGCGGATAAGACGCTGTGAGAGCTCTTCTTCAGACGCCACCCACTCAAGATCCTTAAACTCAGAGACTTTTACATCTGTTGGCAGTGGGAGAAGGTCGATTTCCTTATCCAAGGAGGCGCGCCTTTGGATGGCGCGCAGCATGACCTCATGCATGTCTATAAAATGAGTGAAATTTTCCCTTTTAAAGCCTGATAAAGCCTCATTAACAAGCTCATCGCCAGCATCCAGCCATTTTGCCACATCACTGCGCAGAAGGTAAGATTTTTGGGGGTCCAGCTCCTCTAGAAAGTTTTGAAAAGATCTACGAATGATATCGGATGTAAGTTCCTGATAAGTAACATGTGCTTTGAGGATCTCTTCGATTTTAATACGGGCATCGCGAGGGGTTAATTCCGGGGGTTTTGAGAAACAAAAAGAGGTCAAAATAGAAAAAAATAAGAAAAAAAATCGCTGCACCATAACACCCCTTCAACTTGCGTCTTTTAAGTGTAGCTTACAGCAAATCAGATGTTTATCACCATAAAAAAATAAATATCCACCTTACCTTTTAAGGTTGAAGAACCTAATAAAAATTGTATTACCACTTGCTCTCAACTCATTTTTATGTGATAATTAATAATCTATGTAGAAGGAATAGGTTTGAAAATTAACAAAACCTTAAAGCAAATATTTTAAGTAATAAATTGATAATTAATGTCAGACGCCAAAGACTATAAAAATCAATGATTTGAAAAAAAATTAAGATAATTGGAGGAACAAAAAATGGATAAGGAGCACAATGAGGGCGAGCTCGTTAATACTTCCGCGCCCATGAAAAAGGTTGTATCTATTACAGAAGCAGCCCGGATTAATAACGTAACAAGACAAGCAATCTATGTTGCAATTAAGCAAAAAAAATTGAAAGCATCAAAAGACACTACACGGTGGACAATTGACTTAGAGGATTTAGAAGCCTATCGAAAGCAGAAGTATTCTAGAACAAAATCAATGTTTAACGGCGAACTACTTTTTGATAATCACAAAGGTTTTTTCTCAGTCAATCAAGTGGCAAAGATATTAAATGTGCCCGCTCAAAAAATCTACTACGCAACACGTGTTGGGCTTCTTAAAGCTTCAAGAAAAGGAGCTGCATGGGTTATTCACACAAATGATCTTAAAGAATACCAAGAAAATTATTTGAGCAAGCAGGAACAAGGATCTCAAGCGATGTAATTGCGCTTTTTTAGATGTATTTTTCTTTTTTCTCGAGACAAAAGGAAATTTAAGCCTAGGTTGGGGGTACCCGGCCTAGGCTTTTTTTTATCACGTGTTAAGCTAATTTTAAAATCTTGCCCATGGGCATGGGCATGGGGCAGGGGTGCGATGTTAAGATTTAAGTTAATACAGGCTTAAAATCGCGGATGTGGAGTTGGATACTGGATTTGTTTAAGAAGTTGTTTACGTGTGGTGTAAATGCGATGTGCAGCGTGAGGTTTTTTTTGCTGATTTGAGATCTTCTTTCAGCCATGCCAAAGGCAATCCCTTCAAGAAGTCGGTCATTCTGCTCAAGATAGAGCTTGAGGTGTGTTTTACCGATGACTTTAGGTGGCCAGATCTGTTTTGCATCGCAATAAAAAATAGGAGGGGGGTTTTCATTGCCAAAAGGTTCGAGTAAATGTAGGGATTCCATGAAGTCGAAGGTCAGATCTGTAAAATTGATCTTTGCATCGAGTTGAAGTTTAAAAAGAATGTCTTGTTCTTTTAGCTTAACATTTGCAGCTTCAATAAATGCTTCTTGAAATAACGGAATATTTTCTTCTTTGATAGTAAGGCCTGCTGCAAAATCGTGGCCGCCAAAGTTAACTAGAAGATGAGCATTTTCCTTTAAGACAGGAAGAAGAGGAAATTCGGGAATGGTGCGGATAGAGCCTTTTCCCATTCCATCTTCAATGGATATAATCAGTGTTGGACGATTGTACTGTTTCGCAATACGATCGCTAATGATAGGAATAATGCCCGGGTGCCAGTTGTGCGAAGAAAGAACAATTGCTTTTTTTTGAAGTATTTTAGGATCCTTTAAGAGAAATTGCTCGACATCTTCGGTATCTTTGCGCTCAATTCTTTGCCTTTCAATATTATTTAAATCTAGTTCCTTGGCAAGAGCTTCTGCAGCTATGGGATCGCGCAGGAGAAGGAGTTCTACACCTTTAATAGGGTCGGCAATCCTTCCTAAGCTGTTGAGCCTTGGAGCTACTTTTGAAGCGATATCCAAAGGGGTAATTTCACTAACTTTTAGCTCGCAGATATTAAAGAGTTTTGTGAGACCGATCCTTTTTGTTTTGCGCACCTGGCGCAATCCGTAACGAACAAGAACGCGGTTTTCACCAAGCAATGATCCCATATCAGCAATTGTTCCAAGGGCTACAAGATCTAGATAGCGCTTCAAGTCAATTTTACTCGAACTCATTTCTCCATTAGAGATCAGAAGATTGGTGATCGCGTGGGCAAGTTTAAAAGCGACACCAACTCCTGTAAGTTCTCTATTTGGATACGTGCTGCCTTGCAACTTAGGATTGAGCGTTGCAATGCAGTGAGGCAATTTGGCGGTAGGTTCATGGTGGTCTGTAATAATGACATCAATATTTTTAGAAACGGCTTCTTGTATTTCGTCAGCTGAAGTGATGCCGCAATCAACGGTAATTAAAAGTTTACACTCGTTTTTGTACGCATAATCGAGCGCATCGAGCATTAAGCTTTGTCTTAATGAATTGCGATTAGGAACATAGAAGAATACTTTAGCTCCGATAAAACGAAGAAATTCTGTAAGAAGTACTGTTCCTGTAATGCCGTCGACATCGTTATCTCCGTAAACAAGAATATTTTCCTTGTTGTTCAGAGCTTCAAAAATGCGTTCCACTGCTTTATCCATATCTGGAAAAAGGTGAGGATCAAGGAGGTTAGGAAGCTTGGCGTAAAGGTAATCGTGAATGGCTTCTAGGGTTGGAAATCCTCTTGTTGCTAGAACTTGCGCTGTTGCCGGATGTATACTGAATTCTTTAATGATGGATTTTGTCCATACAGGATCCACTTCAGGGTAAACCCACAAGGGTGCTCTGCTGTTTTGTTGACGCATTGCAAACTCCCGTTCTATGGTGCGCTGCTCTAATGTCGTATGTTTTCAATAATAGAGAGCATTCTGCCATCAATGCCATTGAGGGCAGAATGCTTCAGCTAAAGTTCATCATTGACGATGTCTTTATAAATGTCCAGTCTAGTACCCTAACTTACAAGTTTTTAGATGTCTTTGGCTTATCTTTTTCAGGACGGCTTTGCGTTCGTTCTCGCGAGCTGGCAGGAAGATCGCTTCGAACTCCACGCTTTGCCCACCTGAAAAATCTGAGCGCAAATCTATGTAAAAACTTTTAAGTTAAGGTATTTGCTACTCACGTTGCGTTGCTACAATTTCCGTTTTTTTTTCTTCGCGATGATGGAAATAGAGCATGAGTGGCGCAGCGATGAAGAGAGAAGATAGTGTGCCAAAAATTACACCAATTGCCATGACAAGAGCAAAACCAAAGATTGTGCTGCCCCCTAACCCAATTAAAGGTACAAGAACCATCAATGTTGTACCTGAGGTCATGACTGTTCGGCTAAGTGTTACATTCAGGGCGTGGTTAATGATTTCTGTAAACTTATGTTTACGCATTAATTTCGTATCTTCGCGGATTCTATCAAAAACAATAATGGTATCGTTAAGAGAATAACCGACAATGGTAAGTAAAGCTGCTACGGTAATTAGATCAATCTGAACAGGCAGGCCAAGCGCTGCAAGTATACCAATGGTAGCTACTGTAAATACCACATCATGAATGGTACATAGGGTAGCGCTAATTGCATATTTAAACTCAAAGCGTGCAGTGATGTAAATCATAATTCCAATCACGGCAAGGAATAATCCAAGAACTGCATTCCACCGCATTGTATCGGACATTTGTCCACTGACATCAGACCAATTATACTCTAATTTTTCTAGCGACTGAGGAGTGAGCTTAAGGTCTGCTTTCTCAAGAACATTAACGAGCCAGACGATCTTAGGATTATTTTCGTAAGAGTACCCGATATCTTTATTGTCTGTTTCAGGCGGCATTCCATAAAAAGGACGACCAGGCTGATCGAGGTTTCTGCTCAAAAATAAACGGATGGTGCTTGCAGGAGAGAGTTCCCTAATTTGAACATCTTGTGTTGTTACTCCTTCTGCAGCAAGCGCTTTTTCTACAGCTGATCGGTAGTCGGTATTTGACTTTGGTGTTAAATCTATTGTTAAAGCATAACCACCAGTGAAGTCCATTCCCACAATTTTGTGTCTTTGTGCAAGAACTAAACAGGCTCCAACTAGAATCACTACGCATGAAAAATAAGTCGCTTTCTTTGTGTATTTAAGAAAATTAAAATTGGCAGACTTAATTAGGTTCATCATGTTTAACGTTTTGTTCTTAGCATTTTGCACCCAGCCAGCAAAGAAATAGCGGGTGACAAATAGAGCTGTGAACATAGAGGATATGATACCAATGATCAACGTGATCGCGAATGCTTTGATAGGTCCCGCGTCAAAGTGTAGTAAAATGAGGGCTGCAATGATCGTTGTAAGGTTAGAATCTAAAATAGCGGAAAATGCTTTTTTGTAGCCAATATGTACAGCGGAAGCGATACGTCCTGAATGAGAAAACTCTTCTCGGATTCTTTCGAAAACAAGAACGTTGGCATCAACTGCCATGCCTAGGGTTAAAATTAACCCGGCAAGACCTGCAAGAGTAAGCGTTGCTTGAAGGTTTTGTAGTGTTGCCCACATGATCAGCAGATTAAAGACGAGCGCAATGGATGCTACAAGTCCTGCAAATCGGTAGTAGACAATCATCAGAGTCATGACAAGTGCGAGAGCAAGAAATGTGGCAACAACGCCATAAGTACGTTCTTTTGCGCCGAGCTCTGGGCTGACATTTCTCTCAGATAGAATGTGGGGCGTAAATGTTAAAGATCCAGCTTTTAGATCTGCTTCAAGTTGATTGACTTCCCTTTGAGAAAAGCTTCCCGTGATCATTGCGCTATCGCTTAAAGCAGATTGTAAATTCGGGTGGCTGATGATAGAGCCGTTTAAAACAACAGCCATACGCCAGCCTTTTCCTTGAGAAAAAGCCTCCCGAGGGGTGTCTGCAACTTTTTCTTGTGCAAACTGAGAGGTCCAAGCGTAAAGTATTGCGCGTGGATTTGTTTTATATCCGCCAGAAGTTGTCTGTGAGCTTTGAACGTTGAAAGAGAGAAAGTTGCCCTTTGAAGGGTCGTAAGAGGCGTGTACGTTTTCTAAACTGGATCCTTCTAATGCAAAATTGCGGAATACAATGATTAACGGGTGTGTCTGTCCATTCCAGTCTGTAAAGCTGTCGCCGCGTAGCACTGCAATTTTTGAAATTTGTTCGTTAAAGTCGCTGCTTGCAATTCTATCGATGGGGCTTTCAAGTCGAAGCCCTTGTTCGAAAAGAGCTTTTGCTGCAACGCTTCTAGGTTCCGCTGCGTCAGCATCAAGAGCATCTCCATAAAGATGTTTCCAAGCAATTAAGTTAATGTCTTCTCCGCTTTTTTTGTTCGTTACGACGGCCTCATTCCACACTTCTTGAAGAAAGCGATTGACAGTGTCTGCAAGAGCTGTGTTGTTTAGAGAAAACTGCTCGTTAACGATGTGGAAGAACATCGATGATGATTTCACAAGTTCCGCGGCTGAAAGACCCTGAGCACCTGGAAAATCAAGAGTGATGAAGTCGCCTTCTTGACGGATACTCACTTCAGAGACTCCCATGTTATTAACGCGTTTGTAGAGTTCGTTAATCCCCTGGTTGATGTCATTTGGATTAGTAACAGGGCGGTTGTTGTTGTCTCTTAGTTCGATCTGTACGGTTTTTCCACCGGAGAGATCTAATCCCCAATGCAATATTTTTCGGTCATCCCCACGGAAGTATTTAACAAGGCTTAAGCTTAAATTGTTTAGGAGCACATTCTTTGTAGGCGCTGGAACGTCATACTCTTTTCCGCCGGTAATATCTACTTGTGCTGCTCTATATTCATCGCGCCATTTTAAAAGATCTTCATGAATTCTTGTGTCAATTTTATTTTCAGTAAGAACACGTTGTTCAAGATCTGAGAACTCAAGAACGGCATAGCGTTTGGTCCCCTTTGTTGAAAACTCTTCACGTGTTGCTTTTAGTGTCGTTTGAAAGTAATTTTGTTTTTCAAAAATATAATCATTTGCGTATTCAGAATTTAAAGCGACAGAGGATCCTGAGTAGCCGAAGAATCCGTTTTGTTGGAGCATATCCTGCAATTTACGAAAATCGTTTAAAAACTGCTCGTTTTGTGCAGATGTAGACGCGTTTTGCTCTTTTTGTAAGATCTTGTCTACCCCTCGCGCGATTACATAGATTGAGTTTGTGCGGAATCCTTTTGGAGCTGTTTTTTTGTAGACCGCTGGTGCGTAGATAACAAGGCCCAATTTTTTTTGTGTAGCAGGAAGATTAGAAAATGCGTCAAAGGTTATGATAGGAAAGGCTTCTGCTTTAAAGTCGAGATGTTTTGGCTGCCAGTTTGATTGTAAATTTTGCTTAAGTTCTTGAATTTGTTTTTCAGCAATGCTGCTTAGCTTCAGGGTTAAAAAGCTTTTGCTGTCTGAAATCTGATTGAGTTCGATTTCAAATTGCGGCGGGCGAGGAATAATTGTTTCGCCTGCTTGTTGTGACGCGGAAGCTATCTGATTATAAATCAGTTGGTCGATTTGATCTTTTAAGTAAGAACTGTGTGTGGCTGTATGCTCTTTGTAGGCTAGAAGATCTGGATGTAATCGAAGTTCTAATTTTTCATTAGCCCAATCGATGACAATTTCTGAAATAAAAGGGTTGTGGTCTTCCAATGAGATGACTTGCAGGGAATTTTTTATCGGAGCGGCTGCAATCATTTTACCTAGAGCAACGGAATTTAAAGGACTTTTACCTGAAGCGAACGCTTGGATCTCTCTTTTAACGATTAATTCTGCGGAGGTAAGAATTTGCTCGCGGTTTTTAAGAAACTCGAAACGCTGTTGGTCGATTGTTGAAAGAAATTCGTTGTTGTTTTTTTGCTCTAAATGTTTTTCTTGAAGATGGAGGAGTTCTGAAGTTGTTTTCGCTTTAAGTTCTGTGAGTGCTAAGAGAAAGCTGTGCGCGAGATTGGATCGGTTATTATCGTCTGTTTGTGTGAAGCTCGCATAATAGCGTTGTGCAACCGAAGGGTTTTCTGAAAATACTTTTGCAAAGCTTAAAATATTTTGTGCGACACGCACAATGAGTTCTTGGATTTGGGGATCATTGGGGTGGTGTGCAATTGCTTGTAAATATTCAGCATTTTCGCTTATTCCACCAAGCGTAGTTCCAAGTTCTAAGACGCGATCAGCTACTAGTGCCTGGTAAGAGCCTGTTGGGTTACCGTTTTTGTCCTTTTTAAAGGAAAAAGCAAAAAAACTATCTACTTGCGTAGGTTCAAAATGTAAAGGGATTTGTCTTTGAATAACAACATTTTTGCTAGACGTATTTTCACCCACGTGATAGAGGGATAGTTGCGCTGGCACGAAAGGAATCAAAGCGCCGGCTCTTGGAAGATAACTGCGGAATTTTTGAGCATCTTCTTCATTTTTAAAGGAGAGAGTGATGAATGCTGCATTGGTTTTATCAAAATTAATGGCAAGAGGCTTAAGATTTAAAAGATCGCAAAAGGAATTGAGCCAGTTTACGGACTCAGTTTCTAATGAGTTGACTCTTTCGATAATTTGAATAGAGATTGTTTGAGATTTTTCTTTATCGATCGGACTTTTCAAAGGTTTTGAATAGTAAAATACCGTCGGTAAGATATTGTAAATCGTCAGAGCTGCGACTGCGAGAATAAGGAAGAATTGCCACCGTTTTTGCTTTTCCATGCTTTAACCCCAAGTGTGATGTGTGTAACTTGATCAAAGGGAGTCAAAGGACCCACCTCGAAGCTACAGTGTACCAAATCCTCTAGAGCATACGAATAAACATCGATTCTGTCTATAAATTCTTTTGCATGCCGAAATTCAAGCGTTTTTGGCTTAAATCAATAAATATTATACAAATTCATATTGTTAACATGTTGATTATTATACAGTTAAACATAGGTTCTGTTTATAATTCTTTTGCATGCCGAAATCCAAGCGTTTTTTGGATTAAATCAATAAATGTTGTACAAATTCATATTGTTAACATGTTGATTGTTATACAGTTACTTTGTTTTTTTAATACTGATTTACTTATATTTTTAAGCGTAATACAATTACTCGAAAAATATGAGGTTTTATGTCTTTTGTTTCAAATCAGATGCGGCGCCATAGTTATATAGAAGAAGGTCTTCAGTCGTTCGATTTTTGTGCTGCTCAGTCGCCAGCAGATAGCTTTTTGGAATTTTTGCCACAATGTGGGGCTCTTTTAACTTCATCCAAGGCTATTGATCGTTACTTGCAGCTTGATTCTGAAAATCAAATTGCTGTTTTGTATTTTTTTATAAAAGGGATGTATGGAGAAGGAGGTGATAGGTTTTTTAATCGTTTATTTTCTTTTTCCCCAAGTGATGTGCAAACTGCAATTTCCTGTAAAAATGAAGATGGGTATACGTGGACGCATCTTGCTGCTTTTTTTAACAGAGATGTCATTATGGAGCATCTTTTAGATGTTGATTTTAACATACGTTCCGTTACAAATCGATGTGGCGAGACACCTTTGCAGATTGCGTTAATCGAGGAGAGCTTTTCCTTGAATTCAGAGCTGATGGAAAAATTACGAAAGAAAGATAATTTGTTTACAGAGCAGGTTTTTCAAGCAAAGATTTGGGGGGGTCGTTTCTCTTTATCCGGGCCTCTATTTGAAGGGACGAGCGTTGTGCATAAGCTACCCCTATATGAAAGCATAGAGAGAACGCTGGCGCTTGCAGGAGAGTATGTTGCAGATGGATCTTTGGACGATAGGGTTTTTGCTGCGGTTAATGATGTCGTGTATAGAGCGATTAAACAAACACCAGAGCAGAGGTGTGATAATGTATCTAAAACATCATGGGTGATGTTGAGTACGGGTTATAAGGCTCATGCAACAATTCATCTTTTTTCTTATAAAGAAAAGTTATGCGTAAAGGTTGATACAGGGAATGGGAAATATCGAGGATTTAAAGTTTATAGAATTGGGAAAAGTGATTTAATTTCCATTAAAGTGATGATGAAAATTCTTGTGTTATTAAAAAAAAAATCAGTTTCTCGTAACTTGTCTAGAGATTATTGGAGGTATGTAAAAAAAGATCTCAATCTTACGCGTGTTAAGTTTTTTGAGGCAGCTCAGGTGGTTGGAAATTGTGCTTTGGAAAGCAATCTTGTCGCTGTTCGTGCTTTATTTATGCTCATTCATCAGAAAGAAACGTCGGGGTCCTCAGATGAGGAAGCTTGTAGAAATTATCATTTTTGGAAGAAAATTGATGATCAAGAAGCTTTTGAATATTTGTTAATTAATTTACGTAATATGCCTGATACATTGTATAAAAAACAAAGAATTGTTGATGAAATTTTGTGTTATGCTATTAAAAAAGCTTTTGCTGAAGATGATCGCTTTTTTGCTTTTTTGCTAGCTGAACAGCACAAATACATAGATTTTTTTACAAATGATTTGAAAAATTTTCGACATCTAGAATTGGGAAAATCTTTAGTTCGTATGGCGTTTCAACATCGGTGGACGCATGTCATTATAGAGCTTATTCGTTTAAATGCAGATTTTCATCTTCCAGATGGAGAGGGTAAGACTGTTTTTGATGATGCTGATGAGCTTAAACTAACACCTCAGCAGATAGAGGAGTTGTTGCATTGGTATCAAAAAGAGGCATCTCGGCAAGAGCGGCAAAGATTTGAAGTCTTAGCGCGCGGGTTAAGGTGGATGCGATGAAAAGCTTTCATTTTTAATATATAAATATTTTTAATTACCCATCAAATTACTGATCGGCTATGCTGCTTAACAGGATTTTTTACAAGAGCTGCGGAGAGCTATGTCTGGTATTGTTGTTGTAGGTATTCAGTGGGGGGATGAGGGTAAGGGCAAGATGATTGATCTTCTTGCTGAACATGCAGAGCATGTTGTCCGCGCGCAAGGGGGTAACAATGCCGGTCATACGATTAAAATTGGCGATGAAGAATTTCGCTTTCATTTAATTCCATCCGGAATTCTTTATTCTCATGTGCATTGTTACATTGGTGGCGGTACTGTCATCGATCCGTCAGTTCTTTTAAAAGAAATAGAAGAATTGGAAGAGAGAGGGATTAATCTTAAAGGAAGACTTTCTATTTCTCCTTATGCTCACCTCGTTTTGCCCTACCACCGGGAGCTGGATAAGCTTTATGAGCAGCAAAAGGGAGCTGCATCTATTGGAACCACAGGTAGAGGAATTGGACCGTGCTACGCAGATAAGGCTCTTCGTATTGGAATACGCGTTGGGGATTTACTTGACAGGAAGATATTAGAAAAGCGTCTTAAAACGGCCGTTGAGATAAAAAATCAAGAACTTGAAAAAATTTTTTATCTTCCTAAAATTGATTGTGCTGTACTCCTTGATGAACATTTAAATTTCGGTAAAAAACTGTTTTCGTATGTGGTTTCATTTGAAAGTAAGTTAGATAAACTTCTAAAAGATGGTGCAGATGTTTTGTTTGAAGGTGCACATGGGAGTTTATTAGATACGACATTCGGCACGTACCCATTTGTTACTTCATCGAGCACTCTTGCAGCGGGTGTATGTGCAGGTGCAGGTGTTGGGCCGACAAGAATTGGACATACTCTTGGTGTTGTTAAGGCTTATACAACTCGGGTTGGAAATGGTCCTTTACCATCAAAGCTATCTTTAGAAGAAGAAAAGTTGTTTCCTGATAGTTTTACAGCAAGAGAGATTGGCACGACAACAGGGCGTAAGAGGCGTATGGGTTGGTTTGATGCAATGGTTGTGCGTTTTACAGCAAGGCTTAACGGTGTTGATTCTATCGCTCTTACAAAGCTTGATATTTTGGATCACATTAAAGAGATAAAAATTTGCACAGGATATCGCTTAAAAGGAGAGATGATGGATATTTTTCCTTCATCTCCGGAAGAGATGGAAGCTTTAGAGCCTGTTTATGAAACAGTTCCTGGATGGCAGGTATCTACGAATGATGTTGGAAAGATTGAGGATCTTCCTAAAAATGCTCTCAAGTACCTTGAAAGGTTAGAGGAGTTATGCGAAACTCCAATAAGTATTTTATCTCTTGGTCCTGAAAGGCATAGAACGCTTTTCTTTAAAAAATTTTTTGGAATGAAATAGTACTATGAATCCGCTTTTAGAGGAAGAATTAGTTCCTAAAGATGAACTATATGAAAAAAAAGACCGAGCATTGGTTGATTCGACGTCGGTTCCTCACCATGTAGCGATCATCATGGATGGGAATAGAAGATGGGCTAAACAGCATGGGTTTCCTTATATGGCAGGTCATTGGAAGGGGGCTGATACCTTAACAAAAATTGTCAAAGCAGCCTCTGAGCTCGGAGTTAGGGTTTTAACCGTCTATTCTTTTTCTACAGAGAATTGGAATAGGCTTCCTGAAGAAGTAGAAGCCTTGATGGATTTGGTCCAAGTGCGCCTTCTTCAACAGCAAGAATCGATGATTCATGATGGAGTAAAAAAAGCGCTAGTGGATGTGAAGAATGCTACGCGGCATGGAAATAAGATCGATCTTGTTTTAGCGCTGAATTATGGCGGACGTGATGATATTCGTAGAGCGATAAAAACAATAGCAGAAGATTGTGTCAGTGGAAAACTTTTGCCAGAAGCTCTTTCAGAACAGGTGATTGCTACGTATCTTGATACCGCAGCTTGGGGAGACCCTCAGCTTGTTATACGCACAAGTGGTGAATTGCGTATTAGTAATTTTCTTCTTTGGCAAATTTCCTATTCTGAAGTATATGTAACCGATGTGCTCTGGCCTGATTTTAATGAAAAAAACTTATTGAGCGCAATTATCGAATATCAGCGTAGACATCGAAGACATGGAGGATAAACTTAAATATGGCTTATAACCAACGCATGGCAGACTTATACAAGAGATTTCTCATATCGAGCTTAATGCTGACCATTATCGTATTGCTGCTTGCTTTTTCAATGTATAGTTGGGTGAGCTTTCTTTTTGTGATCGCCGCTGCAGTTTTCGCAGGTATTGGTGTTTGGGAGTATGCACAGTTAGCTGTTGCAAAAGGTTTAGCTCCCGCTTCTAGATTGATGATTACACTTGCTGTTGCTGAAGTTCTTGCCTATTTCATAGCATTAAAGGCGCAGGACTGGTGGCCTTTGCCTGTTGTTGTTATGGTTTCATCGGTTGTGATTTTATTTGTAAGGCATTTTAGAGACGCATCTGAGGCTCTTGTGCATATCGCTGTCGAGTTTTTTGGTATTTGTTATCTTGCTGTTCCCATCGGTCTTATGATTGGCATTCTTTATCCCCTATCTTCTACGGGAGCTTTGATGGATGGAAGGTGGTGGTTTGCTTATTTAATTTTCGTTACCAAGATTACCGATGTTGGCGCTTATTTTGTTGGACGGCTTTGGGGTAAACATAAGCTAGCTCCTGTTTTAAGTCCTAAAAAAACAGTGGAGGGAGCTATAGCTGGATTTTTATGTGCGTGGCTTGCAAGTCTTGGCATGTATGTTTTAGGAAACAAATTTTCTCATGGAATGTTTCATCTGACTTTTTTAGAAGCGACATTTTTGGGAATGTTAATTGGAGTTGTAGGCCAGGTTGGAGATCTTTCAGAGTCTTTGCTTAAAAGAGATGCTTTTGTTAAAGATAGCAATCGCTTGCCGGGGCTTGGAGGCGTGCTTGATATGTTAGATTCGCTTCTTTTAACGGCTCCTGCGCTTTATTTTTTTCTTCTTTTACGATAACTAACAACTTATAATCATGATTATTACAATCGATGGACCTGCAGGCACTGGCAAAACAACCGTTGCAAAACGGGTTGCAGAGTGTTTGCATTTTTCATACTTTGATACTGGAGCGATGTACCGCATCGTTACATGGCTTATATTGCAAGACAATGTAGATATTACAGATAGAGTAGCTGTACAAAAGGTTATCGATGATTTTCTTCTTAAATTCACCATTGAGAAGGGTCGTTATTTTATTGGCGCTAAAGATGTTACTCAAGAAATTAGAAAACAGGAAGTTACAGCATTTGTTTCACCTGTTTCTGCGCTGACGCCTGTGCGCGAGTCATTATGGAAGCTTCAACGTCATTTTGCACAAAGTGGGGATGCCGTGTTTGAAGGTAGAGATATGGGATCTGTTGTGTTTCCTGGTGCGGAAGTTAAAATTTTTCTAACTGCAAGACCTGAAGTGCGCGCTGAGCGTAGACTGCTAGAGCTTGTTGCGAAGAATCCTCATCTTGATCGTGATCAGGTTTTGGCAGATATTCAAAAAAGAGATGAAATCGATTCTACGCGAATGCTAGCTCCTCTTTGTTGTCCTGATGGCGCTTATACAATTGATACTTCTAGTCTGACGCTCGATCAGGTCGTTGAACAAATTTTGCAATATAAGCTCAAGGTAATTTCATGAAGCCGGCATGGGCTAGAAGATCGCAGGGAATGCATTTTTTATATCGAGTGGTTTTGTTTTTAGCATGGCTATATTGCAAGATTTGCTATCGTAATCGAGTCTACGGTAATGAGTTTCCTTTACAGGGAGGAGCCATTATTGCATCCAATCACACTTCATTTTTAGATCCCATTCTTTTATCAATTTCTTGGCCGGAAGAGGTTCATTTTTTAGCACGTGAAAGCCTTTTTAAGATTTTAGGTTTTGGGGCATTCATTCGTGCGTTAAATGCACATCCTGTAAGTGGTGACGCAGGAGATGTTGCTGTATTTCGTTCTGTTATTTCTCTTATGAAAGAAGGAAAAAAAGTGATTCTTTTTCCTGAAGGAACAAGATCTCATGAAAATAAGTTAGGTCTAATAAAACCAGGTATTGGTCTTTTGATTTCAAGATCAAATGCAGCCATCATCCCAGCGTATATTCACGGGTCGTACAATATATGGAGTAGAAAGCGCAAGTTTCCTAAATTATGGGGCAAAACGGCATGCGTTTTTGGAGCTCCTATTGAGTATAGCGCATTTGCTCACCTCGATAAAAGAGAAGCGCAAGCGGCTATTGCAGAAAAATTATCTGAAGCGATTTTCTCTCTTCGCGCCTGGTACGAAGCCGGCGCTAAAGGCGCACTTCCTGTATAGAATTATTTATGGTGAATACTCCCTCGCCTAAAGACGAAGGCTTCTAGGGATTGGATACCCAGGCTA
>JAZKBL010000002.1:0-5179 GCA_040388665.1 Chlamydiota bacterium
TAGCGGGTGATGAGATTCGAACTCACGACCCTCACGTTGGCAACGTGATGCTCTACCACTGAGCTACACCCGCAAAAGAGTTGAAAGCATAACTGCATCCCCTTTTTTTAGCAACCCTATACCCAAGTGAATTCAAAATTTGGAGTTTTGGTAAAACCGGCATCCCTAAATTTTGAATTCACTTGGGTATTATAAGTGCGTAACTTAAGGATTTTTAGATTTTTTCTTGCGCCGGTTTAAAAAAAAAGGTAAAAGCATTTGTGTATCAACGAGAGTGAGTCAAATGTTAAATTTTCGCAAAATTAGACAAGATTTTTCCTCGTCCATAGTGAAAGAAGGAAAGGAGATGTTCGAGCAGGAAAAAGTTGTCTCGGCAAAACTTCTTCATTTGGACGGTAAAACAATCCGCATTAGTGGTCGTATTTTAGGACAATATGAAAATCACTACGAAAGTGAAATTGAAATTGATAGGCTGGAATGCGAGGCAATCGACTCTAATTGTGATTGTCCCTATAACTACGATTGTCAACATTTGGCTGCTTTAGTTTTTTATTTAGAAGAAAATCTTGATAAAATTCTTGTTGCATATTCTAAAGAAGCTGATCTTTCCAAAAAAAGTGGTTTTGACGCGGAAGAACGCAAAAAACTCATGGAAAAATTTAAAGAAGCAGAAACTAAAGAAGTTCAAAGGCAGGAAGAACAGTTTCAGAAACAGTTGCTTCAAGAATATGTATATTCTTCACAGCTTCTTGCGTCGGCTCTTTTTTTTCGCCCGCAAGAAGAATCAGGATTTGATAAAGCAGAGTTTGCTCTTATTTTTAACTTGCCTCCGATGCAAGAGGGAGAGTCAAGAGGCCCTGTTGAAATTCAGTTAGCGCTGCGTTTGCCTATACGCTCTAAGCCTTTGCATATTCCTAATGTGAAAGAATTTTTAGAAGCTCTTCGTTATGAGGAGGTGATATTTATTGGGGGCAAGAGGTTTCGATTTTCTTTGCAATCGTTTGATGAGTCTCAAAGAGATGTTGTGCGGATGATTGTAGATTATGCGCGTGTTCAGGAGGGCGCAAACTCTGAAAAGGCTCTACGTATTGCGCATATCGATGCAGTAGTTTTTGGAATGATCTTGGCAAGAATGTATGAAACAGCTCATGAAAAGTTTAAAAAAACGCACTATTCTCAAAGTGAAGACGATTTCCCGATACTTCCAGGACTTTATGAAGGTAGTTTTGAGACTCCTGTTCGTTTTTCTTTGACTCCTGCAACTCTGAGGTTTTTTCTTGAATATATTGAGCCTCCTGTTTCAAAAATTCTTGTGAATCCTAAGATTGTTGTTGAAGATGAGGCTTTTGCTCTTGAGGAAGCGCGGCTTTTTGAATGTGTCAAACCAGGGATGTTTTTTCGAGGAATTTATTACAGATTTCCTTCTGTAATTACAAGAGTGCATTTACGTAACCTGCGCTCTATTCGAGAGATGACTGTGCCGGAGCCCCTTTTTGGAACTTTTGTAGAAAACTCTCTTCCTGAACTTGCGCGTTATGCAGAAATTGCCAATGATGCCGTGATTCAAGATTTTGTAACCCTCCCTTTTGTTGGCAATGTTGAGGCTGAATGTGACATTTCATTTTTGAATGGGGAGCTCGAGGCTGTTTTACATTTTAAATACGATGGAAATAAAATTCCAGCAGCAGCTGCAAAACTTGTTTTTGAAGATGTGTCGTCGTTTGTCACTTCTCAAGGGATTTTAGCACGTAATTTAGTGGAAGAAAGAAGGATTATTGAAGATCTATTTCAAGATTTCTTGTTCAATCCAGATACCGGGATTTATATATCAAAATCAGATAAAAAGATTGTTGAATTTATGACGGATACTATTCCGCGCAATCAACATCTTGTGACGTTTAATTGTCCGCAAAATCTTCTTGATCAGTTTATTTACGACGAAACCAAATTTGAATTAAATCTTCGCCACACAGATCGGATTGATCAGTATGAGATTGAACTCAAAGTGGATGGCCATCTTTTGGGAGTTAAATTGGATTTGCTTTGGGAATGTATGGCATCGAGAAAAGCATTCATTGAGCTGGAAGGAGTAAAATCTAAGGCCAAAAAGATGGCAGAGGGGGGTAAACTTTCTAAAATTTTGGTTCTTGATTTAGAGAGGATTTCTCTTCTTGTGCAAATTTTTGATGAACTGGGAATTTC
Organism: Chlamydiota bacterium; assembly: GCA_040388665.1. GTDB lineage: Bacteria > Chlamydiota > Chlamydiia > Chlamydiales > Rhabdochlamydiaceae > DAHVFY01. The sequence continues at coordinate 2,203 of JAZKBL010000002.1, forward strand.
GATACTTGATAACCATACAATGCAAAGACCGATTTGGAGTTTGGCAAGTGTCGACGCTGAGCAGTTTGAGGGGTTGCCTGTTAAATTCGTTGTTTCAGATCAACTCATGGATATCCGCAAACAAATGCTTGGCGAGCAGCAGTTGACAATCTCTGATGTGCCAAAAGACGTGCGTGCGACACTTAGATCTTATCAGCTCGATGGAGTGCGCTGGCTTGAGAGGCTCCGTCTCATGTTTTTGAATGGAATTTTGGCAGATGACATGGGTCTTGGTAAAACGCTTCAAGCAATTGTTGCGATCACGCAAAATATTCTTAAAAAGAAAGGCGTTTCTTTAATTGTTTGCCCAACTTCATTACTTTACAATTGGAAAGAAGAATTTAGTAAATTCAATCCAAAAATTAAAGCCGTTGTCATCGATGGTATTCCTGTTAACAGGAAAAAAATAATCGATAGCTTAAGCGAAAATGATGTGGTTATTACTTCTTATACGCTACTTCAAAAAGATATAGAAAGTTATCGATCGATGCATTTTTCTTATGTAATTCTTGATGAAGCGCAGCATATTAAGAACCGAGGAACGCGTAATGCAAAATCAGTAAAAATGGTTCAAGCGGATCATCGACTTATTCTTTCTGGAACGCCGATAGAAAATTCTTTAGATGAATTGTGGAGTCTTTTTGATTTCTTGATGCCAGGCTTTTTAAGCAGTTACGATCGGTTTGTTGAGAAATATGTACGCGTATCGGGCTCTGAACATGTGAAAAATATCGAGTATTTGCGTAAGAAAATTTCCCCCTTTATCTTGCGCCGCATGAAGAGCGATGTTCTCTCTGACCTGCCGCCGGTTGCTGAAATTATTTATCATTGCCAGCTTTCTGATGTGCAGCAAGCACTATATCGCTCTTATGCTGAATCCGCTCGTGACGAACTTGTCAAGCTTGTTGAGCGTGATGGATTTGATCGTGTACAGATTCATGTGCTTGCAACGCTTACCCGGTTGAAGCAGATTTGTTGTCATCCGGCGATTTTTGCAAAAGAAAAAGCGGAATCCGGAGATTCTGCAAAATATGAAATGCTCATGGATCTTCTGCAAACCTTGGTAGAAGGTAAACATAAAACGGTCATTTTCTCACAGTACACCCGTATGCTTCAGATTATGCGTGAAGATTTTGTACAAAAAGGTATACGTTTTGTTTATCTCGATGGTTCTAGCAAAAATCGTTTGGAAGTTGTGAAACAATTTAATGAAGACCCGGCAATTCCTGTTTTTCTTGTCTCTTTGAAAGCTGGAGGCACTGGCTTAAATCTTGTTGGGGCAGATACTGTTATCCATTATGACATGTGGTGGAACCCTGCTGTAGAAAACCAAGCCACAGACCGCGTGCACAGGATTGGACAGAAAAAGTCAGTGTCTGCTTATAAGTTAATTACGCTTGGGACGATCGAAGAAAAAATCGCAGAATTGCAAAGGCGAAAAAAAGGATTGGTCAAGAAAGTTGTTAGCTGCGATGATGAGGCAATTGCGAAATTGACGTGGGAAGATGTGCTTGAGTTGCTCAAAACCTAAATTAAAAACTTGTAGATTATGGCAAAGAAGAATACCGGTAATGTAAATGATGTTATCTCTTCGGTTCTGCGCAACCTTATGGATAAATGCGGTCAGATTTCCGGACTGCTCTCGAATGATATTGGCATCGATTTAGGGACAGCTAATACTCTTGTTTATGTAAGAGGGAAGGGGATTGTTCTTGCAGAACCCTCAGTGGTGGCTGTTGATTCTGTGACAAATGAAGTCTTGGCAGTTGGCCATAAAGCAAAGGCTATGCTTGGCAAAACACCGCGTAAAATTCATGCCGTTCGTCCTATGAAAGATGGTGTTATTGCCGATTTTGAAATTGCAGAAGGAATGCTAAAAGCGCTTATTAAGCGGGTCACCCCGACACGCAGTCTTTTTCGCCCTAAAATTCTTATAGCTGTTCCCTCCGGTATTACAGGAGTAGAAAAGAGAGCTGTTGAAGATTCCGCACTGCGCGCGGGAGCTCAAGAGGTAATTTTGATTGAAGAACCAATGGCAGCGGCTATTGGCGTTGGTCTACCTGTGCATGAAGCTTTTGCTAACATGATCATCGATGTGGGCGGCGGTACAACAGAAATTGCGATCATCTCTCTTGGCGGTATTGTTGAATCCAGATCCTTGCGCATTGCAGGGGATGAATTTGATGATTGCATCGTCAATTATATGAGACGTACCTATAACCTTATGATAGGCCCTCGCACTGCGGAAGAGATCAAGATGACCATTGGTTCAGCGTATCCTTTAGGGGATAACGAACTTGAAATGGAAGTGCGTGGAAGAGACCAAGTCGCAGGTCTTCCTATCACAAAAAGAATTAACTCCGTTGAAATTCGTGAGTGTCTTGCGGAGCCTATTCAGCAAATTATTGAAAGCGTCAAACTAACTCTAGAAAAATGCCCTCCAGAACTTGCAGCAGATCTCGTTGAACGAGGGATGGTTCTTGCTGGTGGTGGTGCGCTTATCAAAGGATTAGATAAGGCTTTAATTAAAGAAACAGGCCTTCCTGTCATCGTTGCTCCCAATCCTCTTCTTGCAGTGTGTCTAGGAACTGGAAAGGCCTTAGAATATCTCGATAAGTTCAAGAAACGTAAAAATCTTTAATGAAAAATAAGATAAGTAACGAACAGTTGCGCAGCTTCATTCAAGAGGCTGTGGAACTCTGTCAGCCGGATCACGTCTACCTTTGCGATGGTTCAGACGAAGAATATAATAAATTGGCCGAGGATCTCGTTGTAAAAAGGGTTTTTGCACCTCTTAACCCTTCTAAACGTCCAGGCAGTTTCTGGTGTCATTCCGATCCTGATGATGTTGCACGCGTAGAAGATGCGACGTTTATTTGCTCTAAGTCAAAAGAAGATGCCGGCCCAACGAATAATTGGCGCGATCCGCAAGAGATGA
>JAZKBL010000002.1:5189-11851 GCA_040388665.1 Chlamydiota bacterium
GATGAAGACTCTTTTAAAAGGCCTTTTCAAAGGCTGTATGCGCGGACGCACTCTTTATGTGATCCCGTTTAGCATGGGACCTCTTGGTTCATCCCTTTCTCATATAGGCGTTCAGCTTACAGATTTTCCCTACGTCGTCTGCAATATGAAGATGATGACGCGTATGGGCAAAGAAGTTTTAGACGCCCTTGAAAACGGTTTTTTTGTTCCCTGTTTACATTCTGTTGGAGTTCCTTTAGAAAAAGGACAAAAAGATCAAGCATGGCCATGTAGAAAAGATCAGAAGTACATCGTTCATTTTCCTGAGGAGAGAAGCATTTGGTCGTTTGGAAGCGGTTATGGAGGCAACGCTCTTCTTGGAAAAAAATGTTTTGCGCTACGTATCGCCTCGTGCATGGGACGGGATGAAGGATGGCTTGCAGAACATATGCTGATCATCGGCATTACAAATCCTCAAGGGGTAAAAAAGTATATTGCGGCAGCTTTCCCAAGCGCTTGCGGTAAGACAAACCTTGCGATGTTAGAGCCCTCTTTGCCAGGATGGAAAATCGAATGTCTTGGCGATGACATCGCATGGATGCGCTTTGGCGAAGATGGAGCTCTTTATGCAGTAAACCCCGAAGCTGGATTTTTTGGCGTGGCTCCCGGCACATCTTTTGACTCAAATCCCAATGCCATGAAAACGATTGCCAAAAATACAATTTTTACGAATACAGCATTAGACCCGCATGGCGATATCTGGTGGGAAGGAATGACAAAGCAGATTCCCGAGTCCCTTACAAGTTGGAAAGGTGAGCCTTGGACGCCATCTTCTGGCACGCCTGCATCACACCCCAATGCTCGTTTTACTGTTTCGGCACAACAATGTCCAATACTTGATCCTTTATGGAATGATCCACAAGGCGTTCCGATTTCTGCGATGATTTTTGGCGGAAGAAGAGCTAGCGTTGTTCCTCTTGTTTTTGAATCGTTTTCCTGGCAGCACGGAGTTTTCATCGGCGCTAGTCTCTCATCAGAAATGACAGCCGCCGCAAAAGGGGTTATCGGTGCTTTAAGACACGATCCTTTTGCGATGCTCCCTTTTTGCGGGTACCATATGGGAGATTATTTTTACCACTGGTTGGAGATGGGAAAAAAGGGAGATCCAAAAAAGCTGCCCAAAATTTTTGGAGTCAATTGGTTCCGCAAATCTAAAGAAGGAAAATTCCTCTGGCCCGGATTTGGAGAAAATAGCCGCGTGCTCAAATGGATTTTGGAAAGAACAGAGGGATCTGCAGAAGCTGTCAAAACACCAATTGGCTACCTGCCTAAAGCACTCGATACTACAGGTCTTGACGTGTCAGAAGAAGCTCTAAAACAATTAAACACCGTTGATGCGCAAGAATACGTCAAAGAAGTGGACGAGCTAAGAGGCTACTTCAAGCAATTCGAGCCCAAATTCCCCGCAGGCCTCACCGAAGAGCTCAATGCTCTAGAAAAGCGTCTTAAATAATTGCTTTACCAGTTTTTAAAATTAGTTTGACAGAAACGTTGTAAGCGGTTTTGTTAAATAAAATTTTAATAATATAATTTATTTTAAACACCTACATTGTACTGGAAAACAATAAACAAAAAGAACAGCGACAAGTCGCTGTCAAGAAAAGCGGTGACGAGTCACCGCACTCCAAACGCTCTTCGAGCGCGGTCTCATGACGCAGTTATGTACTAGCGGACGAAAATTTCTTGTGGTTTGAAGAAGAAAGAGACTTCTTGCTTAGCAGTTTCTGGGCCGTCGGAGCCGTGCACAGCATTTTTGTCGATCGATTTTGCAAAGTCGGCGCGGATGGTTCCGGGTGCTGCTTCTTTAGGATTTGTTGCACCCATGATAGTGCGATTTTTTGCGATTGCATCTTCGCCGTAAAGGACGAGAATGAGCACGGGCCCAAGTGTCATGAAATCAACAAGTTCTTGGAAGAACGGGCGATGAGCGTGCACTGCATAAAATGCTTTTGCTTGCTCTGTTGTCATGTGCAGCATTTTTGATGCTACAATTTTTAGTCCCGCTTTTTCGAAACGTGCGATGATTTCGCCGATATTATTTGCACCGACTGCATCAGGCTTTAGGATAGAAAGGGTTTGCTCAATTGTCATATGTTTTGTAACTCCACAAATTTTTGAATCATTTTGTGTATATTCTACATTTTTGGTAAATTTAAAGCACTATGTATGGCGATTACCCAGATCTTAAGTGTGTTAAAAAAATTTTAGTTGTTAAGATGCGGCACCATGGAGACGTCTTATTGACCTCTCCTATTTTTACGCTCTTAAAAAAAAATATGCCTCATGCAGAAGTGCACGCTTTTATTTATAAAGACACGCTTCCCATGCTTGAAGGCCACCCGGCAATTGCGCAATTTCACCTTTATGACCGTGGTTGGAAGAAGCTATCCCTTTTAAAAAAGCTAAGCCAAGAAGTCGCTACTTTAAGAAAGATACGCAAAGAAAAATATGATCTTGTGATTAACCTTACGGAAGGGGATCGAGGAGCGATTGTGGCTTTTATCTCTAATGCTCAGTTTCGTGTTGGTTTTGATCCGGAAAACAAAGGGTTTAAGGGCAAAAAGAAGATCTATACGCATACTGTAAAGAACTGCAAGACCCCGCGTCATACCGTTGAAAAGCAGCTTGATGTTCTGCGTCGGATTGGTATTTTTCCTGAGCTTAAAGAAAGGGATCTTTGTTTACATATTTCCGAAGAGGCTAAGAGTTCTGTGCGCGCGCATTTACCCGTAAAAGAAGGCTACATCGTTATTCATCCCGTATCGCGCTGGCGGTTTAAATGTCTGCCCCCTAAAAAAATAGCCGAACTCATCATCGCCTTGCATGCGCGTGGATTTCCGATTGTTCTTTCTGCAAGTCCAGATATTGAAGAGCTTGCGATGTGCGAGGAGATTTTAAAAGAAGCGCCAGGCATCCCTGTTTGCCATCTTGGCGGTAAGATCAGCTTAAAAGAGCTCGGAGCGCTCATAAAGGGCAGTAAGTGTTTAATTTGCGTGGATTCCGTGCCCCTTCATATCGCATCGGCGACAAAGACTCCTGTAATCGCTCTATTTGGGCCAACCTCTGATCAGAATTGGGGTCCGTGGATGCATCCACAGGCTCGCGTTGTTGCACAAAAAACATCCTGCAGACCTTGTCTCATGGACGGCTGCGGCGGCAGTAAAATGAGCGACTGCCTTTTTACGCTGCCCATTTCGAGCATTCTTTCTGCCCTGGATGCTCTTGCATTACAATGACACGATACAATGATACGATTGCAAGAAAAGTTCATTTCCCATTTGTAATTTTTTTCTTATTCGAGATGAGCTTACCCTTTCTGTATTTCCAGCTGTTCAATTCCCCACCTCCGACATGCCACAAACTCACATCGCGATCTAACTTGCCATTTTTATAGTACACAGAACCCTTCAACCTACCATCGGGATAATTAATTACTTGCTCATCATTGAGATTTCCTTCTAAATTATAATTACAAATTCTTGCGAGATTACCATATCCCCAACGGTTTTCAGGTGGAAAACATGAGATCTGTATCCCCTGCTTGAGCCCCTCCTTGAAGTAGCCTTTAAAAGCTTCGGTACAATCAGGGTACCAGCCATGCATATGCCCATCAGGTTTTCCATTTTTCCATTCTACTTTCACCCGAAGCTCTCCATTCGGCCAATACCCCACATACTCGCCATTCAGTTGCCCGATTTGTTTCTCAGCAAGGGTTTTAAACAACTCCTCATCGAAATACTTTTCTGAAATACCCGTAACCCTATCGCGAATGGCCTCTTCAACTGTATTGCAAAAATTGGGATACTCAATTTCTAAAATCTTCAGCTCATCCCCCGGACCATATTGCACTAGAACCGGCTCTTGTTCTTTTGAGAGCATCTTCGCTTGATTTCTCGATTCCTCGGTATAATTTGCACCGATCGCTTTTTTTCTAAGTGAAATATGCACACCTTTTTCTAAATGCAATGCTTTTAAAGCCTCATCATAGGTCTCTTTAGCAATTTCATAATACCTATGTAACCCTGGCTTATTGCCCATTTCTGCAGCATCATAGGATACATAGCCTCCAAAAGAATTGCACACGCTCGCAACTCCCCCATCAATATTAAGCCCATCATCTATGCTATGAAAATATAGAGACACAGAAACGCTATCAATATCTAAAGGGTAATAACGCAAATAAGGACGCAATTTCTCGCTTGCATGAACAATCTCACGAAATCGCTCCAAGGCGGTTACTAGAAGCTCTCGCGCTTCCTCCTTAGATACTTTTTTATAAACATAAAACATGGCGTCTAGCGACTCCACATCATATGGCATACTTGCCCCTGAACCCACACAAACCCAGCCATGTTTTTTTCCCATCTCTGTAATGAAGGCTTTTTTCGCTTCATTAGCATATCTTATGTACTCGCTCCCATGAACTTGCGACACTTTTAAAAAAAATAAAGCTATAAAAGCAATGACACTAACGATTTTGACCATCATAAAATCTATATCCGTCTTTTCTTGTTTTATTAAAGTCACTTTCCAAAGCACCCCTATACGTACTGCCAAGTGCGGCATGATCTATAAGAAATGCAGTTTTCTCATGCCATTTCGAAATAGCCGGAATAATGTGTATCTCATAATTAGAATTTTTTAGATAGGGGAATGCAAACCACTTCGTAACATAATCCCCTTTTGAATAATAATCACGAGCTTGTTTTACAAGTGCATTAGACATAGGCTTTGCACCACCAAACCCGCTTGTAATGCAAACTCTTTTAATTATTTTTTGTTTTTCTCTATCTCGAGACTGGATTCCCCGTTTTACTACTAACCCCCCTTCGCTATGGTAAGGTATTTCTAGGTGCGTTCCCGGATACTTGGTATCCAAAAAATCGGCAAGAGCTTCGATCAATTCTCCAGACATTCTGACCCTCAAAGTTTGTGCTCCAAAAAATTCCCTTATCACGCGTGCCGTGTCTGAAAAAAAATTCTTACATTCGCTATAGGTGCCAAGCTGAAAAGTGCCTTCAGGTGTATTGTCTCGCACCTCTTGGAAGAACTTGAGTGCATCCTGTGGGGTATTTCCCATGCCATGGAAGGGAACGATGCCATTAATGACATTTTCCTCTGAAGACATGAGATCGCCAAGATGATCAAAGAGGTTAAAAGTTCCCTCTGTCAGTTCCTCGGGAGAGAATTTGAGTAGATGAAAATAGCCGCAGGAGACGAAGTAATTGACGGGGATGCCGTGGAAAAGCCCCGGAACGGGCGCAACACCTGCGGGACCAATCGTGGGTAACGGGACATGAGAAATCGGGATGTCTATTCTAAAATTGGAAAAGAGAGGCTCTGAGTCAAGACCAAAAAGATCCAGCCGATTGAGAGGGCTATTTAGCGCATAGATATAGAGGTTGATCCCTTCAGTGTAACCGGAAGGATCGGGGGTGAGCCACCGTCCGAGGCTCGGGTCATAAAACCTCTTGCCGAAATAAATCAGCCCTGTGTCTTCAGTCCGTTTAGAGGAAAAACGCCACGGATTGCGATGCACGGATGGGGATTCTTCAGAGCCAAAGGCAGTGAACTTATAGCTTTCAACGATTTCACCTTGTAAAGAGACAAGGGCAATGATGTTTCCATTGAAATCGTGAAGCGGTGCAAATATCTCGGAGGAGAATTCCAGCGCAACAGCGGCGCCGATCTCTCCCTTGATTCCAAGTCCGAGTATTTTTAATTCACAGAGCTCTCCATTTTGAAAAGAACCAATCTCTCGTTCTTGATCGTAGAGATAATAGGTTGTAGGAGAACCTGTAACTTCTTTGGAATACAGACGTGACAGGGGATCATAGGAGTAGCGAATGGTTTTTTCTTCTGTCTTTATCTCTGTTAACCTGCCTAGAGCATCATAATGGTACAGATAGGTGGCTGAAGGGGTAGTGCACTGCTTGGGATTGCCATCGGGGTCATAGTCGAGCGTCGTTGTAGGTGTTGCCATCAATTCATTTGCATCTGAAACGATGCAATCTGTGGGATTTCCCAGGGAATCGAAGTGATAAGCTGTCTCATTTTCTGTAGAGAGTTGGTTCAAGGGGTCGTACGTGTAGGTTTTTTGACCGAGAAGGGTGCTTTGAATATTCTTGACAAGATGCGTCGATCCATAAGCAATCGACTGGGTGAGATAAGCAGAAGTTTGTCTACCCGGTCTTTCAAAAAGATCGCGCTCCGTTACAACTGTTCCCGGATTGCTAATCATCTCCTCCTGATCCACATAGCCATTGGGGTCAAATGTCCTGTACGTGTGTGTATAGAGAGTGGCTCCCGAGTGATCATGACGGATCACTTGAGACATGTGCATGCCGCGGTAGGTATACTCAATCGAGGAGCAATCGGGAAGGGTAAATCGTTTACACCTCCCTTGTGCATCATATTTCCAACTGCATCCTGTGCTTTCTTCGAGAAGACCGCCGAAGGCATCATATGAGCGCCGGAGGGTGCGATTTTGCACAAAATCGATGATCTCCACCTGCCGAGGTGAATAGGTATAGCTGTAGTGGACGGTGTCCTCTGAACTGATGAATTCAAGGAGTCTTCCTAGTCCATCATAGGTAGTAGTTATTGAGATACCGCTCGGCAGA
>JAZKBL010000002.1:11861-21015 GCA_040388665.1 Chlamydiota bacterium
AAATAGGGTGAATTTGCCGGCTGCATCAATTTGACGCTCTACTTGCCCCATCCGATTGTATTCCCAACTGGTTGTGAGGGTTTTTACCTCTATTGTATCGTCATAAAGTGTCGTGAGGACTTTGGCTTTATTTCCGCAGCGATCATAGAAGATCTCTTCTTTGGAAATGGTGTGATCTGCGGCATCCTTTTTTTTCAGGCAGGCAAGACGGTTTAATGAATCGTAGACTTCAATAGTGCTGTTGCCGAGAGCGTCAATGGTTGTTTTACTGTCATCTGTATGAATGAATTTGGTAGTATTCTCTTCCGGATCTGTATGGATAAAGAGGTGCCCTTCCTTGTCATACGCAAAAAGGTCAAAGGTTTCTCCCCGGGAGGTAATTCTACGCGCAGAGGATTTTCGATTTTTTTTGTAATCAAAAACCGTTTTGTTTTCGATGACTGACGCGGTATCTTCTATCCACTCTTCAATGATTCTACCTACAACGTCATGGATTTGCACATGAGTCATGCACCCATCGGAGGTACGCTCCAAAAAACCTAAGGCATCATAAGTAAAGATTCTCACTCTATCTTCAGCCTCCTCTCTGATCTTCCTTCCTGCTCCATCGTAAAAATAGCTTGTGGTCAGGCTTTGAGGATCTGTGTAAGAACGGAGATGAAAGGCGTCATAATCCCAGATTTCTTCGCTGAGAAGTTCTCTATCTCGAGAATATACCTGTTTGGAAGTGATCCTTTGAAAAATGTCATAGCCATATTTAACTTCTGTACCATCAGGCAGAATCGTTTTTGCAAGAGTACCGCACTTGTTATAAGTGTGACGCGTTTCTGTGTTATTCGGATGGAGGATTTTATAGGGTTTTCCAAGAGTCGTATAAAAAATTTCAGTGATCACTTCTCCAGGATCTTTCTCAGAAATCTGATTTCCGGGAATATCATAACTATATGTTGTTGTGGGCCGGTATAAAGTTCCTGTCCCATCCGACACTTCAGGGAATTGCATTTGAATGCATCTTGAGAAGCAATCATAGGTATACTTGGTTTCATGACCTCGAGGATCTTTTTCAGTTTTAACTCTCCCTTTCGAGTCATAAGTGAAGCTTGTTTCTTTTTTTTCTGCACGCACAACTCTTAAAAGACCTGCGTGATCGTAGTCATAGGTTTTTGCGGGAGATCCCACCTTTTCCGCTCTTTTCAACCTTTTTAGATGATCGTAATGGTAAGTGTTCTCTTGTCCCAAAGGGTCTGTTTTAGAGCGGACATTTCCCCTGTCATCGTAGTCTATTTTTGTAGTGAACCGGTAAACTCCCTCTGCATCAAATACTCTTTCTTCACTAACGCGATTGTTTTTGTAAGAATATTCAACGCGCTTTAAAAGTTTTTCCTGCCCATCCTCCCAATAATACTCTGACATGACGCCAGGAAGCCAAGATGGGGTATTGTTTTCATACCGTTTGATATGCCTTTCAGAAACATCCGTGAGATCGTCATGATTTTCGCCTCTGCCATCATCGAGAATTTCTACACTGAGTAAGTGATCATGATCATAGAGAAAAAATTCCCTTCGGACGATTGTGGGTCCATCATAGGTCAATTTGGCTGTAAGCAGATCTGTACCGAGATGATAGCGGTAGCGATAGGTAGGGCCCTCCTCTTCTATCTCAAGTGTCGGGACATTAAAAAGGGGGAGGTATTCATAGGTTTTTTTGAGAGTCTCAGCCCCGCCAAAAAAACCTTGAGAAGAATATTCAAACCGTTCTTCTGAATTTCCCGTTAGATTACCCCAAAGAACCTCCTCCTTGGCATTTCCTGCGTCATCGTACTGAAAGGTTTTTGAAAATATTCCTTTTCCGCTTGCTTCGTATAAAACTCTTGCGCGCAAGAGATGATCACCCCATACAAATTCCTGGACCGAATAGAGTTGATCCTTCTCATCAAAACATTCAATCCGCTGTAGTCTTTTCTTATCATGTCGATAACGTGTTAGAATATTGTACGCATCCCGCACATCCGTCGCTTCCTTGTCATAGGAAAAAGTCGCAACTCTACCCAATGGGCCATCTATATAATTGACCTTATCAGCACGAACACCCTTATCATGAGGATGTTTTTTCCATGAGTTCTCTTGTTTCTTGTCCTTTGGAAGAAAATACTGTACTGTAAATTGCTGCTGTCCAGCCAATTTTACACCCTCTACACGGACTCCAATTCCTTCGCGTCCTGAACCATAAAGGAGCCGTTCGTGAGGACGGAAATCGCTCTCTATATTTTCGAGATAATACTTTTTGTGGTACTCTAAGCATGTGTAACGGAAATGGTGTCCATCTGATGTTTCTATCCCGATGGGGTAGGGCTCCTTTTTTCTCTCGACATTTACCTTCATCCATGCAAAGTTTTTTAAACCATCGGGACTTGCAAGATAAATACTCTCAAGCGCTCCATGCTTCTTGTAAAAATAGAGAATCTGATGTCCGCCAGGAAGAACCTCTCTTGAGAGCACATAATAGGGAGAAAAAGATCTTTTTTCATAATAACGAGTGCCACCTGTTGGCAAATAGAGGGTGGCTTTCTCTTTCTTGTCATTCACTTTCAGCAAGAGTTTATCGCTTTGATAACGGCCGCTAATGGCTGTGAGAGATGAAGGGATAGGCTTTTTCGGCCTAAGAAAACAGACATGCTCGCCTTCCTTATGGCTATAAACATAAGCGATGCCCTCTCCGGAAGGCTCCTGAAGAAAGGCTTTGGTCTGCTTTCTAGAATAACCAAACTCCAAGCCCAGCTGCAGGTGAGGAAAAAGATTCCATCCTCCTTCCAATGTCCAAAGTCCTTTTAATACATGTTGTGTTCGATTATGATCTTCAAACGCTCCTGTACTTGAATAAGTGCGCTGAAGAGGAAAGAAACTAGGCCCCATCACGACATCATCCTGTACAGAAAGAGCCAGGTGTCCAGAAATTACGTTCACGTGGTGTGCAAGAAGGGGATCCTCGTCTGAGAAGGGATTGTTTTTTGCTGCGTAAGTAAATAGAGGAAGCAGTAGAAATAGAATGTAAAATATCATCTTTAACTCCTAAAATTCAATAAAATGCGAATTCTAGAAGTCAAGAATATTTTTAGTCAACTAAAGTTTTCATAATTGTGTTGGCAGTAGAGATGCTGTACAACAGGAGGGCATGGATGAGCATTGCCGCGCGGAAATTTGTCTAGACATTGGGGTCCACCATAGAGTGTAGGCATTTTTTAGAAAAGTCACTGTTTTTCTAATTCTATGGACTAGCTAGAGGCGGAAGTTTTCGCCGAAGTAGTAGGTTCTAGCGTCTTGGTTTTCCAGGAGTTCGTTAACGGTGCCGGAGAGGAATACCTTGCCGTCGCGGACAAGATAGCTTCTGTCGACGATGCTGAAGATCTCACGGGCGTTGTGGTCAGTGATGAGGACGCTAATGCCTTTGGACTTGAGGAGCTTGATGAGCTGTTTGACGTCGTTAACGGCGATGGGGTCGATGTTGGCAAAGGGCTCGTCAAGAAGAAGGAGCGTTGGCTCTGTGACAAGCGCTCTTGTGATCTCGAGTCTGCGCCGCTCGCCGCCGGATAGAGAGGTAGCGCGCTTTTTAGCGTGTTTTTCAAGATGCAGTTCATGAAGCAGGACTTCAAGTCGTCTTAGCCTTTCTTCTTTTGAGATGGGTAGCGTTTCTAGAATGCAGAGGATGTTTTCTTCGACAGTCAAGCTGCGGAAGATGGAGGGCTCTTGCGCAAGGTATCCCATTCCCATGCGCGCGCGCTTATGAATGGGGAATTTTGTGACATTTTTCTCTTTAAAGAAGATCTCGCCGCCGTCTGGTGAAATAAGGCCTATTGTCATGTAAAAAGCAGTTGTTTTTCCAGCGCCATTAGGCCCTAAAAGTCCTACAACTTCTCCTTCTTTAACGTGGAAAGAAAGACCGCTTACAACATCTTTGCCGCTATACGATTTTGCTAAATTACGCACATCGAGAATAGGTTTATTCATGAGAGGGGAACATCTTTTTTATGAGGTTAATTTCATCGCTGCTAAATTTAAGCTGGACGTTGCCAACGCCCTGGATTTTTTCTTGTTTTGTTTCTGGATCGTAGGTGATATGGACTTCTTGAGCGCTGATATTCATTCCGTCTTCTTCACTTTGGAAGAGCACTTTTTTGCCAGGTGTTGCCGTAAGAATAAAGGTGCGTGTTGTCGGAGAATAGGTGAGTCTGTCTGCTAAGCTTAAGCGTTGTTTCTGATTGCTGTTCATAGAAAATAAACGCACATTGTCTTTAAGAAGAATGGAAACGGGGTGAATAAAGCCATCAAAGAGGGAATATTCCATGTGGGCTTTATCGGCGTAGATTTTTATCTCACCTTCTTGAAAACAGATCTGCTCTTCTAGAAGAACTGAGCCATCAGTGATGGGGCTGTTGATTGCAACGGTCAGAGCGTCTCTATCGAGATAGATGGGGCCGTGCGAGATCAGCTGGCGTGTGCCATAATGCATTGTCGCTCCGCCTGTTGTCTTAATGCTTTTTAATACGCGCTTTTTATCTTGCTGCGCGTAAGTCAAATGGAGCTCATCATTTGTTGCAATATCTCCAATGCCTTCCTCTTTGATATACACAGCGCCTTGTAGCATGAGCGTATCCTGTTTTTGATCCCATAAGAGATCGTCGCTTTGGAATTGTAAAAGGCCTTGATTCATTTTTGGGAAGAATGAGGAAGCGAGCGTGCCGTGTGGGCGCTGCATCGCAATGTGCCCTTGCAAGAGGTCGATATTGATTGTGCGCGCTTCAATGATATCATCAAAGTGGGTGACACGGCAGAGAGCTGTGTTCTCTGTTGAATACGCTGAGATGGTTCCTTCTAGTTTGTTTTGAGAAGAGATCTTTTTATAAAAGGCCCGGTCTGTGTGTAGCACGACATCTGTGTTGTATTCAAGAACGACATTGTTTTTTGCAAGAACGGTTTCTATTTCATAATCCGCTTTTTTTTCATGTAGGTTTTGCTTAGAGAATGTGAGTTCAGCTTCATTACTTGTAATTTTTAGAGGAGTGTTTTTACCAACTCTATCAGAAAAGATGACACGCGCTGTTTCATCAGAAAAAACGAAGCCTTGAAGAAGTGTAAAATCAAGGTTTGCTGAAGAACAGGTAAGAGAGGCATTGTTTTTTAGATGAAGAAGAACGTTATTTTGTAATTCGATGAGGGCAAAAGGAAAATCGCTACCTACTTCTTGTTTTTGTAGTGAAGCGCGCTCTGCATGCATTTTTCCCATGCCATGATCGAGAAGGACTTGTCCTGTGAGCACAAGAGCGTTACCGTCATAAGCTGCATGGCTAGAAGAAAGAGAGGTTGAAGGAGGAAGGTCTGCTGCAAGTAAACTGAAAGATAAAAGAATAGCGAGCATATTATAAATCCTTAGTTTAAGTGGGCTTTAAAATTTTCTGCTTCAAACTGAGGGGAATTTCCTGAGATAGAGAAGAAAATATTTTGAGAAACGCCTCGTAAAAATGCAGCTCTTGGATCAATTTTTTCAGGGAGATCAGATCCGGGAATGCGAAATAAAGAAACAGAGACAGTATCTGCAAAAAATTCTTGCGCTGTCATGCGGTAGGTTCCATGATCTGCTTCTAGAAAACGCATTTCTTGCATAACCGGACTTGTATAAAGCTTGTCTTGCATCCAAAATTTTAATTTGTCGAGATTTTCTACAATATCCACTTTGTTCTCTTTCGGAATAAAGGTCAAAAGAGAACCTTGACTTTCAATCCGGTAGTGCAGACGTACATTGTCCTCTTGGGAAAACCAGATTTCTTTGCGTACCCCTTCCCGCTTTTGTGTTGTTGTTGAAAATGCACCTTGAGAAGTTGCTAGTTCTTTTTCTTTTTTAAGTGTTTTGATGATTTCTAAATCCCCTGAACGTAAAAAACAGACTTGGGAGATCCATAGAAGAGCTATAAGAGTAAAAACAAGACTAAAACGCCACGTTATTTTCGAGAACATATTTGATAGATTTTTAAGAGATCATCTAAAAGATTAGGTAGTTCGTTTATAGGATAAACAGAGTCTTTATCGCTCATAGCTGTGTGCGGTGTCGGATGAGCTTCGAGAAAAAGACAGTTGCATCCAGCAGCTATTGCGGCTTTAGAAAGAACTGGGATAAATTCTCGTTGCCCGCCGCTTGAGGTCCCATGTCCTCCGGGAAGTTGTATCGAATGAGAGGCGTCGTAACAGACAGGGTAGCCAAAGCTTTGCATGATAGGAATCGCGCGAATGTCGGTAACAAGGTTGTTATAGCCAAATGTTGTGCCTCGATCTGTTAAAATGATCCGATCATTACCAGCTTCTTCAATTTTGTGGATCACATTTTTCATGTCCCAAGGAGCCATGAACTGACCTTTTTTTACCTTAATGACAGCGCCAGTTTCTGCGGCTGCAACGATAAGGTCTGTTTGACGGCAGAGGAAGGCGGGAATTTGCAGCACGTCGCACACCTCACCCGCAGCTTTGGCTTCATCAGGAGAGTGGACATCTGTCACGATAGGAAGATCGAATTCTTTTTTGATTTTTTCGAGGATTCTTAAACCCTCTTGAAGGCCCGGGCCTCGAAAAGAGCCAAAACTAGAGCGGTTAGCCTTGTCGTAGCTTGATTTGTAGATGAAGTTAAGAGGGAGCTTTGAGCAGATTTTTTTGAGCTCTTCTGCAGCAAAAAGGGCCGCATCTTCGCTTTCAATAGCGCAGGGACCTGAAAAGAGGGCGAGAGGCTCTCCGTCTCCGATAAAAAAATCTTTAAGTTTAACCTTCTTCATATGCTAACATGATCGCTTCTTTCCCTCTTAAATACAATGCCAATAATTTTTTACCCTTTTTGCTGACAGATCTTGCGGGCATTGATATATGAAAGGAGTTTGTCGAGGACTTTCACAGAGTCAAAGAAGTTAATTAGGGTGGATCTTTCTTTTTCAAACGTTTCGTGTGTTTGCTGTTTGTTTTTTTTCGTTTTTAAGATTTTTTTTAGAATCTCAGCCTTTTCTTGGGGCTCATTTTCATCGTCTTTATTTTCTTGATCTTCTAGTGATTCTTCTAGAGAAGGAAGAATCTGAATATGGAAGTAGCGGTTGCAGTGCGTTTTAAAAGAAAGAGGTGCTGAAAATAGCGCCCATGGAGTATTGCGGATGCCAAGTTCGAAAAGTTTTTCCCATTTCGATGAATAGATGGCAGATGTTCCGCCTGTATCGAAGTGAGGAGATAGTTCTGCGGCGTCTACAATAAAAGTCGGGTCGAAGGTCAGTTGGTCACGAGCGTATTGCTCATGCGCTTTTATGTCAAAATTATCAATTGTAACAGCTTTCATGCTGGGGATTATCTAAGAAAAGAGAAAAAAATGCTACCCGAAAAAGAGTTGGTGATTATACAATGTTCGTGGCAGCAGGTTATTGTTTATATATGAAATCGATACTGATAAAAATTCTTACTACAGGAGTTCTTTTTCAACCGCTATTATTAAGCAGTGAAGAAGGGCATACTATTAATTTTAATGATGTTCCTATTTCAGAGTTCATTCGTTTTGTAAGTCGTGTTTCTGAAGCGAACTTTATCTTTGATAACAAGGATCTTCAATTTAATGTAACAATCTCTACAGGAAAACCTCTTAGTTCAGAAAATGTTGTGAAAGCGCTCATTCAAATGCTGCGCTTACAAGGCTTTGATGTCTCAGAAGAGGGCAATTATTACGTCGTTCACAAGATGGAAGAGGGGAGCGCTTCTTCTTTTCCTGAAGGGAAGGACAACCTTTCTTTAGATAAACTTGCAATTTCCCCCCGTTCTTACTCAGGCAAAGACCTCGCCCCTCTTGAATTTAGCGTTTACAAGCTGCAGTACCATCAGGGTTCAGAAATTCAAGAGGCGATTCGAGGTATTGCGGGAGATATTGAATCTCAGCCCAATTCTCCAAAAAGACTGTTGAACGCAATTCACACATTGCAATGGATTAAGGGAACAAACTCTTTGATGTATTCAGGCGATGCGGAGACGCTTCTTCACCTGCGCAGGCTGATTGAAAGTTTGGATACGCCAAAAAAGCAAGTGTTCATCGAAGTTCTTGTCATAGAAACCGATGTGCGCTCCTCTTTGGAATTTGGATTGCAGTGGGCAGCAGGAGGCGAGCTTCTTGGTAAAGTTGGTTTTGGAACAGGGAGTTTCCCGGAAAGGGGGGGGGCTGGATTTGCATCTAGCGTTCAGGGGATTAACGCTACTAACAGGCCAAGCGGGCTTGGGCAAATTCCTATTGGTGCCGGGTTTGATTTGGGCGTCATCGGTGATATTATCATGCATAAAGGGAAATCGTATTTATCGCTTGGCGCGCTTGTGTCTGCGCTTCAGTCGGATGGAGATAGTACGATTGTCCTTAATCATAAAATTATTGCACAAGACAACAAGAACTCGAAGATCTTTTTTGGAGATAACATTCCCTTTACAGGCTCTGTTGTAGAAACTGTAGGTCACAGCCAGCAAACAACAGCGAATATTGAATACCGGGATGTGGGTGTTAGTTTAAGCATTACGCCGATGCTTGGTGATGGAGGCATAATTACTCTTGATATTGATGAAGAGATTTCTCAAACACTTCCTGATTTTAGCCATTCTAATCAGGCAGTTGGGGGAATACGTACGACTAAGACAAATATGGTCACTCAGGCGAACGTTCCGGATCAACATTTTTTAGTTCTTAGTGGGATGATTCGCAATACTAAGAAAAATCACAAAGCGGGTCTGCCTTGCCTTGGAGGCCTGCCCTGGATAGGAGCGGCTTTTAGCAAAACGCTTGAACATGAAGAAAAGAGAAATATCATCATTTTTGTGCGTCCGACAATTATCCGTAATTTTGAAGAGTCAGACCAGCTGACAAAAAATCAGGAAGAGTTTTTTAGATCTCAAGCGCTTCCTGCCGATTTTGACTCCGCGCTTAAGTTTAAATCAGAATTAGAATCGTCATCATCAAGCCCATAAGAAAACTGTAAGAAAAGTTGTATCTTCTCTTGTGTATTCTATGAAAATGAGGTAAGATTATAGCAACCTTGGACTGATAGCTCAGCTGGATAGAGCACCCGCCTTCTAAGCGGGTGGTCGCAGGTTCGAGTCCTGCTCA
>JAZKBL010000003.1:0-2113 GCA_040388665.1 Chlamydiota bacterium
TACACATCCTCTATCGTGCGTTCGAATGGTATAACATACTAAACTTCACCTTTTTTTCGCAAACATTTTCGTAAAAAAACACAAAAACCGCTTGAAAACACCTTGTGGAGTCGTTTTTAAAAAAGCAGGTAAACACCCATTCCTGCCAAATAGCCTAAAAAAGTAGGCAATGCCGCTTTCTTAAAATAAGGAATAAAATGAACTTTCTCTAGTCCCATAAGAGCCACCCCTGCAGCCGACCCAATAATCAAGATACTTCCCCCAGTTCCAGCCGCATAAGCAATCATGTGCCAAAGAGCACTGTCTATAGGAAAATTTTGAATTGAATACATCCCCATAGTGGCAGCAACAAGAGGAACGTTGTCTACGACCGCCGAAAACAGGCCTATCAGCGTTGCAATGATTGCTTGACTCTGCACTTCACGATCGAGCCAACCGGCTAAATCTTGCAAAAAACCAATCGTCTGAAGAGCTGCAACGCACAGCAAAATCCCTAGAAAAAAAAGAATACCGGGTGTATCAACGCGCGTTAAGACGTAAGTTATTCTTAAATGAGAACGGGACTCATGTTGATAATGCATAAGATCTGTAACAATCCATACAGCTGCAAGACCAATCAAAACACCCATGAAAGGAGGAAGACCTGTAATTGCTTTAAAAATAGGAACGAACACTAAAGCTCCAGCTCCCATCCAAAACACAAGTCGAGCTCCTGGCTCCGCTGCTTTATCCACTGCCGATAATTCGGGCTTGGCAAGCTTTCCTTTTAAAGAAAAACTATAAATCGCAAGAGGAACCAAGAGCGAAACCAGACTTGGTAAAAAAAGAGCTTTCATTACAGCAAGCGAAGAAAGATTACCGTTGATCCACAACATAGTCGTCGTTACATCTCCAATCGGCGTCCACGCACCTCCAGCATTTGCCGCAACCACGACAATGCAAAGAAGCAAAAAACGATCCTTCCAATCAGGAACGAGTTTTCGAAGCAGGGAAACCATCAAAATCGTTGTTGTCAAGTTGTCTAAAATAGCAGAAAGAAAAAAGGTAACAAGAGCTACAACCCAAAGCATCACCCTCTTTGATCTTGTGTGAATTAAATCTGTAATAATTTTAAAACCTTTGTGCGCATCAATGAGCTCGACAAGAGCCATTGCTCCTAAAAGAAAAAAAAGAATTTGAGAAATATCCGCAACGTGATGTCCCAATTTCTGCAAATCGGAACTTGTTGAGTTAGGACTTAGCACAAAATAGATCGACCATAAAACAGTCGCTGCAAGTAGTGCTACAGCTGTTTTATTAACGTTGATATAATGCTCAAGAATAATTGCAACATATCCAAGTACAAATACGATAAGAACAAGAGAGGTTGTTAGCTCCATAGTCACTCCATTATTAAATAAGCCAACGATAAAGGAGTGTCGAATTTTATAACATACTAAGCTATACCGCAACAAACTCAAAAATTATTTTGGTATAATTTAAAAAACTGTGCCCGGGACACGGTTTTAATTGGCAAGACCAACACTGATGACATCGTGCATGCGCAGGACGCCAATAACCTTATCGTCTGCAATAACAGGAGCTACCATGACCCAACGTTTAGGATCTTTTTGAAGAATTTTTACAGCATCCCAAACAAGTTCATCTTTTGAAAGAGTCACAAAACACCCTGCAGTAAGACTTCCCATGCTATACTCTAGAAGGGAGGGGCCATGCGTCTGCAGTCCGCGACGCAGATCGCCATCTGTAAAAATACCCGCAAGTTTTTTTTGAGAATCGGCAACAATAAGACAGCCGCACTTTTTATTAGAAAGTTGATCTAGAACTTCACATAGTTTATTTTCCGGTGCGCAAAAGGGAATATCATCCCCCTTCTTCATCAAATCTTCTACAATCAATGTCATCCTGCGACCAAGAGCTCCTGCCGGATGGTTAATAGAAAAATCTGTAATACTAAACGATTTGAGCTTCATTAGCGCCATAGCAAGCGCATCTCCAAAAAGAAGCTGTACTGTCGTAGAAGTCGTAGGAGCTAAATCAAAAGGACATAATTCTTTATACACAGGAAGATCGATTGCAATATCAGCTTCTTTAGCAAGCCGGCTCAACGAAT
>JAZKBL010000004.1:0-37716 GCA_040388665.1 Chlamydiota bacterium
AGTAGGATAAATGGTATCATTTGCGGCCAAGATGACTCGAACATCCACCAAGTTGCCTCGACTAGAACCTGAATCTAGCGCGTCTACCAATTCCGCCATGGCCGCATAAGAGCCCTCCATTTTATCTGAGCATCCTCTATTATTCTAGAAAAAAAAGAGATTTTAGAGTACGATCGTACCTTCATATGGAGGCTTTATAATGAGCGATGATATCAAAAAATTTACAGAAGAAGATTTTAAAAAAGGGATTGAAAAGGGAGTAACGCTTGTCGATTTTTACGCTGATTGGTGTGGTCCTTGCCGCATGCTGACACCTGTTTTAGAAAAGGTGGCAAAAGATCTACATGGGTCTGTAACTGTCGCAAAACTCGACATCGACCATGCTCAAAAAACCGCTGGTAGCCTTCAAGTGACATCGGTACCAACATTAATTCTTTTTCAAAATGGCAATGAAGTTGGCCGTTTAGTGGGTCTGCGCGATGCAGATGCAATCAAGCACTTCATTCAAACTTCAACAAAATAAATAGACTTTTTTCAAAATTCGCTATCTATTTTGTCCAATGGAGTACGTCGTGAATGATGGACCAACGAGGCGGTTGTTTAACCGCCTGTTCCGTTTTTCCAAGAATCCAAAGATCGTACATCTTGCCTGTAAAGCCTTGGTTTTTGCTAAGTAAAAGCCATTGATTAAGGTAGCAGAGTAGGTGATCGCTGCTGTCTGCAACAGCGTAACCAAGTACATCAACACCAAGAGAGGGTTTGGTGAAAAAGACATAAAATTGAGGATGTCTTAGCACCCAGGAGATGGCTTCTTGTTCTTCCCAGAGAAGAACGTCATCAGAGCATTCTGTAGCAAATTGTTCGTAATTGTCTAAGATAACAAGTTCTTTATAAGGAAATAGCTCTTTTGCAAGGGAAACATAAGATGTTCCTTTGACAACTGCAATGCGAATGTCCTTATTTTTTTCAATAGCTGTAAGAGATTTATATTGTTTGATGTGATCCTTTTGAAAAACAAGAACGATTTTAGATTTCATATAAGGCTTTGTAAAGCAAATCGTTTTTAACCGTTCAGATGTAATCGTAATTGCTGACATTCCAACATCAAAAAGTCCGCAGGTGAGATCTTGTTGTAGAGTCGCATAATTCATGGGAATAAGCTCTAGAAGACAGCCGAGATCTTTTGCAAGAGCATAAGCAAAAGCAATGTCATACCCTACAAGATGTCCATCGTTATTGATAAAACTAAAAGGGGGAGAGTCATCATGATAACCAACTCTCAGTGTTTTAGTACTGAGGATTTGGGCTAGAACATCTTCATTTCTGTTGCGTAAAGTAAGGGTGTTAAGGTTGCTGCTATTATAAATTTTTGCAATGAGACTTGAAGGAATGTTCAGTTCACAGATCGACCTTACATTTCTTTCAACGGGAGGGAGAATTGAGAAGGATTTAAGTGCTGCAAAAATCAGAAAAATGGGAGCTAATGTAATGAATCCATTTTTTAAGATTTTTCCCAGTTTCCATGTAATTAAGTTGCGGCAAGATAGAGTGATAAAGAGCGACAAGGTACCAATTTCCATAGCAGAGAGCATTGATTGGAATCCTGATACGAAGGGTAGGATTGTTAGATAGAGACTAATCGCCTCTGCTGGCATATTGAGGGTGTTAAGCAAAAAGTTAAGGCTATTGATCCAAGAGCCGAGTCCGATGGCGCCAAGGCTTGTTAAAAATGTAGTAAGTATTAATTGAATATGCCCTCCAATAGAAAGAGGGATTTGGTAAAAAAGTGAAGTAAATAAGATATAGACGATCACAAATAGAGAAGCGAGCGGCATATTGAAAACGACGGAAACGATACCTTGAATAGGGCTTTGCGCTTTTTCGTCTTTGGGATAGAGTTCGCTTGTTTCTTTTCTGACAATTTCCATGATGTAGGGCAAGCAAACGATCACCACATTTGTTGTATAAGCAAGAAGAAGGATGGGTGAGAATAGTTTAAGCCAGCGCAAAGCAGGCAGTCTTGTTAATGTGCTGACAAGGCGCGGAAAAATCCAAAAGGTCACAAGACTTGTTCCCACAATAAATAGGATGAGGTAAGTGCTTACTTGTTTCACTGTGGTTGGTTGAATCGTTCCTGCCTGCTGGGCCATAATGAGGAAAGTTCCAAAAGGAGTGATTCTGCTAATCCAAGAAGTCACACGTGTTAGGGCGTCAACTACAGTTGCAAAGGATGACATGAGCGTTTCTTTTTCCCTAAGATACATGAGCGCTATACCTATTAAAACAGAGAAGATAACAACAGCTGGAACAATATTGTTAGATAGTGCTTGGAAAATATTTTCAGGGATTAGCAACTCTGCAAAATTAATCGACGGCGCAGCTGTAGAGATAAAGCCTGTTTTTGCTCCTCCTTTTCCATGCGGAAAAGAAAAATTAAGCAAGTAGACCATGCTTAGATTAATCGTCCAAGCAAGGATAATAAAAAACATTCCTCTTTTTAAAATTTGTTGTGCTTGACTTTTGCTAAGACTGCCAAGGCCGTGGATAATTGCGCCTACAAGATATGGAAGAATTGTTATTTTAAGGATCATAACATAAGCATTCGACCATGGAGCAAAGACTTGGCAAAAGTCTCCCAAAAATAAGCCAACCAAAATGCCAAGCACAGTGCCAATGGCCATTTGAAGAGAAAGACTCATTCTAAAGAGACTCATAGAAGGAACTTATAATTGTGTTGTCTTAACCCTTCATATAACACGACGGAAACTGCATTTGCAAGGTTTAGACACCGAGCATCAGATTTCATAGGAATTGTGTAAAAACGTTCGGGCCACTTTTCTAAAAAAAGAGGGACTAATCCTTCTGTTTCAGACCCAAAATAAGATGATCATCTGCTGTAAACGAGATGTCAGAATAGGGCTTTTCTGCGTGGCTTGAAAAAAAATAAAAAGGATGTTGCAGATTTTCTAAGTAAACAAAAAGATCATCGATGATAGAGATGTCTACTTCCCCCCAATAATCTAACCCTGCACGCTTAAGTTTTTTATGAGAAACAGAAAATCCGAGAGGTTTGACAAGGAGCAATCCTGATCCTGTGACAGAGCACGTACGTACAATATTTCCTGTATTTTGAGGAATTTGCGGCTGAAAAAGAACAACTTTCATGAGCTTATTTTACTATTTCAAGATTTTGATTTTTGATGGATTTTTTTTTATTTTTCAGAATTTCTTTGCGAGACATACTTGAAAAGTAGACCAAAAGGAAGTTCTGAAAAATAGGAAAAAAGACGCAAAAAGCGAATTCTTAGAATAGTGGAATAGGCTCATGAGCTTGCTTTAACGTACGATTTCCATGTCTTTATGAGGCAACGCTATTTCAGAGGTAGACTGTGAAGAGATGGATACATTTTCATCTCCACAAGCAGCATCCGCTTTGATCACTTCAATTTCAAAAGTAAGCAGTGAATTGGGTGGTAAATAGCCTGTCGTTCCGTAAGCGAGTTCTGGATGGATGTAGATAATCCTTTTTTCCCCCTCTTTCATTCCAACTAGTCCTTTGCCGAATCCAGCAATCGCTTCTTCGAGACAAACGAGTTCATCTTCTTTTGAAGCTCCAAAAATAGAACCGTCTAGATATTTTCCTGTATAACGAATAAGAGGGGAAAAATGTTCTTCGACAACTGCACCAGAGCCTTCCTGATCGATTTTATACTGCAGTTTTCCTTCTTCAAGGCTTATGATTCCTTCAACTTTTGCATTTTCTTCAAGAAAAGTTGTCGCTTTAATAAGATTGTCTTTGGCTTGATTTTTAAAAGCATGTTCTTGAGCAGAGGCAATAGCTTCAACGCATTCAGCTTCCGACATTGGGGATTCCTTACCAGAAGTTGCATCTTGTAGTCCCTTAATTAAGTAAGCGATGTCAAAGTGCACGCCTAGGCTTTCGATATTTTTTCCAATGAGATGGCCAAAAGCTTCTGATAACTTGTTTACCTGTGGATCTTGCTCAAGAGGGTGTTGTGTAGGATCTTCCGCAGTCAATACTGAAAGTGTTAAAAGTGAAAAAAGTACAAAAAGAATGTTCATAAAAAAACCTCTTATTAAAGTCTGTTTCTTAAACATAATCAAATCGTTAATTGTTTCCAAGATTTTTTAAAATGTTGATCAGATCACTTAAATTTATAGCCGTTTCTTCTCGTGTGTTCATGTTTTTTAATTTAGCCTGCATGATGTCTAGTTCTTGATCGCCAATAACAAGCGCGTAGTCTGATTTTGTAGCTGCAGCTAGTTGAAAGGAGTTAGCGATTTTTTTGCTATGAAAGTCGATCTCTGCTGCAATTTTTTCTTTGCGTAGGTCATGTAGCCACTTAAAACAAACAGTCTCTGCTTTTTCTCCAAGAGGAATGAGAAAAACGCGGGGGTGTGGTTGAGGTGGAAAGTAAACATGTTGTTTTGTCATGGTTTGAAGCAATCGTTCAAGGCCCGTGCCAAATCCTACAGCCGGGAGATTTGGACCGCCAAGAGAAGAGATGAGACCATCATAGCGCCCTCCTGCGCCGACTGAGTTTTGAGCGCCGAGCTCTCCAGAAGTGATTTCGAAAACTGTTTTGTTGTAGTAGTCGAGTCCTCGCACTAGCTTGGAATTAATGACGTAAGGAATTTGTATTTGGTCGAGGAGTGCGCGTACTTTTTGTAGGTGCAGAGAGCTTTCATCGCTTAAGAAATCTAAAATTGTTGGCGCCTCCATCAACATTTTTTGATCTTGTGGATTTTTAGAATCTAGAATGCGCAGAATGTTTTTTGAAAATCTGATTTGACTGTCTGGTGAGAGTTGTTCAAATTTAGGACGTAAGTATTCTGTTAAAGCTGCTTTATAGGATTCTCTACTTGCGGTGTCACCAACAGAATTGAGCATAACCGTTAAATTTTTTAATCCAAGCCTTTGATAGATGGTGCATAGAAGGTCAATCATTTCGACATCTTGTTCTGGTTTGGTATTGCCAATTGCTTCAGCTCCGAATTGGTGGTGTTGCCGGTAGCGTCCTGCTTGAGGGCGTTCATAACGGAACATGGGACCGATGTAATAATATTTGTGAGGCCCTATCTGATTAAAAAGTTTTTTTTCTATAAAAGAACGCATGACAGGTGCTGTTCCTTCAGGACGAAGCGTCATGGATCGTTCGCCTTTGTCAAGAAAAGTATACATTTCCTTGCTGACGATATCAGAGGTTTCTCCAACACTGCGGATGAACAAGTCAGTTTTTTCAAAAATTGGTGTGCGTATTTCTTTAAAGCCGTATTCATGAGCTGTTTCGCGGATGATGCTTTCTATGTATTGCCAATGGTTTGAGTTCCGCCATTTGTCTTCTTCAGCAGTCTCTTCGGGGAGGACGTCAAAAACGCCTTTGGGGATTGTGTATTCCATGCTAGGTCTCTTGCGTATTATGACATATATCCTAGGGATCTTGGCGATAATTGTAAAGGTTGCCAATTTTAGGTTAAATATGCCATAATAGTGTTTAAAAATGTTAAGTTGATTTTTGAATTTTTAGCAGCCCTAATGGTATAGAGAAGGATAATTAGAAAATTTTATTTGTTAAATAAAGGTTGACATCTCGCAGATTTCTTTTTAAGGTTTTTCTTTTTTCTGTAGAGATATTTGCAAATGTCTCTATAAACACCGGACTTATGAGGATTTGAGTGAGCTTTTTTGAATGGATCAAACCCGCTCCTTACAAAGAGGAGATCAAGGACGAAAACGTTCTTAAGAAGCAGTATAAGTACTGGCGATGGCGCATATTCTGCGGTATGTATGTCGGTTATATCTTTTATTACTTGTCGAGAAAAAGTTTTACTTTTGCGATGCCATCTCTTATGGGAGAGCTCGGTTTAGATAAGGGTGATGTTGGGTTTCTAGGAAGTATTCTTGCGATCACTTATGGCAGTAGTAAGTTTTTGAGCGGCATGCTTGCTGATCGTTCCAATCCCCGCTTTTTTATGTCCATTGGTCTTATTCTCACCGGAATTCTCAATATTTGTTTTGGTTTTTCTTCTTCCCTTGTTTTTTTCGCTGTTTTTTGGGGATTAAATGGATGGTTTCAGGGATGGGGGTGGCCGCCGTGTGCCCGTCTTCTTACTCATTGGTATTCCCAAACGGAGAGGGGGACATGGTGGGGATTTTGGAATACGTCGCATAGTATTGGTGGAGCGATTATTCCTCTTCTTGCAGCTTTTTGTGCACAGTATTGGGGGTGGCGTTACGCTATGTTTGTTCCCGGTGTGATGTGTATCGGGGTGGGTCTTTTTATGATAAACCGTTTGCGCGATACCCCTCAGTCGCTTGGGTTGCCTCCAATTGAAAAATTTCGCAATGATTATCCTGCGGCGTCGAAATGTGATGATGAAAAGGAGCTGTCTCTCAAAAAAATTCTTTTCGAGTACGTTCTTAAAAATAAATACATCTGGATTCTTGCAGTTTCTTATTTTTTTATTTATGTCATTCGTACAGCAGTCAATGACTGGAGCGCTCTTTATCTCTATGAAACAAAGGGATACTCATTAGTTGTTGCAAACACCTGTGTTTTGTGGTTTGAAGCGGGGGGAATCCTTGGTAGTTTAGCCGCCGGCTGGGCATCTGACAAGATTTGTAAGGGTAAACGCGGTCCAATTAATGTTATTTTTAGTTTAGGTGTGATGTGCGCTATCTATGCTTTTTGGAAAATTCCGCTTGCAATACCGGCTGTTGATTTTGCTTTGATGTTTATTATTGGTTTTTTGGTTTTTGGTCCGCAAATGCTGATTGGTATGGCAGCGACAGAAGTTTCCCACAAAAAAGCTGCTGGAACAGCTTCAGGTTTTACTGGATGGATTGCTTATCTCGGTGCTGCCGGAGCTGGGTATCCTTTAGGCAAACTGACCCAAGAATGGGGGTGGGAAGGATGCTATATCGTTCTTGCTTTATGTGCAGGGGTTGCAGCTGCGTTGCTCCTGCCTCTTTGGTCGATCAAGACGAATCCCAAATATCTCAAGGAAGTTCCTATTGGGGAAGTAAGCGCGCCTACGTCCCAAGCGCCGGCGCCCGAGCAAGCACAAGCTTCCGAACCTGCTCTTGCCGCTGAATCCTCCGACAGGCAAAAATTTTAAGATTATTTGTAATAAATGGTATAACGTGCATGGGCGCGGTTTTATTTCTTAAATCTCTCATCAGAAAAATTGAGAGTATGTGCTAGACTATGTCTATTCATTTGCTTAAAGGTTTAAGACATGTCGTGGATTCCTCTTCATTTACATTCGCAATATTCTATTTTAGACTCTTCTGCGTCTATTGATGCTCTCGTTGCTAAGGCTGAAGAGTGCGGCATGACCTCGCTTGCTTTAACCGATCAAGGTAACATGTATGGTGCTGTTGATTTTTATAAAGCGTGTAAAGCAAAAAAGATCAAAGCCATCATAGGCTGTGAATTATACGTAGCTTGCGGTTCGCGCCTTGATAAGAAAAGAATTCCTGGAATGCCCCATGGTTTTCCTATTGTTCTTCTTGCTAAAGATAAACAAGGGTATCAAAATCTTTGTAAATTAAGTTCTTTAGCCCATCTAGAAGGTTTTTATTATACTCCGCGTATTGACAAAGAACTTCTTTCGAAACATAGCGAGGGACTTATTTGCCTTTCAGGGCCAACTCAAGGTCGTGTTGCGAAGCTTGCAGCAGAGGGGCTTGAAGAAGAGCTTCTTGCAGAAGTTAAATGGTATCATGAGCTATTTAAAGAGGATTATTATTTTGAGTTTTTACGCCATCAGATGCGTGAAGAAGATATTCATCAAGATGGAATGAACAAAGAATCATGGCTAATTGAGCAGCATTTAGCTTATGTAAAAACTCAAGAAAAAGTAATTGCGCGGTTAAAGCCTCTGGCAGATGAGCTCGGCATTGCTTGTATTGCGGCCAATGATACGCGTTATATTGAGAAAGGAGATTGGAAAGCGCACGAAATTTTAATGAATATCCAGTCAGGCGAACCTTGTGAAATCTGGGAAAAAGATTCACAGGGAAATCCCAAGGTGCGTGTGCTTAATCCAAAGAGGAAGGCTCTTTCCTCTCATGAATATTATTTTAAATCACCTGAAGAGATGCAGGTGCTTTTTGTTGATATGCCAGAATCTATTCACAATACAAGCATTGTTGCAGAAAAGTGCTATTTTGATTTTGATTTTAAAACAAAATTTTACCCTGTTTTTGTTCCACCTTCCCTTGAAGGACAAAGCTATACTCAGGAAGCCCGAGCAGAAGAAGCTGCCAACTTTTTGCGTGAGCTTTGCGAGATAGGAATTAAGAAACGTTATACTCAAGATCTTTTGGAAAAAGTTCAAGAGAAGCATCCAGAAAAAGACCCGATACGTGTTGTACGTGAGCGGCTTGAATACGAGCTAAATCTGATCATTTCAAAAGGGATGTGCGACTACTTGCTTATTGTTTATGATTTTATTGCTTGGGCCAAAGGACAAGGGATACCGATGGGGCCGGGAAGGGGTTCTGGGGCTGGTTCAATCATCCTTTATTTGATTGAAATCACAGATATTGAACCGCTTCGTTTTAACCTTTTTTTTGAACGTTTTATCAATCCTGAAAGAATTTCATATCCTGATATTGACGTCGATATTTGCATGGATAGACGCTCTGAGGTGATCGAGTACACGCTCAATAAATATGGAAAAGATAAGGTTGCTCAGATCATTACTTTTGGCACGATGAAAGCCAAAATGGCGATCAAAGATGTGGGTAGAGTTTTAAGTGTTCCGCTTGCAAAAGTGAACGCGATTGCCAAACTTGTTCCTGAAGAACTCAATATTACTTTAGAAAAAGCTCTTGAGATCGATCCTGATTTACGTGCGCAGTATCAAACAGATAAAGAAGTGCGTGAATTGATCGACATCGCAAAAAAGTTAGAAGGATGCGTGCGCAATACGGGCATTCATGCAGCAGGCCTTATCGTTTCAGCAGATCCAATCATGGAGCATATTCCTATAGCTGTTGCAAAAGATTCTGAAATGGCTGTTACTCAATTTTCGATGAAACCTGTAGAAGCTGTTGGCATGCTTAAGATCGATTTTTTAGGGCTCAAGACGCTTACATCAATTAAGTGTGCAGTGAATGCTGTGCAGAAAAATGCTTCAGTTTTTATTGATTGGGTTAATCTTGATCTAGAGAATGAAGCGACATACAAGCTGCTTAATCAAGGGAAAACACTAGGGCTGTTTCAGCTAGAATCTGGTGGTATGCAGGATTTAACAAGGCAGCTGCACATTGACAAATTTGAAGAGATCATCGCTGTCGGCGCTCTTTATCGCCCAGGCCCTATGGAGATGATTCCTTCATTTATTAATAGAAAGCATGGCAGAGAGCCGATTGACATCGATCACCCTTTGATGGCGGATATTCTTTCTGAAACGTATGGAATCATGGTGTACCAAGAGCAGGTCATGCAGATCGCAAGCCGCCTTGCAAATTACTCTTTGGGAGAAGGTGATGTGTTAAGGCGCGCCATGGGAAAAAAAGACCATGAAGAGATGGCTAGACAAAGAGAGAAATTCCGAATAGGCGCTCTTGAAAATAAAATTGATGAAGAAACATCAATGCGCATTTTTGATAAAGTTGAAAAATTCGCGTCCTATGGGTTTAACAAGTCTCATGCTGCAGCTTATGGATATTTGAGTTATGTGACGGCATATTTCAAAGCAAATTATCCTAAAGAGTGGATGGCAGCTCTTATGACATGTGATCGGGATGACATTACAAAAGTCGCAAAAATCATTCGTGAATCTCAAGCGATGGGTATTGCTGTTCTTCCTCCCGACATTAATGAGTCCGGAAAAGAGTTCACAGCCACAGCTCAAGGTATTCGATTTGCAATGACCGGAATTAAAGGTGTGGGAGAGGGTGTTGTAGAGTCAGTTGTGGAAGAACGTAATCAAAAGGGGCCTTTTGAATCTTTATATGACTTTATTAAGAGAATTGATGTGCGTAAAGTCGGAAAGAAGGTTGTAGAACATCTCATTGAATCTGGTTGCTTTGATTTTACGAAATGGTCACGTCAAGCTTTGATTGAAAGCGTCGATCCGATTTATCTTACGGCGTCAAGGGAACAAAAAGAAGCAGCACGTGGTATTTTGAATTTATTTTCTTTGATGGAGGATCAAGAAGAAAACCGATTTTTAATACCACCTCAAGAAAAAGAACAGGTATCGCGTCAAAAAATTCTACGGCGTGAAAATGAACTGCTTGGGTTTTATATTACAGGACATCCACTAGATGAGTACCGCGCTTATTTACAGAGATTATCCTGCGTTCCCTTAAGTCAGATTTCTGAAATGAGTCATGATAGCGTGTTTAGATCAGCGTTTATTATAGAATCGGTGGCTGTTAAAATCTCAGCAAAGAACCAGAGAAAGTTTGCCATATTGACGATTGGAGATGGGATCGATAGATTTGAAGTGCCTGTGTGGTCTGATCTATATGAAGAAAAACATCATCTTTTTATTGAAAGTCAGGTGATTTATGCGGTGCTGCAAGTGGAAAAGCCTGAAGGGGAGATAAAATTGCAGTGTCGGTGGTTGGATGATTTAACAAAAGTGGATGAAGCGATGATCGTCTCTTGCGATAACGCTTTTGATCGTGCTAAACGGCAGGTAAAAATGAATGAATATAAAGATAAGAATTTTCCCTCAAAGCGCTCTGTAGAGGTAAAAAAAACAGCTCCTCAGCTGTCCAAACTTGTGTTAAAAATAGATGCAGATTGTGTGCGTTTTAGTCATATTTTGGAATTTAAGAAGCTATTTCGCTCCTCTTCTGGTACAACTTCTGTGCACATTGAATTTGTCAATCATGAAGGAAAGGTTGGTGGTATTCTGATTGACTCTAAATGGGGTATTGAAGTGACTCCCGCTTTAGAAGATAAACTGCGCGCTTTTCCTTTTTTAAAATCTATAAATGTGAGTTAAATAATGAGATTACGATTGTTTGCATGCGCATTGTTTTTTATGACTTTAAGTGCTGCTTGCCCTGCTGCTTATACCGTACAAGAAGGTAAGCTTGTAAATAAAGAAAAAGTGGCAACGCAGTCTGTGCAGGAACATTATAGCGCAGCTCTTGAGGCCCATAAAAGCCAACATTGGCCAGAATTGATCCGTCAGGCGCGTATTGTGCTAAAAAATTTCCCCAAGACCCCCTTTGCTGAAGAAGCTCAATT
The DNA here is from genome assembly GCA_040388665.1 of Chlamydiota bacterium. Taxonomy (GTDB): domain Bacteria; phylum Chlamydiota; class Chlamydiia; order Chlamydiales; family Rhabdochlamydiaceae; genus DAHVFY01. The sequence goes on from JAZKBL010000004.1 coordinate 11,241, forward strand.
TTTTTTAGGGATTGCTTATTTTTATTCAGAAGAATTTCATGATGCGAACAAAAAGCTTTCTTCTTATTTAAAATCTTCTGCAACTCCCAAACATTTTGAAGAAGCAATTGAATGCAAATATTCTATTGCTAAACAGTTTCAGGAAGGTGGTAAGAAGCATTTACTTGGTTTAAAACTTCTGCCCAAATGGATGCCTGCTAATGATGAAGCTTTAGAGATCTTTGATGAGGTGATTGCAGCCCTTCCCCACCATGACCTGGCTGCAAAAGCTCTTTTTGGCAAGGCTTCGCTTCTTTTTCAGATGAGAGAATATAAAACCTCTATTGAGGCTTTTCAAACTGTTATTCGAAGATTCCCTAAGCATAAACTATCTCCTGAAAGTTATGTGAGTATCGGAGAGGTTTATCTCACTCAAGCGCTTGAGGAGTTTCCCGACCCTGATTTATTAGATTTAACTTCGATTAATTTACGTAAATTTCGGTTTGATTTTCCAAGCGATGACAAAATTAGAGTTGCAGAAAGCATGTTTTTAGAGATGCAGGAAGTCTATGCAGCAAGTCTTTATGAAACAGGATGTTTTTTCGAAAAAACCAAAAGAAAACAAGCTGCCATCATTTATTACAATAAAATCATAGCAACTTATCCTGATACAAATACTGCTAGAAATTGCCAGGCAAAGCTCAATAAACTTCAAAGTCAACCTGTGAAGGAACTGTAAGTGAAAGTATTGTTTTTCTTACTTCTCTTGGCTGGATGTGGTTATAGCTTTCAAGAAAAAGAGAACCCTCTTGCAGGTAGGACAATTACAGTTCCTTACATTGAGGGGGATTTTGAAGGCAAGTTTACGGATGAGCTCATTCGAGGACTTGCCGCATCAGGAGCATTTCGTCCATTGCAAAAAGATGGGGATTTGCTTTTAAAAGTTAAGGTGATTTCTATTGTGAATACAAAGATTGGCTATCGCCATCACCGCGATGATACAACAGGCAGAATTCGTAAGAGGTTAATGCCCACAGAAGATAGACGCATAATCAAAGCAGAAATCATGCTCATTGATCAGATCTCGGGAGCTGTGCTCATTGGTCCAGAAATGGTCATCGCAAGCGCTGAATATGATTACGTCGACCCGGACTCTATTCGCGAGCTTGGATTTATCGATGCAGAAGGCAGGCCTCGGGTTGTTCTTGATTTTTCTTTAGGGCAGCTTGACTCCATCGAAGGTGCTCAAGATGATGTCAACACTCCACTTTTTCGTCTTCTTTCCCAAAAAATTATTGACGGGATTCTGTATGAAAAATCATAGTGTAACATATGGATCGTATGATTTTTCAAGCTCAGTTGGAGATGCTAGACGAGATGATGGAGTGGATTTCCACTCATATCGAGGGGATGGGATTTTCATCTGCAGAGTCGAAAAAAATTCAACTTGCGATGGAAGAGGCTCTTGTGAACATCATCAGCTATGCTTATAAAGATGATAAAGGCACTGTTGAGTTGATTTGCAACGCGTATCCCAACGAAAAAATCACCTTTACCATCATGGATAAGGGAGCATCGTTTAATCCTTTGCTCAGATCCAATAAAGCACCTGCTGACGTTCCTCTTGAAGAGCAAGAAGAAGGGGGGCTCGGTATCTTTTTCATCCGTCAGCTCATGGATGAAGTTCACTATGAGCACCAACATCCTTACAACGTCTTAACCGTCATCAAGATCTTATCTTGATCAATTAAAAACGTTTACGAAGGTTTTTTGCCGATAGATGAGATGATCGCTTCTGTGTCAAGGACCTCGCTTAGGAAATGCTCGAGAATTTTTAAGATGTATTTTGGCGTGTTGTAAACGCCGGACGTTGCGAAAACAATTTCTAGATGGGGGTTACTGCTTTGCATGAGGGCGATGTATGTCAATGTAGATGTGTTTTCTTCTACGCTATGCGGCACGATCCAAACGGCAAATTGTTCGTTAAATAATGTGACTTTATCATTAGTTTCAATAACGTGAAAAAAATGTGTGATTGCATCCGCATTTGGATGGTCTATTTTTGCATTATTCAAAAGGCCTAGTTGTTCTAAGAGCGATAGGTCGACTGAAATGACTCCATCCGGGGCCCACTTATGCATATCCTGAGAAAATTCTCTGAAAGCTTCTTCAAGCTGAACTGGATTGATCATGAGTTCATCCCTCCTACGTCTTAGTTTATCTCCTAAAAGCACCCTTGTCAAGGGTTATCAACTAAAAACTTGATATTGACCATTTTTCCCCTTTTTTGAAAGATGTAAGACAAGATATGTACATTTTCTTTGTTGTTATTTTCACTCTTTTTTCCTTAAATACACAGGCAGAACAACTTAAAGTTGATGTGGCTGCTGCTGGCGCGATCCTCATTAATGCTGACACGGGTGCGGTCCTCTTTGAAAAGGAGCCTCATTTACGTCTTTATCCCGCAAGTACGACGAAAATTGCCACTCTTCTTTATGCTTTAGAAAGAAAATCTGAGGGGCTCGATGATAGGGTCGTGGCAAGCGCTAATAGTTTAAAGATAGTCCAGGCCTCTCATAGACAAGCGGTAGATAGTACCCATCCTTCCTATAGATTAGAGCCGGAAGGGACGCATATGAGCCTAAGAGTTGGGGAAGAACTCTCCTTTAGAACGCTTCTTTATGGATTGATGCTTCGTTCAGGCAATGATGCTGCGAATGTTATTGCAGAATATTTATCGGGAAATATTCCTCAATTTGTTCAGGAGCTCAATCTGTTTGTAGCTTCTCTTGGTTTGACAGAAACCAAATTTAGTAATCCACATGGATTGTTCCATCTTGGACACTATACGACAGCACATGACATGGCTAAGCTAACTCAAATCGCATTAAAAAACTCAATGTTTAGAGAAATTGTCAAAACGGTACATTACCCGCGCCATAAGACAAATAAGCAAGAAGAGTCTGTGATGACGCAAGGTAACCGCATTTTAAAGCCAGGAAGGAATTACTATGCGAAAGCGATTGGCGTTAAGACGGGTTATACCTTCCGCTCAGGAAATACTTTTGTGGCAGCAGCGGTGCATGAGGGACGTACGTTGATTGCTGTTCTTTTTCAGGCTCCTAAAGCAGATAACAATTTTCAGGATGCGATTAAATTATTTGAGCTGGCTTTTTCACAAAATAAAATTGAGCGTACGTTATTTGCTAAAGGGTATGATCGTTTTAGTCTGCCCATTCACGGCTCCAAGGATCCTCTTTCTGCGATTTTGCAAGAGGATTTAAGTGTTGAATATTATCCGGCGGAAGAGCCTATATGTAACATGCGGATTCATTGGAATGATGCCCTTGCTTTGCCGATCTCAAAGGGAGATTGTGTTGGAGAGCTGCGCCTCGTCACAGATGATGATAAACTGTTACGGTCAGTCCCTCTTTTTGCAGCTAATACTCTTGAAAAAACATTATCTGTGCGTACATTCGAGTTCTTATCGAGTCCTCTACTCAAAGGACTTTATCTATTTCTCATCATTATCATCGCCCTTGTGTTCATGCTCTTCCGTAAAGCCTTGAGGCCCAATAAAAACTAATTTTCTTCCCTTTGCAACTTTGCGTCTTTGCGTTGAAATTCTTAACTTAAGTTTTCGAGCGTGCTCGTTATACCAAGATATTTCAACGCAAAGACGCAAAGGGAAGAAAGTTATAAGGCTGACGTAGAGGAACTTGAGTAGAGTGTATGGAAGAGAGCGATGAAATTTTCAAGAGAGAGTTGTTCGGGGCGGGCGGTTGGCGTGAGATTCAATGCTTGAAGGGCTGATTCAATGTGTTCTGGCTGAAAAAGAGATTTCAATGAAGCGCGAAGCATTTTGCGTCTTTGCTGAAATGCTGTTCTCGTTAATTGAAAAAACGCTTCTTCGGGTAATTGATATGAAGCAGAAAGATCGATGCGACACACAGCTGATCGCACACCGGGGCGGGGATAAAAGCAGGTAGGTTCAACGGTAAATCCATAGGTCGTCTTACCGTAGTATTCTAAAAATAGAGTGAATGAGCTGTAGTCTTTAGTATTCGGTTTTGCCACAAATCTCTTAGCAACCTCTCTTTGTACCATAACAGTGATGGAAGAGATAAGAGAGTGCAAGGGGACAAGTTTAGCTAAAATGGGTGTCGTAATCTGATATGGGAGGTTGGCTACAATTTTAAATCGTTGATTGCCTTGTAATAAAGTTTCCAAAGAAAGGGCTAAAAAATCTCCTTCGATAACAGTAAGATTGCCGTCTAGTCTTTTTAAGTGCGTTGCAAAGACATGGTCCATTTCGATTGCGGTGACATGAGCGCCTTTTTTTAAAAGAGCTTGAGTAAGAGCCCCAGGCCCTGGACCGATTTCTAAAACTCTATCGCCAGGTGCAACTTCCGCAAGCGTGCAAATTTTATCTAATATATTGCCGTCGATAAGAAAGTTTTGCGAAAGACTCTTTTTTGCAGAAATGCCAAGCTCTTCAAGAAATGCATGCAATTCACTGGGACGAAAAATAGACATGCTTAGCGTATAGCAAAGGGTTCGAAATTGCTTGGCATCATTTGTTGTGTGTGTTCTGTATCAAAACCAAAATGGTTGCGTAGGCGTCCAATATAAGTTGTTGTTTCTTGAGCAACAGATTGTTGAATCAAATCGTTTTGTAGTTTATCTGCAATTTGCTCAAAAGAGGGGGTTGGAGTGAAGACATAGTCTTTTAAAAGGAAAATTCTATAAACAGTACCTGAGTTTAATCGACTTACCTGAGATACCGGCTCACTAAAAGCAGAAGGTGAAAGTAGAGTTAATACTTGCTTGTGAGCAGGGGAAATTGTTTTGCTGTCCATTCGATAGTCTTGTGAGACTGTGATGGAAACACAGGGGTTATCGGCAATTAATCGTTCAGGAATAGAAGAGAGTGTAGCAGCGTGTGTCTTTAAAAGCGTGTAAGCTTGATGTGCGATTTCTTCGCTTTTTTCAGGAGAATCTGCTCGAATGGATAATACTTGATATTGCCATTCTTCGACGGGTGGATGTTGCTCGCAAAAGTTAAGATATGCTTTTTTTACATCTAAAGAATTGACTTTTTGGAGAGCTTTATTGTTAACGCGGTACCAGGTCATTTTTTGAACAACGAGATCAGAGGCAACCATCGCACGCGCTTCGTCATAGGTCATGCCTAATTTGTCCAGAGATGACATGATATTAGGACCAAATCGCTCCATCATTTGTTCTCGAATCTCAGCATCAGTTGCTTTGATCTCTTTTTCATGGCTATCTGCAAGAATCAGTTCGTGATCGATCATCTGTTCTAAAAGAGTGCGCCAGTTGGAAGAGTAAAATTGGAAACGGGCAGAAGAGCTTTCTAATGCTTGCGGGTAGTTGCGGGATAAGAAGACATCCATTTTTTTGACTAAGTCAAGAACAGAAATGGTTTTATCGTTAACCTGCGCAAGTATTCTATTGTTAATGATGAGTTGGCTTTCCTCTAGATGAGGAACAAAACCGGCATCTTCTTCTGCAAAGATCGGTGTAAAAAAAAGAGTAAGAATAAGAATCAATCGTTTCATGTAAAAGATTCTACTAATTATCTAGTTTTTAGTACAGCTGCAAAGAAACCATCCATTCCGCCTTCCGAGGGAAGGGAAATGAAAGGGGGCGCATCTAGAATTAGATCAAATTTTTCTTGAAAATAACGGATTTGGTCTTGATTTTCTTGAGGAAGCATACTGCACGTTGCATAGACAATTTTTCCATCTGCATTTAAGAATTGAAGAGCTTTTTCAAAAATCATGCGTTGTTCAAGTAGAAGAGCTTCTAAACGGGTGACATCAAATTTCCATTTCATATCAGGATTGCGGCGTAAGGTTCCCGTTCCCGTACAAGGGACATCTGCTAAAACCCAGTCCATTTTTTTTTCAAGTTTCGCCTTGTTTTTATCGTCGTGGTAAAGAAGCTGCGCATTTTGAATTCCGGCTCTGCGTAGTCTTTTTTTTGCTTCTTCAAGAGCATGAGGGCGGATGTCATGGAGGTAGATGATCCCTTTGTTTTGCATTTTGGGTGCAAAAGCTAAAGTTTTCCCTCCTGACCCTGCGCAATAATCCAGAATTTGTTGTTTAGGAAGAGCCTCGATAAGGTTTGCAACAAGTTGGCTTCCTTCATCTTGCACTTCGAAAAAACCTTTTCTGAATTCTTCTGTATCAAAGAAGTTAATTTTGCGTTGAAAGGTGATGCCGCATGGCGCATGCAGGGTGGGTAAAACGCTGTATTGATCTCTCCAGATATTAAGAAGATCATCTCTAGTTGTTTTTAGAAGATTAGCTCTTACGGTTGTGGGTGCGGGGGTATTGCTGATTTGGCACAAGTTAAAGGCTTTTTCTTCTCCGTAGCTCTCTTGAATTAACTGAAAAAATGTTTTGGGGAAACTTGCCCGAATATGAACGGGAATGTCTTTTTTATGGGCATATTCTTGAGGATTGATCTTGGTATAACAGGCATAACGATTCTCCCAAGAAGCGGGTTTAGGTGCAAGGTGATCTAAAAGCCCTCTCCAACGCATCATCCCATAAATCGTCTCAGCAATATAGCGTCTATCTTTAGCGCCAATAGCCTTATGTTCTCTAAAATAATTTCTTAAAAATACATCAAGAGGAAGTTTGCATAATTCGTAAGAATGAAAAATGCTAAAAATGTGATTTTCTCGAAATTTATTCATGGGTGGGTATTTTATATCACATTTGCTTGCAATTACTCAACCACATCCTTTTGTGTTAAAAATCTATTTATGAGATCTTAGAAAAAAGGAGAAATGAATATGATTTTTTTACGATCCCTAATAGCTGCTATTGGAAGAATATGCCTTAGTGTAATTTTTATTTTATCAGGGGCAAGCAAGCTTTTAAATTGGCATGAAATGGAACTGACGGTGACGAATGCGATGAATGACTTGAATATTCTGATGCAGGGAAATGAAGTGATCTATCAACTCACTGCCATGGCTTTGCCTTGGTCAAAAGAGTTGCTTGGAGCTGCTATGGTATTTGAAATCATTGGAGGCCTGCTTGTTTTTTTAGGAATCCGCGTGCGTTTGGGGGCTCTGCTGTTGATTCTTTTTCTGATTCCTACGACGTTCTTATTTCATCACTATTGGTTATTACAGGGCGCTGATAGAGAGCTTCAAATGACAATGTTTTTAAAAAATTTAAGTATTTTGGGTGGGCTCTTTGTCGTATTAGCCTTGGGAACAGGTGGAAATAAAGGCAAGAATTGTGCAAAACTACCTTGAGCCTATTCCACTATTCTAAGAATTCGCTTTTTGCGTCTTTTTTCTTATTTTTCAGAACTTCTTTTTGGTCTACTTTTCAAGTATGCCTCGCAAAAAAGTTCTGAAAAATAGAAAAAAATCCATCAAAAATCAAAATCTTGAAATAATGGGATAAGCTCTTCTAAATGATTTCAATCCTCGTTAGTTTTTGCATTGTAGCTTTTGGGCAGAATTCTTGGTGCGCTTTACTAGGGCCTTGTGCGGCTCTTTTTGGATTTGCCTTATTTTGGAAAAACAATAAAGGATGTTTTTGGATCGGGACGCTTTGGTTTACAGCGATACAGCTTGTTCAACTTTCTTGGATGACATCCATAGAATTTCAGGGGATTTACATTCTTTTCATTTGGACTTTGCTTAGCTTGTGGTTAGGGCTGCAATTTGGTGTGATCACGTTCCTTTTAAGGAAACCTTTGAACATAAGATCGATTTTGGCAGTGACTTCTCTTTGGACTCTCATGGAGTGGGGAAGAATGCATATTCTGTGTGGATTTTCTTTTAATCCTGTAGGACTTTCTCTTGCAACGTCTTTGTATTCTATGCAGTTTGCCGCGATTTTTGGTATTTTAGGCCTTAGCTTTTGGGTCATTCTTGTTAATTTGTGTCTATTGTCTAAGCGTTTTATGTTGTGGGGCGGGCTAGCTCTTTTCCCTTATCTTTTTGGACTCGGTTACTTGCTTTGTAGTGATTTTAAAGATAAGGGAGAGTTAAAGGTAGCTCTTGTGCAAACAGGGCTGCTACCTTCAGAAAAAGCTCTTTTCGGAGGAAGGGCAGATGCTTATATCTCCCCATATATCCAGTGGCAGAGAATTATCCATTATTTAAAAGAAAAAGAAGATGCCCCTTGGGATTTTATTATTCTTCCAGAGTCAGCGCTTCCTTTTTCCGCGGAAGATCTGATTTATAACGCAGAGTATGTAAAAAATATTTTAACTGAAGAAGGGATCAAGACCCCAGAAAATGTGCAGCCTAAAGTTTCAAATTTATTTTGGCTGGAAGCTTTGTCCAATCATTATCAAACGCATGTTATTGCAGGATTAGATGGCAGGGATTTTAAAAAAAACAAACATTATGCAGCAGGATATCATACCTTTCCACAATTGAAGGGTTATAACCGTTATGAAAAAAGAATTTTAGTTCCTTTAGCGGAATACTTGCCCTTTTTTTGGCTTAAACCGCTTGTGGCATCCTATGGCATTTCAGATTTTTTTACGCATGGTAAAAGAGCAAAGGTTTTTCAAGGCCCAGTTCCTTTTGCGATTTCTATTTGTTATGAGGAGACATTTCCTAACTTAATGAGGGAGAGTCGTCTTGAGGGTGCTGAGCTTTTTGTCAATTTAACAAATGATAATTGGTATCCTTCGTCCCGTCTTCCTGAGCAGCATTTTGACTTAGGCCGCATTCGTGCTGTAGAAAATGGTGTTCCGCTTGTGCGCGCTTGTAATAGCGGGGTAACTGCAGCTGTAGATAGCTCTGGGAGAACCACTGCGGTTTTTCAAGGGAAATCGGGGGTTCTCTCAACAAAAATCAGTCTTAATTGCAGAAAAACACTTTACACTTTTTGGGGAGATGGGGGTATTATTGGACTTAGTTTGTTCTTTTTTGTTTTAAATTATTTTTTTACAAAAGAAATCATCTTGCTCAAAAAGCTTCAACTCAGCTAACTTCTTATCAAATCAATGTGAGAGGATTGCAATTCTCTCTATAAATTAGCTTGGGGTTTAAGCTTTGCCTGTTGCTTGCAAAACAAGAAATTCAGAAGAACTTGGGGTAAAATCCGTAGTAAAAAGAAAACAGCGTACTGTTCAAAATGCGATATCTGTTAATGGGATTGGGCTGTTTACAGGCGAAAGTGTTACCTTGCGGTTACTTCCTGCAGAAAAAGAAACAGGAATTCTTTTTGTAAGAACAGACACTCCCGAAAAAATAGTTATTCCTTCTAATTTAGATCATCTTATTTCTTCTTCTAGATGCACCATGTTGCAAAAAGATGGCTGCTCTATTCAGACAATAGAACATTTAATGGCAGCATTGCATGCGTGCGGTATTGGAAATGTGCTTGTTGAAGTGTCAGGTCCTGAAATCCCTATTCTAGATGGAAGCTCTTCTGGCTTTATTGAGCTTATCCAAAAAGCCGGGATTTGTGAATTAGATGCTGATGTTCCTGTGTATACCTTAACATCACCGGTTTACTATAGTCATAACGAAGTGCAATTGATAGCTCTTCCTTCGCAAGAATATCGGATTAGCTATACATTGCATTATCCTCATTCCTCCTTTTTACGCAGCCAATTCTATTCTTCTAAAATTGATCAGGAAACATTTATTTCTGAAATTGCGCCTTGTAGGACGTTTTCACTTTATGAAGAAGTTATGCCTTTAATTGAAAAAAAATTCATTAAAGGTGGCAGCCTGCAAAATGGTGTCATTATCAAGGGTGATGAAATACTCAATCCTGAAGGGGCTCGATTTTCAGATGAAATGGTGCGGCATAAAGTTTTAGATCTTGTTGGAGATCTGGCTTTAATGGGTTGTTTCTTTTCGGCGCATATCATTGCCATACGTTCAGGGCACGCCTCAAACCATGCGTTGGCGCGAGAACTGCTCAAAGCTATTAACCTGGAGAATTCTTGATGACTACGGAAGCCGCTCCTAAAAACGTCATTCTTGATATAAAAGAAATTTTAAAAATACTGCCGCATCGCTATCCATTTCTTTTGGTTGATAAGATTGTTGTTTTAAATTTAGAAGACAACTTTATTATCGGTCAAAAAAATGTGACAGCTAATGAGCAGTTTTTTCAAGGACATTTTCCTGGCATTCCTATTATGCCGGGGGTCTTGATTTTAGAAGCACTTGCGCAAGCTGGTGGAATACTTGTACATCAGAAAGGGCATCAGGAAAAAATTGCTTTGCTGATGAGTGTGAATAACGCTAAATTTCGTCGCCCCGTAGTCCCCGGTGATGTTTTGATGCTGCATGCTAAAGCGATGCATATTAGTAGTAAAGGGGGTAAAATTCAGGCAAAAGCAATGGTCAGCGGTCATCTGGCTGCCGAAGCTGAGATTGGATTTGCTCTAATTAGTAGAGAACAATTAAGTTCTGAATAAATTATAAAAAGAATTGGAATTGCAATGTCTAATATTCATCCAACTGCAATTATAGAAACTGGTGCTAAGATTGGAGAAAATGTCACAATCGAAGCCTATGCAGTCATTAAAAGCACCGTTACTCTAGAAGACAATGTTGTCATTAAGTCGCATGTCTATATCGATGGTCATACAACCATCGGCGAAGGGACAACCATATGGCCTTTTGCAAGCATTGGAACGAAGACTCAGGACCTTAAATTTCGAGGTGAGAAAACCTTTGTTATCATAGGTAAGTACTGTGAAATTCGTGAATTTGCGACAATTAACTCCTCTTGTCAAGAAAACTCTGTCGTTAGTGTTGGAGATCGTTGTTTAATCATGGCATATTGCCATGTCGCGCATAATTGTATTGTTGGTGATCACGTCATTATGGCTAATGGCGCAATGTTAGCTGGGCATGTTGTTGTAGAGGATCATGCAATCATTGGCGGAATGACTCCTGTTCATCAATTTTCACACATTGGCCGTTATGCAATGGTAGGAGGATTTAGCAGGGTGACCCACGATGTTCCTCCCTACACGATTGGAGCTGGTTCTCCTTACAAGTTAGGTGGTCTTAATATCATTGGGTTAAAACGTAATAGTTTCGCTTACGAAGTGCGTAAAGATCTGTATAAAGCATTTAAACTTACATACCGATCAGGGCTGCATTTAGAAGAAGCTTTGCAGAGAATTGAAAATGAAATCGCAATGACGCCTCATGTGCAGCATTGGATTGATTTTTGTCGCAATTCAAAAAGAGGTCTTATCGGGCTTCAGGGAACGCTTCAAGATCATGAAGAAGAAGTTGAAGAATTAATAGAAGAAAATGTCTAAGCTGCGCGTTGTCTTTTTTGGCACATCCATTTTTGCGGCGCAACTTCTTAGGTTTCTTGTAGATCATGATGTTAATATTATTGCGGTTGTAACAAGGCCTGATAAGCCCCGTGGACGATCGTTGCAGTTGCTTCCTCCTCCTGTAAAAGAAATCGCCCAAAAGATTTGCCTTCATATTCCTTTATATCAGCCTAAAAAAGCATCAACCGATGAATTTGTAGAAATTTTAAAACAATTTCAAGCAGATCTTTTTGTTGTTGTCGCGTATGGCGAAATTATCAAAGAAAATGTATTAAGTCTTCCGCGATTAGGATGCATTAATGTACATGCGAGTCTTCTTCCCGAATACCGAGGTGCTGCGCCAATGCAGCGCGCTTTAATGGATGGTGTTAAAAAAACAGGCATTACGATTATTGATATGGTTCTTGAAATGGATGCTGGAGATATCATCGCTACAGCTGAGATGTCGGTTCCTAAAGAAATGATTTTAGGCGAATTGCAAGAAAAACTTTGTTTTTTAGCGTGTCCTTTATTGCTGGATGTTATCAAAGATTTTGAAAATGGGAATGTTCAAAAAATTCCTCAAGATTCTTCAAAAATTACCTTCGCGCCAAAAATTCAGCCCAAAGAAGAAGAGATCGATTGGGCTTTAAGCGCTGAGGTCATTCACAATCAGATTAGGGCTCTTTCTCCTCAGCCGGGAGCATGGTGTTATGTTCAGGTAGGTCAAGAAGTTAAAAGGCTTAAAATTAAAAAAAGTATGCCACTTGATTGTGAAGGGGAGTTTAAAAAAAACATTTCTTTTAACAAACGCGAGTGGATCGTTGCTTGTGGCAAGGGAGCGTTAAGTCTTCTCGAGGTTCAGCTCGAGGGAAAAAAGAGTCTTTCAATTAAAGATTTTCTGTCTGGTTATAGTTCGATACATATTTTTTAAATGGATTTTTTCTAAAAAAAATTGCGGGTTTACGTAAACACCAGCTTAGCGTATGCTCTCTATACTTTAGAATGAATTTTTGCTAACTTAGGAGTTGAATATGAGTGGATTAGCGATGACAGGTGCGGGTGGACGCATTCTTGAAATGCCAACAACAGATATCTTATTTCTTATGGGAAAATGCTTTTTTTCACCAATTGAAACGGTTGGTAAAATAACCAAGTTGATTAAGGGCAATTTATCGCCGATGCACTCCGCTGTAACGAGTGCTGCAGGTACTGGTAAACTTGTGATCGGAATAGCTGGCTTCCCAGAATCAATTTTAAAATTTGGTAAAGCTGTAAAGCAGGTATTTGTTGAGCCGGGTCTATATAACGTCAAAGAAGCTTTTATGAAATTTGCCTCCATGGGTGGACCTCTTAACGATACCTATGATTTCATTTTTAAGCATGTGACTGAGGTGATCCCGAGCTCTGTAACCACTTTTGTTAAAGGGATAAGCCCTATTGGAATGGTTCTTGTATCGACCGATTCAGGGATAAAAAATGCCATAGACATTACTAAAGAAGTTAAGAACGGTGTCAATGCAATGCGCGCTAAAAATGCGAGCAAATCCGGTAGCAAAGATGCAACGCAAGCGACAAATGATCTCATTAATGCAGGAATTAGGGGCTCAAAAGTTACGGCAGATGCTATTTCTGCTGCATGTTATTTCGTTTTAGGAGTAGCGTTGCTTGTTGCTTTTTGGCTGGCTGCTGTGCCTGCTTGGTTGCTTGTGATACCGCCGGCTATTGCATTGGTGGCTATTCTTGCATCGAAATGGATAGATAAGCTCTTTGTGCAGTCAATACCTGAAGAAAAAACGAAAGTGATGCTTGGTTCTGCTAAAAAGATAACAAATGTCTAGAAGTGCATGTGTTCAAGGTTTTAAAAGTTTCGATGATGTTTGGGACGTATCAAGATCCTTGAGCACCTTTGCGGGTCATGTTTATGATAACGTTTCTCTTTCACAAAATGGAGCGCATGCGTTAAAAACTGCAGGTGCGATCACCTCTCTTGCCGTTTTTCCGCAAATCGGTTCTAAGGTAATCGATATTTCAAAGGATATGCATGCCTTGCGGTCAGGCAAAGAACATTCTATTAAACCTTTAGTTTTAGATGCGCTTTCGCTCATTGGTAATGGTTGTGATGCTATAGTCGTCGTGGTTTCTATGGGGCTTATACGCGCTCAAAAGGCGTTTTCTGCGGCCCCTGTCATTTCTGATAGTATTACTGTGGTTGTTGATGGAGCGGAGTTTTTTTCTCACGTGGAAAAAGCGGGCAAAAATTACAAAAAAATGCATCAAGCAGTAGTTGAAAAGAAAATAAATTATTATCACAAAAAGAGTTGGCAAGAAGGAATTAGAACAGTGAAAACAATTTGTTCTGTTGGCATGGCGGCTTTTGCTCTTCTTTCGCTTGTTTTTACTTCTTTTTCTACATGTGCAGCGGGTTTAGTATTAGCTTCCGGAGTGTATGTGGTTTTGACTTTAGCGGATGTTTTTTTAAGCCGATCGATAGAAAGTAAGAGAAAAAGTGCCATGAGTCGGCTATGTCCGGGATAAGTTTTTTTTCTCGAAGCCTTGCACAAGAAAATTATATAGAACGCTTAGCATCTGTAAAGATTTTTTTTAAAAGTTATCGGTTGGTAAAATGGGCTTCTTATTGCAATCTTAGCGTATGCGAGATCAGTAAAGCTGTGAAAGAGATGGAAGCGCCGTTTAATATCCCTAAAATGCTTGTAAACGCCTCGATTCTTTTTAATCCTAATGTGTGTGCTTGGAAAAGGGTCTCGTCCGGCATTAAAATGATGGGATCGGGAGCTTATTCAATGATATGGGCGAATAAACAAGTATCAAAATTAAGTGACAGCTACTGCTTAGGGGAGACCTCTTGCGAAATTCTTGAAAAAGTCTCTTTATCTAGTAAATTTTTGTATTCATGTTTTCAGATAGTTTACGCGATATGCAGTCTTTTCCATATTTCTCGATGTGCAGCGCGTTCACGGTGGGAATCTAGAGAACAGCTTTCTACAAAGATTGCTTGGATAATTTCGCTTTTAAAAAATATGATTAAACTATTGTTATGTTTTGTATTTGGGGTGTTTTTTCTGCCCGGAATTGCTGTGACAGCGCCTTTACAGCTTTTTGCGCGCACCATCGTTTTAGTGCTTTCTGTTTCTGGTAGATTTTTTGATAAAAATGCAAAAAAATACTCACCGAATATTCTATGGGGAGGCTCTGCTTGTCAATTAGGGGCGTAGGTGGAACCAGTATCCATGGAACATTAACTGGAGGCATTTTTTCAGCATTAAGCATCGCTATAGGCTCCATTGGTCGTAATGCAGCCATGAAAACACAAAGAGAAGCATCAAAGACGTTTCAGAAAAGAGAAATAGAAAAAGCCGGTATAGACGCTTTTAGTAACAAATTGCTCGTAGCTTGGGGTGCATCTGGCGTTATGGAATGGGTAAGCCACTTTCCCGGGTCTGTTTTTAGTAAAATAAAAGTAATTTCTAATATTTTTGGAAGGGCAATAAGCTGCGCTTTGTCTGGTGTTAGAGTTTATGGTAATATTAGAGATCTTATATTTTTTGAAAAATTGACAACTTCAAACACTCCAACTGTGCTTAGAGCCTTTGCTGAGCATCAAATGACCCTTACGTCCCTTACTTTAATAGGAGATCTTTGCTTTATCGGCTATTTTGCTTTAGAGATCGCGTCTATTTTAATAGGGGCAGCTTTTGTGAGCGGGCTCTCCAATCTTTTGCTCTTGGCGGGCATTATTTTTTTGATCGCTGGGGTCGTGTACATGACGATGAATGGTGTTGAAAGTTCAAAAAAGATCATGGGGAGTTAGTGGACTGATGAGACCTCAAATGACTTTCCAAGAATGTTTCACCATAATGGTTTTGGCGGGGCTGGTGATAGTTCTTGTTGTTATATCCCAGCTATCCATAATTTCTTGAGAAAAATCCCGACTTTAGTGTAGACTCGAAAAATGAGCAGTAAATGAGAAATTGTTTGTGTAGAAAATCGCAATTTTGTTAGCCTGTTCGCTTTAGCCCAATGAAGGGCGAATGAATGTGAAGCATCTGAATATGGATGCGCTCTTCACTTGGCTTGTCTTGCCAACGGCGTTGTTGATCAAGAGAGAGGGGAACATCCGACTAAGGACGTGTAGAATTATGACTCTGAAATTTATGGGAAAAAAAGCAGGAATGACAAGACTGTTTGATGAGAAAGGAAATCTTGTCGTTTGTACGGTAATCTATGCCGAATCCAATGTAATAACGCAAGTCAAGAACGCTGAAATGGATGGTTATAATGCCGTGCAGGTCGGTGCGTTTAAGGTGACAGCGCCAAAATTAAAAAACGTCAGTAAAGCGCTGCGTGGGCATTACGCTAAAGGTAATGTCGAACCTAGAAGAAAGCTTTCTGAAACACGAGTTGACGATGTTGAACAGTATCAAGTCGGTCAAGAGATCAGCGTTAGCTCTTTCACAGACGTTGCTTATGTTAATGTATGTTCGATCTCTAAGGGAAAAGGACATCAAGGTGTTATCAAACGTCATCATTTTGCTGGCGGACCTGCATCTCACGGTTCTGGATTTCATAGACATGGCGGATCATGCGGTATGAGATCATCTCCAGGACGTTGTTTGCCGGGGCAGAAGAAATCCGGCCGTATGGGCGGAGAAAGAGTTACTGTAGAAAATTTACAAGTGGTCAAGATTGATGAAGCAAGGCAAGTCCTCATTATAGCGGGAGCTGTCCCGGGGGCGCGCAATTCTCTTGTCTACGTGACCGCATCTAAGAAAAAAACGAGAAAAAAATAAGTCGCTGAGGAGAGTCAATTGTGGCTGGTCTAAAGAAATACGATATGGCAGGAAATGAAATTGGCGAGGTAGCAATTAGCGATGATCTCGTTAAATCAACTGCTAATTCGCAAATGATCAAAGACTATTTGGTCGCATTGCGAGCCAACGCGCGTCAATGGTCTGCCAATACAAAAACGCGTGCTGAAGTAAAACACACGACAAAAAAACCTCACCCTCAAAAAGGAACAGGACGTGCGCGTCAAGGATATTTGGGCGCAACGCAATATAAAGGTGGTGGACGTGTTCATGCGCCGAAGCCTAAATTTGATATGCATGTGCGCATCAATAAAAAAGAACGAAGAGCTGCAATTCGGCATCTCCTAGCAGAAAAGATACAGAGTAATCAATTACATGTATTGCAATACAAGCCGCTCGATGTTCCTAAAACAAAAACTGTAGCGCATTTTATGGAAAAACGCAGTTTGGATGGCAGAAGAGTTCTTTTTGTTGGAGAAGGTGCACATGCGCCTAATGCATCTCCTGCTGAAAAATACGAAATGTTTGTAAAGAGCCTTCGCAATATCCCACGCCTTAATTTCATGTTAATGTCTAATCTTAGTGGTTATGATGTCGCCGTGAATGGAGATTTAGTGATTATGGAATCCGCTCTTGACGAACTGATGGTAATTCTGGGAGGGAAATCCTAAACTATGTTAAAAAAATCACCTTATGATATTATCAAAGGGCGGCACGTAACAGAGAAAGCCCGCGTGATGGAACAACTTCAATTCAATTCAAGTAATCCATGCGTAAAAAAATGCAATTCTCCCAAGTCTGTTTTTATCGTAGCGAAAGCTGCAAATAAATATGAAATCGCTAAAGCGGTTGAAGAAATTTATGCTGATAAAGGCGTACGTGTTGTTGCTGTAAATACAAGCAATGTTGGACCTAAAGAGCGCCGTGTGCGCGGAAGAAAGGGTTTTAAAGCTGGATATAAAAAAGCTGTTGTGACTTTTGAAGCCGGCGACAGCATTGACGATAAAATTTAACACGAGTTTTTAAGAGATTATGACAAAGAAGTTTCGACCTGTAACTCCGAGTCAGCGGCATTTAGTTCTAACAAGCAATACCGAATTAACCCGCGTTGGACGAGCGACAGTTTCTCCTCACAAGCCATTGCTTGTAAAAAAACAAAGTACTGGTGGCCGTAACCACCATGGTCATATCACATGTCGACATCGTGGTGGTGGACACAAGAAGTTTTACCGCGTAATCGACTTTAAACGTGATAAAGAAAATGTTCCTGCAGTTGTCGCTTCAGTTGAGTATGATCCGAATCGTTCAGCTCACATCGCTCTGCTTAATTATGCTGATGGCGAAAAGAGGTATATCTTAGCGCCGCAAGGTTTAAAGGCGGGAGATAAAGTATCGACAAGCGAAGAGCCTCCGTTTAATGTTGGCTGCTGCATGAAATTGAAATATATGCCTTTAGGATCTGTCGTTCATAATATTGAAATGCATCCAGGACGTGGCGGCAAACTTGTTCGTTCAGCGGGCCTTTCTGCTCAGTTAATGGCGCGCAGTGCCGGTTACGCAACACTAAAGATGCCTTCCGGTGAAGTCCGACTTGTCAATGATGATTGCAAAGCGACTTTTGGAGCTGTTTCCAATGCTGAGAGAAATCTTCGTATGGAAGGAAAAGCTGGTCGTACGCGATGGAAAGGGATTCGTCCGACAGTACGCGGTACCGCTATGAATCCTGTCGATCACCCTCACGGCGGTGGTGAAGGTAAGCACAATGGATATATTCCTCAAACACCATGGGCAAAGTACACGAAAGGATTCCGTACTCGTCCTAAGAAAAAATCTAACAAGTGGATTGTAAAGGATCGTAGGAAATAATTATGGGAAGATCGTTACGAAAAGGCCCCTTTGTCGACCATTTTTTACTCGATAAAGTGTCAAAACAAAATAAAGCCGGAAGCAAAAAAGCTATCAAGACATGGTCTAGAAGATCGATGATACTTCCAGATATGGTAGGTCATACTTTTGAAGTACATAATGGGCGTAAGTTTATTACAGTATTTGTCTCCGAAAATATGGTAGGACATCGTCTTGGTGAATTTTCACCAACAAGAATGTTCAAGGGTCATGCATCCAAAAAAGTAGCAACACCATCCGGACCTGGAGGAGGCGCAAAATGACAAAGCAAAACGCTCGGGCACATTCCAAATACATTCGCATTAGCCCTAGAAAAGCGCGGCTTGCAGCTGATTTGATCCGCGGTAAAAGCGTAGAAGAAGCCTCTTTGCAATTAACATATTGCAAATTGAGAGCAGGACGCCTTATTAAAAAAACACTTGATAGTGCTGTGGCTAACGCTGAAAACAATTTAGAACTGCAAAGACGCGACCTTAAAGTGCAAGAAGTTCGCGTGGACGCGGGCCCTGTTCTGAAAAGGGCAAAAGCTAGAAGCAAAGGTGGCAGAGTACCTGTTATGAAACGCACAAGCCATTTCACCATAGTTGTAGCAGCGGAGTAAGGAGAGAATATGGGTCAAAAAACATCCCCAATCGGTTTTCGGTTGGTACGAAGAAAGAAATGGAAATCTGTTTGGTACGCAAATAAACAAGAGTTTGGTTCTCTTCTTGGTGAAGATCGCAAAATTCGCTTGGCATTGATTTCGAAACCGTGTTGCGTTGGTGTATCAGAGTTTACCATTAAGAGAATGAGTGGGAAAATTGAAGTAACCATTCACACAGCGCGTCCAGGGTTAGTTATTGGAAAGAAAGGTGCGGAAATCGATGTCCTTAAAGCTGAACTCAAACAGCTTACAGGAAAAGAGATCTGGATCGAAGTAGAAGAAATTAAGCGCCCTGACTTAGATGCAAAACTCGTTGCAGAAGCCATTGCAAAGCAACTTGAACGTCGCGTTCCGTTTCGTCGAATCATGAAGAAAGCGATGCAAGCATCTATGGATGCTGGCGCAGCGGGTATTAAAGTACAACTTTCAGGTCGAATTGGCGGAGCTGAGATTGCGCGAACAGAATGGTATAAAGAGGGAAGAATTCCTCTGCAAACAATTAGAGCAGATATTGGTTATGCAATGGGACGAGCGGAGACAACCTATGGCTCCATCGGTGTG
Organism: Chlamydiota bacterium; assembly: GCA_040388665.1. Taxonomy (GTDB): domain Bacteria; phylum Chlamydiota; class Chlamydiia; order Chlamydiales; family Rhabdochlamydiaceae; genus DAHVFY01. The sequence continues at coordinate 30,459 of JAZKBL010000004.1, forward strand.
AAAGTGTGGATTAATAAAGGTGATGATCACGTAACAAGAGTTCTAGGAGGCTAACTATGGCCTTGATGCCAGTACGAACGAAATTTAGAAAAATGCAAAAGGGCCATCATACAGGCCTGAGTAAAGCTGCTAACTTTATTGATTTTGGTGATTTTGGAATGCAAGCTCTTGAAAGAGGGCGTATTACCAATCATCAGATCGAAGCGTGTCGTGTAGCGATTAACCGCCACTTTAACCGCCGCGGAAAAGTATGGATACGCATTTTCCCGGATAAGTCAGTGTCGAAAAAACCAGCAGAAACACGTATGGGTAAAGGTAAAGGCGCTCCAGACCATTGGGTAGCAGTTGTGAAACCTGGTCGTATACTTTTCGAAGTTGGGAACGTGCCTAAAGAATTAGCCCAAGATGCTCTTCGCAGAGCAGCCGCGAAGCTAGGAATTAAAACGAGATTTGTCGAAAGGGTAGAAAGAGTCTAATTATGTTAAAAAAACAAGAAATAAGAGACCAAACACTAGAAGAGCTCGTAGTATTGAATCAAGATCTTTCAAAAGAGATCTACGATCTTATGAATGAGTTTAGACAAACGAGAAAAATGGAAAGGCCCCATTTAATTCGAGAGAAGAAAAAAACACGGGCTAGAGTGTTAACCATTATCAAAGAGAAAGGTGCAACAAAATGAAGAATGAAGAAAGAAATTCCCGAAAGATCAGAGAAGGGATTGTTGTATCTAATAAAATGCAAAAGACGGTGACAGTGCGTGTTGAAAGAACATGCAAACATCCTCATTTTGAAAAAGTCACAATGCGCTTTAAAAAATATTATGCCCACTCAGAAAATGACGATATTAAAATTGGGCAGCGCGTAAAAATTGTTGAAACGAGACCACTTTCCAAGCTTAAGCGCTGGAGAGTCTTGGAAATTGTAGCATAATTCATAGATACGGTGTGAGAGAAACATGATCCAGCAAGAAAGTGAACTTGAAGTAGCAGATAATACCGGAGCAAAACGCGTACGTTGTTTTAAAGTCCTTGGAGGCTCTAAGCGAAGATATGCACATATCGGCGATATCATTATATGCTCTGTAAAAGAGGCCGATCCAAGAGGAACAGTGAAGAAAGGCGATGTTGTGCGCGCAGTTATTGTGCGAACAAAAAGCTATGTTCGTAGAGCTGATGGATCCTTCTTACGCTTTTATGATAATAGTTGCGTCATCATTGACGATAAGGATAATCCGCGAGGAACTCGAATTTTTGGACCTGTGGCACGAGAAGTTCGCGACGGGGGATTTATTAAAATCAGTTCACTTGCCCCAGAAGTCATTTAAGGAAGCAATATGAGTAAATGGATAAAAAAAGATGACAAAGTCGTCGTTATCAGCGGTAACGATCGAGGTAAAAACGGGTCTGTGCTTTCTCGCAAGGGCGATCGCATAGTTGTTCAAGGTGTCAATATACGGAAAAAACATGTTAAGAAAAAATCACGTGTTGGTTCTTCTGACATCATGGAATATGAGATGCCCGTCCATATTTCCAATGTAAGTTTGTGCAATGCAGAAGGCAAACCTATAAAAATTAAAATTAAGACTAGCGGTGAAAGCAAAACTTTGTTTTACATCGATGCAGGTAAAGAAGTCATTCATCGTCAGATCAAAAACAAGTAGAAGTAAACGATGTCAAGGTTAAAGCAAAAATATAAGAATGAAGTTCGAAAAGCTTTGCAAGAGAAATTTGCATACGCTAATTCGATGCTAGTTCCCCAATTAAAAAAGATTGTCATCAGCATGGGGATTGCTGAAGCGATAAAAGATAAAAACGCAATTCAGGACTGCACGAAAGAGCTCGCGCTCCTTTCAGGACAGAAACCTATAGTTACGCGTTCGAAAAAATCAATTGCGAATTTTAAATTACGTGAAGGGCAAGCAGTCGGTTTAAAAGTTACATTGCGCCGTGAGCGTATGTATGATTTTATGGATCGTTTTTGCAATATCGTTTCACCCCGTATTCGCGATTTTCGCGGATTTCCCGAAAAAGGTGATGGAAGAGGGTCTTATTCGCTTGGGCTGGAAGATCAACAGATCTATCCAGAAATCAACCTTGATGAAGTAAAGAGAACTCAAGGAATGAACATTTCTTTTGTGACTTCTGCAGAAACGGACGAAGAGTGTTATGAACTTCTAAAATTATTGGGATTACCTTTTAAGAGGGCAGATTAAAACATGGCACGACATGATCCAGTATCAGATTTATTAACAAGAATCCGAAATGCTAAAGACGCAAAACATAAATATGTTGATATTGACGTCAGCAAATTGAAGTTAAGTATTCTTAAAGTTTTTCAAGATCAAGGGTTTATAGAAAATTATATCGTCAATGATGAGAAGAGACAGGTGCGTATATTTTTAAGGTATACAGAAGGAAGAAGACCTGTAATTCAGGGACTTGTAAGAAAATCAAAGCCAGGATTGCGACGCTATCTTGGATCTAAGGATATTCCAAGAGTTCTTGGCGGCATGGGAGTCGCCATCATGTCTACATCTAAAGGCATATTGGATGGAGAAACTGCCCGTAACCATAATTTGGGCGGCGAAATATTATGTCTTATATGGTAACGATCCAGTAATAGAGAGAGGAATTTAATGTCACGACTTGGAAAATCACCTATCTCCTTGCCAAAAGGCGTGGATGTCAAAATTGCAGATGGACAGATTAAAGTGACTGGCCCGAAAGGAACACTAACATTTCCTGCTGCAGAGGGTATTAATATCAATATTGAAGATGGAAAACTGGTTGTCGTTGCTGATTCAAATGTAGAGATGCCTAGAACGCAGCACGGCCTATATCGCGCAACGATCAATAATATGGTCATCGGAGTGAGCAAAGGCTTTGAAAAAAAATTGGCGATGGTCGGCGTTGGTTATCGTGCTGCCGTTCAGGGAAATCTTTTGGATCTCCAATTAGGTTTTTCGCATCCTACCAAAATTGCTATTCCTAAAGATGTTCAAGTAGCTGTGGATAAGAGTGTTACGATTAGCATTACAGGCATTAACAAGCAAATCGTAGGACAGTTCGCAGCTTCGGTAAGAGCAATGCGCCCCCCGGAACCTTACAAAGGAAAAGGGATTCGCTATGAAGGTGAGCGCGTAAGACATAAAGCGACTAAAGCATCAAAGGGTAAATAAGGGTAATATAAGGTAACTTATGGAAAGTCAAATCAAAGTCCGCAACAGACAAAGACTGAAACGTGCGATGCGCGTGAGAAAACAGGTCAAAGGCACTGCGGATAAGCCTAGACTATCAGTATATAAAACAAATGTTCATATCTCTGTGCAGCTTATCGACGATGAGAAAGGGATTACGCTTCTAAGTGCTGGAACAATGAATAAAGATATTGGTAGAAGAAAATCGAAAGAAACAGCAAGATTAGTCGGATCGAAAATCGCTGATCTCGCAAAACAAAAACAAATCCAAAGAGTTGTTTTTGATCGTGGTCGACATAAGTACCATGGGCTTATTAAAGAGCTTGCTGGTGCAGCACGTGAAGCAGGACTGCAGTTTTAAGTTTAAGGATATAGAACATGTCAAAGCAAAATCAGAGTCATCGTGCCGAAGAATTTGGCACCGAGTTTGAAGAAAAAGTCCTCTACATCAACCGCTGCTCTAAAGTGGTAAAAGGTGGAAGAAAGTTTAGCTTCTCCGCGCTTATTTTAATCGGCGACGGAAAAGGTCGCGTAGGTTTTGGCTTTGCCAAAGCTAATGAAGTTTCAGACGCAATACGTAAAGGTGGCGAAGCCGCTCGAAAAAACGTTTTTAGTTTTGAAATGGAAGGAACAACCATTCCGCATGAAATTACTGTCGAATGGGATGGTGCACGTGTACTTTTGAAACCTGCTCGTGAGGGTACAGGGGTTATTGCAGGATCAAAAGTAAGAGCTGTATTAGAGCTCGGTGGAGTTAAAGATGTTGTTTCTAAAAGTTTTGGATCAAACAACCCTCTTAACCAGGTACGTGCCACTCTCAAAGCTCTTCTTGCATTAAGAAATCGAAACAAGAATCTTGAAATTAGAGGGCTCGCGACATGATTACTTTATCAACATTAGGCAATACTCATAGACCAACGAAAAAAGCACGTCGCGTAGGACGCGGTGTTGGTTCCAAACGGGGAAAAACGTGTGGACGTGGTGCAAAAGGTGATAAGGCCAGATCAGGTTATAAGCATCATTTTGGAAGAGAAGGTGGTCAATTGCCTTTGTATAGAAAGCTTCCTTGCCGAGGATTTGGCAATGAGCGCTTCCGCAACGAAGTTTATGCAATTAATCTTGGTAAAATTGATGAGCATTTTAACGATGGTGATGTGGTTAATTATCAGTCTTTGAAAGACAAAAAATTGGCGCCTCGTCAGGCAACGAACGCAGTTAAAATTCTTTCTGGTGGAGAACTTACAAAAAAAGTAACCATCGAAGCACATGCATTTTCACAATGTGCAAAAGAAAAGCTTGAAAAATTGTCGATACCCTTTAAAATAGTTACGAAGTAACCATACCAGAACGGGGCATAAGTTTAGATTTTGTGCCCTAGATTCTTTTGTTTGATAGAAGGCAGAAGTCAAAGTGATCTGCTTGAAGTTAGGCAGAAGGGGATAATTGCAAAAAATCAAATTTATGCTTACGTTGTGGTGCCAACCTTTTATATATGTGAGTTGCGATGATTGAGGGATTGAGAAAGATTTTATCCGTATCTGATCTAAAAGCGAAAATAGCTTTTACACTACTCATGCTAATTATTTGCCGGATAGGTGCCTATGTGCCAGTTCCCGGTATCAATGGACAAGCTGCTGCCGATTTGTTTAGATATGCAACAGGGGGCGGACAAAATCTGTTTCAATTGATGGATATTTTTTCGGGCGGTGCTTTTGCTCAAATGACGGTTGTGGCCCTTGGTGTGATGCCTTATATTTCAGCCTCTATTATCATGCAATTAATGGTAGCTCTTGTGCCTTCTTTGCAGCGGGAAATTAAAGAGAATAACGATGCGGGTAGACGTAAGTTAAGTAAGTGGATACGTCTTTTAACTGTTGGTCTTGCTTTTTTTCAAGCAGGGCTTTTTGCTAAATACGCGATTAAATTGAACAGTAGTAGTCCTGGAATTATACTTTCAGAACTTTACGATGTCCAAGCTTTTGGTATCCCGTGGCTCTTTTTCTTGATTGTGATGTCAACAATGACTGCTGGAACCATTTTGTTGATGTGGATTGGTGAACAAATTTCTGAAAAAGGGATTGGAAATGGGATTAGCTTGATCATCACTGTGGGTATCCTCTCATCTCTTCCTACAACTTTAGGCACAGTGATTCGACAGCTAAATTTGGATTCGCAAGAACCTGGACAGTTAACGTTTTCCTCTCTTGTAGCTTTAAGTGGTGTATTTGTCTTGATTATTGTGGGCACAATATTGATTATTCAAGGACAGAGAAAAATCCCTCTTCAATATGCAAGACGTGTGGTAGGTAGGCATGAAGTCCAAGGTGGGAGCGCCCACATCCCCTTAAAAATTAATTATGCTGGTGTGATACCGGTGATTTTTGCGTCTTCCCTCCTGATGTTTCCAGCAACATTAGGGCAATTTATGGGAACTGAGAGCTGGTTAGGTAGAGTAGCTAACATGATTTCTCCTGGTACATGGGTGTACATGACCGTTTACGTTGCATTGATTCTGTTTTTTACGTATTTTTGGACGGCAACGCAGTTTCATCCGGAGCAAATCGCTTCAGATATGAAAAAGAATGGAGCTTTTATTCCAGGGGTTCGTCAAGGAAAACCTACTCAAGATTTTCTTGAATCGTCGATGAGTAAGATTACGCTCGTGGGAGCTGTATTTTTAGCTTTAATTGCAATTTTACCTACTGTTATAGGAAAAATGCTTGGAGTTGATGCAACTATAACTTATTTTTTTGGCGGAACTTCCCTGTTGATTCTCGTTGGCGTTGTGTTAGATACGACAAAACAGATCGAGTCGCATCTACTCAATAAAAGATATGAAGGGTTTATGAAAAGGGGTCGCGTACGCGGACGCTGATAGTTCTTGTATTTAAGGAAATCTTCTGATAAATTTTGTGGTTAAAAAAGGAATGTTCACATGCCAAGAATAATTGGGGTAGATGTCCCAGATAAGAAGCGTTTAGAGATAGCTTTAACATATGTTTACGGAGTTGGCCGTAAGCGCTCCAACGAGATCATTGATAAACTCGGATTAGATCGAAATATGCGCGCTCATAAATTGACTGAGGATGATATTGCGAAATTAAATGAAGTCCTTCAGTCCGATTATACCGTTGAAGGCGATCTACGTCGACAAGTTCAAAATAATATAAAGCGATTGATCAGCATCCATTCTTACCGCGGATTAAGACATCGTTTAGGGCTTCCTGTTAGAGGTCAAAGGACCCGTACAAATGCTCGCACTAGAAAAGGTAAGAGAAAAACAGTCGCTAACAAGAAGAAATAGGAGTAGTAACCTTGGCTAAACAGGATACGCAGAAAACTGTCGTTAAGAAAACAGGAACGAAAGTTAGAAAAAAAATTCAACGAAATGTTCCAAGTGGAATTGTTCACGTTAAAGCAACGTTCAATAATACCATTATTGCGATCACAGACCTCTCTGGAAATGTTATCTCTTGGGCTTCGGCGGGTAAAGTTAACTTTTCCGGATCTAGAAAATCATCCGCTTTTGCTGCAACAGTCGCTGCTCAAGATGCTGCAAAAGTTGCAATGTCTGCTGGAATGAAAGAAGTTGAAGTTAACTTAAAAGGACCTGGAGCTGGACGAGAGTCAGCAGTAAGAGGACTTCAAAGTTCTGGATTAATGATAACAATAATACGAGATAAAACGCCTGTTCCCCATAATGGATGCCGTGCTCGTAAGAGACGACGTGTCTAATATCAGTTAAACGCGAGAGGAGAAGATACATGGCAGTAAAGTATGGCAAGTTCGAATTGCCGACAAAAATTAAAATTGATGAAAATACGAAAAAGGCGACTTTTACACGATTTATCGCGGAGCCTTTTGAACGTGGGTTTGGACACACTGTAGGTAATGCGCTTCGTAGGGTTATGCTAACTGCGATGGAATCACCAGCCATCATTTCTGTGCGTATTGAGGGTGTTCCCCATGAGTATATGGCAGTTGAGGGGATTATTGAAGATATGACGCATATAGTACTTAATTTAAAAGGTGCTTTGTTGCGCAAACTTCCTATGGATGATG
>JAZKBL010000004.1:37726-41139 GCA_040388665.1 Chlamydiota bacterium
TTGTAAGTAAAATTTTAGAGATTACAGCTGATCTTATTGATAAGAATGGCGGTCAATATCCAGTAACTTTAAAAGACCTTGTTGATGAGAGGGATTTTGAAGTTGTAAATCCTGGTTTAGTGGTTTTTAATGTCACAAAACCTATGACGAGAAAAGTTGATTTAAAGGTTGCTATTGGTAGAGGTTACGTTCCTTCAGAAAGACACGTTATCCCCGATAAGGTTGTTGACGAAATCGTCATCGATTCAGCATTTTCTCCTGTGCGGCTCGTTAATTATTACGTAGAAAATACCCGCGTTGGTCAAGATACTGACTATGATAGACTGATTTTAGAAGTACAGACAGATGGTAGGGTGACGCCTGAAGAAGCTTTGTCTTTTTCAACACAGATCGGCATATTGCACTTGCAGGTTTTTGAACAATTGAAATTTTTATCTATTTCTTTTGACAAAGGAGAAATGGAGTCAAATACAGACCGTGACGCGCTCATGGCAAAACTTGCTCTTAAGATCAATGAAATTGAATTATCGGTCCGTTCTACGAATTGCTTGGCCGGTGCTAATATTGATACGATTGCAGAACTCGTTATTATGCCTGAGTCTGAGATGTTGAAATTCCGGAATTTTGGTAAAAAATCTCTGAATGAGATTAAAGCGAAATTGGAAGAAATGGGTCTTTATCTAGGCATGGATTTAAATAAATTTGGCATTACTAGAGATAATGTGAAATCGCTGGTTACACAATATCTTAATGAAAAAGCAGGAATGGAAATAATATGAGGCATCGTAAGCATACATTTAAAATCGGACGAACAGCTTCTCATCGTAGATGCATGATTGCAAACATGCTGAAATCGTTGATTGAACATGAAAGAATCGAGACTACGGTAACGAAAGCAAAAGAATTAAGACGTCATGCTGATCGGATGATCACTTTGGCAAAGAAAAACACTCTCGCAAGCAAAAGAAAAGCTATTGCGGAGCTGATGATCACATTTAATTCGCTCACATCAAAAGAAGCTCGGGATGCCAAAGCGGGAGATGAAAGTGCGTATAATGGTGATCGTAAAGTGATTAAAAAGCTTTTTGGAGGGTTATCTGAGCGTTTCGCCGAACGTCAAGGTGGTTACACGCGTATTATCCAGAAAGGTAATCGTGTCGGAGATAATGCTTCTACGTGTTACATAGAGTATTTACCTCTGTAAATGAGCAACTCCCCTCTTACGAGGGGAGAAGCAGATTTTTCCTCTAGTTTTAATTTTTTTTGTGTTGTATCCTGTGTCTATCACCCCGAGAATGCATGGTGTGCGTTAGGTTGCTAGAAGCTCTTGCTTGCTTAAGCGGGGGCGTTCATGGTGGCCCTTACTAACTCTTAAGGGAGGAGAAGATGCCGCTTAAAATTGCAATTAATGGATTTGGAAGAATAGGACGACTTGTTTTTCGTCTTATTACAGAGCGTCATAAGGGCAATGTAGAAATTGTTGCTATTAATGATCTTGTCCCGCCTGAGAATCTTGCTTATTTAATCAAATACGATTCTGTGCACCGTAGAGCTTCCTTTGAAGTCAGTGTTGAAGGACAGAATATTGTCGCAAATGGCAAGAAAACACGAGTTACTTCAGAAAAAGATCCATTAAAATTGCCTTGGAAAGATCTTGATGTTGATTATGTTATCGAGTCAACAGGGCTTTTTACACATGCAGAAGATGCGTATAAGCATATACAAGCCGGTGCAAAAAGGGTTGTAATCTCAGCGCCTGCCAAGGGGGATGTCCCTACGTTTGTCATGGGAGTTAATCACGAAAAATTTAACCCGAAGACAGACTTTGTTGTTTCTAATGCGTCGTGCACAACGAATTGTTTAGCGCCGCTTGTAAAAATTCTTCTCGATGATTTTGGTATTGAAGAAGGGTTGATGACAACTGTCCATTCTCTTACGGCTTCACAACCAAGTGTGGATGGGCCTTCTAAGAAAGATTGGAGAGGCGGTAGAAGCGCAAGTGTGAATATCATTCCAGCATCTACTGGCGCTGCCAAAGCTGTTGGATTATGTATTCCTGAAGTGAAAGGTAAGCTTACAGGCATGGCTTTCCGTATTCCAACAATAGATGTTTCTGTTGTGGATTTAACAGTAAGAGTGTCTAGAGATACCAGTTATGAAGAAATTTGTTCAAGCGTGAAAAAAGCGGCAAATGGTTCGATGAAAGGGATCGTCCTTCATTGTAATGAAGAAGTTGTATCTTCTGATTTCATTGGAACTACTTATTCCTGCATTTTTGATGAAGGAGCAGGAATTGCGTTGAATAGCCGTTTTTATAAATTAGTTGCTTGGTATGATAATGAAGTGGGATATGCCAGTCGAGTCGTAGACCTTTTGGAATTTATGGCATCCTGTGAAAATAAATAGTTAACCATGGATTGAAAACGTGAACTTTACACGAGAACCGATTATAGAGACCATTATTACCCCTAAAGATGGTTATAACCTAGTTGTTCGCAACAGTAAGGGGGGTAGTCAAGAAGAATATCATGTAGACTCTGTAGAAGTCGTCTCATTTGGCCACTCTTTTTTTTTCCGCTCATTAGAGCGTCCTAAGTCCTTTCTTGTTCCCGCGGGTGATTATGAGATTGTAGAACTTAAAGAGACTAGAGTTGTTTTAAAAAATGTGAATATTGAACGCTCCATTAAAATTGGAGGGGGACGCCAGGCTTCAACGCCTGTTGCTAAAGAAGTCTCAGAATCTGTGAATATTTCGGAAGAAGAAACTGTAGCAGAATCAAGTGCGGAAGCATCTACTGCTCAACCTCTTAAATCTGATAGAAAAAGAGACCGTAGACGTAATCGTCGAGGTAGACGATCTTCTCAAGAAGAGCGTCCAATGCACGAAACCACTTCTAAAGAAGTCCAGCATGTTGCAGCAGAGTCTGCTGTTCAAGGAGGTGGTGGAAGCGATGAAACGCAAGTTTCATCGTCTATGTTCTCCTCATTATTCCCTCCACCACCCACCCTCATCTCCGAAACCATCGCTCGGTATAAGGAAAAAAATCCTGAATATGCTGAAGGAAATTTTCTCTCCAAGCCGGTAGAAGAGAAAGAACATAAAAAGAAAAAAGAGGTTGAAGACGAAGGACCTAATGGTGAAGAAGAGGCTTCAAGTGAAACAGAAAGCCACCTTCATCGAGTTTCAGAGGACGACAACGATTATTTCTTGATATAGTTCTTGAATCAAAATACAAGAACATTTTAAACTTTCGCTTTCCACATCACAGTGGAAAGTGAAAGTAACATCCGCGCTCGGATGGTGGAACGGTAGACACTGGAGACTTAAAATCTCCTGGGAGCAATCCCGTGCAGGTTCGACTCCTGTTCCGAGCAAACAAAAAACCTGGCCTAGCCAGGTTTTTTTTTGCTCG
>JAZKBL010000005.1:0-4710 GCA_040388665.1 Chlamydiota bacterium
AAAAAAATTGACTTTCTGCTCTGCGATCTCTGCGTCTCTGCTCCTCCTCTGCGCTGATGAAATTCTTTATATTGCCTTTACTTAAAATCTCTTGGATAAACTCCCGTTCTTACTTTACCGTTGAATCCGGTTTAGCGTATGAATTGAAAATTCAGCTTCGCTAAAAATCTTGAAAGGTGTAAAAACAGCGGAAGTTCTCGATGTTTTTATCGGGAAAATTTCACTTTCAAGGAGTTATTATGAAAAAGAATGTTCTTCGATTTTCTATCTTAGCATCCTTATTTTTTGGTTCGGTATTGAGTTTTGCAAACAATTGCAACTTATAGGAATTTTCTCCTTGCGTAAAAACTTACTTAGAGCCTTTTCAAGTCTCTATCTTCGAACAAGGTATTTTTGTAAACATTGACAATCATCTTGTCAAAACCTCAGCTCTTCAACATGATGAAAAAGGAATATACATTGACAATTTTATTCTTGTTGATGGTTTTTGGAGATGTCCTGGATGCGGGACAGTAAATTCTGATGATGCTCAGTTTTGCACAAAAAGAGGGTGCAAATATAGCAACAAATAAAAAAACACGAAGAAGGGAAAGTATGCTAAAAGCTAAGTCAACGGCAACTCTGCTGCAAATTTCGATTGTTTTTGGATTACTTTCCCTTTGCGTGATTGGTTTTTTCTTGTTGTCAAAAGGTAAAAAAATCGATGGCATTTCTGATATTCGCAATAAATTGAACCAGATTCCATTGGAAGATAAAATAGAGATTGAAAACCTCTTTAGAACATTGGTTTTTGAAGATTCATTTTCTTTTACATTATTTGGTGATAAACCCATTTCATGGGAGAGCCGCTACCACTTCAATTCTCAAAAAAGCAAGAAACCTCGAACTCTATTCAGGGCACTTCATCGCTCTAACCTGAAAGTGAGAAGGGGATGGGCTGTTTGGCAAAAATACAGTTCACTATTCCCCTCCTCATTATACGTATTTAAGGGTTTTGAAGAAGATGATAGCTTTGCAATTGTACTGATCAATAAAGCGGCTTTTCTGAATACAGTTGCTCAATATCAAGAAGACTTCAAGAGAGTTTTGGGAGGCAATATTTCACCTTTAGGACTTCTGGACCAGTGCGAAAACCAAGAGTTCTCGACAGCCATACATCAACATGAAGCTCTAATAGGCATTTTATTAGGTTTTGGCAGAAATAATTCTTTCAGATTCGAACGATTAACGCAAATTTCAGAATTTGGGCAAGATCATCAACTCCACCTCATAGAACCTCCGCCGGCTCCTAGACAGGGCTTTATTTCGATAGAAGAAGAGTTTTTAGATTTAAAAAAACGTCACCAGTCTTTAATAAGCGATGCTGATGTTGCAATCTATGCTTTATGTCTTCCTGCTTTTGCTAGCGATCCGGATGATCGGGAGACCGAGTATCTAAAAAATAATTATTCAAGACAGCGAAAAGAAATATTGAAGCGATTCGCAAAAGGTGACTTTTTAGAAGTAACCCTCGAACAATTGACACACAGGTAAACGCCAGGTTGACGATTAAAGATTATCCGCTGAAAAGAGTTTTTTATTTTGCATTAAAAATTAAAATGTCGTAACCTCCGGCTTCATTAAATTTTTTACAATGCAATGGAGAAAACGATGCGTTGTCCCAAGATACTTTCGAACTTCATACTATTTTTACTAACGATTGCTCTAATCGTTACTCCTCAAGCGAGCTTTTCTACAATCACTGTCTACGCTCATCCAACATCTTCTGCAGTTCAGACGTTTTCTTATGAAAGCGTTCTTACTTTGCTTGAAGAACTAGAAAATGATGCTTTAGAAGAAAAATGCACTGTAAGTGATCTTGATAAAATTAATCGCTTGTTAGCAACTCTTGCTGCACATGGCATTCTTCCTGGTGAAATCGATGAAGCGTTTGCTTTAGAAAACGATATTTATCAGTTATTACACGGAGAGCAATTTAATCAGGAGGGGATTTTTCTTTGTAAAAATGTGTTCCGTAAGACATGGGATGCTATTAGCGAAGCATTGCATAAAACCAAAAAATTTGCAAAAAAACACAAAAAAGAAATCCTCATAGGAGCTGCGGTTGTAGTAGGAGTCGCTGCAGTAGTGGTTGTTGTTGCAGCTGTAGGAGTTGGTTCTGCAGCTGCGGCAGGTGCTGCGGGCGTTGCAGGTGTTCTTGGGACAGGCGAGAGCGAAAATAAACATGTAAATGTTCCTGAAATTCCCGAAATAATAGCTTCCCCTATGTTGCAAGAAGCTCTTCAAGAAGAGGTTTTTACATTTAAAGAGTGGCTTGTAACTGAACAGTTCTTAAATACAGATGGATTTCCTCTTGAAGAGAGTGGGAAAATTTTACAAAATGCTTTTGTCAATCAGAGTTTGAGCAATCTTACTGAACGATTTTCTCAAGAATTAACGCTTGAGGAACCCATAGATGTCTATCACAAAAGAGGGGAACGCGCTTTTGAGTTGCATTACTACGATCAATCGATTGCTGATTTGGGAAGAGCTATCGAGCTTAATCCTCATAATCATGAAGCGTATTTAGATCGAGCTGCTGCACACTTAAAAATGGGCTCCTATGAACGCTCTTTAGAAGACTTTGCTCAGTACACTGCAAAAAAGCCAGAAGCTTTAGAACATGTGACTGACTTCACTTTAGGTTTTGCAGCAGGGCTTCCAAAAGGCATCAAAGAGTCAGGATGTCAATTTGGTTCATTTGCTAAACAATGTGTCCTTCATCCGATTAATACAGCAGAAGAGATTAGTCATGCTTGTGTAGAGCTTGTTAAGCTTGGACTTTCTCAAGAATGGGCAACTATTGGAGGAGCTATTTCTCCAGAGCTTCATGAACTTGCTACTCAATGGGACGCTCTTTCTCCTAAAGAACAAGGAGAGTTGGCTGGATATGCCTTTGGAAAATTAGGCGCAGACATTCTCATTCCAGGAACTACAGCTAAAGTTGCCTCCGCAAGTGCAAAAGGCGCTCAAAGAATTGCCACTATCTGCAAAGCATTCAAAAATGCTGAAAAAACGCTCGCCTTCGAAGCCCTCACCGGATCAGCTGTCACTTCAGAAGCCTTTGCAGAAGCTGCCAGCGGCTTACGCAAAGCAGAAAATGTTGCACACTCTTCCACGCTTCCTTTTTTTCGTAATGCTGAAGGGGTTCTCATTGAACATATTGGTCCTGAATTTATTGAACATTTTAAAAATGCGGAAGCCTTTTTGAAGCCTTACTCTAAAATGTTTCTTCTTGAATCTCAAGTTCGAGAATTGATTCATCAAACAGGTATTAGAACATTCTCAAGGCCTGTAGGAATTCCTGAACATTTTCAAGTCAAAATTTCTCAAAAAGGTGGTGGCATGGTATATGTTCATCCAGAAACAAATATATCTATAAGAGTTATGCCAGGAAAGCCTCATAGTCCAAATCCACTTCAACAAAAGCCTTATGTGATTCAAAGAATAGGCGAAAAAGCTGTAGATAAATTTGGAAATATAGTTGATAAAAAGGCTCTTGAAGCTCACATTCCAATAAATGAATTTATTTATAGGAGTACTTGATTTTGGAACTCAATAAGAACCAAATGTTAATAGGTCTTTTAAAAACCATTGAATCTATTTCTAATAAAAAATATCAAAAAAAAATCTGGATCTTAGCCGAAGGACCTGAATGTGATGATTTTGATGAAACTGTTTGCTGTTTTTTTGAAGATGCCGATTTTATTATGAAAAAATATAAGGACTACGAGATTTCAGAAGAGCAGTATCAGTTATTAAAAAAATTCTATGAAGAGTTTGAAACTTTTGCTGATTCAGATGAGAGAGAATATCTTGAGAAGGATTTTATAGATACTCCCGAATGGACGCATATTACTGAGATGGCAAAAAATGTCTTAAAAGTATTTAATTATCGGGATGATTCTAAATATACATAAGAAAAGGACTACGCTGTGAATTCTCGGATGAGAAATTTTTTTCTTATTAATAGACTTTACTGGGGGCTTTTGAGTGTAGATGTCGTGTGCGTCTTTAGCAATGCTTGTCATGCCTTTATACGTTAGATGCATTACGACACATTTGCTAGATGTAGGTTCAGATAAAGATTGAGAATTGGGGTAATACATGATTCAGAATGTGCTTATTATCAAAATTGCAGCTATTGGCGATGTTGCGAAGGCGCTTCCGCTTCTCACGTTTTTTAAAGAGAAAAATCCTGATGTGAAGATCACGTGGGTGGTGGGGCGAATTGCTGCGCCTCTTGTTGTGGCAACGGGGCTCGTTGATCGTGTGATTACGGTTGATGAGAAGAGGTTATTTCGAGGCAGTGTTTGGCAAAAGGGAAAAGAGGTGGTGGCTGTTTGGAAAAAATTGCTTATGCACTCTTTTGATCTTGTGATCACAGCACATCCAGATCCACGTTATTTGTGGCTTGCACGAGGTGTTCGTAAAAGAGAACATCGCTATTTTTCAAGGAAACAAGAACGCCCGTCTCCTATACCTGGCAGGTGCCGCACGCAAGAATATTTAAGACTTTGCGGTGCAGAGAATACTTATGCGTATAGTTTTCCTAAATTGCGTGCACCAGAAGAATTACGCTGGTTCGCTGAACGTGTGTACCATTTGGCAGCTTCTTTGTGATCTTGTGTAATGCTGCCATAACCAAAGGCATACATATCTCCTAACCAA
>JAZKBL010000005.1:4720-12054 GCA_040388665.1 Chlamydiota bacterium
CTCCCTGAACATTTACGCATTTTTGCAGAAAAGGCGCCTGTTGCATTAGCGCCGGGCGGTGCCAAAAACATGTTGCGCGACGATGCACTCCGCAGATGGCCGATCGAAAATTATGCGTATCTTATTAAAGAGCTTTCTCAAAGAGGGATTCCTGTTGTTGTGACAGGATCTGAAAGCGATGCATGGGTGCTTCCCCATTTTGAGGGACTTGAGTTTGATAACTTGATCGGCAAGACAGGTGTTTTAGATCTTGTCGCTTTTTATAGATATTGTCGATTGCTTATCGCACATGACTCTGGGCCTTTGCATTTAGCAAGACTTAGTCCCTGTAAAGTCATTGCTCTTTTTGGACCGACAAATCCGCGCGAAATGATCGGTGATACACGTGATGTGCTTTGGGGTGGTAAAAATTTAGGGTGTTCCCCTTGCTATGATGGAAAAACGTATGCGTCCTGTCAAAATAACCTATGTATGAAACGAATTTCACCTCAGGAAGTTTTGTTAAGAGTGGAAAGAGCGCTTAAAACATCAGAAATTTCGATCCCTTGCATGCAGTGATTAGATGCGCATGTGGATTCAAAGCCTAAGTGAATGCAGGGTGTGTAATCTTTTTTCCATTGCAACGCAATCACATTGTTGCCGATAGCTCCCCATCTTTTGGGAGGGGTGGGGCCATGAAGGCATATGAGTGGACAGCCAACCGCTGCTGCAAGGTGCATGATGCCCGTATCGATGCTGATTGTTGCATGAACTGTTTTCAGAAGCCGAGCTGTCTCATGAAGTGAGAGCTTTCCTGCTGCGATATCTATTTTTTCTTGAGATGTGCACTTGGAACGTACCTTGTTCAAGCGCTCTTGATCAGAGGGGCTTCCTGTCAAAATAAGGGAAAATCCTTTTTTTATTAAAGAGTCGATGAGGTCGATCCAATTTTTTTCTGACCATTCTTTAAGATACGCTCGAGACCCTCCGGCATAAAGATGCAGTGCAATTTTGTCGGAAGATTTTATTTCGTCATCAATAGGAACATGTGGATTGTGCTTTGTTTCGATATTGAGAACTTTGAGAAGAGAGCGGAGATTGTCAAGTTCATGACATTCTGTTGAGTGTTCAACTACATGGTCATATACATAATGACGGTGCTCTCTTTTTGTTTTAAACCCGATTTTAAACTGTGCTTTAGCAAAAAAAGAAAAAAGGGCATTAATGCGAGGCCAAGGATTGGCATCGATAAAGACATCAAAAGAGGTTTTTCTGATTTTTCTTGTCGAGCAGTAAGGGAGAAAGACAGAAAGAGGAATAACCTCAATTCCAGGGATGAGTCGCGCCATTTCCGCATTGGACTTACTTGTAAAGAGCGTGATGGTTTTGCCTTGTAGATCTTGCAGTAAAGCCGTCAGAAGGACTGTATCTCCGATGCCGCCCATGAGTAAAATGCCAATCCGATCCTGTTCTTTCAGCTCTTTCTTTTTTTTAAGACAGCCTAAAATAAAGATTAGAGGAATCCCTACAAATCGATCAAGCCATCGCAAAACTGGATTTCCTCTTTCTTTCATTTTTTCATGTGGGGGCTAAGGAGGCCGGCGAGTTTCATCATGTCAACGGGGTCTTTAGAGCCGAAGATTTTTGCAAGTTTGGCATCGGGCAGGATGATCCGCTTGTTTTTGGGATCTTGAAGACCATGTTCTTTAATGTAGTCCCACATTTTTTTAACAACTTCAGTGCGAGGAAGCTCTGCATCCTTAACGACAGCTTGTAACTCTTGTGAGAGTTTAAGCGCTGCTTGTTGTCTTTTGGCTGCAGGCTTTTTCTTTGCAGATTTTGATTTAGCAGGAGCCTTTCCTTTAGCGCTTGTCTTTTTTGCTCCCTTCTTTTCTTTTTTGATATAGGCTGTTTTCGGATGATCGGGATATTTTGTTTCAAGATCATCAAGATCGTTAACAATGACATCGCAATCAGGATAGTTAGAGCAGGAAAAAAACACTTTTCCAAAACGGGATCTACGTTGGCTCATTTTACCATCGCATCCAAGGGCTGGGCATGTAGGCATTTCTTGAGGAAGAGGCTCACCAAGTTTTGGAATATTGACAATGCCGCGGCAATCAGGATATTTACTACAGCCGAGAAACGCGCCAAATTTACCAAATCGCACAAGCATCTTTTCTTTGCAGTTAGGGCAGGGCTGATCCCAGTCAAATCCTGGATCGTAATCTTCTCTTTTGAATTCGAGCGCTTCTAAGGGCGCTGTATAATTACATTCAGGATAATTCGAGCATCCATAGAAGTATTTTTTTCTCGACCAGATTTTTTGGAGTTTTTTCCCGCAGTTAGGACAATCGATTTCGGTGAGAATTTTGGGAACGAAAGCTTCTTTTTCTGCAGCTTCAACAAGAGGAAAGAAGTTTGTCCAGAACTCTCGAATGATCTCTTTCCACGCTTTTTTACTTTCGGCGACATTTTCAAGATCATCCTCCATCGTTGCGGTGAATGTGATGTCCATGATCATCTTGAAATTTTCTTCCAACATGCGGGCAATGACAATTCCAAGTTCTGTTGGTTTCAGCGTTCCCTTTTCTTTAGTTGTGTAGTCTCTACTTTGGATTTTATTCATAATGGCGACATAAGTAGAGGGTCTGCCAATGCCTAATTTTTCGAGCTCTTTAACAAGCGATGCTTCGGTAAAACGAGGAGGAGGTCTTGTGAAAGATTGTTCAGAGAGAACTTCGATAAGATTGAGCGCCTGTCCTTCCACGAGCGCCGGCAATGTATGTTTTCCTTCTTCTTCTTCTTCCTCATGTCCTTTATCCTGTTTTTCTTCGTAGGCCGCAAGAAATCCTGGGAATTTGATTACAGAGCCCGTAGCGCGGAGCAGAATATTTTGATTTGTCATGATGTCGTAAGAAACGGTGTCATAGATTGCCGGGTTCATTTGAGATGCAATGAATCTGCGCCAAATAAGAAGGTAGAGTTTGAATTGATCAGGAGAAAGGAACTCTTTGATCGTTTCAGGAGGATGGTTTAAGTTTGTTGGGCGGATCGCTTCGTGGGCATCTTGAGCGCTTTTCTTTGTTGAGTATTGTCTACCTTGAGGAGGAAGGTAGTCTTTGCCAAAATGCTTGTTGATGTAGGATCTGGCTGCATCAATTGCTTCTGGAGCAAGCCTTACCGAGTCAGTACGCATGTAGGTGATTAGACCCTCTGTTCCTTCATTGCCCATATCAAGACCTTCGTAAAGACCCTGAGCAATGTTCATGGTACGCGCAGCAGAAAAACCATAGTGACGACTTGCTTCTTGTTGTAGCGTTGAAGTGATAAAAGGAGGAACTGGATTGCGTTTTTTCTCTTTTTTTTCAACATTCTGAACGTGATAATTTGCGTTCTTTAGTTTTGAAACAATTTTATCTGCAGTTTCTTGATTAGGAATTAAGTAGACATCTTTTCCTGGGATTGCTTCTTTTTCAATCCTTTTTCCTTCGATGGAGTGTAAAGAGGCGCGGAAGGAAGAATCTCCCTTTTTACCATCAAGAAGCGCTCCAATATTCCAATATTCTACCGGTGTAAAAGCAACGATCTCAGCTTCTCTATCAACGACGAGTTTTAAAGCAATTGACTGTACTCTACCAGCTGATAGACCGCCGTCTCTTGCTCCTTGAACGCGTCTTGTTAGGATGGGGGAGATTTTATAACCCACAATACGGTCAAGTAATCTGCGCGCTTGCTGTGCATCGACAAGAGATTGATCGATGTCGCGCGGATGATTGAGCGCATCGAGTACAGCTTCTTTTGTGATCGCATTGAATGTGGCGCGCTTGATCTTAGTTCCTGGAGGGAGAATGGCTGCGATATGCCAAGCAATCGCTTCCCCTTCCCGATCGGGGTCAGGGGAGAGATAGACGACATCAACTTGTTTGGCAGCTTTTTTTAGTTTATCGATCACTTCTTTTTTATCGGGCAGTGTGACGTATTCTGGCTCAAAGTCGTGTTCAATGTCGATACCAAAGCCCCTTCCAGGCAAATCGCGAATATGACCGAGCGAAGATTCAAAGATATATTCTGGTCCCAAAAACTTTTTTAGAGTCTTAATTTTAGAAGGAGACTCTACAATGATCAGCGCTCTTGCCATTAACTTATCCTTTTGTAGTATTTACCCGGAAATTCCTTGATTACTCTTTTTAAAACAAGTCCCATAAGTAAGGCATTGAGTTTGCTTATGGCAATTTGCGTTTTTTCTGCAAGAGCTTCTATACCGACCTCCTCTATAGGGAAATGATCGATAAGTAACTTTTCCTGAGCTGTTAATTCAATACAAGGTTTTTTTATTGTTTTAATCATTTTTGTCTCAGGTAGAAGAATGGATATCATCTCTTCCCCTTTTTCGACAAGAAGTGCTTTTTGCTTTTTGATTAAAAAGTGATTGCCGCGAAACGATTCCATATCAGCTCTGCCAGGAAGAGCAAAGCAATATTTTTTTTGAGCGTGCGCTATTCCCATTGTGATCATCGCTCCGCTTTTTATAGGAGCTTCTACGAGGAGAACCCCTTTAGATAGAGCACTTACAAGACGATTGCGTCTTGGAAAATGACGTTTATCTGGAGGAGTGGCCATGGGAAGCTCGCTTGCGACAGCGCCATGATAAGAAATTTCAGCAGCTAAGTTCGCATTTTCTTTCGGGTAGAGGTTGCTTAAGCCAGATCCTATGAAAGCTACCGTCCTACCGCTTTTTAATGCCCCAATATGAGCTGCTGTATCGATTCCACGAGCAAGGCCGCTAATGATGGTGATGTTTTGAGAAGCCACTTCTTTAGCAAGCTCTTGCGCCATCTCTTGCCCATAGATGCTGCATTCTCTTGTTCCTACGATGGCAAGACCGCTGTCATCGTAGGGCAACAAATCCCCTTTGACATAGAGAAGCGGTGGGAAGTCGGAAAGAGCTTTTAAGGCTGTTGGATATTCTTTGTCAGCATAGGAAACAAGTTTGATGTTTTCTTTTTCTATTAAAGCACAGTCCTTGTCAAAGCTCTCCGTTCTTTGCCATGGTATCGTAGAAAGAGCAGATAAAGCAGAGCCATGGTCTCTGATTAATTGATGCAGAGATGTTTTAGGAAGATGCATTAAGATGTGGACAGCTTCTGTTTCATTCATGACTTCAAAAATGTACTTAATATGAAAGATATAAGTCACGGAAAATTCTCGACAAGATCGCAAAAAAAAGGAAACATATAGAGATATGAAACATTTGATTTTTCTTTTTCTTTCTTTAACGTTTTGTGGATGCCAGGAGAAAAAAGATGCTCCTGTCTCTTCTATAGATTTTGAACATTTGATGGGGAAAGGGCTTAATGCATGGCAGCATGTTGTTACGCGTGAAGATGGTGAAAATTATCATTTCTTTAAGGCCATTTTTGAAAAAAATGGAGCGTTGCTCAAAAGTTCTTCATGCACAGAAAAGATTCCTAAAGTTCTTCATTTTATTTGGATTGGACCGAATAGTTTCCCTAAAGACTCTCTTGTTAATCTACGCTCTTGGATAGGGAAGCATCCTGATTGGACGATTAATTTTTGGACAGATAGAGAGCGTCCCTTGCCGCATCCTGCAATGCACAAGAAATTTATTAACGAGATTACCTTAATGCGGCTTTCTCAATTTTATGATAAAACAGATAACTTTGCTGAAAAATCAGATCTTTTGCGTTATGAGATTCTTTTTCAGTACGGGGGGGTCTATGTTGATCATGATGTCAAATGCTTTAAGGCTTTTGATGAGATGAATAAGGCTTATGATTTATTTTGCGGGCTTGAGGTCCCTTTTGCAACACCGCTTTCCTCATCTATTTTTCCTACAAATAATCTGATTGGAGCTAGGTCTTACCATCCTATTATTGCGCGTTGTATCGATAAAGTTTGTGAAAGATGGGATACTGTTGAGAAAGAGTATCCGGGAAATGATCGAGATGCTGTGATTAATCGTATCGCGCATCGCACCTTCAGTGCTTTTGGAGAAAGCGTAAAAGAATGTCAAAACCAAGGAGATAATAAAGACATTGTCTTTCCAGCATTTTTCTTTAATGCTCCTAAAGACCATTTGGCAATTTACGCAAGGCATGAATACAAGGGGACATGGTTTGAGAACGAATCTAAATTTGAAAAAAGTACTAGAGAGCGTTTGATGTATCTGAGTAAGAAGGTAAATAAGATCCTTCTCATTTCTGTTGTGTTTGCAGTTGTAAATGTTTTATTGTTTTCTTTGTTATTATTCCTTGTTCGAAAAAGAATGTTTTAGATATCATGTATGTGATTTAAAATGTAACCCCTTTGGAGGATCTATGGCACAGATACAAGTTGATGGCCAAACAGCTTCACATACAAGTTTTTATCCAAGAAATGCTGGAAATCAGCAAAGTCTTCAAAAACAGCCTAGAAGTTATAAAGATACGATATCATCAATGTCTTCAGACTATAATCACACTGGCACTAAATTCGGTCTTGGCTGCTGCTGTATCGGTGCTATATGCGCTTGTATTGGTCAGTGGTTTACGGCTGCTACATGTTGCATAGGCGGGTTCTTAAGTTGTTTATGCTCCAATGGAAAAAAATAGATTTAAAAGAACTTAGTATGAGGGGCCTGATACCAGGTCCTTCAGAGAGCCGTGAAAGTTTTTTTGAGCGTGTCGATCGAGTACAATCGAACCTCTCTAAAAATAACGTGTCTTCAGAAGATTGGCTTCCGGCAAAAAAAATCACACAAAGTCTTTTTGGCTTTTCCCCTGATTGGGTACAAGCACAATACTCAAATAAAAATTTACTTCCGTGGGAAGGAGCTGCTGTCTGGGTAGGTTTTTCATTTAACATCCAACTTCGAGAGAAGTTTCGAAAAGGCTCTTATTTAGGAATATATCAGCGCAATGAAGTCCTAGCTCATGAAGCGGTTCATGCTGCGCGGATGGCTTTTGAAGAGCCTTGTTTTGAGGAAGTATTCGCATATCTTACATCTTCTAATAGATGGAGAAAAATAAGCGGCCCTTTTTTTCGTTCTCCAAAAGAAACTCTTTTTTTTGTGTTAATGTTGGGTTTTTCCTTGTTAGGAATTATTTTTTTTAATGATCTTTTTGGTTTTCTTCCCTTGGTTATTTTGTTTTTAGGGGTGCTGCGGCTCGTAGGGATACGGCGTATTTTTTCTCGAGCATTTCAAAAATGTAAAAAAATTATTAATGGAAATCCTTATGCCTTTTTACTGCATTTAACAGACAAAGAAATTTTTCTTTTTGCTGAAGCGTCGCAAGAAAATATTTATGAATATGTTAATGCACAAACTTCAATACGTTGGGAAATGATACGGC
>JAZKBL010000006.1:0-62985 GCA_040388665.1 Chlamydiota bacterium
ACTCCGAATTTGTGGTTGATCACTTCCCGGGCCTCTCGCTACGCTTCGACCCGGGCTGTATCATTGCAGCCCTCCGGGCCTTCGAATTCTCTTTTTGCAACTCCCTCTAAAGCCTATGCTACGAAAAAATTTACAGCTCTTTTTTTTGTAGCACGGGCTTTAGCCTGTGATTTTGAACAGACCGTTTAAAGTATTTATTTTCCTTTAAGCGAATCTTCTAGGATAATTTAACTTTCAGGAATTTTTTGATCGTTGTTATTCACAACAAGTAATTGAGGTACAGACTCTACAGGAATTTCTTTATTAAGACGAAGGATCTTTGCAAAAAAATCACTAATGCCATTTAAGACTCTAGCAATCGCTTCAGCAAGAAAACCTATTCTTTCTATAGATTTAGTAATCGTTGGCAGAGCATCATCCACCTTTTGCCTTGTCTCTTCAATAGATCGTGCGATCTCTAAAAAAGACTGAACAGCCACGCACATAGTTTGTCGGAGCTCAGGAAGCGTTTGCGCCACTTGCTCTAAAGTCTTATTTGTCGGTTCCACAACTTTGCTAAATTCAGCCAATGTTGCATTGAGATCTTCAGCTGACTTTAGAAGTGTCGGTATGGCTTCGCTGTAAGGCTTAACAAGTTCTACTGCATATTTGTTCACGCGCTCGAGGGGTTCATTAATAAATATTTCTTGCAAAGCGCCCCCCATGCCCCTATCTTTCGACGTAACGTCATCGTTAAACAATATTTTTGAAACAACCTGCGCTGTACGAGTGATATTACTTTGTAAAATATCGTTAAGAGCATTATTGATCGCCTTTATCAAAGTCTTAGGCTGCAGAGCTTCTTCCTCTACTATGACATTCCCAGACGGAGCATCTTTAGCAACACGCTCAGCTTCTCCTACAAGCGCTTTCATGATGGCGGCTTCAAGTCCCTTTGCGGCGCCTTGGACAACACTCTCTGTCGCGTTGGCAAAAGCTTGATTAAGGAGATTAGCGATAGGTTCATCTTCTTTGACATTTGCTTTCCCACACCATTCGATAACCCAATTCGCTATCCCTTTTTGCAAAGCTTGAATCGCGCCTGGAGCTAAACCAACAGGCTGATCATTTTCTCCTGTGCCTGTTAATAACAGAGAAGCCTGAGCTCCTAATTTCTCCATCAAATCAGAAAGATTTTTCAACAACTCGCTGTCTTCAGCAAATGCGCCATTAATTTCGGCAAGAACCTTTTTTACAATTATATGAGCATTACCAATTACATCAATTGTATTACATGATTGTAATTTTTCAGGTTTAATATCTTCTTTTTTAATTTTTTTGTTAGCAATTCCTTCTGTTTTGCTTTTGTTGTTAGAGTTTTTGTTAAAATTAAAAAAACCGCCACTATTATTATTTGTGTTACCAATTGAGCTTGTTGACATTATACCACCATTATTTTAACTGTTTTTATTTAATTATAATTCATTGTAAATTAGATAATATTACAAATTTAAATAACAGTCAACTAATTATATTGTTTTACAGTTTAACATCTTAAATAAAATTATTTTTTTACAAAAAAAGACTTGGGATTCGAAGAAGCTTCGTATATCATGGTTTTTATGGACTCTTTAAGCGCCTTCATCTTAGCTCATGGAAAATATGCCCATTTTGCCGTTTTTGGGGCAATTCTGCTAGCTGGCATGAACATCCCCATCAGCATCGACATTGTGGTCATTATAAGCGCTCTTGTGGCAGCTAGGATGCTTCCTGAACAAACGATACATCTTTATTTAAGCGTTCTTTTAGGGTGCTACTTTGCCGCCTGGATTGCCTATGGAATCGGCAGGTATTTGGGGCCTTATGCTTTACGTATCTCTTTTATTTCCAAGGTGTTAAGTAAAAGCCGCCTTGAAAAAGCGCGTCAATTTTACGAAAAAAGAGGGCTTTTGGCTCTAATTCTTGGGAGATTCATCCCTTTTGGGGTGCGCAACTGCCTTTTTATGAGCGCCGGAATGAGCCGCATGTCTTTTATTAAATTTATTTCTTTAGATGCGCTTGCCTGCCTGATTTGGTGCACCGGTTTTTTCTTTCTCTTTTACAGTTTAGGCAGCAACTATGAAGCACTTGTTAGTTCTATGAAGCTGTTTAATCTTGTCGTCTTCGCAGCTTTCAGTGTGACTGTAATTGGGATTATCTGTTATAAAAAGAGAAAAAAAACTGATTTCACATGATAAATCTATCTAACAGCCTGTCTTTCCTACGAGCGCCTCTTGCGTTCCTTTTCCTTGCGGAAAACACCTCATGGAGAATCCTTGCCATCATCTTAGCGATGCTCACTGACAGCATTGATGGCTATATTGCACGCAAGTACACGCGCACTTCTCAATTTGGCGCTATCTTAGATCCTGCCATGGATAAGTTTTTTGTTTTCTTTGCGCTCGGCGTCATGATGATGGAAGGAAAACTTGAAACCTGGCAAGTATGCGCGATGCTCTCTCGCGATTTCTTCCTTTGCATTTTTGGGCTTTATTTAAGCCTATCTGGACACTGGAATACTTACATTTGTAGAGCCATCCGTTGGGGTAAAGCAACAACAGCGCTGCAGTTCTTTGTGCTGATTGCTTTAACGCTACAGATCTCTGTCGGTTGGTATATCTTCTCCCTCTTTTTTGTCTTTGGCTTGCTTGCATTTATCGAACTCTGCCAAATCAAAAAACCAGCACCTATCGCTCCTGACTGACTAAGTCAGAATTTCAACACAAAGACGCAAACATATTTGAAAAGCAAATCCTTCTAAGATTTTCAACGCAAAGGCGCAAAGGAAGAATTATAGTTTTTTTCTTCCTTTGCGCCTTTGCGTTGAAAATCTTTAATATTAGTCAGGCATCAGAATGGTACGAGTGGGAAAGGGCATTGCGGCGCCGTGAGCGAGAATAGTGTCATAGATGCTAAGCAGCACTTCTTGTTTGACTGCTAGATATTCTTCGTAACGAGTTGCAATCGTATAAATATCGATATGAATATCAAGAGAATATTCTTTAAATGCATTAAAAAAAACAAGCAGGGGAAGATGAGTATCAATCCTTGGATGACTTGCCACTTTCTTTTTAATCTCTTCTGCGAGCAACTTTACTTTTGAAAAGTCATCGTAGCGCACACTGATATTCTCTAAAATTCTGCGATGCGACATACGAGAGGAATTGATCACAAGTTGCTGAGAGAAAATTGCATTTGGCAAATAAATCGGTCTTTTTTCTTTATCACGCACAGCCGTCATGTACCAACCGATCTCTTCGATAATCGCTTCTACTTTACGATCTGGCAGCAGAATCCATTCTCCCACAATAAAAGGACGGGTGATATAGATCATGACGCCGCTGCAAAAATTTGCAATCACATCTTTACTTGCAAAACCGATGGCTGCAGCACCTATCCCCCCAAATGCAATGAGCGGCATGATATCAAGACCTAGAAGCTGCAAGATCATCATGCTGCCCAAAACAACAATGATAATAGAGACTATTCTACCAAAAATAAATATCATCTGCGTATCGACGACTTTACTAGCACATAGACTTTGAAACTCCCGTTTCCATTTGAGCAAAATCCACATGAGACACGCAACAATAAGAGCATTTCTAAAATTGGTAAGTGCTGCAGGAGCTACACATAATTGAAACTGGCAACCAAGAACTTCTAAGGTATACGCTACACCAACAATCCAAAGAGCAACATGAGTAGGGAAATAAATAATATCTTCAAGATTGCCTTTCCATGAAGGATCTTTAACGGAAAGTTTACGCTTTGCATACTTCAACGAAAACTTGATCGCGTAATTAATCGCGACAAGGACTACAAGAGCAAAAAGAATTTTCACAAACCAAAACTTACTTTCCATACCACTTATACTAGTATTCCTAGCTGAAAAAGGGAAGATCCTTTTACAATGCAAGAAAGTGACGAGGTATTATGCATTTTGCTAAAGAATCTGTTTTCTTTTCCGCTCTAAGGACATTTTGTACTGCTTTTGGAGCACTTATCGGTGCCGCCTGTGCAATTCTCGTTGTGGTTTTAGGTCTATCCCTTTTCTCAGGGCCCAGCATCCTCCCTCCCGAACAACTTGAAATCTCTATAGCTGCCGACGCTGATGGCAACCGCAAGCTCCTACCGATGACAACTCCCGTCATTTTAAGAATCGATCTACATGGCGTCATTGGCGAAGGAAAACTCACCTCAGAATCGATTGAAAAAGTCCTTTATGGATCGCGCGAAGACTTTCTTGGTAATAACCGTGTTAAGGCAATCTTACTTCACATCGACACACCAGGCGGTATTGCGAGCGATGCAGACGGTATCGATCGCCTCCTCATGAACTATAAAAAGAAATACAACATCCCTATTTATGCTTTTGTTGACGGAATCTGCGCATCCGGCGGTATGTACATTGCAGCTGCAGCTGATAAAATCTACGCAACAGGTGATAGCATTATTGGAGCTATTGGAGTGATCATGGGTCCTGCCTTTAATTTTTCAGAAGTGATGAAAAAAGTAGGTGTTGAATCTCTCACGCTAACAGAGGGCAAAGACAAAGACATGCTCAACCCCTTCCGCCCCTGGAAACCTGGAGAGGATGCTTCTTTACGTACGATTATGGATCAGCTCTATGCGCGTTTTGTGGATGTTATCATAACAAGCCGTCCTCAAATCGGAAGAGAAAAACTGATCAATGAGTATGGCGCTCATGTCTTTAGCGCTGTTGATGCACAAAAAATTGGTTACATTGATGTAGCAGATAGCGAATATAGCGACGCTCTTACAGCGCTATGCCATACAGCCGGCATTTCTGCAGATGCTCCCTATCAAGTGGTCTCTCTTAAAACAGAAACCTCGTTTGTCTCATCCTTGATCGAAAACAGATTCAATCCAATTCCTGGAAAAATCACCCACGTGTTTCAAATTGGCCCTAACCTTAACACAGAGATGAGCGGCAAATTTCTCTATCTCTACACCTCCTTATGTCCATAGACAAGCTTTACCTGATTGATGCGGTTAATTTCCTTTTCCGCTCTTATTACGCAATTAGTCCAATGACAAATGCGAAGGGAGAATCAACACACGCTTTATACGGTTTTATCCGATCTCTCTTTAAAATTATGGGAGAGCTCTCACCGGAGCATCTCGTCGCTGTTTTCGATGGAAAAGACAATAAAAAAAGTCGAACGGATATTTTTGAGGGTTATAAAAGTCATCGTAAAAGCATGCCGCAAGATCTTTTTCCTCAACTTGAAAAAGCGATCGAGTTTTGCAATCTGGCAGGAATTCCCAATATTTCAGTCACAGGCGTTGAAGCAGATGATACGATCGGTAGCATGGCAACATGGGCAGAAAAGCAGGGCACAAAGGTCTACATTTGCACAAGCGACAAAGACATGTGCCAGCTAGTTTCCGATCACGTTTTTGTCATTAACGTTCATAAAGAAAATCTTCTCATTGATAAAAAGAAAGTGGAAGAAATCTATGGTGTTCGCCCCGATCAGATCGTCGACTACCTCGCCATCGTAGGAGATGCATCCGATAACATTCCAGGTCTTGAAGGATTTGGACCTAAAACCGCAAGCGCTCTTTTGCAAGAATTTGGAACGCTTGATGCTCTACTTGAACATCCTGAAAAAGTAAAAGGAGAAAAAAAGCAAGAAACACTAAAAACCGGCAAAGAAGTAGCTCTCATGAGTCGAAAACTTGCAACAATTAACATGAATGTTGATTTTCCCAAAGAACACACATTTTTCTCTCTTAGAACACCTCTTATCGAAGAGCTTAAGGCTTTTTATCAAGAAATGAATTTTAAAACCCTTCTGGAAAACTTAAAAACTCAAACAGATAGCTCTCCTAAAAAAGAAGAACCTGTTTTATATCATCTTGTTGACGATGAACTTTCTTTAAAAACCCTTGTTTCACAACTCCTCCATGTCAAAGAAGTTGGGATCGACACAGAAACAACGGACATAAGGCCAATGCACGCATGCTTGGTCGGGATTGGACTTGCTCTAAAACCTTGCGAGGCCTGGTATATTCCACTGAACGGTTCTCTTAAAAAACATATAGTGATCGAAGCCTTAAAGCCTCTTTTTCATGAACACGGTCCTTGTTTTTTTGGCCATCATCTCAAATATGACCTGCACGTCCTTCTAAATGAAGGTTTTTATTTTCCTGAAATTTCTTTCGATTCAATGATTGCCTCTTATCTTGTTGCTCCTGAGAAAATGCGTCATAATTTAGATGATCTTTCTTTAGAGTGGTTTGGGAAAGTAAAAATTCCGATTGAAGAACTCATAGGAAAAGGCAAAAACCAAATTTCGATGATAGACGTACCCATTGAAAAAGTCGTTCCTTACTGCTGCGCAGATATTGATTACACCTGCAGATTAAAAGATGTTTTAGAAAAAGAGTTGGAAGAAAAAGGAGTTACGTCTCTTTTTAATGATATCGAATTGCCTCTTATCCCTGTTCTTTTACGTATGGAAAGGCGCGGTATTTTTGTTGATATAGAAAAATTATCTGAGCTCTCTTGCGATCTTAATAAAAGGTTATCCCTTCTTCAAGAAGAGATTTACGTTCTTGCTGAAGAAACATTCAATCTCAATTCTCCAAAGCAATTAAGTGTGATTCTTTTTGAAAAATTAGGAATTAAACCGCCTAAAAAAACAACAACGGGATATTCCACTGCAGCAGATGTTCTTGAATCTTTGCAAAATAAACACCCTATTATAAAAAATATTCTCGAATATAGAACGCTTGAAAAATTGCGCTCAACTTATGTCGATAGCTTACCGAACCAGATTTTACCTAAAACTGGAAGAATCCACTGCACTTTTAACCAATCTGTCGCAGCAACAGGCAGACTTTCCTGCCAAGATCCTAATTTACAAAATATTCCTGCAAGGTCGTTAGAAGGTCGCAAAATCCGCAGCGCTTTTCGTCCTGAAAAAAAAGGGTGGAGCTTTCTTGCAGCAGACTACTCACAAATCGAGCTACGTCTTTTAGCTCATTTAAGTGAAGACCCGTTACTTCTTACAGCATTTAATGCGGGCGAGGATATCCATGCTTTTACAGCTTCCGAGGTATTTGGCGTTCCCTTAGATTTGGTCACAAAAGAAATGCGCCATAGAGCAAAAGCTGTCAACTTTGGAATTCTCTACGGTCAACAAGCTTTTGGATTATCTCAGGGTCTTGATATCGATTTCAAAGAAGCTGCAGCTTTTATCGATACTTATTTTATGCGGTATAAAAAAGTAAAAGAATTTCTTGAATTTTGCAAAGAATCTGCTCGCAAAACAGGAAGAGCTGTTACAATGACAGGAAGACAACGACCCATCCCTGATATCGACAGCAAAAATCCGATGCTACGTGCTGCAGCTGAGCGACTTGCGATCAACACTCCTCTACAGGGAACGGCAGCTGACTTGATTAAGATCGCCATGATTCAAATTGATGAGCTTCTTGAAAAAGAGCCCGATTTAGGTTCTATGATCTTACAAATTCATGATGAACTCCTCTTTGAGTGTCAGGATCTTCACATTGAAGCACTTAAGCCCCACGTAAAAAAAATAATGGAGAGTGCAATGAAGATGAAGGTTCCTCTTTTAGTAGATATTTCGATTGGAAAAAATTGGGAAGAGTGCTAGTTTTGAGGAAAGTAGCTATAACTGGTGGTCTCGCTGCGGGCAAGACAAGCGTTTGCAGGATCCTTGAGAGTTGCGACGCTTATGTAGTTAGCGCCGATGACATTGTCCACCAACTATTATCTCCGAATACTAAAATTGGCCAGCAAGTCATTGAGTTATTGGGCTCTGATATTTCCAGTGGCAAAGAGTTCGACAGAAAAAAAATCTCTGAACGAGTTTTCTTGAATCCTGAAAAATTACACGCTTTAGAAAAAATCTTGCACCCAGCCGTATTTGATGAGATCGAAAAACGCTACAACCAGATTAAAGATCAAACTGAATATTCGATTTTTGTCGCAGAAATTCCACTACTTTATGAAAGTAAAAGAAATACAGATTTCTATGATGTTATTGTGGCTGTTGTTGCAGATGAAAACCTGTGTGCCCGAAGATTCGGCTCCATTCAGGAATACACCCAGCGCATGAAAAGACAATTCTCACAAGAACACAAAAAAAACCAAGCAGATTTTACAATCGTCAATAATGGCGATTTAGAACAACTCAAAACAAATGTCCTTAATCTATTTTTAAAGGAGCTTCATCCGCAATGAATAATCCAGAAGACACCATTGCTAATCCACAGGAATCTGAAGAAAAAGTTTCTCAAGCACCTAATCTTCCAGAAACAATCATTAAGATCTCCGACCTACAGCGGATGAACATCGACCAGCTGACACAGTATGCACGTAACATGGGCCTGAAGATAGGCGCTCTAACAAAATCTCAAATGGTCTTTGAGATCGTTAAAGCAAAATCTGAAAGTCCCCATGAAACACTTGTTGGAGAAGGCGTGCTTGAAGTTCTTCCTGACGGCTTTGGCTTCTTGCGTTCCCCAAATTACAACTACCTATCTTCGGCTGAAGATATTTATGTCTCCCCAGCGCAAATCCGTAGATTCGATCTTAAAAAGGGAGATACTGTTTATGGAACGATTCGATCTCCAAAAGAAAAAGAAAAATATTTTGCTCTCCTTAAAGTTGATAAAATCAACAACAAATCCCCAGAAAAAGCGCGCGATAGAATCCTCTTTGAAAACTTAACAGCTCTTTATCCTGACACCCGCCTTGTCATGGAAACATCGAAAGACAAGCTAACAACACGGGTTCTAGATCTTGCCGCCCCTATTGGAAAAGGGCAACGCGCTCTTATTGTTGCGCCTCCAAGATCTGGAAAAACGATCATCTTACAAAACATCTCCAACGCGATCGCAACAAACAATCCTGATGTCGTTCTTATCGTACTTCTCATCGGCGAGCGCCCTGAAGAAGTAACCGACATGACCCGCAACGTTAAAGGTGAGGTCATCTCTTCAACATTTGATGAGCCGCCTGAAAGACACGTTCAAGTGACAGAAATGGCCATCGAAAAAGCGCGTCGCCTGGTTGAATACGGCCATGACGTTGTAATCCTTCTCGACTCCATCACACGACTAGCCAGAGCGTATAACACCGTTCAGCCGCATTCTGGTAAAATTCTCTCAGGTGGTGTTGATGCTAACGCACTGCATAAACCTAAGCAGATCTTCGGTTCAGCACGCAATATTGAAGAAGGCGGCTCGCTCACTATCATCGCAACAGCATTGATTGATACGGGATCGCGTATGGATGAAGTGATCTTTGAGGAGTTTAAAGGTACAGGTAACATGGAGCTTGTGCTTGATAGACGCCTAGCTGACAGACGCCTTTATCCAGCTATTGACCTTATCAAGAGCGGTACTCGTAAAGAAGAGCTTCTTTACCACCCTGAAGAGCTGGAAAAAATTTACTTAATGCGCGGGGCCCTTGCGGATCTAACACCTGTTGACGCCATGAATCTTCTTTTAAGCCGACTGAAAAAAACCAATAGCAACATCGAATTTCTTCTTTCGATGAAAGATTAACATTGTTTAAATAAAACCCAATTGTGTATACATATTCCTTTTTTAGGAGATATTCTATGCGCAGTTGGGTTTTATCATGTCTGCTATTATCATTTTTCTGTACAAGTTGTAACAACTCTCCGCAAAAAGAAATCTCTGAAAAAACCTTACGCTTCAGCGTTAACCGCGATCCCTCGACTCTAGATCCTCGAAAAGGAGGCGATATTGTTGCATCGCTCTTTCATTTTTTATTGTTTGAAGGACTGACAATAACAGCAAAAGATGGAAGCGTGAGACCCGCTCTTGCTGAAAAAATTGATATTTCTGAAGACCGCTTGACCTATACATTCCATCTTCGAGATGCCAAATGGTCAGATGGGAACCCCATCACCGCAGAAGATTTTGAAAAAACATGGAAAAATCATTTAGATCCTTCGTTTCCAAGTCCAAACGCTCATCTTTTCTTCCCGATCAAAAATGCAGAATCTGCAAAAAGAGGACAGACGCCCTTAAATGACGTCGGAATTAGAGCGATTGATCTCAAAACATTTGAAGTCACTTTAAACGCTCCTACCCCTTATTTTTTAGAAATTGCAGCCTTTTGCAGCTTTGCTCCAATACCCACACAAATAGCACACGATTATCCAGATTGGGCGGATAAGCTAGGAGAGCATTTTGTTTGCAACGGCCCTTACATCTTAAAAAATTTAAAGCATAATCAAGAATGCGTCCTTGTAAAAAATCCCCATTATTGGAACGCCAATGCTCCCTACATCGATACACTCCACATCAACATTATTGATAATGAAATGACAACTCTCTACATGTTTGAAAACGGCATGCTAGATTTTATCGCTTCAGATCTCTCTCCCATTCCACTAGACGCGCTAAAAGAATACTCTAGCCATCAGATGCTCTCAACAATTTGTGAAGCCGGAACCACGGTCTGCTTTTTCAACACAGAGAGCTTTCCTTTTAAGAATGTGCACATGAGGAAAGCTTTTGCTCTTGCGATGAACAGAGAAGAAATTGTAAAAAACATCTCAGAGGTCAATGAAACGGCAGCTTTAGGCCCAGTGCCTATAGCACTTAAACAGCTAGAGAAAAGCTTCTTTAAAGATCACGATGTAGAACAAGCAAAGCTTCATTTACAGTGCGGTCTAGAAGAACTAGGTCTATCTAG
This sequence comes from Chlamydiota bacterium, assembly GCA_040388665.1. Taxonomy (GTDB): domain Bacteria; phylum Chlamydiota; class Chlamydiia; order Chlamydiales; family Rhabdochlamydiaceae; genus DAHVFY01. The sequence goes on from JAZKBL010000006.1 coordinate 10,748, forward strand.
TGTTCAAGAACTTGGAGAAATTGTCTACTGCTATCCAGGCACAGAAAAAGATCGAAAGACAGCTTTAGCCATCCAGCAACAATGGTTTAAAACACTCGGCATACGTGTTAAACTCGAGCAGTTTGAGTACAAAACACTCCAAAGTAAATTATATACACGCTCTTATACAGTAGCTCAAGGTCTTTGGCTTGCACAATACATGGACCAAATGAGCATTCTCGAAAGATTCAGATCAAAATTAAATGTAAAAAACTACTCAGGATGGGAAAACACAACCTTCGTAAAACTTCTTGAAGACTCTAATTACGCTAAAACAACAGAAGAGCGCCTGCGCATTTTAGACGAAGCTGAGACCCTGCTTGTAGAACACATGCCCGTCAGCCCTATTTTTCACTGGAAGCCTGCACGCCTCTCTCAGCCCCACATCAAGCTCCCTTCCTGTTCCTCAACACTCGCCGCATTCTTTGAAAACATCACCTTCACCTCTGAAGAAAAGTAACAGGAGACTGGTCCTGAGTATCCTATTATTTAAATTAACGGATGAGCTGCTCTAAGGTGGCTTCGAGGAAATCTTTCCCTTTGTAGTAGCGCAGAATGCGGTGGTAGTCTTTTGTGTATGCTTTTTTGAGTTCCTGCGTTTCCGGATCATCCAAATCTGCACGAAAGCCTGGCAAACGTAATAACAGATCGTTCCATTCAGATAAGGAATCCTGAAGACTAAAAAAATCCAATTTGTCATTAATCGCCTCAAACTCTTCTTCAACCGAGCTAAAGCCTAAAGAGGGTTTAGATCGTATTTTTATGAAGGGCTTATGTTTAATAGGATCAATTTCTGTGATTTTCTGATAATTCCATGCATTATTTCTCCCATATCCAAGCAATATGCCAAGAAGCGCTTCACGCCCATTTAAAATATCAGACCAAAGAGCCTTCCCTGCAAGGGCCGCCTCTACGATCCCCTCCACAGTCACTTCTCTACCAAGAACTTTCATAATTTCTCTTCGATGCTCATGTAGCTTTGAAATAAAATTCTTCCTGTTGATAAAAAAAATAAACTGAATATCTTTAGTCAAAAAGTTTGGCTCAGACAAAAAAAGATAGTTTTTTATAGGAAACAAAGAAGCATATTTTTGCCAAATTTCAAAGCCTCGCTTAATCTTGATATTACGCAAACGTACGGCTTCCATCATGAAATAAATAGGATGGGTATCGTTGACGACATGATCGAGATAAGAACATATCGACATAGGCTTACTACCTAATAATACATACCCTCCTGAATCATGAATAAGATAATAAAAAAAATATTCCAAAAGTTCTTTCTCTTCAGAAGAAATTTGCTTAAGGAATTCTGCGACAAGCTTGTTTGAAGAAACATCCTTGCCAAGTTTCAAGCTATGCTTTTCGCAAGGTATTTCTTGAAAATCACCTTGCACAAACCCACATGCACATAATCCAATAAAAAAAATGAACCCCTGAATAATTTTCAGGGGAGCTAATATCGCTTTAATCACGACGACGACCACATTTTTGACATATTACATACCAATAACTATTTACATGCCCACATCTACAAATCCAACTAAAATTGTCAGGTCTGCTGCTCACATAATACCCTTGAGCATCATGCTGAATTCCGCTTGTCTGAAACCAGGTGTTGTTGATGTTAACAAAAATACCATCTTGTGCAAATAGGCATTCTTCGATATTCACATACACTTTGTCACATTCCGTCAGTTCTTCATCTGCAACAAGATTCATTGTTAGCAGAGAAGTCAACAAAGAAAAAAGAAGTTTCTTTTTCATAACATTTAAGCCTTTGTAGACCATTTTTTTCTCTTGAAAACCAAAAACATTCTCAAGATGGCGTACTTTTATCATCAACTTTAATTTTTATCAATAGTAATTTATGGTTAAAGGGGTGAAATGGGACAGGAAGAGAATGTGCTGAAGAGTTTGTGGAAGGAGGGGCTCCCTAAAGTGCTGAGGGGGCTTCCTAGGCTGTATAAATGGCAGGAAACTTCTATTTCAAAGGTGAAATCTCATTTTGATGATATGGAAGTGCTAAAAAAGCGGTATACGGAAAAAATTGCTCTTAAGAAATTTTCTGGAAAGATGCCGCCTAAGGGAGCCCATGTGGTCTTATTTACGTGGGTGATGGAGGATGGCTGGGGAGATTACTACACGCAACTTGATGCCGCAACGATCCTGCAAGAAGCCTTTCCAGGCATTCAGCTAACGCTCATCACACTCATTCACAAAAATAAATCTCCACCTGAAGAAAAAAATCGCTTTACCCATCACGTTTTCAAATATACAGGTAAAGCCCGCAATGAAATCATCTATGAAGAGTTTGGAGAAGAGGTCTACGCTCTAATAAAAAATGCTTCTCTTCTTTTACAGCTACCCACATTTTTCCCTCATACACTCTCTCTTTTAGAGAAGGTGGAAAATCAACCACGCCATGAATTGATCGGCGAATGCGGCTTCATTGATAGCGCTTGGTTTCATCCAAAAAATGGAGCTCATTGTATGGGGCTTCATTTTTTAGAAAAAGGGATCATCATTAAAAAGATGCCTGCATCTCCTCTTAAACCTTGTTTTAATCTCGATTACACAAAAACAAAACGAGGCAATTACGTTTTTCTTCATATTCTTTTAAAAGCATTAGAGCACGATACGCGTGATATCACAATCGCAACACCTTCTTTGCAACTCTATATTACGCGTTTAGAAAATGGGTTGAAAGATATATTAAAAAGATTTGGTATTCGAGAACTTGTGATTCATTTCGAACAATCGATCTGTCCTATAACAGTGAATACGACAGGGAAAAAATTGATCGTGCACCACGTAAATCAAAAGCCCCATCAAAAATTTCTAAATGATGTTGTTGCAACAGATCAGCTTGTAGGGTGCACAGGAGATGGTTCTATTTCTGAAGCTCTCTCTGCTGGTAAACCTTTTTTCTATGACCCACCTCTTCATAAAAGAAATTTTCTAAAAGATCTTATCGCGCTTGCAGAGGATCGCTTACACGATTATCCTGAAACAATTGCATTTTTGAAACTCTCTCTTAAAAATGAACATCTTATTCTTGAAGATGTCGTTGACGGTTTTGTTTCAGAAGAATTTCTTCTCATTGAAAAAGAAAAAACTTCACCAGAGGATCTTCGAGATGAAGTGATTGCAGAAAAAATGGGAGCGCTGCTGCAACAGGTAAAAACGCAAAAAGGATTCAAAGCACTTGCAGCAATTATTCAAGAAGAATACGCGATCAATGAAACACTCTGTCACATTACGGCTCGTGCTTTTGATACACTAATTCTCTAATTACTATCAAACCTCGCTATCATTTGTACTGTATGTAGCTCTAAACTTATATAAAATTGGGGACTGTTTTGCTGCTTCTAATGCCTGTAGTGCAATATTTTTATTGCTCATACCTTGCGCTGGTAAATGTGAAGTATTAATTGCCCTATTTTCTGCTGAAGCTGTCTTAATTTCTAATGCAATTTCTTGGTTTATTTCTTCTTTATAAGCAAGCATTCCAAGTTTATAATAAAAAACCAAAGAATTACTTTCTGATATTAATTTAACGACTCCTTCATATCCCTTAAGATCGCTAGATTCTATAGCCACCTGAATTAATCGAGTCCCTACCAATTTGTACTTACTCTGTTTAAAAGAATCGATACGATAAATTAAATAAGATGCAGCGTTACAAGAAGTTTTCAATTGACCTAATATTTTTTGATTAGTTTTTATTTTTAAAGTATATATATTTTTATTTTCATTTGTTTTTATTTTTTCGACGATAACTTCTTTTTCTTTACTAGATTTAGTATCTAAAACATATGTTTCGCCAACAATTTTATTTTGATTAAAGTTTATTGTCATATAATCCACCAACTTAAGTTAAATTAAGTAATATTATATAGAATATATGTTAATTTTAGATAAATTTATTAACTTATTGAAGCTGAGAAACTTAACGGTATTAGCTAAAGGAGTTATACCGAAACTCAGGTTTATAGCATTTTTTGATGAGATAGAAGATGAATAATCTCTTCATCCCGTGTTTGCTCAAAAAAATGATAAGAAGCACCTACCGACTCAAAAAAAACAGGGGTTGAAAGACATACAATCTCATCCACTTCTTTACGTAAAAGATTTAAAGTATCCGTTGCAGCAACTGGAACTGCAAGAATGATTTTATTAACTTTAGAAACATGCAAAGACTGAATCGCTGCACGAATGCTAGCTCCCGTTGCAATACCGTCATCGATTAAAATCACTGTCTTTTTTTGCAAATCCTGGGAAGGGCAATACTGCCGATATAACTCAAGTCGTTCTTTGATAAGCACTTTTTGTTTTTCAATTTGGGGCTTAAGATACTCTTTACCCACTCCAAATAACCCTATCAGCTTATCGTTAAATACTCCTTCCCCTTCCTCGCTGACAGCTCCAAGAGCTAATTCTTCATCATGAGGAGCTCCGATCTTACGTATTACAATCACATCAAGAGGAAGATCTAAAAAATCTGCAACCGCTGCAGCTACGGCAACGCCTCCTCTAGCAATACCTATTACAATAGTATCCGGCACTTGTTTATAGACTTGTAAACGAAGGGCAAGCTGTTTCCCCGCATCCTTGCGGTCATTAAATAACATTAATCAATCTCCTGAAGATCAGCTCCACGCAGCAAGAGTTTCTTTTCTACGATCTCAGGCTTTAAATAAGCGCGTAGAGCTATATCAAAAGCTTCTGAAGAGCAATGCTCTCCGCAAGTAAATAAATCCACAAAACAGGCATTGTACTCAGGATATGTATGAATACTCGCATGACTTTCTGAAAGAAGCATCACAAGTGTGAGGCCATCTGGAGGAAAAACAAATTCACAAGAATCTAGCAAGCTCGCGCCTGATGCAAAAACTGCTTCTACCATAACCTCTTTAAGTTTCTCTAAGTCAACTAAAGCCTCATGATCGCATTGCAAGTAGCTGGCGAGCAAATGTTTTCCGTTAAATTCGTGAATTTCGTTTGCGGTAAGGTACACACCGATGAAAAAAATAAATAAAAAAGATAATTTTTTTGCAATTGTCATAAGTACGCCTATTTGTTGATAGCAGAGATCTTTCCTCAAAACTGAAAAAAAGGTAACATGAAATCAGAAATTTTATCAAAACCATTTTGAATTTATGCGCCTTCTTATGACATTGCTAACACTAGCTGGTGGAGCTTACGGCCTATTTTGGCTTGCAGAATCCCATCCGGAACTCAGAGAAAAAGCAGAAGAGCTTATCTCTTACGGCTCTTTTCACACGCTCGAAATACGTCATACTGCAAGCCAACTCATGGATTCCCATCGAAAAGAATTACTCAAAGACAGCAGATATAAATATCTAGAACCCTCTCTTAAGTTCTACCCGTACCTTCTTTTAGAGGTGAAATATGCTCTTAAAGAAAACAAAACCCAAGAAGGGATGATGCTTTGGGATCTCACCGATGGAGAAATGGTCATTGATACCAAAAACTGGGAAATGACACACGGCTTTAGCGATTGCATTAATGCATCTGCGCAGCCTCACGAATTTAAAGTGTTAAACGTGCTGGCACATGCTGGCGGATCAGCAAATCGAGAATCTCTTTTAAGAGAATTGCGCGTAGACAGTAAAACTCTCGATGCTTGGGTTGAGAACTGCAAACGCAAAAAATTGATTGTGCAAACAGGCTCGAAATACCGATTACATCTACAAAATCCAAAATTACAAACAGAACCTGTAACTAGGATTCACGAGCCTCTTGTTACGAAATCATTCAAACAAGCAACGCGCATGCCGCACAATTTTTCTTTAAGACAGATCGAAAAAATCTCTTCCTCTGCTTTCGGCAACGAGTTTGTGGTCCGTAAAACGCTAGATGTCTACCTCCCCGTGCACTCCATCGTTGTCCAAAACCCTGACGGCTCGATCCATACGACTTTATGGAATGCACTTAACGGCAAACGCATTCATCCGTAAAAAGATGTTTGCTTGAAGGAAAATAGGAAAGAAGCTAATATCCATGAGTCTATGATCTTTCATGGAAAGATGGCTGAGCGGCCGAAGGCACGTCCCTGCTAAGGACGCGTACCCCTCAAAGGGTACCGAGGGTTCAAATCCCTCTCTTTCCGAAATAAACCTTGGATCTTTGGTTCAAGGTTTTTTTATACAAACGGATTAAAATAATTTTATGACACAAAACAGCGCAAAAATAAAAATTCCTCCCAACTCTAAAGAATCAGAGATGATGGTTTTAGGATGTATGCTAACAAACGTCAACAGCCTAAATATCGCAGCAGATGCTTTAGACGAGTCTGACTTTTACTACGCTGAACATAAAACGATCTTCCAAATACTGAAAAGTGCCTACGTAAGCGACAAACCAACAGATGTTCACCTCATCTGCGAAGAGCTAAAAAGACAGAACAAATTAAGCGCCATCGGCGGTATTGCCTATGTTACAGCGCTCGCTCAATATGCAGGGACCTCTGCTTACATCGAAGAATACAGCGATCTTGTTAAATCAAAATCCATTTTACGCCGCATGATCTTAGCTGCTCAAGAGATCGAAAAGATAGCTCTTGAAGATCCAATGGATGTCCAGGTAACGCTTGATGAAGCGCAGCAAAAATTCTATAGCATTAGCCAGAATGCAAATCCAGGCGCCGGCGTTCACATTAAAGACGTCCTCTCCGGGGTTAAGGCGGAATCGCGTACTCCTTATTTGCGCGAATTGCAAGCGCGGCAGGAAAAATTCCAATTGCGCGGACCAGAAGACCTTGGCATTACAGGAATTCCTACCCATTTTGTTGACATTGACAAAATGCTAAATGGTCTTGCACCTTCGAACTTAATGATCTTAGCAGCAAGGCCTGCTATGGGAAAAACGGCACTTGCCCTAAATCTTGCAGAAAACATCTGCTTTAAAAATGGACTTCCTGTCGGCATCTTCTCTCTTGAAATGACTGCCGAACAGCTCTTACACCGGGTGGTCTGCTCGCAAGCAGAAGTTGAATCTGATAAAATCCGCAATGGCTCGCTCGGCGGTGTTGAATTTCAACGCATTGTATCAAGCGTCAATATGATGCAGCAACACACAATGATTATCGATGATCAGCCAGGCCTTAAAATTACAGACCTACGCGCAAGAGCGCGTCGCATGAAAGAGTCCTACGGCATTCAATTTCTTGTAATCGACTACCTTCAACTCATTTCTGGTTCTGGCAACTCACGCAACATGGAAAATAGACAAAACGAGATTTCTGAAATTTCTCGGATGCTCAAGAACCTTGCGCGAGAGCTTAATGTTCCAATCCTCTGCCTTTCCCAGCTTTCCCGAAAAGTTGAAGAACGTCAAGGCCACCGCCCTATGATGAGCGATTTAAGAGAAAGCGGAAGCTTGGAACAAGATTCCGATGTTGTTTTATTGCTATTTAGACGAGACTATTATGACCCGCAGGATAAACCAGGTCTTGCAGAACTGATCGTCGCTAAGAACAGACACGGGGCTGTTGGCGATATCAGGCTTACCTACCGCAAAGAGATCTCCCAGTTTGCAAATTATTCCTCTATGTCTCTTCAGACACAACCGGAAAACAGCGCAGATCCCTTTGCAGCGTTAAGATAAGTTTTTTTTGACTTTCCTTTTTTTCCCTTAAGAGGTTAAAATGAGTTTCAATTTTTTTGAGGTACGACATGTCATCTGTTAAGAAGAAACGAAAATTTAAAATTGCTAAGCATAAGAGAAAAAAGCGCAGCCGTCGCGATAGACATAAGAAAAAATAGAATAATCTATACCCCTTCCACTTGAAAAGACCCGCGTTTGGTAAGGAGGCGCCTTAATTTTGCATCAGGCTTTGCCGGCGCCGAAGCAGCTCAACTTGAATAAGTTGAGCGATACAGGCGGATGCAAAAGTAGTGGCTGCTCAACACAGTCAAACGTGGTCTTTTCAAGTGGAAGGGGTATATATATCTGATGTGGAGATATCCGGAAGAATTTGATGTCATCGTTATCGGGGCTGGGCATGCAGGCTGTGAAGCTGCACATGCCTCTGCCGTAATGGGAGTAAAAACTCTTTTACTGACGATGAATCTTGATACAATTGCCAAAATGAGCTGCAACCCAGCAATCGGGGGAACAGCAAAAGGTCATATTGTTCGAGAAATCGATGCTCTTGGCGGCATCATGGGGAAAATCGCTGACCAAACAGCGATCCAATTTCGCATGTTAAATGCTTCTAAAGGTCCCGCTGTCTGGTCTCCACGTGCTCAAGCAGACAAATTTGCTTATCAGACCGTCATGAAACGTCGTCTGGAACAAGTTCCCAATCTATTCATCAAACAAGGCACGATAGAATCTCTTCTAATTGAAGAAGGGAAAATCGTCGGCGTTGCAACGCTTGAAGGAATCGATTACAGCGGAAAAACTATCATCCTTTCCTCAGGAACATTCATGCGCGGTCTTGTCCATATTGGCGAAGTACAATATGCGGGCGGAAGAGCCGGTGACAAACCTTCCGTTGGCCTTTCTGCGCACTTAGAAGAACTTGGATTTTCTCTCGGGCGCTTAAAAACGGGCACACCCCCTCGCATTCATAGACGGAGCGTCGACTTTTCTCAAATGGAAGAGCAGCCAGGCGAGGCCGGGGTCCGCTTTTCTTATGATGAACCTGAAGGACCGTTCATGCCCCAAGTTCCTTGCTACATCACTTACACCAATGAAAAAACCAAGCAAGTCGTTCTTGAAAACCTCCATAGATCTCCGATGTATTCAGGAAAAATCAAAAGCATTGGACCAAGATACTGTCCTTCCATCGAAGATAAAATGGTGCGCTTTGCAGACAAAGACAGACATCAAATTTTTCTTGAACCTGAAGGGTTAGATACAGATGAGCTTTACGTCAACGGGATCTCCTCCTCCCTTCCTTTTGATGTGCAGCTCAAAATGCTGCATACCATTGATGGCCTACAAAATGCAGAAATCATGCGTCCTGCCTACGCCATCGAATACGATTACATCAAAAGCGGACAACTCTACCCAACGCTTGAAACCAAAAAAATCGAAGGACTTTTCTTTGCAGGTCAGATCAATGGAACAACAGGATACGAAGAGGCTGCAGGACAAGGACTGATCGCCGGCATCAATGCTGCAAATAAAATTCTTGGGAAAGATCCTTTTATTTTAAAAAGAAGTGAAGCCTACATTGGCGTTATGATCGATGAACTGATTGCAAAAGAGCTAGAAGAACCTTACCGCATGTTCACAAGTCGGGCTGAATACCGCCTGCTTCTTAGACAAGATAACGCAGATTTAAGGCTCCGTCCCTATGCCTTTGCACTTGGACTTGTTGATGAAAAAAGATATCAAAACACACTTAATAAACAAAAGAGCATGGAAGAGCAGATCGCTCTTTTAAGCAAAACGTTTAAACAAATTGATGGAAAATCTCATTCTTTATCTCAACTTCTTTGCCGTCCTGAATATACCTACGCAAAGCTTCTTGAAACATATCCTGAACATGTGGGCGATCACGGATCAGAAATCAATATTCAGATCGAGCTTTACCTAAAATATGCAGGCTACATTGAAAGACAGCACAAAGAAATTGCTAAACTAGACAATCTTGAATGCATCAAAATCCCTAAAGAATTTGATTTCCTATCCGTTAAAGGTCTTAGCAATGAAGCCAAAGAAAAACTGCACCGCGTGCGCCCTCTGACGCTTGCAGCCGCCGCCCGTATTTCAGGTGTTTCACCAGCTGATATCTCCGTACTCATGGTGGCTCTTAGATGACGCTGCATCTTTTACATTTGAAGGACTGCCCCATTTTTGAGCAGCTGCAAATGGAAGAGGCTCTTTTATGCTCTGATGACCGCAACTTCTGCATCATCAACGAAGGCTCAAGCCCCGCCATCGTCATGGGAATTTCAGGAAAACCGGAGCTTCTCATCCACAAAGAAACACTCGATGCAAACCCGATTCCCGTGATCAAGCGTTTTAGCGGCGGCGGAACGGTTATTGTCGACGAAAACACTCTCTTTGTAACTTTCGTCTTTGCAAAATCAAGCCACAGCTTTGCCGCCTATCCAGAACCGATCATGCGTTGGACAGAAGAGATCTATAAAGATGTCTTTGCGCTTCCTGAGTTTGCTCTTCGAGAAAATGACTATGTGATTGGGGAGCGCAAATGCGGCGGAAATGCGCAATACATAAAAAAGCAAAGATGGCTGCACCACACTTCATTTCTTTTTAACTTCGATCCTCATCGTATGGATTATCTTCTACACCCTCCAAAAACTCCAAACTACAGAGCCGGTAGAAAACATTCAGACTTTCTCTGCACTCTCTCTGAACATTTCCCCACAAAAGAACACTTCATTACAGCTCTTAAAAACACCCTAGCGCAGCGTTTTATACTTGCTGCTGCAACACCAGCCGACGTTCCTTTTTTAACTTCAAGCCGCTGCATTTTAGTGCATAAAAAAAGTCTGTCGAAGGGGCCGAAAGATGGCCGCATATAACCTAGTTTGTTTAGGTGGGTCCGCTTCCTGAAGGTATCATTACGAGCACCTTCAGCGTCATGGTCCCTTAAAAAATGCTTGTAGTTAATGAGCACTATTCGCATTCCGGGTGTCCGCTCCGACAGAGAAACACCCATTTTACCTAAAAGGCGTTTACAGAGGAAGGTATTGTTTGAGCTTTTTTTGGCCTTTTAATGCGAGGTAAGCGTTGACTTTGTATGCAATTTTCCAAGTAATGCAGCCATTTTCATAATGAAGATCGGGATATTGCCCGATGAAGTTTTCAATAATAGCCTGATCACTTGCTTTTAACAAATCAATAACCACAATATGCTTTTTTATTCCAAAAAAGCGTTGATTTGCTTCCTGTATTGTGATTTCTTTTTGTTTAGATTCTAGATATTTAATCGTCATCTGATTCCACTCATACGGCTGAATGGTTTCAGTCATTTGATCAAAATAAGTCCACTGAGCAGGCAACTGGCATATCCTACTTGAGCCAAGAGATGCTTTAACAAGAGCTCTTAAGGAACGAAATTCTGTACCCAAATGTCGAATATGCAGAAGCGCAGTACGCAAAATGCAAGCAGCTTCAATGTTACATGAACCATAATCTGATTGCCTCTCTTCTTCTGAAAACAGCCAATCACATGTTCCTTTAACCCCTGAGCAAGCAATTGATTGATAGGAATCTTTTAAATTAACTCCTATGGAATCAAGAACAACTATTTCGCGTCCTATTGCTCGATTTGCATGAAATAAAAAAGGAGTTACATGTTCAAAATCATTTGCATAAATAATAAATCCGACGGGCTGCTGTTCTTCTTGTTCGAAAAGTTTATATAACAAATTATCAACTTTAGTATGCCCGCAAAGCCTAATACAAATATTATATTTTTTTTGATATCCTTTTACAATTTTATCTAATAAAAAAAGCGCTGGAAGATGAATTTCTTCTTCTTGTGTTTCAATAGATACTTTGACATTCATAGGCTGTAATAGACTATAAAGATCGGGAAACCGCTCTGTAAATCGACTTGCAGCGGGGGCTGTAAGAAAAGATGCGCTAGGGCGCGTCCTCAAAACGCGACCTCCGTGTTGGGACACCTCTTGAGGGATTTTCGGGGGAGAACCTAGAAGAGTTTCAATAGAACTACTTATACTCATAACAACTAATTACTTTTGTTTAAAAAGATAATTTTATATTCTATCATGTTTTTTGTCAATATTAATATTCTTTTATTTAATCTTTACACAATAAACCAAAGTATATAAAACCATAGCAAACGAAACATAGTTAACTATAGGTAAAATATGACAAGTTTAATTTCTAACGCAGCTGAGAGCTGCTTAGATGTCGCTAAAGAGTTCTTGCCTGGGTCTATGACACAAGAAGAACGTATCACTACTGGCATGCTAGGAATTGCAGGCGTTGTCACAACCGCAGCTCTAGCTATATTTGCAGCTCCGCCTATTGCCCTTGGCATCGTTGGTGGAATATCAGCAACAATCCTTGTTGGCGCCATACTCGGTTCACGAGGAATCTCTTATTCTGCGGTGATTGCAGCTGGAATCCTTTTCATTGCGGGCGCTATAACAGGTCATATCCCTATCGTATTCGCAATTGCTCTCTAGTCGATGTCGGGAAGACTAAAAAGGTCCTTGAGCCCTTGCTTTGCAACAGCTCTGCCCATAACAGCAATGGATTCGGTAAGCGGGATGTTTTTTGGGCAGACTTGAACGCAGTTTTGGGCGTTGCCGCAGTCGCTGATCCCTCCCTCTTCCATAAGGGGCCGGATTCTTTCTTCGACGACCATTTTGCCGGTAGGATGATTATTAAAAAGGCGCACCTGAGAAATAGGGGCTGGGCCTATAAATTTTGATTGATCATTAACTTGCGGGCAAGCCTCTGTACAGCAACCACACGTCATACATGTGGAAAGTGCATACATCACTTCCTGCACTTTTGGGCTAATCTTAGGACCAAAACCTCGATCTGATGCATCATCAACATCAATCCATCCATGAACTTTAATCAAGTTATCAAACATCCGATCACGATTGACGACAAGATCTTTCACAAGGGGAAATTTGGTCATAGGAGCCAATACAACAGTGTTGCTGCTAGCTCCTTGAAGAAGTCCATCAATGAGAGCTGTGCATGCCTGGCGAGGACGGCCGTTGATCAGCATTGTACACGAGCCGCAGACTTCTTCAAGACATCCCTGTTCCCATGCAACGGGACACACTTTTTGCTGGGTGCGTGTTGTAGGATTCTTCTGCACGTCCATAAGCGCTGAGGTCACATTATAGTAAGGCTTTAATTCAAGCTCAAACTCCTCCCAGTACTGGTTTTCAGGCGTGCCGCGAAAAATTTTAAGGATAAATGTTTTAGCTTTCATAAGGGCAACTGGATATTGTTAGGAATGTTTTCTAACGTGGGTTTTACTTTTTTAGCTTTTGTGTAATCGCGCATGACGGGTAGAAGATGGCGTGTATCTACCGGTGTGTACGTAATTTCAGGCTCATCTGCACGGTACTCTCCAATTGTTGTTTTCAGCCAATTGGCATCATCGCGCATTGGGTATTCAGGTTTAAAATGAGCGCCACGCGATTCGTTGCGCAAAAGTGCACCCTTTGTCATGACAAGAGAAAGCTCAATCATCGAAGCGAACTGATTAGCAAAAGCGTAGGTTTGATTAAGCTTATGTCCTTTATCATCAAGAGAGATATGAGCGTATCTCTCACGAATCTCTTTAATAAAATCTAGAGTCTTTTGTAAATCGGCATTATTTCTTTTCACGGTGACATTACGGATCATCGCATCGGCTAATTCATCATGCAAGCGATGGACGTTTTCCTTTCCCCCTCTAATTAGCAGATCATGTTTAAAAGCTTCTTCTTTTGCAAGAGCTTCTGAAAAAATTCTTGAAGGAAGATTGCCATAACTTGCGCTTAATGTTTCTAAATAATGAGGAATCTCAACACCAGCAACTAGGCCTCCAAAAATACAAGAGAGAAGAGAATTCGCACCAAGACGATTTGCGCCATGGTATTGATGCTCTGATTCCCCAACATCAAAACAGCCCGGGATATTTGTCATCTGCCGAAAACGCGTGAGTCTATCAGGATCATCAGCTGCTGGCCAATCAACCCAGATCCCCCCCATAGAATAATGGACGGCTGGGAAAATTTTCATCGGCACTTTATGAGGATCATCTCCTGTAAATTTGCGATAGATATCGAGCACCGACTCAATTTTTTGTTGTACGTTTTTTGAAAGATGGGAAACATCAAGAAATACTTGGGCTTCGCCATTGACACCCAAACCTAGCTCGCATACACGAAGAACCTCACGCGCTGCAATATCGCGTGGAACAAGATTTCCAAATGCGGGGTACATCTCTTCAAGAAAGTACCAAGGCTCTCCTGTTTTACCGCAGGGAATCGTCTTGCCATCAGGAGTCTCCATTGTCTTGGAAGAGTCACCATACACCCACATTCTTCCACCCTCACCGCGGGTAGATTCAGAAATAAGCCTTAGTTTATCTTCACCAGGAATTGCAGTTGGATGGATCTGAATAAATTCTCCATTAGCATATTTTGCACCTTGGCAAAAAAGTCTGCCGCTTGCAGCTCCGGTATTAAAGGTGGAATTAGTCGATTTTTTGAAAATAAGTCCAGGACCACCTGTTCCAAAAACAACGGCATCTGCTTTCAAAATATCCAGTTTCATATCAAAGAGATCCATGATCACGATCCCTCGAGCAATTCCTTCTTCATCAAGGATCAAACGCATGAACTCATGGTGCTCAAACTTTTCAACGACGCCTTTTGCTTCATAGCGACGCACCTGTTCATCAAGAGAATATAGAAGTTGCTGGCCGGTAGAAGCGCCACAAAATGCTGTACGGTGGTAGAGTGTACCTCCAAACCTGCGAAAATCAAGATTACCCTCAGCTGTTCGATTGAATGTGCATCCAAAGCGATCCATCATCCGGATAATTCCCGGTGCTGCAAGACACATTTCAAGAACAGGAGGTTGATCGGCTAGAAAATCACCTCCCTTAATCGTATCATAGGCGTGAATGATAGGAGAGTCATCTTCTCCTTTAAGATTAATTGCTGCATTAATCCCTCCTTGAGCACACACGGAATGGGAGCGCTTGACTTTTGTTACAGAGACAATTTTTACTCGGCATCCGTTTTCAGCAAGCTTCATCGCAGCAGCAAGACCTGCAAGGCCTCCTCCAACGACAATCACCTCTTTTCCCATTTTTTTAGACATCTTTTAATACCTTAAATTAACCCAGTAAGTTCCCCACACAGACGCAAGCCCTAAAAAAGCGATTACAAGCATGAGTGCAACACAAAAAGCTGCCATTCTTTTTTGTGCAGCAGCTCTTAAAATCCATCCCCAAGTAATCATAAAGGTCCAAAGACCATTAAACGCATGAAAGCATGCCGCAAGAACAAAAATAGTATAAGCTGCAACATAGATAGGATTTTTAAACACATCTCTTACAGCAAGAAGGGTTGCTGTTCCAAAATCTTTAGATACCGCGATAACTTCTCCATGCGAGAGATCCACTGCAGAAAGAGCTGCAACTTCAGCAGCAGCTTGTTTGTCGTATAATTTGACTCCCAACCTATCTGCAACGGTATAAAGACCATTATCGAGACTCACACGGATAAAATAAAAAGATTGATTTCCCTCATAAACATTTGTTGGATATTCTAAAAACCGAAATTTTACAACATGTCCAATAATGCAAAAAAGCAATATCCATGAAGTGATCCTTTGCCATGTGTAAGCTCGATTTCTACCATATTGTGGAAGGGAAGGTTTTGTTCCATCAGAGGATCTAGAATTAGATTTTGCTGTAAATAGATATTTTACACCCCAAACAAGATGGATGAGAATAGGGACGCCAAGCAAAGCGATCTCAATCACTTGAAGATACGGTAAATTGTGCAATCCATTAACCATGCGCACAAATCCTTGACCATTTTCCCCTACCCAAAGCGCTGCTTGCGAATTTGTCAGTAAATGCTCAATCAAAAATAACACGAGCCAAAGCCCCATCAAGGAATGAAGCCGTCTCCAAATAAAAGCTTTAGGAAGGGGTGCAGTAGATACTGTCATAATTTTTTCCTCTTAGTTGTCTTGAATTAAACTCTAAAAAGGAAAAATTTTACAAGCATTCTCAGCAGTTATTTCTTTTAATTTTTCAAGCGAGATGTTTTTTTCTAAGCTAAGGACCTCTGCTGTTTCCACAACAAAAGCAGGCTCGTTTTGTTTCCCTCTATAACTTTGTGGAGCAAGATAAGGTGTGTCGGTCTCAATCACTATTCTATCAAGCGGCACAAAACGCGCGACCGCGCGGAGAGACTCCGATTTTTTATACGTTACGATACCACTAAAGGAAACATACCATCCCCGATCAAGAACCCCTTTAGCTTCCTCAAGACTTCCTGTGAAACAATGCAAAATGGCAGGCGCTTCTTTGTATCCACGATCTGCTTCATCAAAAAGATCTTTAAAAGCATCTCTACAATGAATCACAAGGGGAAGATCAGCGGCAAGAGCGAGCGTAAAATAGCGATTTAAAAAATTTTTTTGCACTTCTTTAGAGGAATGTTCATAAAAATAATCAAGACCTGTTTCTCCGATTGCAATAAGTTTCTTATCTCTTGCAGCAGATTCTACAAAAGGGAAAAAAAGCTCCCCTTCTTTTTCAACATCGTGCGGCGTTGTTGCCGCAGTATTGAAAACCCAATCATATTTTTTTGCGAGCTCAAGACCTAAATTTAGTGAATCGACATCTGTGCAAATATTGACAATTTTTGTAACTCCAGCCGCCTTCGCTCGTGCAAGAACTGCATCAACATCGGAGACTACTTGAGGCGAAGTAAGATGCGCGTGGGTGTCAATCAGCATAATAACTCCATTCTATGCATCTCATCTGTTGAAATAAAGCGAACATTTTTTATATCCCCAGCCACCTTAAAAAAGGGTTCCTGCGGCGGCAACAAAGATGTAACAACATCAAATGTGTCGCCATAGATAAAATCATGGCCATTAAAAGGGCGAGAGAATTCCTCCTCTACAAGTTGTTCCCACGGCGCATCATTTCTATGACCCCACGCCTTGACTTTACGCAGCATTTCTTGTTTGCTGCGCACCCAACTATAATGATGCGCCATAGGCTTTCCATCTAGGCCAACAACATTTCTTCGCTTACAGCCCTCAATAGAAAAATACGTACCCGCACGCTCTAAATGGTGCATGATAGATTCACTAGAAAGATATTGTCTTCGAGCCAAAAGAAGTCCGTCCTCCCAATGTTTAGCGCGCAATGTGGACTCTTTAAAATACCAATAACTAGAAAGCCTCTCAGCATTAGCATGCTCTTCACATTCAAACCACTCTTGAAATATTTGCGGTTCGAGGATCTCATCCACATCAAGAAAAAGTATGAAGTTAACTTTCTCTCCGAAATGACGATATCCTAACAGCCGCCCCCAGTTATGCCAAAAACAAATAGGGTGGCGTCCATATAGGTTTCTGTTTGGCTCAAAAGCGAACTCAAGAAACTGACAGTCTGGATTTTCTCGATAAGCTCTTATAAGTAGAGATCTATCTTCTAATGTTCCATCAAAAAAGTGATCTGCCACCACAACGACAACATGTTCTGTCACCTTCTGTGCAGCTTCTATACAAGGCCCTAAAAATCGGTACTCATTCGTGCAAAAATTAATGACAATTCCAAGCTTTTTTCTCATATTTTACGATTGGTACTAATTAAAAAATGAACGATGACGGCGGGATGCTTGAGTTTGTTCGAGAATGACGTCCCCGTCGTTAAGAAAAAAGACATCAAGATCGTAAATTTTACAGTAAGCAACAGGCATCGGGTGAACAAGAATATCTTGCGTCTTCTTAAGGACATGATATAGAGCAATCTGATCTAAAAAAGAGGTTGTGGGGTAACGTATACATTCTTGATGCCAAGCTTTAACAAGCTCTACAGCTTTGGGTGTGTAGTTAGCAAAAAAACTTGCTGTATTTAAAGAATATCTAGGATCGTTTTGAAAAATTTCCATTGTGCGCACAGAAATATCGCAAGAAAGAAATGGAGAAAAATCTGGTTTTTTTAAAAAAACACTATCAGCGTCCGCCCAAAAAACGGCTCTTTTGAGAGTTTCTAGCTTTTCTAAAATAAATGTTGGCTTATAAGAACAATTCTCTTCCCATGTTCCCCGAGAATGAACTCCTTCTACAAGAAATTCCACCCCCCATTTTTTACAAGAAGCGATCAAATTTAAGACCTCTTGCTCATAAGGCGTATCTAGAGTATAAAAGCAGATGACAACAGGAAAGGCGGCATCATGACTCATTTAATTGCTACAAACCCTTTTTTTTCAGCCTATGCGCAAGCTGATTTTTTTGGTAAGCTGATTTTTTTTTCTCTTTACGCTCTTTCTGCTCTTTGCTGGATCATCTTGATCGCAAAATTTTTGGAAACACAAAAAATAAAAAAGGTGGCAGCTCACCTCAAACAGCTGTGCGCAAAAAATCAAACTCAGATTCTGGACCTTGAAATTCAAGAAAAGCATCCCTTTGCAGAAATTTATCGCTCTTTAAAGAACAAGACTGTGGAAGTTCTTAGCAAAAACCATTTTTTTTCTGACAATAAAACACAAACGCATCTTTCTGAAAGAGATCTTGAACTTGTAGAATCTTACGTTTTAACAACAATCTCTATTGAAAGTAAAGCTCTCGAAAAAAATCTTTTTATTTTATCAATAACCATGACGCTTGCCCCTTTTTTAGGTCTTCTTGGCACGGTGTGGGGTATTCTCATCACATTTGCAGAACTTCATTCAGGAGCGTCAGCAAGTTCCAGTACAGCAATCTTAGGGGGTCTTTCTACGGCCCTTGCAACAACCGTCTTAGGTCTTGTGATCGCAATCCCTGCGCTAATTGCTCACAATTTCCTAAAAACCGTCACACGCAATCTAGCCTCTGACATGGAAGACTTCCTTTATCACACATTATCAACAATAGATTTACAATACAGGAAAGTCGACACTTAAGATGAGAAACAAGCGCTCTTTTTCAAGGTATGCTGCAACTGAAGATGAAGGTTTGATCAATCTCACGCCGCTGATTGATGTTGTATTCGTTGTTCTCATCATGTTTATCATTATAGCGCCTATGCTCGAGGTTGACAAAGTACAACTTGCACGAGCTTCAGTTAAAGAATCAAAGGAAATGACCGTTCTTCAAGAAAACAGTCCGATCACTTTAAGAGTGCGCGCAGACAATACGATTTGGCTTAATAACAACAAAGTCGCTGAAGAAAATCTCGTAACTCTTCTTAAACTTGCAAAAAAACAAAACCCTGAAAAAATCCCTCAGCTTTTTCACGACAAAAAAGCTTTTTTTGGTACGTATCAGATAGTAAAGAACAGTCTTGAAAGCGCAGGATTTTATGAGCTTGATGTTTTACTAGAACCAGGTTAGTGCGCCAAAATGAAAAAAATTGCGACTTTCGTCCTTTTAATTCACTGCTTTATTCTTTTTGTATTTATGTTTTCTCAAAAAAAATCAGAAAAACAAATTCACAAAAAACTCGTTGTGAATCAATACATCGTAAAACCTGTGACTGCAAAAATTCAAGCTCCTCCCTCTTTACCTTCTGCTAAAAAAAAAACAACACCTCTGGCGCCATCACCTGCTAAAACACCGATAAAAAAAACAACTCTACCGCCTGTAAAAAGCCAAACATCGCCGCAAGTACAATCCGCTCTTACACAAAAGCTAATGCTCGAGCTTGAAGAAAGCATTGCGAAAATTGAGGGGTGTCATGATAAGGTAGATACAAGCCTGCAATTAAAAACACCGCACGCTATTGATACATTAAAAACGACACGTCTTGAACAAAACACGACAAACGAAGATTACATGGGAACGTTAGTTCTTTGTTTGCGACAGTCGCTTAATCTTCCCGATTTTGGCGAAGTTACCATTAGGTTAACTTTGCGACAAGATGGCAGTGTGCAGCAACTTGATGTTTTAAAAGCTGAGAGCGAAAACAACCGGCGTTATTTGGAAACACATCTACCCCATGTAAAGTTTCCAGCGCTCAATAATCTTAAGCACACTTTTGTGCTAACATTTTGTAATGAGGTATGACACCTATGTTAAAGCTATTTCGTCTTTGCGCCCTTCTTGTACTAGCTTTTGGCAGCTGCGCTGCCGAAGAGGAAATTCGTATTCATCTTGCAACAAATAACCCTCTAACTTCTATTTATGTTAGTAGGCTTTATGCCGAAGATTCAACATTTGATGCAAAATACATTAATGCACTCGATGTCGCGCTCCAATATAATCTCAATTTCAACGGCCTAACAAAAGCTGTTACACGCGCTCAAGAAAAAGAAGAAATTCTTATACAAAAAGACGTTCGTTCCGCTTTTCGTATAGAGACTTGGCAAAATTATGGTATTCCTTACATCATTAAAGGAGTGATTACAGGAACAACTCTTAATGTCATTGTTTTTTCTACACAAAATGGTTCTTTAAAGTATTTCAATGACATTGTCCTTACCGGTCAAATTTCTACTGATAAAAGACAAATCCATAAACTTACTGACACAATCCAAAAAGCTCTTTTTAATATCGACGGCGCTGCAAATTCCCGCATCCTTTATGCTGTGCAGCAAAAAACTGCAAAAATAGATGGGGGCGATTGGATCTCTGAAATTTGGGAATGTGACTGGGACGGTTCAAATACACGTCAAATCACTCGCGAAAATAGTTATTCTGTAACTCCCGTTGCCATTGCTTCTAAATCAGATCGATTCCTCTATGTTTCCTACAAACAGGGACAACCGAAAATTTATATTGCAAATACAAAAGAAGGAAGCGGCAAACGTTTGATCGATTTACGCGGAAACCAACTTCTACCGGCAGTCTCTTTAAAAAGAGATAAAATCGCTTTCATCTGCGATGCAGGGGGAAGGACGGACCTGTTTGTTCAAGCTTTCCATCCGGATAAGGGAGAGATTGGAAAGCCTGTTCAATTATTCTCTTATCCTAGATCGACACAAGCATCTCCTACATTTAATCCGGACGGATCTAAAATCGCCTTTGTTTCAGACAAAGATGGGCTGCCGCGCATTTATATTATTCCCACATCGACATCATCCTCTCGCAGATCACATCCTGTATTATTAACAAAACAAAATAACGAAAGCACATGCCCTGCTTGGTCACCCAATGGAAAAAAAATTGCCTATAGCTCTAAAACAAATGGCGTACGGCAAATTTGGATCTACGATTTCGATACGCGCACTGAAAAACAACTCACTTTTGGCCCTGGCAATAAAGAAAATCCTGCATG
The DNA here is from genome assembly GCA_040388665.1 of Chlamydiota bacterium. Taxonomy (GTDB): domain Bacteria; phylum Chlamydiota; class Chlamydiia; order Chlamydiales; family Rhabdochlamydiaceae; genus DAHVFY01. The sequence goes on from JAZKBL010000006.1 coordinate 31,725, forward strand.
GTCTCCGAACAGCACTCATATCGTATTTAACTCAACAGATGCCGCTTCTTCTGAATTATATGTTGTAAATTTAAATCAGCCTGAAGCTATTAAAATTACTAAAGGCCCAGGCAAAAAACATTATCCAACATGGGCAACGAACTAAAAAAGAGGAATATTATGAAAAAATCATCCATAAGGCTTACCGGCATCTTTTCGATTCTTAGCCTCCTAATTACAAGTTGCGGTCAAAATACGAGCAATTCTTGGCAGGAACCAAAAACTACGACAGATCTTAGCGAAAGCAGAGCAATCTGGGGCAGCGATCAAGCGATCACTGAAAGAGACTTAAATAATCTTCCCGTACTTGAAGATTTCATTGCTCTAGAAGAAGAGGACCTCAAGGCTCATTTTGCTGATGGTGCCATCCCTCAACCCAAACATGAGCCAGGAATGCCTGGCAGCCGGATCCCTACAATCGATAAGTTCTACAAACCGACAGCTTATCTAGCTACTATCTTCCGCAACGTTTATTTCAACACCGATGATCATATTCTTCGCGGTAAAGATTCTCTAATGCTCATCGATAAAATGGCTGATTATCTAAAAGAGAATCCTAATCTATGCATTTGCATCGAAGGACACTGTGATGAGCGCGGCGCTGAAGCCTACAATCTATCGCTTGGAGCAAGAAGAGCCAATTACGTCCGTTCTCTCCTTGTACAAAAAGGGGTAGACCTCAATCAAATCCATACAATTTCCTATGGGAAAGAGCGTCCTACTGAATTTTCCCATACTCCACAAGCATGGATGAAAAATCGCCGCTCTGAATTTAAACTCTTTGAAATGAAATAATGCGTCTTTTTCCTCTGCTTTTACTCTTAACAGGCTGCTCCTCCTACATCGCAACGATGCAGGAGGAAAAAAAGCGTTATGACATCTCTTATGACGAGATGCGGATCGAAATGAGCGATCTCAAGCATGCATTGCATGCAACCCAAGTAGAACTCAATATTCTTGAAGAAAAAGTAAAAAAGCAAGACGCAATCCTAGCACAAAATAAGCAACCAAGCTTAAATCAGACACTTCTTCAGCAAATTTCTGAATGCGAAAAGAAAATAAATAATCTACATAAAATACAAGAACAAATAATAGAAGATTTAAAAAATTTTCAATCCTATGCACAAGATGCATCGCATACTCTTCAAATGCTTTCACAAGAAATTAAAGCGCAGAACAAGAAATTTGATGAACTCTCCAAAATAAAAGCAACCCTCTCTTCTCTTTCTCAAACAATGTACGGATCTCGTGATAGCACCAATGCAACGCACCGCGTTAAATCAGGAGAGACACTAAAAAAAATTGCTGAAATGCACCACACAACTGTTGCAGAACTTAAAAAGCTCAATAAATTAGAAAACGATCGGATTGTTATCAACCAAGAATTAAAGCTCCCTTAACGACCAGGATAATAATGACAGCTATTGGGATTTTTGACTCAGGATTTGGTGGCTTAACAGTATTAAAAGCGATTCAAGAATTGCTCCCCTCTGAAAATTGTATCTACTTTGGCGATACTGCAAGACTTCCCTATGGAGATAAAAGCCCTGAGATGATTCGTAAATTCTGTATAGAAAATACAGCCTTTCTTCTCAAACAAAACATCAAGCTCCTTGTCATTGCTTGTAATACGGCTTGTGCGTGGAGTTTTGAAGAAATTCAAAAAATCTGCGACATCCCTGTTATCGGAGTGATTACGCCTGTAATGGAAAGTTTTGTAGAATTGCCCTCTGTTAAAAATGTCGCCATCTTAGGAACAAGGGCAACGATTGCCTCTAAGCTCCATGAAAAATTATTACAGACTCTCGTGCCAGATGCGTCTTTCATTAGCATTGCTTGTCCTTTATTTGTTCCCTTAATCGAAGAGGGATATATTGATCACCCTTTGACAAGGATGGTGATCCACGAATACTTGCGGCCGCTAAAAGAAAAAGAAATGGATACTATCCTTTTAGCATGCACGCACTATCCTTTAATTGAAAAAGATTTAAAAAGAGAACTCGGCACACACATCCATTTTGTTAATCCCGCTAAAAGCTGTGCAGAGGAAGTACGCCGTTGTCTCATAGAAAATCACCTTTTAAAGGAGTCTGGCGCTGGCATGTGTCAATTTTTTGTCACCGATGATCCAGAAAAATTTCGATTTTTTGGGACTAAGTTTCTTGATCGAAGCATTGAAATTGTTAACCTGAGTTTTGAGTTTCTTCCCTCGGAATTAGAGAAAAACGATGCAAAAGATCGCGCAAATTTCACTGATTCCGAGAAGAATAAATCAAAAACTCAGGTTATTAGTGAAATTATTTAGTCAACATGCTTGAATTGAAAAAGATCTGTCGCAAAAGGGTAAGGGCTATATATGAGTCATAAAAAACGAATACTGCTGATTGAAGATGAAGAAGACATCGCAGCTTTAATTAAACTACAAGCCGAAGCTTGCGGATATAAACTTCATGTTGAAGTCGATGGCATTAACGGCTATCGCGCCGTTGAAAGGGAAAAACCTGATCTTGTTATTTTAGATGTGATGCTCCCTGGACAAAATGGCTTAGATGTCTGTCGTAAAATCAAAAGCACCCCTGAGCTCAAAAATATCCCGGTCATTATGCTCACAGCAAAAGCAGAAGAGCTTGATATCGTTCTTGGACTAGAACTTGGCGCTGACGATTACATTGCAAAACCATTTTCTCCAAAAGTTCTTTCTTCCAGAATCAAAGCTGTTTTAAGAAGAGGTAAGGAGCCTGAAAAAACTCCAAAACTGATTTATTTTGGCGACTTCTGTATCGATATTGATCGTTATATCCTGCGTCGGGGAGACAAATCATTTACAATTACGCTTTCTGAATTTGGCATTCTGCGCCGTTTACTTGCAAACCGTGGTAAAGTATTAACACGTAACCAGCTATTAGATGATGTTCATAACGATGACTCTTTCATTGTTGATCGCAATATCGATGTTCACATCGCATCGTTACGAAAAAAACTAGGTCCTCATTTTGATTGGATCGAAACCGTGCGCGGCATCGGCTACCGCTTCCGCGAATAATTACTCACCTTACGTACTTATTTGCAGCAGATAAGTGCGTCGAGCCAAGTTAATTATCCTTGTTTTCCTAGGAGATGGGCGAGGCGCTCGGGGTTGGGGCGGACGGCGCATTTTTTATGTTTGCTGACATTCACAAGACCGGGCTTTGCTCCTTTTGGCTTAGAAAGGTATTTAGCCTGTGCCATAATCACATCTTCGTGCATGCCGCGAGCTTTACTATAATACAATGCTAACTGAAGTGCATCCTGGATCGCTTCTTCATCTGGCTCTTCTGCCTTATTGACTTTCAAGATGACGTGTGAACCTGCAACATTTGCAGCGTGGAACCAATAATCTGATCCTCTGGCAAATGAGAATGTTAATTGGTCATTATCTCTGTCTTTTTTCCCGACATAAATTTTAAGGCCGCTTTTAGTTTGAAACTCGCGATAAGGATGCTCTTTAATGGGAACCGTGGAAGCTTTTTGTATGGGTAAAGGAAAAGGAGGGGGAGCCTCTGCTTGTGCTTTTTTTAAAAGTTTCTCAGCTATCTCAAGCTTCTTTTTAAGTTTACGCCCTTTTTTAAATCGATTCTGTAACTCTTCTTGAGGATCACGTGTTGAATCAAGGCTAATACGTATAATATCTCCTTCTTTTTCCCAATCTTCGATCTCAACTTCTGTCATGCCTTTTTTTAATTTAAAAAAATACGCCTGCAAAAGTTCTGCCTCGTGAACTGTTTGCGACCATTGTTTTCCTTCTTCAATATCTTGTTTCAAGCGGAAAATTTTCTTTTCATTTTTTTTATGCCACTCTTCTTGCCACTGTAGTTCCATCGCTTTTAGAGTTTTTTCTTCAAGCTCCTGACTTGTTATTGTAGATGTAATAACGTGGTGTTCAAAATTACAGACTTTAGGAGTGTACTCTTGAACAAGTAGAAGCTTTCCTCCTGGGATGAATTCGAAAATCAGTAGCTCACCTCCTGAAAATTTTAACGCAAGAATCCGATCTTGATTTACAAGTGTGGCAGATATGAATTTCTGCCCTGCAAGATGGCGTGTAAGGATGGCAGGTTTGCCCCTAAATCCAAGACGGGTGAGATGAAATCTAGTAAAAGGACCTTTTAAAGCGACTATAAGTTTTGCCTTATCAAAAAAAAGCACCCAGTTGTAGGGAGCGATTTCTTGCATCTGAATAAAATGCGCTCCTTGCAGCACAGCGTTTACTTCTCTAACAACCGCTAACATCATCGAGAAATTCATATATTGATAATATATCTTAAAAACAGATACAAGGGCAGAAATAAGGAACTCACCTTATGCACAGGTGAAGATTTCAACGCAGAGCCGCAAAGCCGCAAAGATTTTTTTGTTTTTTCTTTGCGTTAAAAACTGATAGACAGAATAAGCGCGTAGGGCATGTAAGGAGTATTTTATGAAATATATATATATCTTTTCTCTATTGGCAGTTGCAAGCTTTACAAGCTGTGCGACGAAGACTCAAACAGGGGCTCTTGCCGGTGCCGGTGTTGGAGCGCTTGCCGGAGGATTAATCGGTGGCAGTGCAACGGGAGCTCTCATAGGAGGTGCTGTCGGGGCTGCAGGCGGCGCTCTTATTGGTTATGCGCTTGATCAACAAGACAGAGACAATTTACAGCAGCAATCACCGCAGACATTAAATAGGATCGATCATGGTCAGCAACTTAGCACCAATGATGTCAAAGCAATGTCAAAAGCTGGAATAAAAGATGATGTGATCATCAACCAAATCCACAGCACAAATTCCGTTTTTTACCTCAGCGCAGATCAAATTATCGATTTAAAAGATTCTGGCGTTTCCCAAAATGTGATCAACTATATGATCCAAACAAGCAACTAATGAAAATTTAAGTAGTTGATCATCCCACTCCAGTCCCGCTTATCGACAAAGTCCATAAGCGGAACAGGCTCTAGGTGCAAAAATGCTGCAAACCCTGGCACATAGCACACAAGCTGTCCTTCAGCGAGTTTTTCATTAAGACCATCAGAAATCTCTTTAATGAACCGCGTTCCCACCATGGATTTGTCCAATAATTTGGGCATGCATTGTTTTAAATCTGGATCTGAATAAATGCATCCTAGATAGCGTAAAGGATGAATCCCGTAAGTTCTTTTGCCAATATTCTCAAGCTCTCCTTTTTTGAACATAAGTCCAAACGTACTCGTACGCGCAAGCGTTGTAATCAACCGATGGATATCTTTCTCTTGTTCTGCCGTCACAACAAGTTCGCTATAAGGCCGCACTTCTTCTGCAAAAGTTGAACTTCCGCATAACAGAAAAAATGCACAAAGAGCTTCTCGAATCTTCATCTCCCCCTCCTAATATTTTACTTAACCTATAGCATATGATTGAGAATTTTTCGACTTTCAGTTAGAATTAATGTATGGCATCTACAATATTTTCATCTAAACCATTTGCGGAAAGCATTGACAACCAGTGCCAAAATACTTTTCATACTTTCAAAAAAATTTGCAAGTTTCATACTTTTTTTCATATTGGCTTTGGTGCGCTTGCAATAGGAGAGCTTCTTGGATTTCTCTTGTTTTTTTCTTTTTTTACGCAATCTTCGATTTTGGCTTTTTCTTTAGCAGCTCTTTTTCTTACAGGATTTACCTACTTTGTTCTTCTTTTTTATTTCCAAGCAAAAAAACCTGAACAACTCAGCGAACTACGCCGCACATTCATTAAAAATTATGCCCTAAGCATTCATTTTCCTAGAAATACAGTAGACTTTCACATCACACTGGCGCATGGAGCCTCCCAACTAGTACATCTTTTAGATAAGCAAGAGTATTGTTTTTATGCTTTACCAAGACCTCTTAATATGCTCAACCCTGTGTTACAAAAATTTAGCGCTTTGAGTCATTGGAAAGATGTTTTTGAAATGAAAGAGCAGCTTCTTTTTGTTAGAGCAGAACAACACGTAGAACAAATCAAACTAGGACCCACTGATCTAGAATCGCACGCCTCTCTTGCTGCAGCTTATTTACAGCTTTCCCGTCTTTATCGCGATCCACGCAAACTTCACCCTGAACAGTCTTTTCCATGGGTTTCTTCTGAATACAGCAGTGAACTTATGTTTCTTAAATTTAAAAAAGTTTGTGAAAGAGCTATTGAAGAATATAAAATTCTTGATGCTTACGTTCCCAATTCCCCCTGGGTATACGCAGAACTTGCTGCCATTTATCATGACCTAGAACAGCCTGAAGAAGAGATCCGCTGCTATGAAACAATGCTTAAAATCTCTGCTAATGATGAGAAAATCCTTTTTCGCTTAGGAGTGCTTTATTTTCAACAAGGGCTTAATGCCAAAGCCCTACGCATTTATGAAATACTTTCGTCAACAGATGAAGCAGATGAGCTCATCTCTTATTACAACGCTTGGGTTTAATTTTAAAATTTAGACCAATCAAGAGTTGCAATGAGAATTCCTAATAGGCAAAGAGCACAGCTGCGCCAATTAACTTTTTCTCGATAAAGCCACTGACCCCAGAGATTACAGAAAATAATAAGGGCAACTGAAAATATCGGAAAAATTGCAGCATGCTCCCAGCTGCTCGACACCTCTGTCGCATAAATCATAAAAAATGTGCCGGTGCCATTTGCAATACCTCCAAGTGTGCCAAAAAGATACTCTTGTTTTTTGGGTAATTTTTTTTCACTCGAAGCATAACTTACCATCTGCATCACCGATGCTGCAAGAAACACCATAGGCATGAACCACTGATTGATTGCATCATTAACATCAAACGAGAGAAAAAGACCATTTTCTCCGGGAAAATTGATAAAAAGAGCTCTCCACTGCATGAACACGAGAAAAATTGCGTGCAGGATAAACGCTGAAAGCGCAAAAAAAAGCCACCTTTTCATTTGACTCGAGCGCTTAGCAGTCTCCCATCCGGCCCAAAAAAGCCCCGCTACAACAATACACGAGCCTAAGCCATTCCACCAATTATAAATATAGCCAAAGCCTTCACCAAAAAGAAAAGCCATAATGATTGCCGGCATAACGGTCGCAGAACTCAGCATAGCAAAAGAAAGGCCGGGAGGTCCTTTTTCTACAGACTTGCCAAGAGCTGCCATCATTGCGCCAAGCACAATCCCTCCAGACAGGCCAAATGCGGCCATACAAAAGCTCCATTCATATTTACCTGTCCGCACAGGGTTCAGAAGAATGGCAACAAGAAACACGATGAAAAGCTGAATGACAAGGAAAGCTTTGCTCGACCCCCCGGCATCAATACTTTTACGCATGCATAAATTAGAAATTGCAACAAAAAGCGCAGCAAGCAACATCAATTGTATTCCCATACATCTCCTTTCCTTACAAATTTCTTATCATGCTAAAGAGATCCTGAAAATTCCGCAATCAGCTAATCTTAAAAAACGTGCCCCTGCCCTTGCGCTTGCGCTTGCCCAATTAAAGCTATTTCATAATTAGTGAAAATAATTTTAATCGGGCAAGGGCAAGGACAAGGAATCATGCAAGAGGTCTATTATTTTCTTTCCTTTGCGTCTTTTAGTAGCTGGCGAGAAGGCCAAAGTCGAGAACAGGGGTATGCCCTTTTCCATTAACGCTGATTAGCGGGACGCCGTAATCAAGACGTGCATAGAACCAAGGACCAATCCTGTAGCGTAATCCAGGGCCTATGCCGACGAGGTTATGGAATTTAGGATCTAAATGATGTAGAGAATCAACACCTTTTTGATCATGCGGCCATCCCATTCCATAATCGATGAAGGCAAGAAAAGTAAGGGTATCCGTTTTGTATTTAGCTCCACACAAATGAAGCAAGCTAAAAGACGGTGCACGCACTTCAAAATTGAGGTTAAATGCATTATCATAATTAACAGCTCTTTGTTCATAGCCGCGTACTGTATCATAGCCGCCAAGGCCATACTGTTCTGAAGGAAGAAGTGTGCTACTAGAGAACTGCGCTCTAGCTAAGCCATAAAGACCCCAATTATGTCGTGGAAAAACAAATTCATCGCCAAATGCTAGTCTTGTATAGACGTAGCTTGTTTTTGCGCCCCTTTCCAGATTACTGAAAGCTTTTTTATTCTCATCCCCAAACCAGTTGCCAGGCGAAAAATAAACATCGATATCCGCATTCATTTTATGAGAATTTGGTGTCCAGCCTGCGTAGTAGCTAGCTAAAAATTGGCTAATGTGTGCTGTTTTAGTTGATACCTCATTGCCAGCAAATTCAAGGGTATTGTTCGTGACCTTATAATCATAACCTGCTTGGAAATTTTGTAAAAAAATTCCATAAGTTTTTCCAAAAGGAATCACGTAACGTACGCTTGCTTGTCCGCTCCATCCATGGCTTTTTAAACCATCATTTTCTGGAATCTTGGGCATATCTGGATGGACACGCGTATAGCCACCAAAAAATGTCAATATATTATGCCAAGGGAGGGGAATTGTGTAGTTTGCTGTATAAGATTGAAGCTTACTAAAGTCAGATGAGGTCGTGTATTGAAAAGAAAGTGTCTGGTCAAGACCGAATACATCGCCCCAATTAAATCCTGCATACCAGCGATTTCTACCTGTAAAATGATTCCCTGTATTATCTCCGCCAATGTATACGCGAAGAGGCGTACGGTCATTTGTCACAATTTCAACATCTGTTGTTCCGGAGAGCTGTCCTGGATAGAAAATGATGTTTGTCTGTCTAAAAGGATTTTGGTTTGCCCAAGCAACATCAGAAAGAAGATCATCTGTATTGATGGTATCTCCTTCTTGAAGATGAAATTTGCCTTGCATCCGCGCTGGGCCAAAATATTTTCCACCTTTTGCGGAGACTTTACCAATTTTTCCTTCAATCACGCCTATTTGAAGCACACCATCTGTAACGTCCTGCTCGGGAACGATGACAGAAACTACGGGATGGTCATTTTCTTGATAAAATAAGGTGATTTCTCTTCTGAGATCAGCAATGGTATTTTGTGTTAAAGGCTGACCAATGATGTATGGTCTTAGCTTTTCAACAAGAGCGATCTGACTGCCGGGGACTTTGAGGTCTTTAAAAATAACCCCCTCGACGTCTTCCTCATTCAGTATTTCATCTAAATTACCTAAAAGAAGCAGTCCTTTCATCCTCTCTACAAGCACAGCATCGCTAATATTCGCTGTAGGAGTAAAACCCGGTTGCTCTGGTTTCTCTAAAAATTCAGCTTCTAAAACTTCCTTTTTTTCTTGCGGTACAAGAGGGTGATTTACAACCCCTTGCACCGTTGCTGAAAAAAGAAGGATAAAGGCAATGCTTGCTCTACTCTTCATGTGTTACCCAAAGTTATAGTTTTGCGTATGTCTCATTAGTTATCACTTCATTTTTACGCAAAATGGGGTTCACTTGTCCAGCATCTTCTTCTCCCTCCTCGCAAGAAAGGAAGTAATTGTTATATGGAAGCAATTTATATTCGCCATTTAAAAATTCATCAATGGAAGCGAATTGCTGCATTTCAAGTCCTCTAAAGCGAGGCTCTGCTGTCGGACTTGCATCTTCATTCACTCTAAACTCCATTGGCCACATCGTGTTATTCTTACGAAGAACAGGGTTTTTCGGACTCTCTTCATATCCATAAGCCATGAAGAAATATCCAAAGCGATCCCACTCATACATTCTTAAGATGAATGACAACTCCGATCCGCTCTAATGACGGACGAAGGCACAGGCGTTGGCGCAGGTGATGGTGGGCATGGTGGACATGGCGGCGGCGGCGGCGGTTGTACATCAGTTACTTTATAGAAGAAAGCAGTCGTTGCATTTTCAAATGTCGGATTTCCGATGCCCGTTGGGAAATATGTGCTAAATGTGTTGGTAAACCCTCCGCCTGTTGCCGCAGGGACATCAGTAGGATCAAAGAAAAATGCCCAATCCGACCCGTTAAACTTACCAAAATTGGTATCGCCGTTACCATTGTTTACGTTAAATGGCAATCCTCTTTCACCCCATGCAGAGGTGTACCAAAAAGTATGTGAGTCTTCAAAAGAGTTTATAACCTGTGAATAACGATCTATAAAAATATGTCCAGGGCCTACACCACTCATTACAGTTGGGAATGCATTATCTGCAATCAATATAACTTGTCCTGAAAGAAGGCTAGCATTTTGAACGATAGAGCCATTGCGTAACGCAATATTCACCTGCGCTGTAATCGTAATATTACCATTTGATATGAATTCTGTTGTAACAGTCGGAATTGCAGCTGTTGTCGTCTGCCCGCCAAGTAGAACATTGTTAGCAGTAATTGTTAAATCTCCACTCGAGTTAATTCGTGCTGAATTTGTTGCAAAGGCCATTGAATCATTTGATGTTGCTGTTAAATTGCTTGTAACATTAAGGGTAATATCTCCAGAATTTGTTTGTATAAAAGCATCACCTGGCCCTCCAAGTAAGTTAAGAGAGTCAAAAGATATGTGGTTGATATCACCTGTTCCCTGGTGCAAAATCCCTGAATTCCCCGTAATTAAAGACATCGATGTCGAAGTGATGTTCATGTCGCCTACAGATCCCACTTGATTTGTAATTAGAGCATTAGATGTTAGCAAGATCCTCTCACCCATGGTAATTGTCATTGTACCAAGGCCTGAAATGACAGCATTTTGCAATAAAGCCGCTCCCGGGGCATCCATAAGTAGATTATTACCTGTTAGACTTATGTCATTATTTCCTAAGATAGTACTGTTTTCGTGCAAAATAAAATCGCCAAAAGTCGTAATCGTAATAGTCCCTGTACCTAAATGGTTAATGGTAGCATCATCTATGAAAAGATCTCCACCCAATGCCATTGCAATCGCTCCGGCGCCTGCTGTATTAGTGATTAGTGCATTCGTATCAAGTGTAGCTCTTCCTGCAATACTTGCTGTAAAGCTGCCCCCATTGATCCTGATGATGGAGCTTGACATCGCGTCTCCCACCATGATCAAATCTCCCTGGATTAGGCTCGTACTAACAACTAAACCTGAAAAAGGATCTACTGTTTCAACAAGTACCGGACCTGCACCCGCAATCATATTAAGATTACGGTTGTGAGCTAAAGACATGGTTCCTGTTGAAGAATTTCTCACAATCGCATCATTTAAAAGATTGATATCATTAATAAGCGCTGTCATCGTGTATGTTCCAACACCACCTGTTAAAAGAACTGAAGCTATATTTGCAACGGTAATATCAATTCCTATGACATCAAGATTTCCAGAAGCATTGGATGCTAGAGCTGGGAATCCGGGATAGCCAGATATTGAAAAATGCCCGCCTGCAATATACGTTGTGTCACCATTTGAAAAAACGTTAACAGCACCGCCGCTTCTAGATCCCATTTCAATATTGCCAGCTGCATTTATAGTTAATGTAGAGTTGCTAGAAACAGTCCCAAGTCCTGCATTTCCTCCAAATATTGCTGCGTTCGCTGCAGATACAATATTTACAGCGCCTGTACCTAAATGACTAAAGCTCGAGAGATTTTCCATGTTGATATCGCCAACTGTCGTTGTAGCAATAAGAGTTCCAGCTCCTGCTGCTATATTAACGTCCACATTTTGATAAAAATGGATGTCGTTATTAGCAAGTATTGTAAATGAACCGCCAAGTGCTGTCAAAAGTGTTGCACTTCCTGCAGCATCCCCTGTTACATAAACATTTCCAGCGCTCGATAGAACAAGTGCTGTTATACTGTCTGTTGTAAGAGATGCATTCCCTCCTTGAGTCCCGCTAAAAGTAACATCACCGGTTGCACTTACGTTAAAGAAAAGAGCGTTGCTTAAAATAGACGCTGCACCAAGAGCCCCTCCGGAGAAAGTAGCGTTCCCGCCAGCAAGAATTGTGGTGGTAGCTCCTGTGCTGATATTATTAATCTCTACATCATCAAATGCCACTAAGTCTTCTGCTAAAGTAATAATCAAATCACCTGTCATTCCAGAATTAATACTAATTGTACTATGTCTTAAATGATTTAGATTATTCGCAACCATAATCAAATCACCAAGATTACTTGCAAGCGTTGCACGTACACCCGCATTAAAACCTTTTGTCTTAACATTATCTGATATGATCAGAAGAAGGTTGTTAGCAAATAGAGTCGCTGGATTGCTTGATGCAGCCTCAACGTTCAGATCTCCCGCAGCTACAAGAATGACATTTGCACCACCTTGGATAAGAGCCGGGCCTGTAAAACCACCAATTACATTACAGTTAGCACCAATTGTCATAGAAATATCACCTGTACCCACATGAAAGAGCGTTGCTGCATTCTGTAAACTAAGATCTCCATTCGTTGTTGTTACAGTTAAAACACCTGCGCCGGAAGTTAGAAGAATCGCACTGTTATCACGCACTGTGATATTATCTACAGCGGTTATTGCAAGCGTACCTTGAGTTGCTACAATTGAAGCGCTCGTAACAGCTGATGGATCACCGGATAGGAGAATATTCTCTGCTAAAATCATCGCCGTTGTACCTGTTGTCGTAAAATTCGCAAACCCATTTGGATCAGCGATCAAGTTGAGGAAGCTTCCAACGTTTACACTCAGCATTCCACCAAGATTTAATAAAGTAGCGCTTCCAGCACCTGCAATGAAATTTGCAGAATTTGTAACAAGAATACTCATCATTCCCGCGCTTAAATTATTAAGTGAGGAATTATCATCAACAAACAGATCATCTGAACAAACTATGACATAATTACCAACACCTGCCGATAAAGTAATGTTCGCATTAGCTGAAAGTGTTGCAAGCCCTGTTAAAATCGTTAAATCTCCGGACTGATTAAGGATCGTCGCAGGCTGAAGAGCTGTGAATGCACGCATGTTCATCTGCCCAACAACAATTGTAGTTGTGCCATTAGAGATCATCGAAGCAGCTCCTATAACCTGCCCTTCCATATCAAGAAGACCTGGAGTTACAAGCGTAAGTGGACCATTGTTGACGATGGAAGCATCTCCTGATGCTCCTCCACGGATAGCAACATTAGCGCCACCGACAATAATATTACTTCCAGTTCCTTGATTGATCACAAAAGAAGCATTTTCAATAACGATATCATCTGTTGCAACAAGTGTTATGGCACCTGCTCCCAAAAGATCTGAAAGATCAATAAAAGCATTGTCTCGAACAGTAATTCCACCTGCCGCACTCACCGTAATAGCTCCAGCGCTTGTTGTAAAGAAAGCTGCAGCACCGCCTGGTACACCGACGAGTGAAACACTATCGTTGCCAATAATGGTTAATGTGTTTGCACCTGATATAAATGCACCCCCTCCAAGATCCGCCTGGAAGCTAATAAGACCTGGCACATTCAAGTTAAAGGCACCTGTCGTATAAATAAATCCGGCAGCTCCATCAGATCCGCCTGTTGTAAATAAGCTGTTTGCCAAATTCACATTTGTAGTACCAGTTCCTAAATTGCGTATGAAAGAAGCATTAGAGAGTCTAAAATCTCCTGAAGCACTATTTACAGTTAATATCCCAACGCCTCCGATTAAGCTGATGCTACCAAAATCAATGATGTCATAGCTACCGCCTGTTACAGTGAGATTACCAGTGAGTGTTTGAATAAAGGCTGTATTCACAAATGAATCCCCAGCAATGCGGATTCTACCTGTTGCTGTAACATTGGATGTCGTCTGACCAGAAATAAACGCTGAACCTCCGCTATCTGCTAGAATATCGAGGTTGCCGCCTGTTGTCACATCAACTGTCGACGCTCCAGCTACAAAAGAAGGTCCTTGGAAACCAGCTTTAATTAAAGCGTCCGCTCCTGCAACCACTGTGACAGAACCCGTTCCTAGATGATTCACAAAAGAATTATTAATCACATTAAAATTACCAGTCGTTGCAGTCACTATGATGGGATCAACTCCTGCTGTAGAAAAAATGCTGCCAAAATCTTGAAGGGTAATGTCTGTTAATGCTGTAACTGTCAATGGCCCTGAAACGTTATTAATCGATGCAGAGTTTGCTCCCGAAATCGAACCATTCACGTTAATGCTACCGCCAGTAGAGGTCACATTCAAACTACTTCCCGATGTGATCTCTGAGATCCCTGTTGAGTCTGAAAGAACGAAAATATTTTTTGCTGCTGTAAAGCTTGTTGTGCTTACAACACCTTCAACAATTGCATTACCAACGCCTGCGGCGATGATCGCAGAACCACCAACTGTAATCGTCATTGCACCCGTAGCTGTGTTAGTAAAGAAGGAGTCATTAGAAAGAACTAAATCTTCACCAATTGTCATGGTGTAAACACCAAGGCCGCTTGTTAAGAAAACGTCACTATAAGGAACAACTGTTGCATGACGCGCAATTGTGATGATAAGGTCACCGATAGCCATAGCTGCAGGGCTATTGATAATACTTGCTCGTACAAGTGTCGTATTACCCAACATTTCAAGCGTGTCTGCAATAATCGTCATCGTACCGCTGCCGAGAATCGATGCAGCACCCGTTGCAACAGCTTCAATTGTCAAACTACCGGTTCCTGTATAACTCACGTCTGCATTACCGGAAATTATCGAAGCACCAAGAGGGCCTCCTTTAATTAAGCCGTTCGCACCAACTGTAACAATCACATTTCCTGTGTCTAAATGTCCTAAGAAAGAATCATTCTGCACATTCAAATCTCCAGTGGTTGCAATAGCCGTAAGAGTACCGGCACCACTACTGATTAAAATAGAAGCATTGTTAGAAACTGTCATGTTCGTTGTAGCTGTTACTGACAAATCGCCACTTGTCGCTAGAATTTCAGCAATGTTAAGTCCGCTAGAATCCCCATTAACTAAAATACTTGCAGCTGTTACTGCACCTGTTAGCCCATTTGTTATAATTGTTGCTGCACCATTTAGATCTGAAATAAGAGAAAGGTTGTTTGCAGCGATCATTGTAAAAGTATCTGTGTTATTAAAAATCAAAGCATCTCCAGCTCCTGCAAGCAATGTCGCAGAACCTGAAACAAGGATTGTACCAGTCATACCTGCTGATAGTATATTAATAGCAGAGTCGTTAGCGACGATCAAATCATCACTAATGACCATTAAAAAGTTTCCAATGCCACCTAATAAGGTAATGCCAGAATGTGCAGTAAGAGTTGTCAGGCCTGCAAAAATGGTCATATTGCCCGTTGCATTGACAATTGTTGCAGGAACAAGCGTTGTCGAACCTAACATATTAATCGTATTTGCAGTGATCAACGTATCTCCATTAGAAAGAACTGAAGCAGAGCTTAATAATTGAGCTTCTACATCAAGCTGACCTACAGCTGTAAGAAGAAGTGTACCATCACCAAAGATAAAGGCATCGCCGGCAGCTCCCGCACGAACAGTCAAATTAGCACCCGAAGTTATTATCTGATTACCTGTTCCCTGATTGCGCACAAAAGCATTATTTTCAATAACCAAGTCTGCAGAAACCGTAGATACGGTTACATCGCCAATACCACCTGTCAAATCAATGAATGCATTATCTCGAATAACAATTTGACCAAGCGCTGCCACATTAATAATACCTGTTGTCGTCGTAAAATAAGATGATGGACCACTCGGTTCACCAACGATCGCAATATTACTGTTACCTGTAACTATAAGATCAGCATCACCGCTAATAAATGCGCCGCCTCCTATGTCTGCTTGCAAATTAATATCTCCTAAAACATTCAGATTGAAAACACCTGTTGTATAAATAATACCTGCAGCGCCATCAGTCCCACCTGTAATAAAGAGACTATTTGCCGCATTGATGTTAGTAATACCGGTCCCTAAATTGCGAATAAATGCAACATTTGAAACTCTGAAATCACCAAGAAGATCATTTACAGTAAGAGTTCCTACTCCTCCTAATAAGTTAATGCTTGCAAAATCAAGAATGTCAAAACTTACACCTGTAACGGTTAGATCGCCATCTGTTGTTTGGATGTAAGCGTCATTTAAGAAAGAATTGCCGGCAATTCTCACTCTTCCAGCCATCGCAATGACATTTGTAGTATCTGCTCCAGAAATATACGCTGAGCCTCCAAGATCTGCTTCAATATCAAGATTTCCAGTAGGAGTCACATCCACTGTATCGTTACCGCTGATGAATGCACTACCATCAAACCCAGATTTAATGAGGATATCTGCGCCTGCAACGACAGTCACAGAGCCTGTTCCTTGCTGTTCAATAAATGAATCATTAATGATATTGATGTTACTACCTGTCGCTGTGACAGTAAGAGCTCCTGCACCAAATGAGGTATAAATGCTGCCATGATCTTGTAAAGAAATATCCGTTGCAGCTGTCACGTCAAGCGTTCCAAGCCCATTGTGAATCGCTGCTATGTTGCTGCCTGAAAGAGAACCAATAACAGAGATGCTTCCATCGATAGATTGCACTGTAAGAGCAAGTCCTGACGTGATTTCTGAAAAACCTGTCTCATCAGCAAGCACAAAAATATTCTTTGTTGTTATGAAACTAAGTGTCGTCACTGTTCCTGAAACGATTGCATTACCAGCGCCTGCAACAACTGTTGCAGATCCTGTAATGTTAATACTCATTGCGCCTACAGCGTCGCTACGAATGATGGAATCGTTGCCAAGCACCATATCGTCATCAAGAGTCATTGTAAATGTGCCCGCGCCCCCTGTTAGAAGGATAGAAGCATGAGGATAAATTGTTGTTACCCCATCAACACTAATGCTCATGATACCCACATCACTTTCTACACGAGCACGTACAAGAGGATCAAAACCAAGCACACGGAATGCGCCGGCTACAGAGATCGTTGTATCACCGCCTGAAAGAACTGCAGCTTCCATTCCAGATAAAGCTTCTACTTCAAAAGCTCCGCCAGCTGTTAGAGTCAGGTCATTCATCCCTTGAACCAACGCTTCTCCTTCTGCTCCTGCACGTACAATGACATTGCCAAGCGTGCTTGCAATTGTAAGTATGCCTGCAGACCCCGGACTAATGATCGTTGCATCATTTTCTACAGTAAGATCACCTGTCGTTGCAGTAACGCTCAAATTACCGGTACTTGCAACACCCATTGTAATAAGAGCATGGTTCTGAACGTTGACTTTATTTCCTGCGGTAATAATCAGATCGCCAAGAGTTGCATCTGTTGAAATCGTCGCAAAATTCGTTCCATCAAAGCCGTTAAGAAGAACATTCTCTGATACAGCTGCCATGATAGGTCCGTTAGCTGTGATATAAGCACCACCGCCAACATCGGCTATAAGATTCAAATCTCCTGTAACCGTAAGAGTATAAATTCCAGCTCCTGGAAAGATCGTAGCGTCTCCATCAGCTCCTGCTATGATAAACAACGAACCCGGTGAAGATGTTGTTGTTCCCCCTACGCTTGTATTCTGAATGAACGAATTGTTGTAGACAACAATATCACCTACAGTTGATTGAACACTTAAAGTGCCAACAATCATATCTGTTAAATTGATATTAGAAAAATCGATCAACTCAACCGAAGAACCGCTCACTGTTAAATCACCCGATAAGTCAAAAATACTAGCTGTGCTCATCCCGGAAAAACCGCTTAATTTGATTTTATCTATTGCAGTGACATTGACAGTACCGTTAGCTGAAATAATTGCAGAACCGGTAGCTACAGCCTGAATATCTAAAGATCCTCCAATTGTTACTGTCATATCAGAGTTATTGAGAATGGATGAGTTTCCTGCAAGACCACCTTTAACAAGAGCATTACCTCCGGCACTTGCATTTAATATTCCAGTCCCTTGCTGCTGGATATTTGAGCCGTTATCAACGATCAAATCACCAGCTGTCGCGGCCACTGTTAAAACACCAATTCCTGCTGTTAATGTAATCGCTGCATCATCATAAAGCGTAATATGCTCGGCAGCTATTACTCTAAGAGCGCCAGCGCTTGTCGTAATTGACGCAGGATTACCTCCGAAACTCGATCCTATTAAATGAATGCTTTCAATCGTAGAGGTAACTAGCAGCGGTCCGACAGCGCTTATAGTTGCTGAGCCTGATCCATCGGCAAGAACAAAAAGACTACCTGCTACAGTATAGCTGGATGCCATGACACTAACAGTGCTTGCAATAATCACCGCACTTGCACCACTTGCTAAAATAGATGTTCCACCAACACTAATAACATAAGGACCTGCAGCATCTGTTTGAACGCTAGAACCATCAAGAACAACCAAATCTCCGGTTGTTGTTAGATTAAGGGTTCCCATCCCTCCTGTAAGATGAATGCTTGAAAGATAACTAAGCGTTGCATCTCCTGTACTTGTCACATTGATATCACCGCCTGTTGCTGTAATTGAAGATCCTGTGGCATCAAAGCCTGTCATCAAAAGAGCTGCTGCATTGACTGTAGCACCACCGCTGCCCCCTGTGATTGATGCAGCTCCGCTTGCTCCTGACTGAAGAACCATTTCAAAACCAGATGCATCCACTGTCGTAAGTCCTGATCCAGAATGTAAAATTTCAGAAGCATTTTCAATTCTTATATCACCCATTGAACCTGTGACAGTAAGAGCTCCTGCACCCGCAAGACTGATCGTAGAAAAGTCCTTCATATCTAAAGATCCGCCTGTGACTGTCAAATCACCAGCAGTTGAAGAAACTGTTGCGGGAAATGCCATAGAAAATCCCATAATGCTGATTTTTCCACTTGTTCCCGTCGTGATCGATGTTGTATCTACAGCTGTTATTGAAGCAGAACCTCCTGAAACAGATTCTATGTTCAAGTTACCATTTGGAATGTTCAGAGTAATACCATCACTTGCAACTGTAATCGCAGCATTGCCACCAGTTGTACCACCTCTTACAAGAACATTGCCAGCGCCCATCATGCCAACTGTTGCCGTGATTGTTCCTGAACCTGCATTCGCAAGGCTAGAGCCATTTTCTACACTTAAATCACCGTTTAATGTTGTGATTCCAATAGTCCCTGTACCTGCAAGTGGAATTGTAATGTTAGAATCATCTCTTATAATAACGTTATTTGTAGCGTTAATTGTAATAGATCCTTCTGTGCTAATAAACGATGTTTGCATGCTTTCAGGAGCGCCAACCATCAAAAGATTTGCGCCGCAATCAACTGTAATATCTCCAGTTGTTGCCGTCATAGATGTCGAACCATCTTCATGTGCCAGCATACGCACATTGCTTCCAGCTGTTACATTAAGAGGTCCTGTTGTTACTGAAATTAAAGAATCGCCAGCACCGCCTAATAATGAAATCGTCCCTGCAGCAACATTAATCGTCGTTATGCCAGATCCTAAATTCACAATGCTAGATCCATTATCAATCAGAAGATCTGTTGTTATCACCTCAATATCTAAAAGACCAGTGCCTGTCGATTCAATATAAGAAAAAGGATTCATCGTTAAATCGGCTAAAGCAGCAGTTACTGTCAAATCACCGCTCGAAGTGATTCTTGCTCCATTGAATGGGGATAATGAAGAAGAGTATCCTGACATTTGAATTCCATGCGCTGTAATCGTAGAAGCACCGGAACCTCCATCAATATAAGAGCCTCCATCAGAACTTGGACCTCCTTCAATATAGAGGTAGCCAACTGTTGTCGTACTACTAATACCACCCGTTCCAGCATGCGTTAAATAAGATCCATTAGCTAAACTAAAATCGCCAGCTGTAGCGTCAACAGTCAGAAGTCCAGCTCCTCCTAAAATTTCAATATGAGAAAAATTATTCATATCCATTCTAGAAGCTGTAACTGTCAAATCACCAGTAGATGCTTCAATGTATGCATTAACACTAAATGCCAATCCATTCATAGAAAGCGTTCCTGACATCCCTGTTGCAATCGAACTTGTAGCTCCAACACTAATAAATGCTTCACCACTTGATACCGTCATCAAATCGATCGAGCCCGTAACAGCTCCCATTGTAAACGTCAAACCCTGCGCACTGACAATGCTTGCATTCCCGTCCGTTCCACCGACAATAAGAAGAGCATTTCCTGCACTTCCCGTCGCATCCATAGAACTTGCACTTTCAACCGAAGAATCGTTATTGATCGTTAGATTATTTCCTGCTGAAAAAGTTAATGTACCTGTGCCGCCTGTTAAAGTAATATGAGCTGCATTGGTAAGTTCTAAATTACCGGCATCCGCAGACACTGTTAAATTACCAGCAGATGTAGAAATCAAAGAGTCGTTAGCTCCCGGCTGACCGATGATATAAATATTTTCAGTTGACGTAACCACTAAGTTACCGGAAGATGTAATGCTTGAACCGCCTGTATCATCTGAAAGAAGGTTAAGGTTTCCAGTTACTAAAACATTAAGATCCCCAGTTCCCCCCAAAATTATTACAGGTCCTGCACCTGCTGCAAGATACGCTGATCCCATGACCGTAATCGTCGTAGCGCCGGCTGTTGAATTTTCGATAAGGGCATTATTCAATGCAAATAAGTCGCCTGTGGTCGTAATAGTAAGATCGCTTCCACCGGTTACCGCTATTTGGCTTAAACCAACACCTCCGCCTTGGATAGTGAGATCGCCTGCAAGCGTAAGAATAGCTGCATTACCAATGGGTGTTGAAGCACTCTGGATACTGGAACCATTATTGATTAAGCAATTTCCCGGTGCGTTTACAGTTACATTAAGCACTCCTGTCCCGGCACTTAAATTAATCACAGCATTTGTATCTAAAAGAAGAGTCTCGCACGTTACATTCAAATCACCTGATGATGTTTCTATCAGTGTTTGATTAAGCGATGTCCCTATAAGAGATGCTTGGAGAGCATTAACCGTTAAGGTATCTCCTGCAACAAGTTCTCCTTGAAGATAGAAATTATTTCCTGAATTTACAGTAATTTGACCCGCCATTGAATTATTAATGGAATCAGTAATATTAATGTCAGAGCCCGCAGCTGATGTGATCGTTAATGGAGCTGTGGTTGCAAGAGCAATACCACCTCCGCCAATATTAATCTCACCTGCAATTGCAGACGTATCTATTGTAAAAGCCCCGCTTGAAGTATAAGTAATTGTTCCAAACAAATTAATCCCAGCCACTGCTGTATTATTCGCAGACATGGCAAGAGTTCCTGTTCCCGACATCGTTAAAGCACTTGTTCCCACCATAATAATACTACCATCAGCGGTTGTCCCTGCATTGAAAGCTATACTTCCAATAGAATTATTAAACGTAACACCCGCGCTCATGACAATATTGCGTACGGCATTCAATGTAAGAGTGTTAGCACCTGCTACCCAAGTAACATCGTCTAAAAATACGATATCACCACCTCCTGCAAAACCCGATGTAGTAGAGATCGTGACACTTCCACCACCTAAATTTACAAGAAGATTTGGAATATTAATGTTACCGGCTGCTGCTGTTCCGGTATAATTAGGAGCAACAAAAGAGATGTTTGCATCTACTGCATTACTAATTGTCAAATCGCTTGGATCAAGAAGAAGCGTACCGGCTGTTCCAAATGGCGCACGTCTATCAGCAAAGCCAAAATAATCAAGCGTGTTCTTACTTGACACTTCAACAAATCCACCATGACCACCTGTCTGTCCGCCGCATGCTAAAATGTTACCAAAAAAGGTTGTATGCCAATCAGACCAAACAATCACCTGACCGCCGTTACCAGAATGTATTGCATCCGCTTTCATTACGACGCTATCATCGATAAATATTTGCTGCGCATTAAAAACAGAACTATCTAATCCTTGATAACCGCCGCCAACAAAAATATGTCCGCCACCAAGATCGCCTGAGACATCAACCACTGCACCATCGGTCATTGTAATTGTCTTACCAAGAATTTGAATTTCCCCTCCGATATGATTAGTACCAACAGCCTCTAACACCCCGGTATTACTTGTAACCCCTTCTTGTGCGACAAGAAAA
The DNA here is from genome assembly GCA_040388665.1 of Chlamydiota bacterium. GTDB lineage: Bacteria > Chlamydiota > Chlamydiia > Chlamydiales > Rhabdochlamydiaceae > DAHVFY01. Next base: position 53,682 of record JAZKBL010000006.1, read on the forward strand.
ATTCTTCCACCAGACTTTTCAGCTGTAACTGCGTTTACAAAGCCTTTATTTTGAATGGCAAGTGCGTAAGGATTGCCATCTGCTTTAAGCTCTGCTTGAAGCGCTGTAATTACCCCTTCTTGGGAAAGTCCGATACCTTGAGAATCATATGCGTCATTCACAACAGGAATATGAATTGTAATTCTTTGATCAGCTTTTGGAGTCACGAGCACTTCTCTACCAACACCTAATGCAGCCACACCCGCAGAAGCATTGATCTCACCTTCATTGCTAATCTTATAGCTAATGAGAACCACATCGCCATTCCAAGCAGTGATCATCCCTCTGTTGATAATCCCTTCTTGAGAATTTCCCGCGAACAGTAAATCAAGTCCCCCTAAGAAATCCACATTATTAATATCTAGCGTAGAAGCCAAAAATTCAGATGTGTTAAATTCCGCTTCTAAAAATGAAAATGCAGTTCAAAGAAATTTCGGGTTCGATTTTTCAATCTAAAGTTGCTCTATAATATTTTTAATGATGCCGCTTTCCGTTACAAGAACGCCATTGGGATTGATCAAATAGACCTTTCCGTTTGAGTTCAAGAGACCTTCAAGCGAACTCGGCAGATGAGAGGTCACCCTATTCAGGACGGCCGAATCACTGCTTGGCAGCATAAAGTTCGTCTTTTCCCCTTGGCCTATTGAAAATGCTTCCCATTCAATAATAGCGTGATCAGACGCTATAATATCTAAAGCATTTGTTCCAGCACCAAAAGTAGCTTCACCTGATACTACAGTAGGGTTTTGTGGATTTCCCCAAGCAGCAAAGTGAACACATATCATCCACACACAAATAAGAGGTCGTATACGCATAGATATCCTCAAAAAAATAAATTACCTTTTCTTCTTAATAACTACATAACAATCCAAAGTCAAGCACTGGCGCTAAATCCTTCCCATTTACATGAATGAGAGGGAAACCATAATCAACCCGGGCATAAAACCAGGGTCCGATCTTATAGCGCAACCCCGGACCAATGCCGAGGAGATTTTGACTTTTTGGATCTAAATGATTCTGAGAATCAACACCCTGTTGATCATGCGGCCATCCGATGCCATAATCAATAAAAGCTAAGAATGTAAGGGTATCAGTTCTATATTTCGCGCCAAACAATTTCAATAAGCTAAACGATGGCGCTCTAATTTCTAAATTTGCATTAAATGCATTGTCATAATTGACGACGCGCTGTTCATAACCACGCACGGTATCATATCCTCCCAAACCAAACTGTTCTGAAGGAACAAGCGTACTACTGGAAAACTGCGCTCTACCTAGGGCATAAACTCCAAAATTGTATTTGGAAAAGAGAAACTCATCACCAAGGGCTAGTCTTGTATATATATAAGATGTCTTAGCACCGCGCTCTAAACGATTAAATGCTTTTTTATTTTCATCTCCAAACCAATTACCTGGCGAAAAATAAATATCAATGTCTGCATTAATTTTATGGGGACCCGGAGTATAAGCAGCATAATAACTTGCAAGAAACTGGCTAACATGAGCGACATGAGTTTCAACCTCTGAACCATTGAATTCTAAAGAGTTATTTGTCGCCTTATAGTCATAACCTGCTTGAAAGTTTTGCAAAAAAATTCCATATGTTTTTCCAAAAGGAATCACATAGCGCACGCTTGCTTGAGCACTCCATCCCTTACTTTTTATATGTGTGTTGCCAAATCGGCTAATATCAGGATGAACTTGTGAGTACCCTCCAAAAAATGTAAGAATATTGCGCCAAGGTAATGGAATTGTCCAATTAGCCGTATAACCTTGAAAATCGTGAAAATCAGATGAAGTGGTATATTGAAAAGATAGCGTTTGATCTAAACCAAAAACATCACCCCAGTTAAAACCTGCATACCAACGATTTCTGCCGGTGTAGTGATTTCCTGTATTATCACCCCCAATATACACACGTAGAGGCGTACGATCATTTGTAATGATTTCGATATCCGTTGTACTGGAATTAGATCCAGGAGAAAACACAATATTTGTTTGTCTAAAAGGATTTTGGTTAACCCAAGCAACAGTAGAAAGAAGATCATCAGTATTAATTAAGTCACCTTCATGCAAGTGAAACTTATTTTGCATTCTAGCGGGGCTAAAATAATTTCCCCCTTTTGCAGTCACTTTGCCGACCTTGCTCTCAACGATAACAACGTGAAGAACACCATCTGTAACTTCCTGCTCAGGAACCATAACGGTCATTACAGGATGATCATTTTGTTGGTAATAAGAAACAATTTCTCTTTTAATGTCTGATATTTTCTTCTCTGTTAAAGGCTGGTCAATAATGAGAGGGCGAAGACGTTCTATAAGGGCAAGATCTCCACCCGGAATAGATAATTCCTTAACGACAACTCCTTCAACATGAGAATAGCTTTCGATATTTGCAAGATCACCTAAAAGAACAAGCCCTTTCATCCGCTCTACAATAACCTCTTCTTTCTCGGAAGATTCAACAACTATTTTCTCTTGATCAACAACAAGCGCTTCCTTAGAAAGCAGCGCTAAAGAATGAATATCTTCTCCTTGAAGTATCCTTGAGAAAAAGAGAATGGCCGCTAGACTTACGTAGATGTTCATGTCATACCCAATTAGTTACAGTGCTACCACAACGGGTGCAAAAAATTAATTTAATAACTAATTCCCCTTCTACGTGAAAAAAAACCTTTTGTCTAGCAACTTTTATTTTTAATTTTATAAAAACGAGACAGGAAGATATCATTAATAAGTCATTTCAAGACAAAAACGACTGAAAATAAATGATTTAAAAAAATGAAATCCACCATAATTTTATGTGTTTTTTCAACGCAAAAACGTCAAGCGCGTTAAAAAATTTATGAATAACTCACTCACCTTACGCGCCCATGTACTACATCGATTAGCAGTTGGGTTTATAAAAGAGCGAGAAGAAGAGTTATAAATATTCGCTGCGTAAGATTAAATGAATAAAAAAAATGAAACACCCCCCGCTGTTGAAGCAGGGGAGTGTTGTCTTGGATTTTTAAGGACAGCTACAGTTAACAGGTCCTGCGACAGCAATGTTTACTGTCCCTGTTCCACTTGTTGTGATCGTCGGACCACCAGATCTATAGAAATTACCCCCAACAGTTACATTCACGTTACCGGCGCCTGCATTGAGAATAATTTTGGAATTTGGCGTCATGTTGAGCATTCCAAGAGGAGTAGCTCCTGTCGTTGTTACGCTGAGCGTGCCATTTGCAGCTGAAATTAAGGCATTATTTAATGCAGAATATCCATTCATTAAAATTGATTCTGCACTCACACTTAAGCCGCCATTGCCGCCTTGAATAGAGCTAGCTCCACCAAAGCCTCCTTCTACATAAAGAGTTCTAACAGCTGTAGTGCTTGTAGCACCTGTTCCTGAATTTTGTATGAACGATCCATTAGCAAGGCGCAATTCACCAGCTGTTGCCTGCACAGTCAACACTCCACTACCACCGGTCATTCTAATTTTAGCAAAGTCAAACATCCGAACACTTGCAGCCGAAACGGTTAAATTGCCAAGACCGTTTTGAATATATGCTTGGTGTGTAGAATCAAAGCCAATCATAAATAATCTATTTGAAGAGATGGAAGTGAGTCCATTTGAAGTAATGAATGCTTGAAGCCCTTGAACATCTTCAATTAATAGATCTTTACTTACAGTCACATTAAGAGTTGAATTCGTTGAAATAAATCCATTTCCTGATGATCCACTCTTAATAACAGCATTGCCTCCAACACTTGCAGTAATTGCGCCCGTTCCCTGTTGTTGAATCGAAGAATCATTTTCAATAAATAAATCTCCGCTCGTTGTTGTTACAGAAAGTGTACCGGCACCTGCAGTAATTGCAATCATACTCTTATCTTCAACAATAATATTATTAGCTGCCGTCACAGATAATGTCCCGTTAGAAGTTTGAATAGAAGAAGTAAGAGCTGCCTCCGGGGAACCAATCACATGAACATCAGAACCTACCATGATTGTTATGTTGCCGCTATTTTGTATAAAAGCTCTTCCTAAAATATCAGAAATAATATGAAGATTATCTCCTACAGTTAAAGAAAGCGCCCCTGTATTACCTTTAAGAGAAGAATCTCCTGCACCTCCAAGAAATGTTGCAACTCCTGTAACATTAACAGTTGTAGCTCCTAGTCCCAAATTCAACAGAGTAGATCCATTAGCAACTAAAAGATCTGTACCAGCAGATACACTAAGTATTCCAGATCCCGCTATACCGGTTATTGAAACGGTAGCAAAAGGATTTAAATTCATCGTCGTTGTTGTTGAAAGAGCGACATTACCCGTCGTCGCGGAAATAAGAGCATTATTTCCTGAAGAAAACCCGTTCATAACAAGAACATTAGCGCTGATGTTAATACCGCCGCTGCCGCTTGTATAGAATGCTTTATTTCCAACTCCTCCCTCAATATACAACGTTTGATTGATCGTGCTTGCAAGCCCGCCGGTTCCCTGATGTCTTATAAACGAGCCATTAGCAATTCTTAAATCTCCATTTGTTGTATTTACAGTTAAGGTTCCAGCACCCCCTGTAAGCTGAATTTGACCAAAGTCAATAAGATTCATGCTTGCAGCAGCTACAGTCAAACTGCCCGTAGTATTTGAGATCATTGCATTAAATGTATCTGAAAATCCAATCATATAAATTCTACTTGCAGAAATCGACGTTGCGCCCTGTGACGATATAGAAGCTAAACTATTTGCATCAGCTTCAATTTTAAGATCTCCACCGATCATCAAAGTAAGAGGGGAGTGAACAAGAAGAGTTGCAGGACCTGCAGGACCTCCTCTTAAAATACAATCTCCGCTAATCATGCCATTAAATGATCCCGTTCCTTGCTGTTGTAAAAATGCATTGTCTTCAATAGAAAGCTGTGTGCATGTTACAGACAGCGTGCCACTTCCTGTTGTAATAGCAATGTCACCTCCATCACGAATCGTTAAATAATGAGATGTGATAGAAAGCGTTGGATTCGAAATAGCGCCTGTTTGAATAAACGCATTTTGAATCCCTCCAGGAGAACCTACAATGGAAATATCTTGTGTTGTCGACACAGAAAGATTACCCGTATTTTGAATAGAAGCAACACCTGTAACGTCAGACAAAATATTGATATTGTCGGTAGCTGTTATGGTCATAGCTCCAGAACCACCTCGAATCGTCGCATTACCTGTACCTGCTAAAACATTCGCAACACCTGTTACATTAATCGTAGTGCTTCCTGTGCCAAAATGACGGATAGTAGAATTATCCATTACAAGTAAATCACTACCGACGGTTAGTTGTAGAGCGCTTGCTGTACCAACATTTGAAATAGTAATGCTTGAGTGGGGATTAAGACTTGTTTCCTGACCTGAGGAAATTGTCAACCCTCCTTGAACAGTAGAAATCAAAGCGTCAAATGCTGACGAAAACCCACTCATTTGGATTGCGCTTCCAGCTGCTATATTTAACCCGCCATTACCTCCAAGGAATGAAGAAGCGCCGCCTGGTCCTCCTTCTACATAAAGGCTCCTATTAACCATGCTCGTTGTAGGCCCTGTTCCTGAGTTCTGTATCAAAGAATTGTTGCCAATTCTTAAATCTCCACTTGTTGTGTTCACAGCAAGTGCTCCAGAGCCTGCAGTGATTCTAATCTGAGCAAAATCAACCATCTCAATCGAGCCCGCGCTTACAGTTAAATTTCCAGAAGAGTTCTGAATAAATGCTGGAATTGCTGCTGAAAATCCTATGATCGAAATTTTGCTAGCGCTAATGGAACTTAATCCTGCTGCTTGAATGAATCCATTATTACTTGAAAGAGATTGAATAGCGAGCGCACCTGTAAATACAAAATTTAAACCTGCGCTATTAGCTCTTATGAAAGAATCTCCATTTAAGCCACCATTAATCACCACATCTCTTCCAATCGAAGCAGAGATTGTCCCTGTTCCTGTATGTTGAATAGACGCTTGATTATCAAGAGTTAGATTGCCCACAGTAGCATTCACAGTAAGTGTCGCTGCACCTCCTGTTATTACAATACGCGCATTGTTAAGAAGAGCAACATTTTGCCCTCCTGTTACGGAGAGGGTATTTGTTGTCGTTTGTATCAATGCGGTTCTTGGGCCCACTACAGATCCAACAAGGGTAACATCATTTAAGCTTGAAACAGTGATCTGACCCGATGAAGTGATCGATGCAATGGCGTCTTCCGATGCACTAATCTGAAGACTATCTGTTGATGTGAGTGTAAGAGCACCAGTGCTTCCAAGAAGCCTCGCGCTGTCAGATCCTGCGCTAAAAACAGTGACACCTGTTACATTAACTGTTGTAGTTCCTGTACCTGCATTTTGCAAGACGCTATCACTACCAACTAAAAGACCATCTCCAACAGTCACAAGATACGTCCCTGTCCCTCCTGCAAGCATGATTTGCGCATGAGGATTAAGAGATGTTTCAAGAGTCGAGGTTACTGATAAATTACCTTGTACGGCCGAAATTTGCGCATTATTTACTGAAGAGAATCCATTAAGTAAAATAGCATTTGCAGCAACTGTGACCCCCCCGGTCCCTCCTAGTAAAGAAGCTGCACCATCTGGGCCTCCTTCAATATAAAGAGTATCTGTAATGGTGCTTGTTGTAAGGCCGGTTCCTTGATGTTGTATGAAAGAAGCATTTGCAATCCGCAGATCGCCTGTAGAATCCACTGTCAACGTTCCAGCTCCTGAGCTTAAGAAAATTTGAGCAAAATTATTGAGATCTACATTTGATCCAGAGATGCTTAAACTACCCGAAGCATCAGAGATGTAAGCCGGTACTGCCATAGAAAAGCCCATGATACTGACTCTTCCGGCTGCAATTGTTGTATTTCCATCTGAAGAAATATATCCAGAAAAGCCTGAAAGCGCCTCTACTTCTAAAGAGCCTGGAACGGTAAGCATTATAGGTCCAGTATCTACAATAAATGAATCTCCATCAACACCACCTGAAATCAATATATTCTCTCCAACCGTGATAAGAACAGACCCCGTTCCCAGGTTCTGCACAAAAGAATCATTTTGAATGATCAAATCCCCATTTGTAGCAGTAACCGAGATGTCTGCTGTACCTGCTGTAATTTCTATATTGGCATCATCATTAAGAATTACATTGTGATCTGCAAGTACGGTCAGAGCGCCACCTGTGGAATTAATCGTCGATGCATTGAGGCCTTGAGGAGATCCTATAATATAAATATTACCATTTGTAGCAGTAACAACTAAATCGCCAGCTGACGTGATCTCAGCAGCACCTGTCAGATCTGATAGAACAAAAATGTTGTTATCAGCTGTCAAGCTTGATGTGTTTGTTGAACCTTGAACAATTGCATCGCCAGCTCCCGCAAGAAGGGTGGCGGTTCCAGTTGTTGAAATTGTCATCGTGCCTGTGCTGCTATTTTGGATGATCGAGTCGTTTGCTACAATTAAATCATCCGTAAGAGTGACAAGCATGTTTCCAGCGCCTCCTGTCAAAGACAATGTCGTATGCGCATTAAGCGTTGTAAGACCTGCATTCACAGTTAGATCTCCTGAAGAATCTTCTAGAAGAGCTCGGACCAAAACAGAATCCCCTCTCATATTTATCGATCCTGCTGTAATCGATGTCAAACCGTTTGACAACACGCGGCCTTCAAAACCAGAACCTGCTTGAATATCTAAAAGACCTGTTACTGCAAATGTCAGAGCAGCATTAGAAGAAATGATCCCATCACCTAAAACTCCACCAAAAATATGAGCATTAGCTCCAACTGTACTAGAAACAGATCCTGTTCCTTGATGCTCAATAAAAGAACCATTAGACACTACCAAATTACCGGCAGTTGCATCTGCTTGAAGAGCAAGAGCTCCCATAGTAACGAACACTTGAGCATTATTTTGAAGGATTAAATCATTGTTTGCATTTAGTGTAAGCGGCCCATTTGTTGAAGAAATCTGAGCTATTTTTGATGTAGCTAGCAACAAATATCCATTTGCATACATGTTATCACTGGTAAGCGTTAACGAGTCTAAAGAAGTAATCTCTGCAGTACCTGTAGAAACAGCTTCAAGATTAATATTTCCTAAAGCTGTAAGAAATAAAGTACCACCTGCTGCGTTAATGACTGAATTACCAAGGGGGCCTCCTTTTACAACAATATTTCCGCCAATATTTGGAGTTGCTGTAATAACGCCCGTTCCACTGTGAGTTACAGTTCCTAAATTTGACACAATCAAATCACCTGTAACGTTTAAATTCAGAGCATTCGCATTCGCAATGCCTGTAATAGTCACAGAAGAATTATCTAAAATATTCAAATTTCTTGAAGCATTGATAGTAACTGATCCAAGAGTCGTTGACACAAGCGTTGTACTGTTCACAGCTCCCGATAAAGTAATCTGATCGGAACCATTAAAAATGATATTCCCAGTAGAAGTAACACGTGCGCTACCCGGTATCAGGCCAGAAATCATATCAATTTTAGAAGCAGCAATTGTCAATGTTCCTGTCGTCGTTGTGATCGAGGTATTGCCATTTCCTCCCGAAATGATCGCATTGCCAAGAGGAGCTGCAATTGTAAGCGTTCCACTTCCTGTTTGGCTTATCGTACTATTGCGGTTACAAATAAAATCTCCTGTTGTAACAGTAATCCCTAAAGCGCCAGCGCCCGAAGCAGTTACCGTACTTGTTTTATCCATTGCAAATACCGTATTAACAATAATTGTTAAAGGCCCCGTTGTAGATACTTGAGCAGTATTTCCGACACCCGCTCCTTGAGCGTCCATGACCATTCTATCAGCCATTAGCGAAACCCCTCCAGACCCTCCACTAATTACCGTACGCAAAGTAGGTCCCCCTTCCATATAAATAGAGGCGTTAAGTGCAGTACATGTTGTAGTACCTGTACCGAATGTATTGATCTCTGCGCCATTAATGAGTGATAAATTATCGTTTATTACAGTAATGGTGACATTTCCAGCAGGGGCAGAAGCTGCAATTACAGAATAATCTACAATCATTTGCTCTGTGACATTAAAAATTACATCTCCTGCCAAAGCTAAAAGATTAGGGCGCACTACTGTACTTCCTGTCAAAAAGCAATTACGAGCGGTCGCAATATTCAAATCTCCTGTTGTTGCCGTCATTGACATAGCACCGCCAGCTCCTGCAACATAAAAATCATTTGTAACATTAAAAGTAACACCAGTGCCGCCCGTTAAAGAGGTTGCACCCCC
>JAZKBL010000006.1:62995-76877 GCA_040388665.1 Chlamydiota bacterium
TCTGATGACTTCATAGCAACATCCCCCCCAATTGTGCCCGTAAATAAGGCTCCGGCGCTAATTGATGCTATGTTCTGAATTGCTAAATCACCATTTGTTGTCGTTAAATTCATGTTGCCTGTAGAAGACAGAGAAACATTATTTAAAATATCAATATTTTGAGAAGCAGATAAAGAGAGCACCCCTGTTGTTATTATCTCAGTTACTGCAGAGGGAGCTCCTACTAAGGCGATTATATTTCGCGTTGAAGTAAGTGTTGCATTCCCCCCTGTTGTCACGGTAAATATGTTAGATTCCATTGAAGACATGAAAATCTTATTCGAAGCTGTCATCGAAAGGGCGCCTGTACCTGTAGTGATTGTTGTCACGCCTTCAAGACCCGACATAAATGTTCCATCAGCCATCGTGATCGTGCTTGTACCCGTACCGCTATTTGTAAGCAGGGTATTGCCTGCCATAATGATTTCTTGCGCAGCTGCAAGTGTAAGAGCCCCAGCGCCAGCAGTTAAACTTGCTGTTGCAAAAGGATTCATGATAATGGACTTTCCTGCATTTAACGTATAAATACCTCCACTTGCAGTAATTGTTGCTCTATTTACAGCAGACACACCTCCCATTAAAATCGAATTTGTTGTAAAAATGGATATACCGCCCGTTGTTGCTGTAATGGAAGAAGGACCAGTTATTCCTCCAGACACTGTGATATTGCCTCCAATACGCGTTCCTACAGTGCCAATTGTAATCAGTCCCGTTCCTGTTGTTTGCACTCTTGAATCATTATCGATAATGACATGACCTACTGCTGCTAACGTAATTGTCCCAACACCTGTTGTTGTGATATTGCTTGAATCACGTATTTCAAGTGTTCCAGCACCTCCAGTTGTTGAAACACTCACATTGCCGGCAGCTGAGCTATTGATCGACGCCGTTTGTGCAGTGGCTGGAAAACCTATTAAATAGATGCTATCGCCACTTGTAATTGTGACATTGCCGGCAGCCGTGATCTGAGATGAGCCGCCAGAGTCTGCAAGAATCAAAAGATTATCTGTTACAGCAACAACACCACTTGTTCCTGTGATAATCGTATTTGCAGCGGCTAAAAGATTAAGAGCTCCCCCAATACTAAGGTTATAGCTTCCTGCACCACTATCAATGCTCACGTTATCGATAAGAAAAGCATCGCCAGTTGATGTAATACTAATGGCTCCACCATTGGAGTTGATAAATCCTGGATTAGAACTTCCTTGAAGTCTAACCATCCCCGTCGTCCCTGCAATACCCCCGATGGTAATATCGCCACCAGCACTGCTAATAGATCCTTGAACACCAAATAATACAGGTTCTATGCGGAATATAGTGCCTCCACTAAAGAACATGTCCCCTGCTAAAGTATTTGTAAGTGCATTAATAATGAACAAATCTTGCCCCGCATGTAGATCAAGCTGACCTGTCGTTGCAAGATCAAATGTAGCGTTTATAAGAAGGGGGCCTGTTATAGCAGTCAGGCTGTAATTTCCTGAAGAATCAAAAACCATTGGTCCATTGATGAATACTGCGAGATCAGCAGAACCTGTCAATCCTCCCGTTCCGCCAGCTGGAAACGTAACAACATTAAAACCAAGGATTCCCGTGGTAGCCGTTAAGGTGCAGTCTCCTGAAGATAAATAGGAAAATGTATTATTCATGCCAATATCATTCTGTGCTGTAATCGTTAGAGGATTGACATTCAACGCTCCTGAATATGTGATCGAGTTATTGATGTTAACATTACCAAGCGTTGAGATGAACTGCGATGCTGTCGCATTCGTACTGTCTACCGATAAACTATTGTTTAGACTGACATTTGCTGTTGTCGATGTCATGGAGAATCTTGAGTTTCCCGTAAAACTTGAAGTGCTATTGATATCAATATCGTTTTGACAGCTTAAAACAAAAGCACCCCCCGTAAACGTTACCCCAGCCCCATTAATTCCAATCCCACCTAAAGCAGCTGTTAATTGCGTTCCTACCGCTAATGAGCTATTTACCGTTAAAACACTATTTAAATATAAATCTCCCGCGGATGTTGTAGCAATAAGCTCTGAAGCACCTGTGATCATTGTAGTATTATTAATGTTGATATCATCTTGACAGGTAAGAGTGAGGGTGCCCCCGCTAAATGTTAAAGCTCCATTAGTTGTTATCTGTCCAAGTGGTGCATCCATTGTCAAATTGCCGGAACTTGCACTAATTGTTGTTAGAGCATCTGTGATAATATCATTTGTTGTTGATCTGATTAAATTTGTTGAACCATCTGTAATGGAAATATTTCCTGCAGTGATTTGCTCCACAGCAACCATGGAAAGGCTCTCACCCACAGCACCTGAACTATATGTGATAAGACCTGTAGAAATAATTGTTCCAGGAAGCGGCGTTCCTGTAGTGCCAATATTCAGACTGCCGGAACCTGCAAGCATAGAAAGATTTGCAGTCGATTCCAGAGCAACATTTCCTGATGCCACGTTAAAATCAAAATCATTAGCTGAACTGTAATTGATATCTCCAGCAATATCGATCGCATTTGATCCCGCCGTATTCGTTGCATTCAAAGCAAGACCACTTGCACCTGCATTAACAGTAATTGTACTTGCACTATCTTGAAAAATCACCCCAGCAACCGTTGTAGTCATAGAAAATGGATTTGTCGTTGTGTAGTTGATATCACCATTAATCGATACACCAGATCCTCCTGAAAACACAAGGCCTCCAGCTGTAGCACTCGACCAATCTAAAAGGCCTCCAGAATTCTGACCAACACTTCCATTCGTCGAAGATATCGTGCATGTACCTGTACCCGCACCGTAAGTGATGCTTCCCACATTCACATTGCCATCTGTACTTGTGATACTAAGAAAAGCTCCTGCCATCGAAGGGTTAAAATTAATCAAGGATGTTCCGTCAAAATCGATCGATCCAGTAGTTGTTAAAATGCTAAGATTGGGGCTTGAAGTATAATCAATTCTTGCCATCGTTCCCATTAAGATAGACCCTGTTGTCTGTGTGACTACAAGTGTCGTGCTATTTGATACTGCAAACGAATTCACTCCTTGATTATTAAATTGAATGGATCCACCTGTAGCTATAAAAGAAACAGTGCCTGCACCATCAAAAGTAAGCACTCCCGTTGTTCCCGTAGCTAAGGGATTGGCTGTAGTGGTTGCTGTGAATGCGCCAGCCGTGTGGTAATCAAAAACACCGCTAAGAGAACATCCTTTAGTCATGTTAATTCCATCACAACCAGGATCAAACGTTATCGTAGTTCCTGATAATGCTGAAAGTCTTGTTGTAAACTGTAATTGAGAACCTAAAATATTTGCAGTGATCGTAGATGGGCTATTCATAAGCACATTCGAGCCATTAAAAGTAACCGTTCCTAAACTCTGATGAACAAAATTATAAGCGTTTACTCCATCTCCAATATTTGTAGTGGCAGAACCAGATGCTGAAAAAATATCTACTGCACCATTGGTATTGAATGTCGATGTATGAGCACCGTTAAAAGAGATCACCTGTGCTGTTAACCGTAAAGAAGCTTCATCTACAACATTCACATCCGCATCCACCGTAATAACCTGGCTGCTAAGAAGTCTGAGCGTATAATTGCCAGCTCCAATAACTGGAGCTGTTGTATTTACAGAAATAGCATCATTAACCGTAATTACAACGCCTGACTGAACAAGAAATTCATTAACTGTCGTCGTTCCAACGTTAACAGGTCCATTAAGATCTACACTAAAACTACTAAAAATAGTACTTGCAGCTGTAGAATCATAATTAACGGTATTAAGCGTCACCCCTGCATTTGAATTGAATGAGAGTCCACCGGTTGTTCCAGTATCAAAAAGAACGGTACCCGCAATATCAATCACACCAGTACCACACTGGGCAGAGTCTCCTGCAACTAACTGAAGGGTTCCAGAACCTGCACTAAATGTGATTGGAGCCGCTCCATCAAAAAGAATATCATTAATAGATGAAAAGCTAAATTGACTGCTTCCACTAGAAGTTAATAACCCTGTCGCAGAAAAATGAATATTGCCTCCAAAATAAGTTTGCATGAAAACACCACCACTGCCGCTTGAATTTAAGGTGCCATCAATCACAATTCCATCTAAATTACTTGTAAAAGAAGTTACAAGCGTAATATTTCCAGATGATGTTGTTTCAAGCGTTGTACCAGCAGCAAGTGTAATCACGCCTCCAATTGTTCCCAAATTTGCAATTCCACCTGTTCCAATTTGAGTCCCATCATTATTAGAGCCAGCATAAATGAAAAAGTTCCCAGTACCACCGATTGTCACGTCATCATTAATGTCCACGTCAGTAAGCGCGATCAATGTTAAATCATTTGCAGTCCCGGTCGTATCAAAACCTGTTGTAATCGTTATGGAACCAGCTCCCGCACCAGCGCCAGATGATGCATCGATGATAACATCGGTAAGTAAAAGCTGTGCAAGAATAACTACTGGATCGATACCCGCTGCTGCAAGACCTGTACATCCACCGCAATAGGTATCAGCAAAACAGCTAACACCATTTAATACTAAGCCAGCGCCTGCTGTTATAATATCAACGTCTGTCGGATCAAGAAGCAACGTTCCTGATGAGCCATTTTTCGCAAGCGTGTTTGCAAGGCCATTATATTGTAAGCTGTTAACACTTGAAACTTCAATAAAGCCGCCGCTACCTGTAAAAGGACCACCTTGAGCTGATGCAAAACCAAAAAACCTTGCGCTCTCAACACCCCATACAATCACTTGACCACCATTACCTGATTGCAAAGCATCAGCTGTGAGGGTAACGCCATCTTCTACAAAAGTGTGCATTGCATTATTAATGGCTGGGTTAGCTCCTCTATAGTCACCACCAACAAGAAGAGAGCCTCCACCAAAATCGCCTGAGACATCAACGATAGCGCCTTCTGTTAAAGCAACTCTCTCGCCAAGAATCTGAACGTCACCGCCAACCGTATCTGTGCCGATTGCTGTGATTGTTCCTGTGTGGCTGACAAGCCCTTTATCCGCAATCAAATACACCCTGCCGGCTGTTTTTTCAAAAGATGTTGCATTGATCCTACCACTATTATGGATAGCAAGGGCATAAGCATTACCAGAAGTTTTTAATTCTGTCTGTAATGCTGTGATGATCCCTTCTTGAGCAATGCCAACATCCCCGTGTCCGAGATCGGCAACAGGAACCTGGATGGCAATTCTATAGTCTGCGTGCGGTGTTAGAAGAATCTCAGTACCGGCACCTAAAGCTGCAACACCATTTACCGCATTAATTTCTCCTTCATTGCGCACAACGAGCCCAAGAAGAACAACATCGCCTTGCCATGATGTGATCTTTCCTTGATTGATAACTGACTCTTGAGATGTTCCTGCAAAAAGAAGATCTTCTCCTCTAAGAAAAAAATCATTATTCACATCAAGTGTAGAGGCCAAAAAAGAAGCTGTATTAATTACGCCTTCCTTTGTCACCAAAACACCGTTTGGATTCAGCAAATAGACATGTCCGTTAGATTCAAGAAGTCCTGCAAGCGTACTTGGAAGATTAGAACTTACTTTATTAAGTACAGCAGAAGAACTATCTGGCAAATGAAAGTAGGCGCTCTCAGCAGCATCAATAGAAAAACTGTCCCATGTGATAATAGAACGCTCAGATCTACTATCAACGTGCAAGTGATGCGCATCTACAAAATCTACACTGACATCCCCACTTGTGATCAGAGGACCTGTTGGGTTAGAAAAGAGATGAGTGCTAGCGATAAGACCGCAAATACTAGCTTGCATGACTGCTTTTTTCATAAGAACCTCTCTGTAAAATATCTTCTGCATGTAAAAATAAAATTTTTTCATATCTATTGAATGTAACGCTCTCACTATCAATTGTGCAAGGTTTTTTTTAAACAAATAGAAAAAATTTAACACCCTACACGCACAAAGTGATTGCACCTTCAAAGAAGATTCATATAATCATTGTTACAACCTTAAGGAAAAATTATGAAAAAATTCCAATTACCTCTTCTTTTAAGCCTTGCGGCGCTGCAACCTTTGCTTGGAAATGAGAGTTTAAAACTCAAAAGAATTTCAGAATTTTGGAAAGATAAAGCCTTCGATCAGGCGAAAACACAAATTATCGAGTTCCTCACTGAACATCCTGGGTCTGATTATTGTGATAACCTTCAGGCGATGCTCGGCGATTTATTCATTCAAGAAAAATGCTACGACAAAGCTCTTCAGGCTTATGATCAAATTATAGGGCGAGAGCTTAGAGATAAAATCGAGCCCAACTATTTACAAGCCCTTTTTGAAATGGATGACTACCGCGCTATCTTAAAACAATCGAGCAAAAGAAGTTCTGATCCTAAAGTAAACTATCTTGTAGGCGAAGCATGCTTTAGACTTGGAAGAAAAGCGCCTGACCCAGAAACACAAAAAACACTCTACGTTCAAGCAGCATCCAGATTCAATACTCTTTCCAATACAGCATACGCTTATGATGTTCTTTGGTCTCTTGCCGAAATCTATAAAACGCTTGGAGAAAATCCAAAAGCTGCATCTCTTTATCTTGAACTTGCAAAAAAAAATCCTGAGGAAAGAGCAACTCTTCTTTTTCAAGCGGCCTATATTCAATCTGGATTTGATAAACAAGCTGCAGCAAACACATTTTTAAACGTGTACGAACTTAATGATAAAAATGTAAAAAGTGCTGCTTACAATCATCTAAAGACCCTTTTTGAACTAGGTGACTTCTCAGCGTTTATCACTGCTTACGAAAAAATGTTGGATCACATTCCACAAGACAAAGTTGCAACTTTAAAATTTTGTTTAAGCAAAAGTTACTTTGCGGTTGGCGCATTTGAAAAAGCTGTAGCTTCTTTAGAAAAATGTGAAGGAAAACCAGCATGTTTACTGCTCGCAGAATGTGCAGAAAAACTAAGCGATATCAATCTTCTAAAAAAAGCTACTGATCTATTGTCACAACAATTTCCAACAGACATTGATACCGCTCATGCACATCTCATCAGCGCTCAAATCAGCATTGATCAAGGAGACACATTACGCGCGCAAGATAACCTAGAATACGTTCTCAAAAACTTTCCTGATTATCCAGCAAGAGAAAAACTCTTATGCGACTACGGTATTATTCTCTCTCGCAACAATCTGTGGAAAGAATGTCGCATCACTTTTCAAAAACTCATTGAGGTTTATCCTGAAACCGCTTTTAAGACGCAAGCTTGGCGTCATCTTTTAAATGCTTCTTTAAAAGAAGGAGATCGAGAAACTTTTACAAAACTTCTTGGAAACGCTCTTTCTGAACCACATATTTTTTTAAGCGAAGAGCAAAAAGCCTACCACCTTCTTTTCATTAAGCTTCTTCTCGAGCAAGGAAATAGACCCCAAGTTGCGCATGAACTTATTCGCTTTCTAGATCACTATTCTGATGCAGCAGAAGGCCATCAAATCGCTGCATTTTTTTATGAAAATGATGAAGATGTCTTCACAATCCATGCAGAACAAGCACTCTCTCTTGACCCTTACCTTCAAGATAGCGAGCAACTACATCTAAAACTTTATAACATTTATATTAAAAACCCTGAAAAACAAGAGTTAGCAGCAAGTCATCTATACCATTCAATAACTACCAGCAAAATCCCTATTCAAGAAGACAATCTCAGATGGATTGCAAGTTACTATTTCAGTAAAGCCCAAGATCCGCAAGCTCTACAAAAAGCTCTTTATCTTCATGAAAAAATCGCCTCAGAGGGCCCCTCTCCTTTTAATGAAAAAGATCTTTTAAAATATGCAGAACTTCTTCAGATGGGGGAAAAATCAAAAGAACAAATAAAACTCTTAGAACTTCTCTCTAGAGCTCAATCTGAAGAGAACAGTCTTCCTTGGAAGTTAAAAAGACAAACACTGTTTGAACTTGCCACAGCCTATGCAGCAATCGGCGAAAGTGAAAAAGCGATTAACACATATGAGCTTCTCATTAACACATCAACACACATGCCTTCCTATTTTTCCAAAGCTGCGACACTTGAACACGCTAAACTGCAATATCAACTGCTTTCCTCTTCTGATCTACAAGAACAAGACCTAAGGGTAACTCCAATTTTGAACGCTCTTAAAGATCTTCAACTTAAGAAAAAACTCCATTCAGAACCGCTGCATTTAGAATCAGCTCTTGAGTATATCTCCATTATGCGCGCATTAACGCCAGAGGACAAACAAACAGAGCGCGTCATTTTTCTCCTTAAGCGCGTTAAAGAAGATTTTTCGACAAAAGGAGATATCTACTCTAAAGAATACCACTCTCAACGTTCAGTTCTCCCAGATAAAGCAGTGATCCTTGAAACTTATCTGGATTACATCGATGCTGAGATTTTGCGTTTAAAAGGAAAAACAGCAAGAGCCAAAAAACTCTACCAAAAGCTTCAAGAGAAATCTCTTGACCCCTCTTTGCAAAAAAGGATAACCCTAAGCATGGAAGCCCTCTATGATGCACATTGAAAGTCCCTCGTCTCAGCAGAAAAAAATTCTCATCACTTGCATGATTGCAACGATTGGAATCCATGTGACCGCTTTTTTTTACTTTTATAAATTTCCTCCATCTCTTCCAGTTGCATGGCACAAGCTCCTTGCGCAGTCTCTACCCATTTTAAAAATGATTCCCAAAGAAGATGAAAGTAAATTATTAGAAGAGTTTTTCGAGCCTTTTCCTGATCTTTCAACGCTTCTTGTACATCCTTTTGATATGTTAGCATCTACAACAGATTCCGAAAGACATCCCAAAGAAGAGCCGAGCATGCCTCTATCTTCTCCAGAGATTTTGGAACTTAAAGCACTTGAAGAAAAAAGCTTTCCTCTCTCACCGTTAGTTTCTACCTTCTCATTCACAGAAACAAAGGAAAATCTCGATCTTGTTCTTCCTGAAAGTTATTCTTTACCTATGCCCTCTATCAATTACGAGATCTCTGAGAGGCTTGCGACAGCTCCTCTAATGATAGATATTGAAATTGATGAAATGTTCAGCATAACACAGCTTCCCGCTTCTCCACAAAAAATAGAACTTCCTGCAAGAAAAGATCCTATTTCCATTCCTCAGATCAAAATTGATACCGCTTTAGATTCTAAGCCAAATAAAGTAGAAATCTCTCATACACCCTCTTCCTCTCTTCCTCTAATAGAGGAAAAAATGTTATCCTATTCCAATAAAAAAAACCTCTCATCGAGTCTTTCATCCGTTGAAAATTATAAAATACCAGAACCTAAAACAATCGAAATCGCTGAAGACCTCTTTTCCTCAGATGTTCGTATTGCAAAGGCTCCATCAGGTAAAGGGTACATCTTTGCAATCAGCTTAACACCTGCTAAAAATGCCGCAATAAAATCCATGCAACAAAACTACACATTTCTCATCGACAGAACAAATTCCATCCCGAAGCATCACTTCACGTCGTTTAAAAAAGCCACAATGCGCGCGCTTTCTATGCTGCAAGAAGAGGACACCTTTAATATCGTTGTTTTTGATAGAAAAGTTACCTACTTCAGTAAAACTCCTGTTTATTATTCTAAAGATGCCTTACAGGACGCAGAAACATTTTTAAACAAAGAGAAAAATGGAGGTTTATTTACTGCAGCAGATCTGTATGAGCTTCTACCTAAAATTCTGCCCGCTAATACCTCTGAAGATAAAGTCAACACAGTCATTCTTCTTACAGACGGAACAACAGATGCAAAAAAGGCAAAACAAGACACCTCTATGAGACGCATTCTCGAATCAACCAAGAAAAAGTTCACTCTTTACACAGCAGCCGTCAGTAAAGGCAATAATCTTAAACTGCTAGACAGTCTAAGTAGTTGCACAGGTGGATCACTTCTTTATTCTGACACTTATGCTGCATTTCCAAGAAAGCTTGCAGGGCTTGTTTATAGACTCCGTGCGCCTCTTGCTAAAGACTTGACAGTTACAGTCTCCTCGCAAGATTCAAGCTCAAAGATAGAGCTCTATACGCCCTCCTATTCCGTCTTTCACAGCGGACAGCCTTTTGAAATCGTCGGTCATATCGAAAATTTACACGACTTTACTCTCCTTATTGAAGGAACTCACGAAGAAAAAGCAATACGCATTAAAAAGAAAATCAACGTTAGCGATGCAAAAAAAGACAGCGCTTTTGTCATGAAAAAATGGCAAACTCAGAAGAGCCGCACAAAACTTGAAAACCTATTAACACCACAACCTAAATGAAAATTCTCGGAGGGGAGCTTCAGAGCAGATCCCTTAAAGCCCCAAAGGGAGACGTCACAAGACCTACAACCTCTCTTGTACGCAAAGCGCTCTTCGACATCATACAATCCATCATTGAAGATGCCGACGTTCTTGATTTATTTTCCGGAAGCGGCGCTATCGGTATCGAAGCCTTAAGCCGCGGAGCGCGCCATGCGACCTTCATCGAAAAGGACAAAAACGCTCTTCGTTGTTTGAACGACAACATCAGCGTCTTCAAACTAGAAAAACGTACAACTCTCATCACAGGGGACGTCTTTAAACATCTTTCAAAGCTAAAAAAGCCCTTCACCCTCATTGTCGCAGACCCGCCCTATAAAGACGATGTCCTGCCCAAACTCCTGAGCATCATCGAAGACAACAACCTCCTAGCCCCAAGCGGTTTCCTCTTTCTCGAAGCCCCCTTTCCCTCAACACTTCCACCAACCCGTCTTACCCTCCTCAAATCCCGCAGATACGGTAAAACTGTTTTACACGAACTGACAAAAACCAACATTTAAATTGACGCTTTATCAATTCATTTGCTAGGCTCTGGAATCTTAAAAAAATTTATGCAGACGATTACATGAAGCATAATTGACAAAACGTTCAATATATCATACAATTAAAAATGAATACATATACTATCTACAACGTCCCTGAGTACGATGAATGGCTAAATGAACAACCAGCAAGAAGCCAAGTTCAGATCCGTGAGAGGTTATCGCATATCCAAGATGACGGTCATTTTGGAGACCATAAAGAAGTAGATAATGACGTATGGGAATTGAAATGGAAAAATGGCAGACGCGTCTACTATGCCTACATTCCAGAGAAAAAAATTTTGTTACTGTTAGGAGGAAATAAAAATGGGCAAGATAAAGACATCCGCCAGGCGAAAAAAATTCTCCGCAAGCACATCTCATTCGAAGAATGAACGTACTATGAAACTTAAAAAAGACACAGGTATTAGAAAGAGCAATCCAAGAGAAGAACTTCTCGATGAAGAACTCATCGGCCGAGCTGTTTGGGAATGTTTAAAAGAAGGTGATTCTCAAGGTGTCATTGAAGTCATCAGCGCCTATCTGGAAGCTGTAAATAAAACGGAAATTGCAAAGCAATCCTCTATGTCTCGTTCAACAATGTATCACACTCTTAAAAGCAAAAACCCCACCATTAAAACATTAGCAAAACTCATCCACGCCTGCATTTAAAATATACATTCCTTCCGCGTTTCAGATGAGTGATCAATAGGAGAGTAATTAGAAGAAGAGAAGCTATTGTGAGATACGTTACAAGATTAAGACGACGACGCAGCTTTTTCATTTGTTTGCGATATTTCGTTTTAAGCGCTGTGATTTCTGTTGGAGGATGGTCTGTCCAAAGGCCGCTGAAACTGTGAGAGGCGAGAGCAACATTTTCAAGCTGCAATTTTTTCCGCATTTTTTTTGAATAAACAAGATCAGGGAAAAAATAGAGGGCGGGAAATAAAATGTTTTTATAAGCCGTGTCATCGATATTTTCTCGAATAGCTTCTGTAAATGCTAAAAAAGTACGGTGCATCACGCGCGACACTTCGCTGCGCGGAAATTCTTTTTCTACAATTTCCCAACGCTCTGAGATCTTTTGCATGATCGACTGCACAAGCGGATGATTGGGGATCGATCCAATTAAGCAATTACCGGGGAAAATTTGCGTTCGTTGACCTTCAGCTGAGTGTGGAGTATCTAGACCTGCATAAAAGTCATAAACGGGGTTTAAAGCAGAAAATGACTGGTAACAAAAAACATCATGGTCAATATAGACACCTCCTTCACGAAATAGAATTTCATAACGGAGCATATCTGATTTTTCTCCCACATTTTTTGTGCGCTCCAAAAAAGGGGCAAGATAAAAAAGATCGAGCTCGCTAATGAGGTGCTTTTCCATACCAGCCATTGGACAAGCTCTATTTTCATCATCCGTCCAAAACTTAAACGTCCAATGAGGATGAAGCGTTTGCCACGACTCTAGATTTTTAATCGATGAATCAGGAAATGAACGGGGACCGATCCAGATAAAATGTGCGACCTCAGGAATACGGAAAGAGGTTTTTTCAGGCGCATCGCTCAAGTTTTTTTGGAAAAGGTCTTTATAAAAACGCACTTCTTCAAAATCTTCTTTTTTAAGTTTTTTCCATGCAGTCCCTTGGCTTCCCTGGAGAAGTTCAAAGTCAGGAATACTTGCACAAGCAAGGATTGGTAAAAAAAATATGATCATTCTCTTCATGACAAAAAACCTAACACTCTGTAATTTATTTAGTCAAGCGAGGGATTTATGAAGAACTTTTTTTGGGTTTTTATGACTACATTACCACTATTTGCTGAAATTATCGATAGAGAAGGAGACTGCTATCTAGAGACCATACAAGGACAGCATGTTCTTCATTTAAAAGGCTCTTACTATGAAATGGGCTATGCTCATGGCAAACTTTTACAAAAAGAGATTCAAGCAAACGTTACCAATTACATCGACAAAAAAAGAGAAGGCTTTGAAGAACAAACAACGGGATTTCAAAATCATCTTATGACCATGCTTTCGCATACTCCCAATCCTTTTATAGAAGAAATCCGCGGTATGGCAGCTGGATCTAATATCCCTTTTATAAAACTTCTTATTCTTAACCTTTTTCCTGAAATGTTTCATTGCTCTGGACTTGTTGCTTTTAACGATGCGACAAAAAATGGAGAATTTTATCACGTCCGTGTTCTTGATTACTCAATCGGCAAAAATCTGCAAGAAACCGCGGTATTAATTGTCGCTGAACCTGAAAGAAAGATCCCTTTTGTTAACGTCAGCTACGCAGGATTCATCGGTTCTATTACAGGAATGAACTTAGAGCAAATTTCTGTGGGAGAGATTGGCGGCAAAGGATACGGTTCTTGGGAGGGAATGCCCATGGCATTTCTCATGAGAGAGCTTTTAGAAAATGCGGATTCCCTAGAAATTGCTAAACAGATTTTCTCTGAGACTAAAAGAACGTGCGAATATTACTACGTCGTATCCGATGGTAAAACACAAGACGCGTTTGGCGCTTATGCAACAAAAGAGGTCCTACAATTTATTGAGCCAAGTACGTTGTACACCATTCACTCAATAGAACATCCCGAAGGGAAATCATTCGATCAACCCAAGGACTGCGTTGCACTTTCAGGCGTTGATCGATATCCCGTGTTAAGAGAACGAATCATGGAACATTACGGAGCAATTGATGAGCTCGTTTTACAAGAGATCATCAAACGTCCCGTCTCTATGGAAAGCAACCTGCACAACGTGATTTTTCTTCCCAAAGAATTAAAGCTTCTTGTTGCTCATGCGGGGAAAAATGGCGAGCCTGCCTGCGACGAGCCCTACACACTCTTCTCCCTGGAAGAACTCCTCAAATCCCCAGCATCTGTCGTTGATGAACCACCCGTAGCACAGGCTTTAGAGCATGCACGTTAAGCTTAAGATATAAATTTCCAACGCAAAGATGCCAACATACTTTTACCCATAAGTTTTTTTGACAGAAAATTCCGTTTCTGCAGTTGTC
>JAZKBL010000007.1:0-10823 GCA_040388665.1 Chlamydiota bacterium
CTCCAGTTAGTCCCGTCGGACCTATCGGTCCCGTGTCACCCGTATCACCAGTTAATCCTGTCGCACCAGTATCTCCAGTTAGTCCCGTCGGACCTATCGGTCCCGTGTCACCCGTATCACCAGTTAATCCTGTCGCACCAGTATCTCCAGTTAGTCCCGTCGGACCTATCGGTCCTGTGTCACCCGTATCACCAGTTAATCCTGTTGCACCGGTTGGTCCTATTGGACCAGTCGGGCCTGTCTCACCTTCACCATAAGGACCTGTGGGACCCATCGGCCCTATATCCCCTCTAGGACCTGTCGGCCCTGTCTCGCCCTCACCGTAAGGACCTGTATCTCCTTTCGGTCCTATCGGACCCGTGAGACCTATGTTTCCTCTAGGCCCTTGGGGACCGGGTGGGCCGGGAGGGCAACTTGAACGGCTGAGAAACCACTCAGAACCTTCATTTATAAAATCAGCACAAAGAGGTGCAAAAAGAAAAAAGAGGCTAAAAAAAATATTATTTTTCATGAGCCCCAGAAATTGTCACAGGTGTGCTCCACGATTTTCCTAAAGTACCAGTAGCTAATCGAATCTGTGGATTTATGAGAGATTCTGTTATTGTGCTTGTCCACACAATTGCAATATGTCCTTCATCATCTAGACTCAATTGCACATCTCCAATTTTCACATCCTCATCATTGCTATCTGAAAGAACAATTGCGGAGGACCATCCTGAAGAAGCCGCATAAGTAACGACTTCAAGGCAATGTTTTCTAGCACTTGAATCATAAGAATTCCATGCCGCTAAAATCTGACCTGAGTTATTCATAACAATCTTTGGCGCGCTCACAACACTTCGCTCTTGGGTCGAAAGAACTATCGGAGCTGAAATACCTTCTTCCTTAAATGCAGTTAAAGCGTGAATTGAAAGAGCTTCTTCTTTAAGAGACATCCACAAAATTACTCGATTACCATGCATGTCCTGAATAACAGATGGTTGAAATGCTGAAACCGAAGCTAATAAAGCTAAACCCAAAAATAGCACCAGACACCTCTTTCCATCGATTGTTATTGAAAATTAAACAGCATATAATAAATAATTTACGTATGACAAGTCAATATTTTTTCACGAGAAATGAAAATGTTCTACACAAGGTTATGGAGCGTTAGCCTTCTTTTCTTTTTAGCGTTATTTGGGAAAATCAATCAGCTATACAGCTTGGAAACAGATTCTGAAATGCATCATAAAATCTGCCTAAACATGATCGTAAAAAATGAAAGTCATGTCATCAAACGTTGTCTTGATTCCGTGAAAAATCTCATCGATTATTGGATGATCATAGACACTGGTTCTACGGATGACACAAAAAAAATTATCTTAGAAGAATTAAAAGATATCCCCGGACAGCTGATCGAAAGACCCTGGAAAGATTTTGGATACAATCGAACAGAAGCACTCATTTTAGCCAAAAACAAAGCAGAATATCTATTATTCATCGATGCTGATGATGCTCTTGATTGCACCGAAGATTTTGCACTCCCTGATTTAACATATGATGCCTATGTCCTTCCATGGGTTCATAAAAGTCACTTTCAGTTTTCTTATTTAAAACCTCAGCTCGTAAAAGCAAGTCTTCCTTGGCATTGGGTGGGTGTCCTTCATGAATATCTCATATGTGATCGCTATTTTTCTCAAATTCTACTAGAAAACATACGCTATATTTACGGTAATGATGGTGCGCGCTCTCAAGATCCTCATAAATATAAACAAGCTTGTAAAATCTTAGAAGAGGGATTAAAAGAAGAACCTAATAATTCTCGCTATCTCTTTTATCTTGCTGAAAGCTATCGGTGCGCCAATAAAAAAGAAAAAGCACTTGTCACCTATCAAAAAAGTGCTGCCATGAAAGGCTGGGAGGAAGAAATTTATTGGTCGTTGCTTCAAGTGGCTCATCTACAAAAATCTCTCAGCTTTCCCAAAGAAGAAATCATCAAAAGCTACCTAAAGGCCTTTGAGTCTAGACCACATCGTCCAGAAGCTGTCTATTTTTTAGCAGAGATGTACAATCAAAACAAACAATTTAAAAATGCTTATCATTATATCAAGCAATGGCTTTTGCTACCTCAACCCGAACAAAAAGATGCTCTTTTTTCTTTAGACTGGATAGAACAATTTGGCCTTACCTTTCAACTTTCCATTTGTTCTTACTATCTAGGATTTTATCAAGAATCTTTAGAGGCATGCGATCTACTTTTAGAGATGGATTTTTTGCCAGAATCTTTTAAAAACCAAACTATTAGCAACCGCGCATTTCCCCTACAATTTTGCAAAAACTGATTTTAGCGCTGCACATTTGACTTATTATTAACAAGCCAAAGCCTGATCATTTCTATGCTTGGCCTCTCTTTAAATGCTTGACGCACCGGTTTATCTACAGCCAGCTCATCCCATTTTCTATAAGATCTCATAGCTGTATTCCAATCTCGTACAAAGTACCGCAATTTTTTTATAATCGTCTTATGCTGACCTGAATATTCTACTTTATGAGTTACATTTTCCTGAAAAGCATCACTTCTTTCTTTAAATTGTCGATAATAAGATGAATTTTCTTTTCGTTTAGACGGAAATTTAACCAAACAAAAAAGATCAGTATCAAAAACCTCATTACTGATTTGATAACGTAATGAGTTATCAACAAAACGACAAGATAATTTATTTTCACAATCTCTTAAATCTCCTGCAATTTTATATAACGTTTCACGAATTTCAGAAGGTATTCCAAAAATAATCAGCGCGTGGTAAAATAAATCATGAAACATTCCTTCAAGACCTGGTGCATCAAACTGATCCGCTTCTAGCGGAAAACATGTAGGAAACGGCACTAATACATCAAAAAAACCTTCAGCCCTTCTTCTTTGCTCTTGGTTCGGCGTAAAATCAATACGAACTTTTAATTGGACATCTTGAGAATGAGGATAGAGAGTCCTTAAAAATAACGTGTAAGTTCCTAAAGAAGGCACGTATTGGGTAGTTTCATTACAAAACACTCGAAACCCTACTTGACCGCGAATTGCTTCCCAAACAGTTGGCGCTTCTTCTTCATTCATCTTCGCTTCTTTCTGTGGAATAGAAAACAGGATCATTTCATGTAGATTTGGCTGACTTTTAAGCTTCTCTAAAAATTCTTGAAATTTCTCCTCAGAAAAATTAAGTGATGTTCTACCAACCTCTTCCTCGTCATTTGGACCTTCTCCGAAAAAAAGATTTTCGCATAAACATTCCCGCAATCGCTTTTCTATTTCTTTGTTAATAGATCCTGTTTCATCGAATATTGAGTGTACCGCAATATCCTCCTTGTTAAATTGAGCTCTTAAACCATAATAGGACTGAATTAAGAAAAACTCTTCGTGCGAAATGATCCCTTTTTCTAAACCATAAAGGGCAACGAAAGGAAATTCAAAATACTCACCGTGCTCAATCCCCTCAAATTCTATGTTTGTCACATCAAATAACGAATCTGTCCATCGTTGATTTTTCACGGCATCTTTTAATAGACACAGTTTTTTATCGATGTTTTTTATTTTGTCGATGTTAGCTTGTGTGAGCCTTCTCATCGATCCCTTTGTGAATTCCATAACTGATTGGTAATCAGCACTTTGAATAAGAAATCTGGATTTTGGAAAAGAAACCGTGATTTCGCGCGGACTTGAGATGATGATCGACTGCGTAGATAACATATTCAGACTCAGCTGAATAACTTTTTCTGAGGAGAGACTCTCAAGAGGTTTTTCTAAAGAAACAACTTCCTTACTGTTAATAACATCTGCAAACAAATTAATAGAAGACATATAGTTTTCACCTGATTAATTATAAAATATAAAATATATTGTATATTATATCGGATAAAAAACCAACTTACATTTATAGATATTTGTTTAAAAACAGAGCAATATAACAGAAAGCTCTTATCCTAAAGGACAAAAACTCTAAATAAGTTGATAAGAATCAGGAAACTTTTGCGCCGGGAATGGCGGAAATAAAGAAAGGGAGCTCAAGACCTGAGGTTGTCGTCGCAGCAAGGAGCATTCCTTGACTTTGCACGCCCATAAGGGTGGCTTCTTTGAGATTGGCAACAAGAAGAACTCTTTGGCCAATGAGGGTTGATAAATCCTCTAGTTTTTCGCCGATCCCTGCAACGACGGTTCTTTGATCATTTCCAAGGCTGACTGTAAGTTTAAGGAGCTTATTACTCTTAGCAACGCGCTCTACATGAGTGATCTCTGCAACACGTAAGTCAAGCTTGCGCACATCGTCGATGGAAATTTGTTCAGGCATATTCTTTGTATCTTTTAATGCGGATGTAGGGGCTTGCAATTTAGCAACTTCTACTGCGATAACATCATCTTCAACGCGAGTAAAAAGGATCCGAGGCTTGGGAAGCGATGTTAATGAAACAAGAGGGTTAGAGAGGGTTTCCTGCCAGTTTGTAGGAGGGGCTTTAAAACCTAAAAGAGAAAAAAGACGCGCTGCAGTTTCTGGAATGATGGGCAGTGAAATGAGTGCCATTGTTTTAATACACTCTAAGCAGCAATAGATCGTGTTTTCCATCTCTTGGCGTGTTGCTGGATCTTTAGCAAGCTGCCAAGGCTTCTTTATGTCAAAATAAACGTTGCCTAATTGAGCGAGCTCCATAATGAGCTGAGAAGCTTTGCGCAAGTGAAACGTTTCGTAAGCATGGGAGGTTTCTTCTGCAAGAGTCTTGACTTTCTCAAGAAATGCGTCATCCTCCTCTTTTAAAGCTAATGGAGTAGGGATTTTTCCTGCACATTGATTTGCTGTAAAAACAAGGGTGCGGTTCGCGAGATTGCCATACTTTCCAAGAAGCTCAGAATTGCATCGTGTCTGAAAATCTTTCCAGGTAAACTCTGAATCTTGAGTTTCTGGTGCATTTGCTGCGATCACATAGCGGATCTGATCTGCTGTGAACTTGTGAAAAAAAGAGGCAAGATCGATTGTCCAGTTGTCTGACTTACTAAACTGTCTTCCTTCTAAATTGTAGAACTCATTAGCTGGCAGCTCATCAACAATTTTATAAGGTTTTTTTTGTCCCATGATCATTGCGGGAAAGAAAATGGCATGAAACGGGATGTTGTCTTTGCCGATGAATTGCACAAGTTTCGTTTCAGGGTCTAACCAGTAATCTTTCCAAGAATCTTTTTTTCCTTGAAGCTGCGCCCATTCTTTCGTAGCCGATATGTAGCCGATCGGAGCATCGAACCAAACGTAAAGGACTTTTCCTTCCGCCTCTTTAAGAGGCACAGGAATTCCCCATTCTGAATCACGTGTGATCGCTCTTGATTTCAGATCTTCGATGTATTTTTTGACGAAATTAACAACATTGGGCTTCCAATTCTTCTTTTCAAGCCATTCGTTTAGTTGCTCTTTAAAACGATCAAAGCGCAAAAACCAATGTTTTGTTGGCTTAAGAATAAGAGACGCATCTGTGATCTTTGAACGTGGATTGATAAGGTCCGTTGCTTCATAACTTGCTCCGCAGCGCTGACATTCATCCCCGCGTGCTTCATTAAATTGGCATTTTGGGCAGGTCCCTACAACATATCGATCAGCTAGGAAACGATGGTCGCTCTCTGAATAGAGTTGGTCTGTAACTTTTTCTTCAATATACCCGTTATCATAAAGGTCTTTAAAGAACTCTTGAGTTGTTTCGGCGTGTCCTTGATAGGTTGTCCGTGAAAAATGATCGAAAGAAAAATTTAACTGTTTAAACAGATCTTTAATGACTGTATGAAAAATATCGACATGCTCTTTTGGAGTTCTTTTCGCTAAATCCGCACTCAACGTGATTGCTACGCCATACTCATCGGTGCCACAGATATAAAGGACATCATCTCCCCTTAATCTTTTGTAGCGCGCATAACAATCCGCCGGTAAATAGGCCCCTGCAATATGCCCAAAATGAAGAGGGCCATTTGCGTAAGGAAGCGCAGATGTAATAAGAACCTTTTCCTTCATAGGAGTCTATTCATCTTCCATCGCGTCGATCGCTTTTAAGTCTTGCAGATAGCTGCGATTAGGATGTCTGCGAACAAGATTAAGAACGTAGTCTAAAGTGACTTCGCGCCCGGCTTTCATCTCATATTTGGCGTAATCAATCGCATATAAAGCTAATTCAAAATTACTTTTGAACTGCTTTCTTAGTTCTTCTGTTGTGAGTGACATCAAATTTCTCCTAGTTTATGTTCTTCAGCAATGAGAATGCTACGCAGGACTTCATAAGCGACATTCAAATCATCATTAATGATGTGATAGTCGTAATAGTCTGCCATTGCCATCTCTTCTCTTGCCCAGACAAGTCTTTCTTCAATGGAATCGATACTGTCAGTTTTTCTTTTTACAAGCCTTTCTTTTAATATTTCTAGACTTGGAGGGCTAACAAAAATAAATACAGCTGAAAATTGCCTTTCTTGCAGCTGCAAAGCCCCTTGTGTATCGATGACAAACACGACATGTTTGCCTTCATTGCATTTTTTTTCTACTTGACTCTTCGAGGTTCCATAATAATTTCCGCACACTTTTGCATACTCAAGAAATGTGCCGTCTTCGATTTGCTTTTCAAATTCTTCTTTGCTTAAAAAGATATAATCAACACCCGACACTTCGTCAACTCTTGGAGCTCTTGTCGTCGAAGAGACGCTCAAATTAACACAAGAGAACTCTTGAGTCAGCTTGCGCGCAAGTGTTGTTTTACCAGTCCCTGCAGGAGCACTGATAACGAAACAGAGACCTTTCGATAAGTTACCGAGTAATTTCTGCACCATAAAAAAACACTTATTCTATGTTTTGAATCTGCTCTCGAATTTTTTCAATTTCGCTCTTCATTGCAACAGTAAGCAATGAAAGCTCTGCATCCGCAGACTTGGAAGCTAAAGTATTAACCTCTCTATTAAGCTCTTGAGTTAAAAAGTCAAGCGTTTTACCAATACTTTTCTCTGAGGTACTAAGAAGATGTTGAAACTGCTCAATGTGAGACTTCAGTCTCGTCTCTTCTTCTGAAGTATTAATCTTCTCAGCAAAAATAGCAATCTCACGCAATAGCCTATCATCAACAAGATCATTTGCCTGATGATACTCTTGCATTTTCTCAGTCAATTTTTGTTTGTATTTCTCTACAGCAAACTCGGAACGCTCTTCTACTTGATCCAATTGTTCTTGCAATGTTTTCAATCGTGTTTCAACGTCAGTAGTAAGAGCTTTGCCTTCACGTTCTTTCATCGTTGTTAACTCTTTAAGAACGATTTCAATTCCATCTTTCAATAAATCTTTCATTTGGTTTTCTTTGGATTCATCTTCATTTTGCACTAAGAATGGAAGCTGCTGCACTAAAAAAGATAGCGTTACTGTACTTGTTGGATCATATCCTAATTCAGTAGCGATCTTCTCCCATGTTAATTTAAGTTGTTGCAACTGTGGGAGTTGCGTTAAAAGAGGTTCATCTGACTTCAAATAAATCCGCACACTCAGCTGACCTCGGTAAACGCTATCGCTAATCCACTTTCTAATTTCAATCTCGAATCTAGCAAGCTCCTTGGGAAGGAAAAGGTGAATGTCGAGCATCTTCCGGTTTAAGGATTGAATCTCGATAACAAGTCTACCAAAAGACGTATCTTGGCAGGATCTAGCAAAGGCTGTCATACTCTTTATCATAGGAAAATTATAGCCCGAAAAGGCTCCTTAAGTCAAGACCTCTTGCGTAATTACATTTGCTTGCTAAAATTGCCCTTTTTGACATTTTTATCGCTAAATTTTTCAACCATATGTTTGCAAACATTTAGCAATAAACCTGCTCAAAAAACATCAATTTTTTTAAGCAAAGCTAATGACGCAAGAGATCTCATTGAATTTGAGAGCTATACACAGGGCGAAAGGAGTTTCGATGGATCGGACAAGGGCCATATAATTCAAGAGCATCTAAATGTTTTTTTGTACCGTATCCTTTATGTTGATCAAAACCATATTGGGGCCATTTAAGGTGGTAATCGCGCATGATTCGATCGCGGGTTTCTTTAGCAATGATCGATGCCGCTGCTATCAAGATGCTCAGTCCATCCCCGCCGATGACACCCTCTCCAAGGATATCAATCTTTGGTAAATGAGGTCCATCTACAAGAAGGTAGTCTGGCTTATTCTTTAACTGCGCGACCGCCATGATCATCGCTCGAAAGGTTGCTTGCAAGATATTGATTTCATCAATGATGATGGCGTCGATAATACCAACGCCATAGTCGACCCCTGGATGATGAATCAGCTTTTCATAAAGCTCGAATCGCTTTTTCGCACTCAACTTTTTACTGTCATCGATACCTTCAATAAGCACTTCCTGAGAAAAAGTGCACGCAGCGGCAACAACAGGCCCGGCAAGCGGACCTCTACCTGCTTCATCAACTCCGGCGACGAGACGAAATCTTTCGCCTTTCTCCTTCATTTATTCAGCTTGAGTAGTATCTGTCTTAGGAAGAACTTTTACTTGTTTTCTTTCCTGGATTCTACCTTTTACTTTCGATTTCTTACCTGAGGTTCCTCTGAGGTAGTAAAGCTTTGACTTTCTCACTTTACCTAAACGGATGATCTCAATTTTCGCAATCTTTGGACTGTGAATCATGAAAACGCGTTCGATACCTGCACCGTAAGAAACGCGGTAGAGAGCCATCGTTTCAGAAAGACCGCCGCCTCTCTTCGCAATAACGGTTCCTGTAAACGCTTGAAGACGCTCTTTTTCACCTTCAATAATACGGGTGTGGACTGTCAACGTATCTCCGACAGCAAACTTCGGAAGATCGGTTTTAAGCAACTCCGCTTCAATTTCCTGAATGAGTTGGTTCTGGTTCATACTTGCTCCTTAAATAATTCTGGGCGCACTCGGCGCGTATTTTTTATTGCTTCTTCTTCCCGCCACTTGTTGATTCTCGCATGATTGCCTGCCAACAAGACTTCGGGAACACCGACTCCTTCAAAATCGCGAGGTGTCGTATAATGAGGTGCGTCAAATATCCCATTTTGAAAACTATCTTGCTGCACAGACTCACAGTGCCCCAAGACTCCCGGGATAAACCGCGCGACGGCATCTACAAGAACGATCGCGGGCAGACATCCATTTGTTAATACGTAATCACCAATGCTAATTTCTTCGTCTACTTCCTTTTCGATCACTCGCTGATCAATCCCCTCATAATGTCCGCATACCAAGATCAAATGCGATTCGACGCTTAACCTCTCACAAGTTTTCGCTGTAAGAGGTTTTCCTTGAGGCGATAAATAAATCACCTTAGAGTTTTTTTTCCGCTTGGCTCGAATCGCTTTTACAAGAGGTTCTGGCATAAGAACCATTCCTGGTCCTCCCCCAAAAGGGCGATCGTCCACTTTCTGATGTTTACCTGCTGCAAAATCTCGAATATTCGTTTGATGAATCTCCAGCCGGCCATTCTCTATAGCCTTTTTCAAGATACTAACATCAAACGGCCCTTGAAAGTACTCTGGAAAAAGGGAAAGAATATCAATGATCATAGCGAATTATGGCTTCTTCTTAAGAGCTCGCCTTTTCGCACGCATTTTCACTTTTTTTGCTTCAACTTTATCATGGTGCTCTTTCATCACTTCAGGCGCGCCTTTCTTCGTAATTGCCGCTACTTGAGGGCTAATTTGAGCACCTTGAGAAAGCCAATAGCTGATTCTTTCAGCATTCACAGAAAAACTACTTTCTTGTGGTGCACAAGGGTTGTACCAGCCGAGTAATTCGATGTATTTACCATCACGCGGAGAGCGCTCATCGGCAACAACAACGCGGTATGTTTGACGGTTTGTGCGACCCTGTTGTCGCAAGCGGATTTTTAATGCCATAGAGAATTCTCCTTTACTCCTAATCCCTTCATCTTCTGTTTCAATGAGGGCATGTCTTTACAAAATTGTTTTAACTGTTTGAAACCTTTTACCATGCGATTCACATCATCCATCGAAGTTCCGCTCCCTTTTGCAATACGACGCCTTCTTGCGGGAAGCAATTCAGCCTTTTCACATCGTTCAGCAGGAGTCATCGACAAAATCATCGCTTCTGTCTTACCAAGCTCTTTTTCTGAAATTTGCGTATCATCAAGCGCTGGCACGCCTGGTATCATTTTAAGAAGGCTTTTTAAAGGCCCCATCTTCTTCAACATCGACATCTGACGCAGATAATCATCATAGGTGAAAGAGGCTTTTCTGATTTTTTCTTCCATCTTCTGACTTTCTGTCTCGTCAATATGCTCTTCAGCGCGACGCACGAGATTGATCACATCCCCCATTCCGAGAATTCGGTCGGCCATGGAACGTGGGTTGAATACTTGGAAGTCGGAAATTTTTTCTCCGATCCCTTCAAATTTAAGCGGCTTTTGCGTCACTTCTCGAATCGAGATAGCGGCACCGGCACGCGTATTTCCATCAAGCATCGTGAGAATCGTGCCCGTAATCCCCACCCTCTTATCAAATTCTGCAGCAGTTTTAACAGCATCTTGACCTGTTGTCGCATTAGCAACAAACAAGACTTCATGAGGATTTAGCAAATTTTTAAGTTTTTCGAGCTGCTGCATCAACGCTTCATCAAGATGTAACCGTCCCGCAGTATCCACAATGAGAATATCGTAATTACCGATACGAGCGGCTTTAAGAGCCTCTCTTGCAACTTGAAGAGGATCTGTCTCCCCTTCCAAAGTAAATACAGGAACTTCTACTTGCTCACCGAGTCGTTTAAGCTGTTCTATAGCGGCAGGTCTTTGTAAATCGCAGGCT
>JAZKBL010000007.1:10833-16187 GCA_040388665.1 Chlamydiota bacterium
CAATTAATGTCCGTTTATTCGGCTCCTTTTTCTTCAGAAAGTGGCTAAGCTTGGCACACTGCGTTGTTTTTCCAGAGCCTTGAAGGCCGCACATGAGAATAACTGCCGGCTCGCCTTTACAATGCAGAGACGCTTCTTCGCTACCCATGAGAGCTACTAATTCATCATGCACGATTTTAATAAACTGTTGATCAGGCTTAACCGATTTTAAAACTTCATCACCAAGCGACTTCTCTTTAACGCGCTTAACAAAGTTGCTAGCAACCGTATAGTTAACATCTGCGTCCAAAAGCGCAAGACGCACCTGCCGCACAGCATCAGAGATATTGTCTTCCGTTAACTTCTTTTTTGTAAGAAGCCCTGAAAAGAGGTTTTGAAATTTTTCTGAAAGTGTTCCAAACATAACTGCCCTATAGGATACTAAAAAATCTCATTCAAATTCAAGGAAAAAAAACCGATCATGTAAAGAGAAGTCTCTTTCAAAAAACTTTACACTCCAACAATTATCAGAAAAAATACTCATTATTTCTTCACCTTGATCAAAGCCTATTTCAAAAAACACTCTAGCTCTTGGGTTTAGGTACAAGGGAAGCTCCCCTGCCAGACGTTGATAAAACTCCAAACCACTCTTACCCGCTAAAAGGGCCATTTTTGGCTCAAAATCACGCACTCCTGGATCTAAGTTATCAAAAGCTTCTTGCGAGATGTATGGGGGGTTTGCTATTACGAGATCTGCTTTTTTAAGATAAAAAGGAGTTAACAAATCTCCCTCTAAAAAATTTACATCTAAATTATTTAGACAAGCATTTATTTTAGCAACTTCTAATGCCTCAGGCGACAGATCTGATAAAGTTACTAAAAGAGTAGGAAATTTTTTCTTTAACGCAAGACCTAAACACCCAGACCCTGTGCACAGATCCCAGGCAGCTTTATTTTCAAGATTCTTCCCTTCTAATTTTTTACAAATCTTATCAAGAAGAAGTTCTGTTTCTGGGCGAGGAATTAATACGCGCTGCGTGACTTTAAGATGGCAACCATAAAACTCAACTTCTTCCAAAATATATTCAAGAGGCTCTCCTTTTGCAAGACGTGCAAGAAAGGAACGGTAACGACTTAGCTCATCTTCATTAAGAGGACGATCAAACTGCAAGTAAAGATCAAGCCTCTTGCTCTGAAGAATGTGCGCTAAAAGATCTTCAGCAATTCTTTTTGGTCTAGAAACTTTCTTATCTTCTAAGTATCCCGCAGCGAGCTTAAGAATCTCTCCTAACGCTTTCATCGCTTAAGATTCTTCTGTAGAGGACAATTGTTGCTCGTAAAAATAAGACACGAGCGCTTCCGTGAATTCATCAAGATCCCCTTCCATCACATAGTTGAGTTTATAAAGGGTGAGATTGATACGATGATCTGTAACGCGATTCTGTGGAAAATTGTAAGTGCGAATCCGCTCGGAACGATCTCCTGTCCCCACCTGAGAAGAGCGTAATGACGAGACTTCTTCATCGTGTTTACGTCTTTTTTCTTCTACGATTTTTGCAGATAGAAGACGCATTGCCTTTTCTTTATTTTTGTGTTGACTCCGCTCTTCTTGACAATACACAACAGTGCCTGTTGGCATGTGCGTAATTCGAACGGCTGAATCTGTTGTGTTAACGTGCTGACCACCGGCGCCAGATGCTCGATAAGTGTCGATTTTTAGATCACGCTCGTCTAGAAAAATTTTCTCTTCTTCATCAGGCTCAAGCAAAATAGCGACCGTAATAGCCGAGGTATGCACTCTACCCTGAGCTTCTGTTGCTGGTACGCGCTGCACGCGATGCGTTCCTGCTTCATATTGAAGAAAACGAAATACACAAGGCCCTGAAATGACCATGATATATTCTTTAAATCCACCCATTTCAGAAGAAGTACAGGAAAGAAGTTCATATTTCCATCCTTTGCGATCGGCGTAGGCTTTATACATACGCACGCAATCCCCTACAAAAATAGCTGCCTCATCACCACCGGTTCCCGCACGCACTTCAAGAATAACGCTACGGTTATCGCGAGGGTCTGGCGGAACAAGAAGAGTCTCCAAAGATTTATACGCGAGTTCTTTATCTTTTTCTAAAGACGCGATATCTTCTCGAATTACTTCTAAAAATTCGTGATCCTTTTCTTCTTTTAAAAGCTTTTGATTTTCTGCTAACTGATTTTCAAGATGTTCTAAACGCTGCTTTTCCTCTTTGACAGATGTCAAATAAGAATGTTCTTGTGCAAGCTCACGATACTGCTTCTTATCAGCGAGCACCTCCGCTTTCCCCAATAGATCTTCGACTTCTTCAAGTCGACTCAGCAGTCTGCGAAGGCGCGCTTCCATAAATTAAGATTACTTCTTTTTTTTCTCTTTCTCGTTTTTCACAACAACCGCTGGCGCTGCTTGCGCTTGCTTTTTCTTTTCGCTATAACGTTTGTTGAATTTATCAACTCTACCTTCTGCATCGACGAACTGATTCTTTCTTGTGAAGAAAGGGTGTGATGCAGATGAAATAGCCACACGGTAAACGGGATAAGTTTTCCCTTCAAACTCTTCGGTATCCTTAGGCTGAAGGGTGCTTCCGCACACAAACTTATAACCTGTGGAAGAATCTACAAAAAGTATTTCCTGATATGGAGGATGTCCTTGTCTTTTCATATCGATCTCCTTTACAATATTGTCGTACCGAAATGATTAAACCTCATTCCCCTATAAAAAAACAAGTTCAAAAGAATTTATATGAATAAAACTCAAAGAATCTTTAACGCACTCCTAACAGTAACGGCAATAACAAGTCTTCTTAGCGCTCTGTCAGATAACCTTATTCCTACATTTTCCTTACAAAAACTTCTCAGTCTCTCCTTAAACGGCATCAAACAAGGTCATCTATGGCAGCTGGTTTCTTACCTTTTTGTCCAACCATTAGATCAAGGCGTCACTTTTTCTTTTCTTTTTAGAGTCGCCTTTAATAGTTATCTCCTCTGGTTTCTTGGAGGCTCCATCTTACACAAAAGAGGGATGCTTCATTTTTTATCGCTCTATTTTTTAGGTGGGCTAATTGCCGGCCTTGCAATTCTAGGGTTGTTATTCACCACCACCTCCTTGCTTTTTTACGCAGGAAATATGACAGGACTTTATTCTTTGATGATCGCATGGATCACCCTTAATCCAAAAGCCACCCTCCCCTTTTTACTCGGCATACCCATCAAAGCAAAAAACATTGTCTTCATATCTCTTGGCATTAATCTTTTTATTGATTTGTCTTCAGGAAATTGGATCTATGCAATCTCTTATCTGATTGCCGCACTTTTTGGCTACCTCTACGGACGTCTTATAAGAACACAAAAAGAAGCACCTTTATATACACAGGCTAAAATTTTCGATTTTAAAACGGGAAAAGCTGTCCTCAATGACGAACAGTTCCTTGAAGAAATGCTTTCAAAAATTTCCTTTCAAGGAAAAAAAAGCCTCACATGGAAAGAGCGCTTTCGTCTTAGAAAAATCACGAAACGGCAGAAGAAAAACCGCAATCGTCCAGAGTAACTTTAAAATGACTCCTTATAAGTTTTTAAGATTGTTCGTTGAGGTAGGCGAGGTAGGCCATGCGCGCTGTCATTAAACCTTCGAGAATTCCTTCTTCGTAACGAAAATAGGGATGTGTTTCAAGCTCTGGAAAATCATTAGGCTGCAATAGGTCATCTTGAGTGATGCGTGGCACAATACGTTCGGCACACGCATAAATTTTTTTATTTTGAGCTTCAATCAACTCATCAAATATTTTTTTCATTTCTTAACCTCTGCTCTTTAAAAAATTGCCTAATAAGCGCTGCTGACTCATTTTCAAGAATGCCTTTACGAACAATAATTTGATGAATCGGATGTGAAAGATCAAGCACATTTGTAAAACTTCCATGAGCACCATGACGTTTGTCGGGAGCCCCCCAAACAAGAGTTGATATACGAGAAAGAAACATAGCCCCCGCACACATGCAACAAGGCTCTAATGTACAATAAAGAGTGCATTCCAAAAGGCGCCAATTATCAAGCTTGTTTGCAGCCCCTTTTAAACAAAGCACCTCAGCATGAGCTGTTGCATCCTTGAGAAACTCCACCTGGTTATGCGCTCTTGCAATGACCTCCCCTTTATATACGATGACAGCACCTATGGGAACTTCTCCCTTAGCATATGCGACCATAGCTTCAGCTAAAGCCTCTTTCATAAACTCACAATCTTCTAACATTCTACCTTCTGAAATATACCCAAGTGAATTCAAAATTTGGGCATAATTGCAATTATCTTTTATTTAAATTTTTTAATTTCCGGGTAATTTTATCTTTAAAATCATCGCTCGAGACTCTCTAAAAAGCACATTATGCCAAACAACCCTTTTCTTTAATCATTATGATTCCCCATTAAGAGCAAATGTGGTAGACTTAGGGTATGAATGTAGCATGCCGGCCCGGAAATGGCAAGTCGCCTTTTCAGACCGGCAATCAAAGTTTTTCCACCTTTAACTCTCAATGCAGGGAGATACTTTAGATGTCACTAGACAAGGGTACCAAAGAAGAAATTACAAAGAAGTTTCAACTTCATGAAAAGGACACTGGATCCGCTGATGTACAGATTGCAATCCTTACAGAGAGAATTGCAGAATTAACAGAACACTTGAAGCTAGCTCCTAAGGACCATGGCTCAAGACTTGCTCTACTTAAACTCGTCGGTCAAAGACGCAAACTTCTTGATTATCTCAATTCGACAGATACTAAGCGCTACCAAAATCTAATTATGCGCTTAAACCTCCGTAAATAAGTTTTACAGAATATACGGCCGTTTTCAGCGGCCTTTATTTCATTTGGGCCGTTTAAAACGGCCTTTTCCATTTGCTCCTAATATTAACATTCTTGTATAGTCTTCAAAAAATGGGATGAAGTGCCCTTCTGAGCGGAATACTCTTATTCTTTTCCGATGGTCAATTCATCCCCCATCAATAAATACCGGAGATTTAAAATTATATGAACTTACCTACAAAAACTATGACCATTTCAGTAGGGGGAAAAGACCTCATATTTGAAACAGGAAAAATTGCAAGACAAGCACATGGCGCCGTAACATTACGCGTTGGCGACACAATCATTTTATCAACAGCATGCTTTGGACCAAGTCCTGAAGGCATCGACTTTTTTCCTTTACGTGTTGATTATCAGGAGAAGTTTTCATCTACAGGCAGAACGCTTGGCGGATTTATTAAGCGCGAAGGTCGTCCTACAGAAAGAGAAATTCTCGCAAGCAGACTCATTGACCGCCCTCTAAGACCTTTGTTTGAAGAAGGATACTACG
>JAZKBL010000007.1:16197-20991 GCA_040388665.1 Chlamydiota bacterium
TCTTTCTTATGTATTGTCCTATGATAGCATTCATGCTCCAGAACCTCTTGCGATCTGCGCTGCTTCCGCGGCACTTGTCATCTCTGAAATTCCTCTTATTAAACCTGTTGGCGGCGTACGCGTCGGAATGATTGATGGAGCTTTCATCATCAACCCTACAATCGAAGAGATGAAAAAATCTCGACTTGATCTCGTTCTTGCAGGAACTGAAGATGCTATTTTAATGATTGAAGGTTCTTGCGACTTTCTTACAGAAGAACAAATTCTAGATGCAGTCAATGAAGGACACGCCGCTATCCGCACAATTTGCCAAGCTTTAAGTGATTGGCAGAATGTTATTGGAAAACCAAAAAAACGGGACACGCTCCGCTCTTCTCATAAAGAGCTTGCAGAAGAAGTTGAGACTTTAACTGGAGCGCGCGTCAAGCAAGCTTTTCGCATCAAAGAAAAAAATCAGCGAGAACTTACGATTGCTGAGGTCTCAAAATCCCTTACAGACACTCTTTGTCCCGAAAATGGAGAAGCAAAGTATCCAAAAACAGCAGTACTTGCATCCTTTAAAAAAGTGCAAGCACAGCACATGCGCCACATGATTCTCTCAGAGAATTGTCGCTCTGACGGTAGAAAATGTGATGAAGTTCGGGGAATCAATATCGAAAATGGCATTTTACCTCGAACACATGGCAGCGCCCTTTTCACACGCGGCGAAACGCAATCTCTTGCTGTATGCACCCTTGGCGGAGAAACTATGGCTCAACGTTATGAAACGCTTCACGGCGAAAGCAGTCATCGTTTTTATCTCCAGTATTCCTTCCCTCCATTTTCTGTAGGAGAAGTTGGTCGTATGGGATCACCTGGTCGTAGAGAAATCGGCCATGGAAAACTTGCTGAACGTGCACTTGCTATGACCTTACCCTCTCAAGAAAACTTCCCTTATGTCATCCGTCTTGAATCGAATATCACAGAATCCAATGGTTCTTCTTCCATGGCATCTGTTTGCGGCGGTTGCCTTGCACTTATGGATGCAGGTGTTCCTATTAAGCATCCAATTGCAGGTATTGCAATGGGTCTTATCCTCGAAGGAAAAAACTATGCCATCCTTTCTGATATCTTGGGAGCAGAAGATGCTCTAGGAGATATGGATTTTAAAGTGACTGGTAATGCTCACGGTATTACAGCTTTTCAATTAGACATCAAAATCGAAGGTATTACCCCTCATATCATGCAAGCGGCTCTTGCTCAAGCAAGACAGGGCAGACTCCACATCCTGAATAAAATGCTCGAAGCGATGCCTAAAGCAAAAGAACAACTTTCGACTTACGCACCACGCATCGAAACAATGCAAGTGAAACCAAGCAAGATCGGAACAATCATCGGCCCTTCAGGTAAACAAATCCGTGCGATTATTGAAGAAACTGGTGTTCAAATCGATATCAATGACAGTGGTCTTGTCAGTATCTCTTCAACAAACAAAGAAGCTATGGAAAAAGCAAAAAACATCATCCATAACCTTGTTGCTGAAGTCAAAATTGATGAAGTCTATAAAGGCCGTATTGTTTCCATCGTTCCTTTTGGTGTGTTTGTTGAGATCTGCGGTAAAGAAGGTCTCTGCCATATTTCCGAGCTCTCTCATACACGTATCAATGATATTAA
Source organism: Chlamydiota bacterium (assembly GCA_040388665.1). Taxonomy (GTDB): domain Bacteria; phylum Chlamydiota; class Chlamydiia; order Chlamydiales; family Rhabdochlamydiaceae; genus DAHVFY01. The sequence continues at coordinate 17,851 of JAZKBL010000007.1, forward strand.
TGACATTTATAAAGTCGGCGATATCCTTGAGGTAAAAGTGATTGATGTTAACCCACGCGGTCAAATCAAACTAAGTCATAGAGCTCTTCTCCCAGCTCCTGCACGTACAGGCGGGTAAAATCCCTATGAACCTCCCCTTTATTCAAGCCAATAAAGTTTCTAAAGAATACAGGGGAGGTGTCTATGCTTTAAAAAACGTCTCCTTATCTATTGAGAAAGGAGAAGTTTTTGGAATTATTGGCTTAAGTGGTGCAGGAAAATCGACACTGATTCGTATTTTAGCAAATCTTATTACTCCAACAAGTGGAAAGGTTTTCTTTTCTTTAGAAGATATTAGTCAGTTTCACAAAAAAGAACTTCGCTCTTTTCGTTTTAAATGCGGCATGATCTTTCAACATTTTAATCTTTTAACATCCCGTACAGTCTTTGGCAATGTGGCTTATCCTTTAGAAATTGCAGGATATCCCCAAGAAAAAATCGCCGCTCGAGTAGATGAACTCCTGCGCCTTGTCGGTTTAAGTAATAAAAAACATTCTTATCCTATAGCTTTAAGCGGTGGAGAAAAACAACGCGTTGGCATCGCAAGAGCTTTAGCTCATCATCCAGAAGTTCTTTTCTGTGATGAAGCAACTTCTGCTCTTGATCCCAAAACAACGCAGGAGATCCTGACACTTCTTCGAGATCTCAACCGCAATTTGGGTGTGACTATCGTTCTCATTACCCATGAAATGGATGTGATCAAACAGATTTGCCATAAAGTAGCTGTTTTAGAAAATGGCACTGTTGTCGAATCTGGCCCTGTTGCAGAGGTTTTTGCAGAACCAAAACATCCTACAACGCAAAAATTTTTACAAAATAGCGCTCATGAAATCCCCGAACATTTTTATAAACCGCCGAATCCAACGCACATGCTCTTGCGCCTTAGTTTTAAAGGGGAAACAGCCGGAAAGCCCATTATCTCCCAAATGATTCGAGAGTTTGATGTCGATGCTAATATTCTTCTCGGATGGGTCGACAATTTGCAAACAAATATTGTAGGCACACTTGTCATCGAAATCCAAGGAAAAGAAGATAACTTACAAAAAGCACTCGCTTTTCTTCACTTAAATAAAATCCACTGCGAGGTGATGAAAAAATGACACCTGATAACTGGGACCTAATCCTTCAGCTCATTCCCTTGCAAACATGGAACACCCTTTACATGGTGATCACATCCACCTTCTTTGCTGTCATCATTGGTTTACCTCTAGGCATTATTTTAACCTTAACAGGTAAAGGCCATATCAAAGAGCACATCTATCTTTACAAAACTTTAGAGACTGTGGTGAATATAGGCAGATCCTTTCCCTTCGCCATTCTTATGGTGGCTCTTATCCCTCTAACACGTCTGATTGTAGGAACAAGCCTTGGAACAACCGCATCTATCATCCCTTTAACAATTGCTGCAGCTCCTTTTATTGCGCGTCTTGTTGAGTCGAGTTTAAAAGAGGTCGACAAGCAACTCATAGAAGCAGCGATTGTCATGGGATCCAATACACGACAAATCGTTCAAAAAATCCTGCTGCCGGAAGCCTTACCCTCGCTTATTTCCGCAATCACTTTAACAATGGTTAATCTCATTGGCTATAGTGCCATGGCAGGTCTTGTTGGCGGCGGCGGCCTCGGACAAGTCGCCATTCAATACGGCTATCAGCGCTTTAACGGCGTTATCATGTGCACGACCGTCATTCTCCTTATCCTTCTCGTTCAAGCAGTGCAATGGATAGGTAATAGTATTACTTACTCGATTCTCCGCAAACGCAGCGCTTAAAGTTAACTTAATCTTAAAATCGCACCCGCATGCATGCCCGCACCTCATCTTTTATCCAGAGGACGCGTGATTTGATGCAATAAAATCCAAGTGGCGCACGATATTTATCGTACGCCAAGATTGATATGATTAGTTGTTTATGGATTTATAATAGATCGTGAAGTGATCAGATCCATTTTCAGGAAATGCCGGCACTGTAGGGTATGCTGTATTCCACACTTCTTGATTTGTATTCATACCAGCTGGAAAACTTGGCACGTAATTGAGTCCATTAATATTTGCCATCACCTGAACATTATTTATCATACGTGCAGCTGTGTAAATTCTGACAAAACCACTAGCTGGAGCAGTAATATGCGCGCCAATTGGATAAACAAATTGACCAGAACCAACACTCATCGGGTTGTTATTATCAACAACAAATAATGCTGCAGGCTGAACCTGACCTTTAACAGTTACACTAGAAAGCGCGTCGAATGCAAGATCATTTCCAGCAATCGCAGAGAATGCTCCCATTGCAGGAACTGTTGCATGAAATTTACTGTTTATATAAGAAATTGAGTCTCCAGCTATCATCTCAATGTTTCCTAATAATGTGCTCATCGTAACATCCGTAAAAGTGATGTTATTAACAGGCCCTGAGCTCAATACAATCTGTTGATTTCCATTAACTGATTTTGTTGAAACTAACGCATTTTGAAAAGTGATATCTCCCATCGCATTAAAGGTAATCTCTCCACCTCCAATCCCTGTAGCAATAGACGCTCCTGAAATAACAACATCATTACTGATTGTTGCTTCAATATGACCAACTCCTTGGTAGGCCGCTGCGAATACGGTCACTTGTGCATTAACGCCAGTTCCAGCTGAAAAATTCAAACTATCAGAAGAAATCTCGATGTTACCACCTCTTTGAGTGATCAGAGTAACACTGGAATTGCCACTTGTTGAAGATCCTCCTAAACATTGAACAGCCCCATTTAAGGCCTGTACAGTCATGTTACCTGTCTGCGTTGCTGTTGCCGCAGCATAAGCACCAAATGCATTACCGCCTGTAAAAATAATGTCCCCATTATTTGCTTGTAAAACGAGATCTAATCCTGATTGGATAGATGCATTGCCATTAGTGCCAAAACCTCCAATAGAGTTTGATGCATTCGCAAGAATGCTTCCACTCGCTTCAATAGTAACATCAGATTCTCGCGCAACCACTTGTGCATAAGATTCAGGTCTAATCCCCCCCGCTAAACGTACATCTCCAGATCCTCCTGCACTGATCATAATAGGACTGTTGTTATTAGAAGTACTAATTTTTGCACTGCCAACAGGTA
>JAZKBL010000008.1:0-3211 GCA_040388665.1 Chlamydiota bacterium
TTGGCCCGCAAAACAGCTGTTTGGAAGAGGTAGTTGTAGTAGTCAGTCATCACAGTCTGCAAGACCGTCTGGATTTGCTGATTGTGGGTCAGGTCGGCGTAGTAAAGAGCCTCTTTGGCAGCGAGGGCAGCTGATGTCCTTTGTCCAAAATCAAAAAGAGTGTAGGTCAATTCAATATCGGGACCTGCCTCAGTCACATAAATGGGGTGAGGTTTTGCCGAAGTCGTGCCGATGAAGGTGCCTCCTCCAATGTTGGCGCCGCCGCCGCTTCCTCCGCCAGAGGAGCTGGGCGCGCTTGAAGGGGTGCTTGTCGAGGGAAAGTCGGCCCGCTGGCGGAAGTAGAAACTATTGAACCCAATATTGGGGAAAAAAGGGCTGAGGGCGACTCCATATTGAGCGGCAGAGGCTCTGGCGAGTGCCCAAGTCTGTTTTGTTGAGGGATTATTTTGAAGCGCAACATCGAGAAGTTCTGCCAAGGATAATTCATACTCGCCAAAGGTGGGAGGAAGCAGCGTTTGGCAGCAGCGCGAAGAGACGAGGTTGTTGCCCTTCATCGGAGTCCAAGAGGAAAAAGAGGTGGAGGGCGCAAGCGAGAGCGGATCTGCTGCGTCGCGCAGGCAGCTAATCAAAACAAGAGGAGTTAACAGAATAAGGAAGCGCGCCAAATGATTTAACCTCTAAATGGGTTAAATAATTGACTTCAATTTTTTAAGCAACGAATGGTTTGGAATTAAATTTGAAAAACCCGATTGTTTTATATAGAAACAATCGGGTTTTCTGTTTATTTTTTGTTGAGTTGAACTGAGCTGTAGCGTGTGTGTCTTTGGGATGGGCGGTTGAGCATTGTTTGGGAAGGAAGACTTCCAAAAGATTTGTGGCGTACTTTATCTATCTTACGATTGGGTGAAATTACCTTGGTAACCGCTTTTTTTATATTCTCGACGGCCCCTTTGACTTCTTCAGAATTTCCTTTTAGAAGTTTCTCTGATACAGAAAATGTCTGATTAAAATGTGCCATGTTTTCGCTTGAGCCTGACTTGTAGTCATATACACCGACAGAAAAAAGGGTGAACATCATTTGATCTGGAGTTGGGGAATGAGTCATCGATGAAGATAGTGGAGACTCTGATCCGTCAAAATCAATAGGCGAAGGTGTTAACCTCGATGAAGAAGAGATCGCTGAAGAAATCGAAGAAGAAATTAAAGAGGAACTACTCATGATAATTCTCGTGTTGATGGGTTGCTTTGAACTGAACCAGGTTCAGATAAAGAGGGTGTTTTTTTAAAAGCGGAAATTTTTGTAGTAAGCCTGTTGTAAAGTAGAGGATTTTTCCATTTGGTTAGGTGGACTGTTGGCGCGGGCATAAGAGGTAGCTTTGTATTATGAACCGGACGCTCTTTCATATCCCTAAAGAATTTAAATTGGGTATCTACAAAATCCAAAACTTCAGGAGCCGCATTTGATAAATAATTTCTCAGAGGAACTCCTTTTTCGCTGTTCCAATTGTTAAAAAGAACGCCTCGAATGAATGCAACGCCCTGTTCTATTCCTTTTTCAAATTGGTCAAGAGCATTTTTGGAGTGGATTAAATTTAGGAAATCCTGTCTATTGTCCTCGATTTCGTTTGTTATTTCAATGTCGCCGTTGTCACTTAGACGTTCCATAAAATTAGTGATGCAGTTTTGTATGTTTTCACCAATTTGCCGTCTTCCTTTGGAAGAGGTCAAAAGATCTCCAAGAGAGCGGTTGTATGCATTTTGAAGATCTGGATTTTCAATGAATTCAGGTTGAGTTCGATTATCAATTGCATAAACGATCGGAGCTGTGTGATTGAAATCGATCATCAAATTAGCTAGATTTGCTTCCTTTGTTTGTAGGAAATATGGGGAGTTATCATCGTCTAGGTCATTCTTTTCCAAGGAGGCCAATCGATCGAAGTTTCCCATAAATAGATCGAATGCGGTAAGCAGTGCGAACTGTCTGAGTAACATGTTTTGTTGGAAGGTTTGAACTGGCTCAACAACAATAGGCTCTTCTTCTTTAAGGGTCCTAAAAAAATTTAATTTTCCAGTGATCACGGCATCTAAAAGATGGGATCCTACAATTCGCTCACTGAGTAGAACAAAGGAATGTGGAGGGCGACCAGAATCTTTTTCTTCTTCGGAAGCAACAAATGATTTTGGCAATTTATTGATTAAAGTAGTCAACTCGGCTTTTAGTTTTTGAGCTGCGTCTTTTGGCATTCCAAACTGCTTGTTTCTGATATCTTGTTCTATGTCTGGTTCATAATCAGTTGACGCAGGACTGTGATAGGTAGAATTTAAAAAGTCAAGTCCACCTACTTTAGGAACTGAAAATCCGATTGAAGTTGCACCGTTTTCCTGAAACACATTGGCAAGAGCATAGTAGACAGCATGGCAGGCAAGTTCGATCGGGTCCGTACATTTTAGGACAGATGCTTCTAAAATCGTCTCAGAGAGATTATTCTTGGAGAGTTTAGGGTACTCAATTAGCAAAGTGGGGCCGTTTAAACCTTGATTTGGTTTCTGCACGCGGGAAGGGTATAATGCGGCGCATTTGTAATGGAAAAATATTTTAGCAAAACGTCTAATTTCATCGACTGTTTTCGCTGACTTCAATTGTTTTATAAGAGGAAAAGCTAGTCCAATTTTGCCTAAGTTCTGAATGATCTGATTTTTTAATTGATCTGGCTCGCGCTTTTCATTAGAAGAAAGCTTACAGTTGATCAATATTTTAGCGATTGCTTTCAATTCGGCATCCAGATTATCGGTAGATCCCTCCTCCTCTTCGAGGGGACGGCTCTTATCATAGCTCACAAAACAGGCAAGGCGTTCCATTTCTTTGCAAACATCTGTGAACGGACCTAAGAATTGATTGGAGTAAACAATCGTTCGCTCAGAGTTTATCGGACTAGAAGTCATGTTAAATTGCCTTTTGTTTTTAATTATATCTGTTGATTTAGTAATTAATTTTGTATTTATTATAACAATTGAAAGCTTAAGTGTAAATGCAAATAAATACTTAAAATTAAATTAAAGTGTGTATAAAATCTAACCTGAAACTATTTGAACGGGCAGCTCAGCGCAATCCCGATCCTTCAGGGCACAGGGCCCAAGCGAGCTATCTCTCCATTCGCGGCAAGGAACTTGGCCATCCCCCTTACCGGAGCGGAGAAACTCCTTCCTTGCA
>JAZKBL010000009.1:0-32016 GCA_040388665.1 Chlamydiota bacterium
TAAAAGCTGCGTCCATCTTCATGGTCTTCTTTTAGTAGAAGGTGCTTGCCATCTTTAGAGTAGTGGCGCCAAATGATGTAACTCTCCTCTTGCTCCCCTCCTGTTAAATTTCCAATGAAAGACTCTGTGAAGGGGTTTCCAAAACTGTCATAAGTGAACTGTTTTTTGTGTAAGCGTTCTCCGTTACCGCTGTTGATTTCAAATGAGTCTAACCAGTGATCTTCACTTTGTCTCATGTGATAGGCTTCTCTCTTTTGTATGTTGCCGTTTTTGTCTTTATGTTCCTGTTTTTCTAGAAATAGATCTTTGGAAAAGTGGTAGAGGGTTTTTCTTCCATCAGAGCTCGTGACCGTTGTGACTCCTGCTTTTTTCCCAGCTCTTGGAAGATCGTAATCAAATTCATAGACGGGCTCAAAAACATCGTCTGCGCCGACAGGTAATTTGAGCTGTGAGATACGAAGATGTGGAGGAATTTTACGGCCTTGACATGTTTTGTAAACAGATTGAAAGATCTTGTCTTTACCTAGCATCTCTTCCAAAAGATGTTTTGGAGAATACTGCATTGCTTCATGGCGATAGAAGGGGCTGCTGACTTTCGTCAAAAGGCGTGGAAAAAATTGATGGGTTTTAAGCCTTTGGTGTTTGTCTTTGATATCGAAGGATTTTTCCCTTTTCTCATAGTGGTAAGAGGCTTTTTTTCCACAAGATGTAATGTAGTCGATAGAGGAAGCTTTACGCTCGATACGAATTAAGGCATATACGTGGCGTTCTTGGAGATCTGTGCTTTCGATGAACTTTAAATGCCCAGAATCATAACGGTAACGCACAAGTTTACCGTGGGGTAGGATCTCTTGTTCTAAAAGATAGGAAGCTTTTCCAATCCCTTTTTGAAAATAATTATAGTGGCGCACTGTGCCATCGGGCGCATGCACGGTGATCGTTCTTCTATTATCCGATACAATGACCTGCGTATTGCGCAAATCATAACGCCCGCTTGGAAGGCCGTGAGAAGTATTGCTCATGCCATACGTTGGAGAGATGAGTGTGCATTTCTCTTTTTTTAAAGAAAAATCAAGTGTGGTGCCCTGAGGATCTGTAATGCGCACGATATTGTTTTCAAAATAGAAAAAAGCTTTTATGTGAGGTGCGAGCATCCAACCTTGGTAAGTGCTATTAAGATATTTAAGGAGGTTATATTCTTCCCACACAGGCTTATCCCCAATCGGATCGGGCATGTGAGGCGGGATATAAATGCGTCTTAAGACGATATCTTCTGCACCTTTTGCGATAAGATCTGTCTCTATAAAAGAGAGTTGTCCTGTGAGTGGGCTTACAAGGCCTGCAACGAGTGTTTCTGCATCAAAAGATAATCTGGCAATATGTTCTGGAGATGAGGGGAGAATTTCAAGTTCTTCGTCAGCAGAAAGAAATGTGTGTATAAAGCATAAAAGGAGAAGGAGAAAGAAGCGCATGGGATTTTCCAAATTTAAAGTTGGTTGTCACTTGTGCGCGTAAGATACTATGGATGTGGATTTTTAGTAAATGAGATTTTTTTCAATTTACCGTCTTGATCGAGCCTTACAGACTTATCTATTTGAAAATAAACAATTTATGAAATAGTTGAAATTTTGTTTTGACATAATAAGAAAAATCAATTACTAACTATTTAATATAAAAGAGGATGTAACAATGATACGTTCTGGAGAAGAAATATTAGCAGATATTGATACAACGCTTGATCAATTGATCTGTTATGCAGATAACATCCATATGGCTTCGCTTAGCGATTTTGAAGTCGACGCGCTGCAAAAAACACAAGAAAGTTTGCTTGCAAGACTGATTCATATGGAAGAGATGCTCAATAAAGAAGGCAAACCCGCCAAGCAAAAATCGCTTGAAGGCGTACAAGAAAAGATCAAACAATACAGCAAACTCAACGCGCGTCTTATTAATGGTGTTGCAGATCAGTTTGCAAGAAGATCAAATGTACGACTCAAAAAACGCAAAGCTAAAGAAGTTGTTATTTCTTCAAAAGCCAGCTAATTTGCGCATCGCTTTTTCCAGATCCTCTTTCTGAGGAAGAACTGCGTCTTCTAATATTTTACAATAAGGTACAGGACAATCTTGACCTGTCACACGCACAACAGGTGCATCAAGGTATTCAAAGCACATTTCAGAAGCACGTGCTGCAATCTCAGCACCAAAACCACATGTACGAGCAGCTTCATGAGCAATTAATAGCTTGCCTGTCTTCTTAAGCGATTCTACAATCGTTGCAAAGTCAAGCGGCACAATGGTGCGCAGATCGATCACTTCAACATCAATCCTCTCATCTGCTAGCCTTTCTGCAACTTCAACTGCCATAAAGACCATCATTCCCCAAGCAACAAGCGTTAAGTCGCGCCCTTTACGGACGATTTTTGCTTTGCCAAGAGGGATGATCTCATGCTCTTCAGGTTCTCTCTGTGCGCAGAAAACACGCTGTCTATAAAGAGCTTTGTGCTCTAAGAAAATCACAGGATTAGGATCGCGGATAGCAGCTTTTAACAATCTTTTTGCATCAGCAGCGTTACTTGGAATCACAACTTTTAAACCAGGACAATGCGCTAAATACGCCTCGATACTCTGAGAGTGGTAAGGTCCGCCTTGAATATAACCGCCGCACGGCATCCTAAGAACAACAGGACAGTTCCATTCGCCATTTGCTCGATAATAAAAGCTAGAGAGTTCATTAAATAGTTGATTGATCCCTGTCCACAAATAATCTGCAAACTGTATTTCAGCGACGGGCTTGTAGTTATCAACAAGCGACATGCCAAGGGCTAATGCAACAATTGTCGATTCTGCAAGAGGTGAATTAAAACACCTTTCCACTCCATATTTATCTGTCAAATGACGCGTAACACCAAAAACGCCTCCCTTGCCGTGAGCGACATCTTGGCCAAAAACGATGATCTTTGGGTCACGCTGCATCTCTTCATCAAGGGCATGATTCAGTGCATCCACCATCACAACAGATTCTTTAGAAGAGGAGAATTCCTCCTCAGTGTAGGGTAGAGATTCTACCTCTTTGAAAACAAGAGAAGCGGCTGTCTTAACATCAGGAAAAGGAATCTGATCAGCAATCAACGCTGCAGCTTCTACGCGCTCAAATAACTCCTGACGCATCTCCTGCAACTCTTCTTTCGTTTTAAAACCCATCTGTACAATCCACGCTTCAAAGCGAGGAATAGGATCTCTCTCTTTCTCTTCGCTCGTAATCTCTTGGGTCTTATATTTACCTGGATCATCACTACTACTATGCGCGCCAATTCTTGGAACTTTAGCAACAACTAAACTGGGGCCGAGTCCCGCACGCCCTTTTGCAACCGCCTGCTCAAAAGCATTCGTGAGTTCCTCATAATCGCAGCCATCGACACTAAAGCAGTCAAGACCTTCAATCCCTTGCGCCATATTAACAATCGATCCACCGGCTGTCTGTTCGCTAACCGGCACAGAAATTGCCCAACCGTTATCTTGAATAGTAAAAATCACCCCGAGTTTATGCAAAGCAGCGAAATTAAGCGCTTCATGAAAATCGCCCTGAGATGTAGCACCCTCACCCGCCGAAACATACACGACAGCATCATCACCTGCAAGCTGTAGAGCTTTTGCAACACCTACTGCTTGCAAAAATTGAGAGCCTACGCAACTTGACTGACATGGAATATTCAACCCTTTATGAGAAAAGTGTTCCGGCATCATTCGTCCACCTGAATGATGAGGCACATCACGCGCCAAAAACGCGCCAATAACATCTGTAATATCACAACCTAAACTGATCGCAAACGCGCGATCCCGATAGTAGGGAAGCCCCCAATCCTTGCCTGGCGTCAAAGTAAGCGCTCCAATGGCGCCTACCATCTCATGGCCCATTACCGAAAGATGAAACGTCCCCCCCTTATTCTGACGAACAAGTTTAGACATTTTTTCATCTACAAAACGGGTAAGATAGACCATTTCGAGAGCTTGCATACAGGACGTTTCAAGGCTTTCATCAACTACCATCACTTCTTTTTCCCCTTTTTAGCTTGGATTTGGGTCACAGTTTTTGCAACTGGCAGCTTTTGCGGCGGCTGCGGTCCTGTTGTAGTAGGACGCACAAGCTCTCTTTTTTTAGGTAAAAACCCTTGAACCACTTCCATAATTTTTCTTTTTTTCTTAGGATGCGCTTCTGTTTCAAACTTCTCTATCTCTTCAAAAGGAGTTGCTTGAACAGCTTTAAGAATTTTTTCTTCTTTTTCCATCCCCGTGATCTCATGAATATCTGTTATACGCGTAGAAAGGTGTCGTAACGATTCAAGACGCTCTGAAAGAGCTTGGAGTTTAGCATCCACTTTAACGCGGGAGCTACCACGCAAGTTAGCGAGTAGCTGAGCTTCCGTATCAAATCGTGCGGAGAATGTAACCGCTGCAGCGTTTGTGATATCAGGAATATAAAGAAATGGACGAATGCTTGGAGGCACTGTTGTATAAATATCAACTGTAACTTGCGGCTCCATTTCCACTTTAATCACTTGCTTAGGAGGGCGTCCTCTTTTTGGGCGTGGATTTAGCGCTTCACTAGAGTAATATGTTTTAGCTTTAGCAAGGAGAGTTTCTCTTGCGCCCGCCACATCTTTTGGAACTTTGATTTCAAAAAGGTGCGTTTTGATTTTTTCTAAAAGATTTTTAGAAAAATCAAGATCTTCTTCAAATACAAATTGAATCTGCTGACTTCTTAGCCATTCAATAATTCTGATTCTTGAGCGTTCGTGATAATATTGTTGCCACTTTTCAAGTTCTGAAAGATGGTCATAAATGAATTCAAGAAAATTTTCGCGCGCTTCTTTGGCTTGAATAATATCGACAAGTTTTTCTTTAGTATCAATATCATAAACTTTTTCATTGATAAATCCTTCCATAAACTTTTTTGTTTCATAATAAGTCATCTTAGGGATTAAGCAATAGCGCTCAGCGGTTTCTCTAAGCTCTGTCTCAAGGTCATCTAACTCTTTTTGTCCCTTATCCAGGTCGACATAAAAGATAAACCCTTCTGATTTATCAAGATAAAAATCACGTTCATCGTCAGATTTCGCAAAGGCGTCCATCAAACGGTGATATCTAAGCAGTAACGGGTTATGCGCTACAGGAACCTTTTTTGACATAAGAATCCACCTATCGTAAAAGTCTAAAGGGTAGCACATCCTCTACCCTATTGCAAGTTCAAAGGACAGAAACCTTCACAGAAGCAAATACATTATTTTAATCATCTATAAATAAATAAGTTTTGTTGAAGAGAACGTTAAAAGAAGATAAAATATACTAACAATTATCAACAACAAGGAGTCTTTATGTCAACAAAAGGTATTTCTCTTGGATCATTACAATTGCATGAAAAAAAACAAACGCCTGTACAAAACAAAACTAACAAGCCGGCAAGCTGGGATCCATTCCGCTGGAGTGTTACAAAATTATGTACAACCAACGCGCAAGACAGTAAAGTAAAAAATTTCTTCGGCAAAATCCTCGCTACAATCTGTACAGCAGGCCTTTCTTGCACAATCGTTGGCATCCCTCTACTTGGAAGAGCCTATGTCATCATGAAAGAGGAGCAAGCTTTCGAATCTGGAAAAACCGAAGGGACAAAAACACCCAAAAAAGGAAAGCATAAGAGTAAAGGGAAAGACAAAAGCGACAAAAGCGACAAGAGCAAAAAAAGTAAAAAGAGCAGTAAAAAACACAAAAAAGAAATTAATGCTCTTAATGCAGAAGTTACGCGACTCACAACTCAAAACACGACTCTTACTACTGAAAAAAACACCCTTACTATTGAAAAAAACGTTCTTGTAGAACAACAAGCAGCAAACTTTGACTACAAACCACTTGTTACTAAATTTTTGAATAACAGCCTAGATCAAAATGATACATTCGAAGCAAAAATAAACACATTATTTTTCAGCATATGGCAATGCGGCTTATCTTATGAACGAACCAATCCAAATCAAATTCAATTCAACGCTTAAAACAAGTTAATACACCCTCCTCTTAAGGCTCTTTACTTCAAAGAGCCTTAAACCTCTTTAGCCTGTGATTTCAAACAAGACTCATTGACTTTTCTTGAACTACTGTCTATGATCATGCTCTTTTGCGGAGATGATGATGTTAGACATGCGACTACTTAGAAAAGACTGTAAAGAAATTGAAACAAAACTTAAGACAAAAGATCCTGAGATTAATCTAGCTCCCCTCATGGCGCTTGATGAACGGATTCGAGAAATTAAAGTAGAAGTAGAAGAGCTAAAATCCTCACGCAACCACCTTTCCAAAGAGATCGGCGAAAAGAAAAGAAAAGGGGAAGATGTTACACAAATCATGCAAGATGTAGGCGGACTTGGCGACAAGATCACAGTACTTGATCATGAATTAAAAAGGCTTGAAGAAGAGCTCTCTCTTAAACTTTCTGTTTTACCTAACATCCCCAAAGATGAAATCCCCATTTCACCAGACCCTAAAGACAATGTTTGTCTAAAAATGGTAGGTGAAAAACCTTCCTTCCCCTTTGCCTTCAAAAACCATGTCGAGCTCAATGAAAAACTTCACCTGTTTGATTTTAAGCGTAGCGCCAAGGTCTCCGGAAGCGGCTGGCCTGCTTACTGCAACATGGGAGCTCGGCTTGAATGGGCGCTCATCAACTACATGATCGACATTCATTTAGAAAACGACTTTGAATTCTGGCTGCCACCCCATCTTGTACGTCCTGAAATCATGTATGCTTCGGGTCAACTTCCTAAATTTGAAAAGCAGCTCTTTAAAATTAAAGATGAAGATTACGAGCTCTATTTAATCCCCACATCTGAGGTTGCTCTTAACGGTCTTTTTTATGATGAAATTCTAAAAGAAGAAGAGCTGCCACGCAAATTTGTCGCCTATACGCCGTGCTTCCGCAGAGAAGCAGGAGCTGCTGGCAGTCAAGAAAGAGGCCTTATCCGCATGCACCAATTCAACAAAGTGGAAATGTTCTGTTTCACAAAACCAGAGAAAAGCGATCAAGTTTTTGATGAGATGATGGCAAGTGCGGAGCTGATCTTGCAAGGGCTCAATCTTCACTACAGAACGATGCTCTTAACAACCGGCGATATGTCATTTGGCGCTGCTAAAACGGTCGATATCGAGGTGTGGCTACCTGGCCAAAACCGATATTATGAGGTCTCCTCTGTCTCTAACTGCACAGATTTCCAAGCAAGACGCTCGCAAACGCGTTACAGAGTCAAAGATGAAAAACCTGAATTTGTACATACGCTGAACGGCTCTGGACTTGCAACATCACGTCTTGTCGTTGCGCTTCTTGAAAATAATCAAAAAGAGGATGGCTCTGTAACTCTTCCTCTGGTATTACATAAATATATGAACGGAATCAAAGAGTTAAAGCCTTAAACATGTCCCATATTGTTGAAGATTTTAAAGCCTTTCTAGAAACATCCCCTACATCTTGGCATGCGGTGCAAGAGACGAGCAATCGTTTGGCTTTACATGATTTTACGCCTCTTGAAGAGAATGAAAAATGGGAACTTGAAGGGGGCAAGAGTTATTTTGTCGCGCGCGGCGGCGCGCTCATCGCTTTTACGCTTCCAAAACAAACTCCAAACAAAGCTCTTATCATCGCAGCGCATACAGACAGCCCAGCGCTTAAACTAAAACCCCGTCCCGAATTTTCCAAAGAAAACATGACGCTTTTTGGAACAGAAGTTTATGGCGGACCGCTCCTCTCCTCTTGGCTAAATAGGGATCTAGCCATAGCTGGTCGCGTTTTTGTCACAAACAGTCGCGGCGACATTGAAGAAAAGCTTGTTTTTCTCGATGACGCGCCTCTCATCATCCCACAACTTGCCATTCATCTCGACCGAGATGTGAATGAAAAAGGGGTGATCTTAAATAAACAGCAACACCTTTCCCCTCTTGTTACTCTCGAAAAGGGAGATCTAGAATCCCTCCTGCGCCGTCATATCTCCTTTCATACGCTTCTCTCGTTCGATCTTCTCTTGGTTCCTATAGAATCCAGCCGCTTTGTTGGAGCACATGGCGAGCTTTTGGCATCATACAGGATTGATAACTTAACAAGTGTTCATGCAGCAACTGTTGCTCTCTGCAGATCCTGCACAAGCCCTACAGAAGCATTAAAAATCGCCGTTTTCTGGGACCATGAAGAGATCGGTTCCGGTTCAAGCGAGGGCGCTCTTTCCCCTTTCCTAACCGACCTTCTCGTTCGCATCGGCCACGCGTTAAAGCTTTCCAATGAAGAGCTCTTCATGCTCAAAAGCCATTCCTTCTGCATTTCTGCAGATATGGCTCATGCACTCAATCCCAATTACGTCGAAAAACACGATCCTCAGCACATGCCCCTCATGGGAAAAGGAATTGTTCTTAAGTATAATGCAAACCACAAGTACGCAACAAATGGGTCTACCGCTGCAACCATCATCGATCTTTGCCAAAAACTCAACCTTTCCTATCAACCCTTTGCCGCGCGGTCAGACATCCCGTCCGGCAGCACAGTCGGCCCTTTTATCGAACAAAAACTCGGCATCAAAACAGCTGATATCGGCGTTGCACAGCTTTCGATGCACTCAGCACGTGAAATCATCGCCTGGCAAGATTACGTCGATTTAACAGAGCTCTTAACTCATTTTTTAGGAAACTGAAGTGACTGCTGGCCATTTTGAAGGAAAAAGCGTCAAAGAACACTTAAAATCAGCTCGTGCAAAAGGCGCTATGGCAGCGCGCGAGGTGCATGGCGCTGAAATGTCCGGACAATGGGCAGCATTTGCCGATGCGGCAAAAGACACAACGATTGCTCTTCTTATCGTTTTTATCTTAGCTCCAAGTATTCTACCTCTTTTCGCTTGCGGATGGATCCTCTGGAAAACAGCTAGAAGCGCTAGACTTGGCTGGACACGTCTTGAAAGACTCCATAGACTCATCGAAGAGGAGCGCTGGGAGATTGAACATCACAGAAGCCAAGAAAGAGAAGAGCTTACTGAAATGTATCGAGAAAAAGGGTTTTCGGGAAAATTACTTGAAGAAGTGATTGATGTTCTGATGGCAGATGATGAAAAATTACTCCGCATCATGCTTGAAGAAGAACTCGGCCTTACTTTAGAGGCCTACGAACACCCTCTAAAACAAGCTTTAGGAGCCGGCCTTGGCGCCCTTTTTGCAAGCCTCCTATTTCTTGCCGGCAACGTTTTTCATACTCTTTACGGACCTATTATTGCAGCTTTTCTCTCTATTAGCGCAGCTTCAATCCTCCTTGCCAAGCTCGAGCGCAACCGTCCCATGCAGACTCTCGTCTGGAATCTCGCTGTTGCCTTCCTTGTCATAAGTAGTGTATATTTTCTACATAAGTTGATATGAAACCTTATATCTTTGATGAGTTTTTTTCTTCCGGAAAAGAAGAGAGCGTCAGCCCCTTCTTAACTGCAAGCTCTCGTCCTTGGGGAAAAAATCTTCCCTTGAAAAGTGCTCTATTTGCCGCTTTTTTACTTCTGTTTGCATTTGCCAGCTCCTTCGCCCATCCCTCTGGCGGCTACTTTCTTCTTTCTTTTGTTTACTTCCTCGTCGGAACGCCAGCGCTCATCAACTCTCTTGAAGACTTAAAAAATTTTGAAATCAACATCGATGTCCTAATGACAATGGCAGCTCTACTGTCTGTTGTGATCGGTAGCGGCTACGAGGGAGCACTTCTTCTTGTGCTTTTTGAGCTCTCTGGCGCCATGGAATCAGCTGTCATGCAAAAAACAAAAAGCGCGATTAAAACCCTTAACGACCTCTCCCCTAGATTTGCTTTTGTCGTCACAGAAAAAGGGGAGCTCATTCAACGCTCTGTAAAAGAAGTGACAATAGGAACGCTTCTTCTAATAAAGGCTGGAGAAATCATCCCCTTAGATGGAATTGTGACAAGCGGAAGCTCTTTTGTGAATATGGTTCACCTTACAGGAGAGAGCGCCCCTGTACCGAAACTACCAGGAAGCTCTGTACAAGCTGGCGCGCGCAATTTAGACGGCACATTAACTATACGCGTTAACCGTACAAGTAATGACTCCACTCTAAGCCGCATCATTGACCTGATCTCTGAAGCATCTCTTGCAAAACCAGAGCTTGAGAGATTCCTTGATAAATTTGGCAAATGGTATGCACTCGGCATCATCTCTCTTTCAGGACTCTTTGCTTTTACCCTCCCCTATCTTTTTGATCTTCCATTTTTAGGTAACGAAGGATCTGTATACCGCGCGCTCACCTTTCTTATCGCAGCTTCCCCCTGCGCCCTTATCATTGCAACGCCAACCCCCTATTTAAGCGCCATCAGCAGCTGTGCAAAAAAAGGGATCCTCTTAAAAGGAGGCATGCTCCTTGACTCTTTAAGCAGATGCTCCATCATTGCCTTTGATAAAACGGGCACGTTGACAACAGGCAAGTTGAGCTGCACAGAAATTATTCCTCTGTCGCCTCAAGGATTCGACCCCAATACCGCTCTTGCGATTGCAGCTGGATTAGAGCGGCACGCAGTCCACCCTGTAGCAGAAGCGATCTGCGGTCTTGCTCAAGAAAAGCAAATTCTACCATCTCCTATCGATGATTTTAAGTCTGTCCCAGGCTACGGCCTTGAAGGACGTGTAGGCACCTGCCAGGTCTTCATCGGCAATGCAGCCTATATCTCCCTCAAATGCCCCCTACCCAAAGATACTGAACTCAATACGTTTCTCTTAATTGGTGACGCCCTTTTTGCTTTCCGTTTTGAAGACAGTATCCGCTCCGACATCAAGCCTGTGCTAGACACATTGAAAAAGCAAAACTTTCATCTTGCCATGCTCACAGGAGACACCTCAGCTACAGCGCACCTTGTTGCAAAAAACTTAGGGATCGACTCCGTCTTCGCCGAGCTGCGCCCAGAAGACAAGCTCACTAAAATCGCTGAGCTATCAAAACATGGCGATGTGATCATGATAGGCGATGGCATCAATGACGCGCCAGCTCTTGCGCGCGCAACTGTTGGCATTTCCATGGGGTCGATCGGCAGCGCAACGGCAATCGAAGCCTCCGACGTCGTCTTCTTAAATGACGACCTCACCCTCCTTCCCTGGCTCTCTCGCAAAGCGCACGCAACGCTCCGCATTCTTAAACAAAACCTCACGCTCGCACTTGGCGTCATCTTCCTTGCAACAACGCCGGCGCTTCTTGGCATCGTCCCCTTGTGGGCAGCCGTCCTCCTCCATGAAGGAGGCACTGTCCTCGTCGGTCTCAATAGTCTTCGCCTGCTTCGCAGATGAAAAAACCCCTTGTACAATTAATTTTAGAGGGATATTCTAAGGTATAACGGGGTGATTGACGCATTATACCCAAGTGAATTCAAAATTTGGAGTTTTGGCAAAACCGGCGCCCCAAATTTAAATCAGGCGAAGCCAGCGTCGAAGCAGCGCCTGTGTGAACACAGGTGCTTCGCCCCCGGATTTAAAGTTGGGGATGCCGGTGCGGCCAAAAACCAATTTTTGAGTTTACTTGGGTATATATACTATTTGAGGTATGCTAATGGGGAAGCTGTCAAAAGAAGAGCTTAAGCTCGCAATCGAAAAAGAAAGCGGACGATTTGAAGAGCACTATCGATGGATCGAAGAGCATATGCCTCAAAGCTTCTTTGATGAAGTTGATGCTGATACAATTCTTGTCATCGCCCATAGCCTGATGCGTCTTGAGCTACAAGACTTTTTCTCCCATATCCATTTAAAACGCGCAGCCATCGTCCTCTGTCTTGATGCACCTGATGCTGACTTAAGAATTCTCAAGCACTACCGCAAATATGGAATTAAAAACTATCGCGCCTTCGTTTCTAATGCCCCTCCACCCTTTCCTGGAATCGGCACACCTTTAAGAATTGCTGTCATCCGCTTCACCAGATTTACTGAAAAAAATGAGCCGGCTCTTGAACCTGAAAGAGAAAAAGAGCTCCTTGAGCTCGTGAAAGCACGCAACCCTGAAATCACAGAACAAGAATTCCATAAACTCGTCACCGAAATGACCCCCCGTTTTTTGCGCGCCCTCACTAAAGAACGACTCATCCTCGCGCTCGATATGTTTTTCAGAGCAAGAAGCCGCGATAATTGTCAGTATGAAGTGCGTTATAATGAAGACTGGAAAGACAAACCTGACACGCCATCTATGCAAATCGTTTTTGCTTGGCGCAACGTGCCAAAATTCAATTTCCTCTATCGACTGTCAAAGGTCATTCATCGGCACAATCTCACCATGAAGCGAGTTAACGCAACCTATATCGATCCTTATAGCCGTCAAAATATTCTCATCATGTCGCTTGGTATCCACGGCATTCATGGAAAAGCTGCGTGGGAAGAAGCAGACCTCGTCGACTTTTTACGCGAGCTTGTCACCTTAAAATATTTCGAGGGATTAGAAACAATTGAACATGTCTTCGTAGACACAGGTCTTATCTCGGGCAATATGGGTAATCTTGTTAAAACAATGACCTACTTTATCCATCAAACGCTTGTTCAGGCAGACCTCAATATGTACGCTTTTTCACATATCGAAGAAGCACTCTGCCGCCATCCAGAACTCACCTTAATGCTGACACAAGCCTTTGCATCTAAATTTAATCCCGACAAGCACGATCTTGGAGAATATTTAAAAATACGAGAGTCTTTTTTAAAACTTGTCGAAAATTTAGACACTGGCCATGAAGTCAATGACACACGCCGCAAAAACATCTTGAAACAAGGAATCAACTTCATTGATTTCACCCTCAAGACAAACTTTTATAAAAACAACAAAACAGCCTTTAGCTTTAGACTCAACCCCAGCTATCTCGATAATATCCCCTATGAAAGAAAAGAAAAATTTCCAGAACTTCCCTTTGCCATCTTTTTCATGAAGGGCATGCACTACTTGGGCTTTCATGTGAGATTCCGCGATCTTTCGCGTGGCGGTCTTAGAACCGTCTGTCCAGAAAAGATGGAGCAAATGATCGTTGAAAGAAATAACATCTTTGCTGAATGCTATGGCCTAGCCTATACCCAACAAAAAAAGAATAAAGACATTCCTGAGGGTGGCGCAAAAGGGGTCATCTTCCTAGAGCCTTATGAACAACTTTTTGCCGAAGAAGAGATTTATAGAAAAGAGCTCGAAGAAGATGGTTTAGATGATGCAGAAATCGAAAAAAAAATAAGCGCCTTCCACAAAGAACAAAAACAAGAATACCTCTTTCAGACGCAACGCTCTTACATCGAAAGTTTCATCACACTCATCAACTGCATGCCTGATGGGACACTCAAAGCAAAGCACATTGTCGACTATTGGAAAAAGCCAGAATACATCTATCTTGGCCCCGATGAAAACATGAGCAATGAGATGATCGAATGGATTGCACAATACAGTAAGTTAAATGAATATAAGCCAGGTAGTTCTTTCATCTCGAGTAAACCAGGTCTTGGCATCAATCACAAAGAGTTTGGCGTCACCTCGCTTGGCGTCAATGTCTATATGGAAGAGGTTCTTAAATATCTCGGCATCGATCCTAAAAAGGAAATCTTCACAATCAAAATGTCGGGCGGTCCTGATGGAGATGTTGCCGGCAATCAAATGATGAACCTTTATAAACACTTCGGATCAACAGCAAAACTTCTTGCAATAACAGATGTTTCTGGAACGATCTTCGATCCAAAAGGGCTCGATCTTTCAGAAGTTGCTAAACTTTTCATCGAAGTAAAACCGATCCGCTTCTATCCTCCAGAAAAACTTTCTGAAGGGGGATTCCTCCTTGATCTGCGCACAAAACGGGAACAAACAGCCTATGCGCAACAAACTCTCTGCTGGCGCAAAATCAACGGCAAGCTTGTAGAAGATTGGCTATCAGGTAACGAGATGAATCATCTCTTCCGCCATAATGTCCACCAAACAAAAGCTGATATTTTTATTCCAGGCGGAGGGCGTCCTAGAACACTCAATGATACCAATTGGAAAGATTTCTTAGACGAATCGGGAAAACCAACATCAAGAGCGATTGTTGAGGGCGCCAATCTCTACCTAACACCTTGGGCGCGTAGATCTCTTGAAAAACTCGGCGTGATCATTATTAAAGACAGCTCCGCTAATAAAGGGGGCGTCATTTGCTCTTCATTTGAAGTGCTCTCCGGGCTTACACTTTCTGAAGAAGAATTCATCAAAGAAAAAGAGATTCTCGTTAAAGATATCTTAGAAACCATCAGCAACAGAGCGCGCGATGAAGCCTCTCTTCTTTTACGTACACACAACCAGACACAAGAATTTCTTACAGACGTTTCTGAATTTGTTTCAGAAAGGATCAATGCTTACACGGATGAATTATTAAATTACTTGCAGCCGCTAACATTATCCAACGACCCTAAAGACCCCCTTATTAAACTTCTGCTGAATTACTGTCTGCCCCTTTTGCGCACAAAATATCAAGAACGAATTCTTAATGAAATCCCCGATGTGCATAAAAAAGCGATCATAGCTTGTTATATCGCCTCCCACGTCGTTTATAGCCGCGGCCTTTCCTGGTCACCCTCTTTAATCGATGTCCTCCCTTTAATTGAAAAAGACTCAAACATCACATTCTAAATGA
Source organism: Chlamydiota bacterium (assembly GCA_040388665.1). Taxonomy (GTDB): domain Bacteria; phylum Chlamydiota; class Chlamydiia; order Chlamydiales; family Rhabdochlamydiaceae; genus DAHVFY01. Next base: position 14,672 of record JAZKBL010000009.1, read on the forward strand.
CTTAAAGTCAAAAACAAGCACTCGACACCTTTGAGTGCTAATTTTTACTTGCTTCACTTTCCTCTATTTGATATAGTGGCAGTATTAGATGAAGAGTTGCCCCGTGAAAACAATCGCCCTTAAAAAGCCGACCAAGGATCAAAGAGAGCGCCTAATTCTATTAGGTCTCGTAGAACTTTACCTAGAACACGGCAAACCGATTGGCTCTAACACACTCAAAGAAAACGGCTTTGAAGCTTTAAGCTCAGCCACCATCCGCAATTATTTTTCAAAACTTGAAGAAGCGGGTTATCTCAAGCAACAACATTCTTCTGGCGGCAGAATTCCCACGCATTTAGCTTATAAAGTTTATGCTGAAGAGTACCTTCAATCTCCTCTTATTCAAGAAAAAGACAGACAACAGCTCCACAACCTGCTGATTAAAGAGGGTCGAGAAATTGCAACATACTTAAGCGGTGCAGCCGAAGTTATTAGTGAAACTACCAAGTGCGCTGTATTTCTCTCCGCACCCCGCTTTGATCATGACTTTGTGCTTGATATCAAAATAATTGGGATCGATCAAAACCGCTGCCTATGCGTCTTAGTCACCGACTTTGGTCTTGTACATACAGAAGTTCTTTATACCGATAAAAAACTCAGCAGCTTTAACCTCAAAAGAATCGAAGCTTACTTTCATTTTAAACTCACCTCTTTAGACAAACCCGATCTCTCGGAAATGGAAGAGGCCATTGCAACTAGGTTTTATAATGAAGTGATGCTGCGTCATATTGTCAGTTATACAAACTTCACAGCAGAAGATATTTATAAAACAGGATTTTCTAAGCTTCTTAGCTACCCCGACTTTAACGACGCTTCAGCACTCGCTGCAGGACTTTCCCTTTTTGAAAGCCTCCCCTCGCTTAGAACGCTCTTACGAGAATGCAATAATGCCGGACATCTCTGCTGCTGGATCGGCGATGATCTCGACATTCCTAGCTGCTCTGTCATTGCAGCCCCTTATAAAATCAACCACTCGCCTGTGGGCGCAATCGCCATTTTAGGCCCTAACAGAATCAATTATAAACGGTTATTTGGCATATTGCAAACAGCTGCCGATTGCATAAGCGTTTCGTTAACGCGCAGCATCTACAAATTCAAAATTGCCTTCCGAAAACCACAAGATATTAATCACCCCTTCCTTGACAAAGCATCTAACTTGCTCTTGGAAGATAAAACTATTTAGGAGAATTTAAGTGACTGAAGAAGAAAAAAACGCACAAACCAGTGAAACAAAAGCTGCAGAAAGCTCTCCCGCGGCTCTTTCTTTAGAAGAAGAGCTTAAAGAGTGCAAAGACAAATATCTGCGCCTTCTTGCAGACATGGAAAACACGCGTAAACGACTACAAAAAGAAAAACTCGATATGAATCGGTTTTCTATCGAGAACCTCATTACTGAATTCTTAGCTCCAATGGATAACCTAGAAAACGCCCTTAAATTCACAGGCCAAATGTCAAAAGAAACCAGCCAATGGGCCATGGGGTTTCAGATGATCTTAACACAATTTAAAGACGTTCTCAGCAACAACGGCATCATCAGCTTCGACTCAGAAGGAACACTCTTTGACCCACACAAACACCAACCGATTGAAGTAGAAGAAACTGATGCAGTTCCTGAAGGAACCATTTTAAAAGAATTTGTGCGCGGCTACCGCAGCGGTGATCGCACGATCCGCCCCGCCCGCGTAAAAATCGCTAAAAAACCAATAGAAACTTAAAGAAAACAAGGAATAATTCTATGACAGATAAATCTAAAAAGAAAGTAATCATTGGAATCGACTTAGGAACCACCAATTCATGTGTTGCAATCATGGAAGGCGGCGTTCCTAAAGTGATTGCTAACGCTGAAGGTGCGCGTACAACCCCTTCAGAAGTAGCTTATAAAGACGGAGAAAGACTCGTCGGCATCCCTGCAAAAAGACAAGCTGTTACAAACCCTGAAAAAACCATCTACTCTGCAAAACGCTTCATCGGACGCAAATTCTCTGAAGTACAATCAGAAATCAAAACAGTTCCTTACAAAGTAGTCGAAGGCCCAGGCGGCAGTGCTGTTTTTGAAATCGATGGCAAACAAGTCACTCCAGAAGAAGTGGCAGCTCAAGTTCTAACCAAAATGAAAGAAACTGCAGAGGCTTATCTCGGTGAAAAAGTTACAGAAGCTGTGATCACAGTACCTGCTTACTTCAATGATTCTCAGCGTCAATCCACAAAAGACGCAGGAAGAATTGCAGGTCTTGATGTCAAAAGAATCATTCCTGAGCCAACAGCTGCAGCGCTTGCCTACGGCTTTGACAAACAACACGAGAAAAAAGTCGCTGTATTTGACCTTGGCGGCGGAACATTTGATATCTCCATCCTTGAAATTGGCGACGGCGTCTTTGAAGTTCTTGCAACAAACGGCGACACCCATCTTGGTGGCGACGATTTTGATAATGCGATCCTCCACTGGATGCTTGATGAGTTCAAAAAAGAAACGGGCATCGATCTCTCTAAAGACAAAATGGCGCTACAACGCTTACGCGACGCTTCTGAAAAAGCAAAAATCGAACTCTCAGGAACCCAAACAACAGAGATCAACCAACCATTTATCACAATGGATACAACAGGTCCAAAACACCTAGCATTAACGCTCACACGCGCTAAACTAGAAAGCCTCACACACGACCTTATTGAACGGACAGTCGAGCCTTGCCTAAAAGCACTTAAAGATTCAGGCCTTACAAAAGACAAAATCAATGAAGTCATTCTCGTTGGCGGTATGTCCAGAATGCCAGCTGTTGAAAGAAAAGTACGCGAAATTTTCGATAGAGAACCGCATAAAGGCGTTAACCCTGATGAAGTTGTCGCTATCGGCGCTGCAATTCAAGGCGGCGTTCTTGTTGGCGATGTGAAAGATGTTCTTCTTCTTGATGTCATCCCGCTTACTCTCGGCATTGAGACTTTAGGCGGCGTTCTGACACCTCTTGTAGAGAGAAACACAACGATCCCGACACAGAAAAAACAAGTCTTCTCTACAGCCGGTGATAACCAACCTGCTGTGACCATCGTTGTTCTCCAAGGAGAGCGCAAAATGGCAAAAGACAACAAAGAGATTGGACGGTTTGACTTAACAGACATCCCTCCAGCACCGCGCGGCGTACCACAAATCGAAGTAGCTTTTGATATCGATGCAGACGGCATCCTCCATGTTTCTGCAAAAGACATCCAAAGCGGTAAGCAGCAAAAGATCAAAATCGAAGCGAAATCAGGCCTTGATGAGAACGAAATCAAGCGAATGCTCAAAGACGCAGAAGAGCATGCTGAAGAAGATCGTAAGCGCAAGGAAGAAGTGGAAACGCGCAACGAAGCAGATTCTCTTGCCTTCCGCGCACAAAAGTCGCTTGATGAATATAAGGACAAAATCCCAGCTGAAATCGCAAGCGAAATCCAAGCAAAGATCGACGCTGTGAAAAAGACCCTCGAAGGTACAGACTTTGCTGCTATCAAAAAAGCAACCGATGAGCTGAACCACCACATGCAAAAAATTGGCGAAGCGATGCAAGCCCAAGCAGGCGCTCACGCTGCCGGCGGCGCTCCCCCTCCTCCACAACAGGACAGCGGAAAGCCTGACATCGAAGACGCTGACGTCGAAATCATCGACGACAACAAGCAATAACCCCCCTCCCCAAAAGCCTTGAGCCCTCACAAGCTCAAGGCTTTTTCCTAAAATCACAGGCTTTTAGCCTGTGATTTTCTTAAAGCTAAAAAATCGACTTAATAAATATTATTCTAAGCATAACATTTATAGAAATAATAATTTTATAAAGAAAACAAAATTTTTCATTTACATCAACTGTTTTTCAGTATTGTTTATTGAGTGAAAATGATACAATACCACATTATTAATGGAGGTAACTAATGAGCTCAATAACAGCTAGAACAGAAGGTTCGACGGGATGTTTTCTTTTTACACCCTTTCAAATCGGAATGCGCCATTTAAGAGTAGCCACTTGCGATGGTAAACAAGATACTTTAATCACGCTTGCTAAAGAAAGAAATATTTACCGTCCCAGCGCCTATGCCAAAAAATATCAAGAATTAACAACAGAAACCCGAGTTTTTCATGCAGTCTTAGGGCTTGCTGAAACTGCAGGATACTTAACGGTCGTACTTCCTGTGATCGCGACGATTGCTGAGAAAATACTAGCTCCTTGGTATCATAAGGGCTGGTATGGGGCCTATACCCATTATCAAGAGGGTGGAAAAGAAAAAGAAAGACCGATGAGAAAAAATCCGTTTGATCGAAATGGGATAGAAGATCCTTTTTATAAAGGCGCTTCTTGGATAGAAAACGCAAAAAAAAGCCCTTCAAAAATTCCTGAAACTCACAATCATCTTTTGCAAATGCTACTATTTACCTCAATGGGTGTATTAGGAGCACTAGGCACAATAATCGTTCGTGCCCTCTCCTGGCAGCCGTTAATAGGAAAACACCCCTCTAAATAAACCTTGAGCCCTCAAAAGCTCAAGGTTTATTCCTAAAATCACAGGCTAAAGCCTATGCTACGGAAGATTGCAAATCTCTTATGTAGCACAGGCTTTTAGCCCGTGATTTTTTAAGCTAAAAGAATCTATGGAAAAGACGACTGAGGTCGTTGTAGGTGACGTAGATGAAAAAGGCGATGATCACAACGAGGAATGGAATGATCAATCGTTCCATCGTTTTTGACTTGATCGGTTTTTTTCTTACAACTTCTACAAGAGAAAAACAGATATAGCCGCCATCTAACATCGGAATCGGAAGCAAGTTCAAGATACCGAGGTTGAGAGAAATCATCCCCATCCAATAAATGGCTTCCTTAATGCCCACTGACCAACCGTATTGGATCACTTGCACGATCCCAATAGGGCCTTGTAATAACTTTGGATTAAGGTAACCGGTAACGAGCGCTTTGAGCGTGCGCCAAGTATCTTTAAAAACATCATAAAAAAGTGTTGTTGGGGGCGGATTGTAAATCACACCACGGTCTAATAACGTGATGCCGAGCATTAACTGGTGCGTTTCCTCTTCAAGTTCTCTTTCAGCGCGTGCACGCAACTTGGGATCTTTAATTGCTTCAATCTGCTCTCGAGCCGATTTTAAGCGATCTTCATACCACTCTGTTTTATCAGGGTCCTGACCCATCACATGAAGAGGCTTTGGGCTGATTGGCTTTAAAAGAAGAAGATTGCCAGCCTGATCAACCGGTTTTGCAGTGCCGATAGAAAAAACCATTCTTTGAAGCGCATCCCAATCAATATTTGCATCAAACTGGCTATCTGCATCTTTCCATAAAGGTCTTTCTCGGCTAGGTTCTCTTTGCACAACGATATGAATGCGTCTATCTTGCACCTTTTTCATCAGATCAAACGCGGATGCAATAGGCGTTCCATCAACAGCTAAAATTTTGTCCCCTTGCCTTAAAGGCACATCAAAATGCGCTCTTGGTGTTGATTCAAAGACATGCTCTTCTGAATCCTCTCCCATATAGGCGTAAGCAGATTCAATCACCCCGCTATTACTCATGTTGTAAGGGATAAAATAAAGGTCATTAACTTTGTTTGATAAGCCCGCTTCATGCTGCCAATCACTGAGTTCTGCTTTTGCTGTATTGCTAATTCTCAAATCGCTAATTTTAAGACGAGGCACACGACTTAAAAATATTTTGTCTTTTCTTTGAACTGTGAGCAGCGCTCTCTCTTCGTTAATGACCTGCTTCATTTGAATTTGAGAAAATACAAGCTGTCCATCGATCCAAAAAATTCTATCATTCTTTTGAATACCGCTGCCTTCCATCGGAGAGCCGTCGAAATACTTTTCAAACATCAAAAAACCAGCTGGCGCTAATATGCCAAGAACATGCAACTTAGGATTCATCCCTTTAAGATCCTGTGTAGGATCGATCATAAAATCAAAGGAACGTTTTGCATTGGTCCAATAGTCAATTTCAAATCCTTTAAGATCTGCTGGCTTATTATCTAAAAAAGAAGCGTAAAGAAGATCATTAAACCCTTTAAAAGGCGTGCCGTTATAACTTACAATCTCATCCCCAGGACGGATCCCTTGTGCATAAAGTTTAGAGTCAGCATCTACCCAGCCAATTCTATGTGTGAACTCAGCAAATGGCTTCAAACGACCACCTGCCATCCAAATCATCGTAAAGGCTAAAAATGCAAAAACAATATTAACAACAGGTCCAGCTACAAGAACTTGTATGCGCGCCCAAGGTGTTTTCGAGAAAAAACCCTCTTTAATCTCATGCGGCTCTAAAGCTCCTTGCTTTTCCATGCCGGCAATCTTGACATAGCCTCCAAAGGGAAGCCAGCAGAGATTCCACTTGACTCCTTTATGTTCCCACGTACGGATCGGCTTTCCAAAACCGATACCAAACGCCTCAACTTTCATTCCCTTGGCTCTTGCGACAAAATAATGCCCCAATTCATGAATGAATACGAGAAAACCTAACCCAAAAGCTGCTAAAACAAGATAAACTAAACCCATATTTTCCTTGTAACATTGCGTATAATTAGAGACTTTAACATTAATAGAATAAGATAGACAAGAGCTATAATTGTAACAACAAGACCACCTGTTGAAAGCGCTGCCCCATGAACCGTTAAAAAGTGCCTTGAAAGCGCAACTCCTATGACGACAGAACCAATCCCAAGAAGACATGCAAGCCATAAAAGTGTAGACAGCCGCTTTGCAAAAAGACGAGCACTTAACACAGGACCTACGATGAAAGCGAGTACAAGAAGCACACCGACCGACCGAAAAGCGCCAATTGCAGTGCCAGCTGTTTGCACCATCAAAAAGTAAGTAAATAAGGCGGGCGCACAACCAAGTGCTCTTGCAAGAGAAGAATCAAAAGCTGCGATCTGAAATTCTTTATAAAAAAGAATAAAGCATAAAAGATTACCGCATGCAATCCAAAATACCATCTTGATATCATGTGGATGCAATGCATCGGCATTCCCCATAATTGCTTCAACTCCAAGATGCGTATTGCGTGTAAAAAGAGTCACAAGAACCACCCCTAAAGCAAACAATGTCGAGAACACAAGCCCAATGCTTGCATCTTCCTGCAATCTAAAAATATGTGTTAAAAGCTGTGTTAAAACCGTCGTAACAAGACCTGTCACGAGCGCTGCAATAAAAAATGTACGCACGCTTAACATGACAGCTCCTTCAGAAAAAGGAAGAAGAATCAAATAAGAAACGACAATCCCCACAAGAATCGTATGAGAAAGAGAGTTGGCAAGCATCGTCATTTTTTTTAACACAAGAAATGTGCCAACAAGCGCAGATGACACAGCAACTAAACCGATGACAACAAGCTGCACTTCATCAGACGCTAGCTGAGCCATCCCAAGATCCCCTTTCAAAAAAAGCCAAAATCTTTGAAAGAGCACCGCAAAAAATGTAAAAAAATCAGTTCCAGAATACGGATTCACTCAAACCCATCTCATATCAAATAGAAAGATTCATTCTACTCTCTATGTCATGAAGATTCCACCCTTTTTTCTTCCTTTGCGTCTCTGCGTTGAAATTAAGGCGAACCTCATTTCAACGCAGAGGCGCAAAGGAAATTTTACACTTCACAACTCTACGTTTAATTTACGGCAACTTATCTTTGGAAGGGATCGGTTGAGCGTGTGGGTCTGACTTGGGGTCTTGGAGAAGATCGGTCAGCTCTTTTTCAAGCTCCGGCGTAATGATATGCTCCATCTCTTCAGCGCTATGGTGGACCTTATCAACACCTCTGCCGAGATAAACAAGATAAACCTCCCAAAGCCTATGTAAACGCACGATCCTGCGGGCCCTTTTCTTCCCATCTCTTGTCAGTCTATATGAGCCCCATCCTGTCCCTTCAAGCCATCCTTGGAAAGTAAGACGTGTAAGCCGCATCCAAATCCCGCAAGGGGATCCCCCTTGAAGAACAGCTATTTCTTTTAAGGATAGGACACTCTCCTCCCCTTTTTTCCAAAATGTTTTTAATATATTTTCTAACTGGCAGTGATCTCGAAAAAAAGCTGCAGCAATCGTTCGGTTAAAAAGTCCTCTCCCAGGCGCAATCAAAAGAGCTGTGAAGCAAAGGAAGGAAGCGCTTAAGACGATCATGGGACCTGTTGGCAAAGAAAATTTATCGTTTAACATTTGGGGGATCTCAACGGAAAGATAGTTGCCCAAAAAACCGGATAGCGCACCAAAAATGCCTGCAAGAAAAAACACCAAATGCAAACGATGCGAAAACTGACGTGCTGCAACAGCTGGCGCGATCAACATCCCAGACATCAGAACAACACCCACGCTACGAATGCCGATCACGATCGCAAGGCCTAAAAGAAGATACAAAATTCCATCGATGAAACTCACGCGAATGCCGACGCTTTTAGAAAAATCGCGATCAAAATTGATCATCTCAATGTCTCTATATAAAAGAATAAAAACAAGGAGAACAAGAAATGAAAGGGCGCTATAGATCCAGATGTGCACATCAGTCATGGTCGCCACTTGCCCATAAAGATAGATCTGAATTTGCCGGTACCAAAGCGCATGTGTGATCTGAATCCGGCTAGCAATCAGCACGCCCACCCCTAAAAAAACAGAAAGAACAAAACAAAGAGCAGCATCGCTCTGCACTTTAAAACGGGTTTGAAGCTTGTGCAAACAAAAAAGCCCAAGAAGCGCAAACAAAAGCGCGCCAATCAGCACTGCACATGCTAGCCCTTCCTCAGAATTGGGAAAAAATGAACCTGCAACAAGCGCGCTAATCACAACACCTGGATAAGAAGCGTGAGAGAGCGTTTCCCCTAAAAGAGAACGCCTACGGATCACAACAACTACTCCGATAAGCGATGCGACAAAGCACATCAACATACTACCAATAGTGGGAGCTCGCAGCACGGGATCTGTAAAATATTGTAGGATCATTTTTTAAATCTCATCGTCTTACTTTGAGAAAGCTTTGCCGCTTCATCTAAAAGCTGCGCACTTTTTCCATAAGCACGTTCAATATTTTCCGCATGGAACACCTCAGATACAGGCCCTGTTGCAACAAGTCCAGTATTGAGTAAAATCACCCAATCAAAATAACGATCTACGCTATTTAAGTCGTGATGCACAACAAACAACGTTTTGCCCTGCATCTTTAGTTGATCGAGTAAAGAAATAATCGCTTGTTCCGTTGCCATATCAACACCTGCAAAAGGCTCATCCATGAGATAAATATCTGCATCTTGAAGAAGCGCTCTCGCAATAAAAATGCGCTGTTGCTGACCACCTGATAATTGACCGATCTGTCGATCTGCAAAGGAAAGCATTCCAACAAGGTTCAATGCATTGCGCGCAGCTTCTTTATCAGCAGCTCTTGGCCATTTAAAAATTCCAAGCTTTCCATATCTACCCATCAAGACAAGATCTAGTACTGTGATCGGAAAATCCCAATCAACAGAACTTCTTTGCGGGACATATGCGATCTTTTTGAACATTTTTTTTAAAGACTCAGAAAAAAAAGAAACTTTTCCTGAAAGAGGTTTGACAATGCCCAGCATCGCTTTAAGAAGTGTACTTTTACCAGCCCCGTTCGGGCCAATAATGCCCACAAGTTTTCCTTGAGGAACAGCAAAACAAACATCCCAGAGTACAGGCGTTTGATCGTAATTAACAGTTAATTGCTCCACTTCAACGGCATATTTTTCATTCATCAGAATCACTCCAATCACGTAAAAGAACCGACGCATTATGCTCAATCATGTCTAAATAAGTGTCCGCGTGAGACCCCCTTCCCCCCATTGCATCTCCATAAAGAACTTCACTTGAAATTTTCACAGCGTGTCCTTTTTCACGACATGCCGAGATAATTTTTCGCAAAGAATCCTTTGACACATTAGATTCAGGGAAAACAACGCCAATTTTATAATGGCATAAATGGTCGATAATTCTTTGGATGTCGCTTGAGCTCAATTGACCATCGGGAGCAAGCCCCTCCGGCGCAGCAAAACGTTCTTCCCAATTCTCTTCGCCAACTTCTGCCAAATAAGATCTTGTAAAATAATTAAACGCATCATGACTTGTTACAAGAAAGCGACGCTCCGCCGGTACTGTTTGTAATAAGTTAATCATTTTGACATGAGCATCTTGCATTTTTTTGAAAGTATGAGAGCCGTTTTCTCTATAGTAGCTTGCATGTTCAGGATCTAATTGAGAAAGTGCCTTAACAATCGGATCAACGGCGTTCGCCCATAATGAAATATCCATCCAAATATGGGGATCTAGCTCTCCATCAACTTTTAAAATGAGATCGGGGTAACTTTTTTGAATTTCATCTCCAATACTCAATGCAAAGGGGTGTTTCTCAAGCCAATAACGAAGGCTTGCTCCATGTTCGAGTCCAAGACCGTTTGCAACAAGAAGATGCGCTTCAGCAATTTTCTCATCATCTCCTTTAACAAGTTCATAACTATGCGGATCGAGCTCTCCTGCAATAAGAGTTCTATGATCGACATATTCCCCGCCTACTTGGGAAACAAGATCATCAATCATTGCAGTTGTCGAAAGCACTCTCACATGATTCTTGTTCTCACTCCATAAAGAAGAGGGAGGAGATGAAGAACACCCTGCTAAGCAAAGACAAAATACTGAAAAAATAATTTTACACATCATCTAAAGCCTTCTTAAAAGAGAAAATGGATAAATTCCAAAAGAACACCCTGCGGAAAATCGAAAGTTAATTCCATATCTACCAATAACTTCCATACGAGACGCTTTTACATTTTCATGCTTTTTTGGTTGAGATCTACAACGCACACAAAGACAATGCTCTTGAATTAAAGATAATGGATAAGTCCGCTCTAAACCATCTTTCCAAGAAAGATATAAAGCAGATTCATCTACCAGATGAACATCTGCAACCTCGCTTTCTTGCTCTCCCATTGCCATTATTTTTTTTGCTATCTCGTAAAATATTTCTATAGAATCACTTTTTTCTTCAGAATCAAAAATGGATTCTGAAGCATCTGCACATTTGCAAAGCAAAGGATCTAAAGGAATTTCTCCTAAAAGCTGCGTGTTGAGCTCTGCAGCTAAACGAGACCCTCCCCCTTTTCCAAATGGATACTGACCAAAAAAATGACTCATATTTTCTATCACTCCAAGTATCGGGACATTCAATTGCACAAGCATTCTGACAGCTTTACGCACATCAAGAAGAGCTAACTCTTGAGGTGTTGTCACCACCAAGGCTCCATCTAACTTTCCCTGCTGCATCAATGTCAATTGAATATCGCCCGTTCCTGGTGGAAAATCAATAATTAAATAATCAAGCTCCCCCCAATCCACCTGATGAAGGAACTGTCCGATCACACTATTTGCAATCGGCGCACGCACAACAGCCGCTTCGCTCTCCGGAATAAAAAATCCCATTGACACCACCTTGATCCCAAGCGACTCAGCTGGTAAGATCCGGTCCGGATGTTCAAGATTCTGTGAAGGTAGTATATCGCATCGGAGCATTTTACGCAGCGATGGACCGTAAACATCTGCATCTATTAATCCGATTTTTAATCCAAAATTTTTTAATGCAAGAGCTAGATTAACAGAAATGGTTGATTTACCAACTCCACCCTTTCCTGCTACTACACCTATAATATAACCCATAAACACCTCTCAAAAAAACTTATTTCATCGTTCCATTTAAAATAGAAAACATAATTTGTTGCCGAAAATATCTCAATCACATAAAATCCGATAATTGCAGACAAAAAAACTCTCATCATGTAGGAAACACTCCTTACTGAATAGAGAACAACACAATTGCTAACAAACAAGAATAGGAATCTTAATATATGGAAAACAATCAAATGAACCTTAAAGAAATTGAAGAAGTAATTAATCGTGCAATAAAAAAAGTTGCCGGAAAAAAAGAAAATGACTTATGCCGTTATTTACCGATGTCATCCGGCGGATATATGCACCATTTTACTTTACGTAAAATGAAATCAAAACAACCTTCTGAATTAGGTTCTCTTATTGAAAAATTTATTATCAATTCTGACAAGCCTTCTTCTGTTGCTCCTAAGCAACGCGCTGCACGAGGCTCCCGCAAACGCAGAGATCAATACACCTTCACACGCACACAATTAGAAAGAATGCTTAACATTGCACGTCTAGCCGGTGATAAAGAAATGATTTCTGTTCTTAGCCCAAAAAAATCTCTTGCTACTTGCAAACGCGAACTCATCGTATCTATCCGTCATGGCAAAGTTGAACAAGAACTTTGGAATGCTTATGTAGAAGCAATTAATGCGCAACAAGCTGTAGCTTCATTTGCAAGCGAAACACTCCCTTCTTTCCGTTAAGGATAAAAGGTTTTTTACTATTAAAAACCACTTTTGACAACCCTTATTTTTCATATTTATTTAGGGTCAAAAGTGGTTTTGCATTGATTTTTATCTACAAAAGCATACAATGTCTAATGCTATTATTGAACTTTAAGTCTAAGAGGATACAAAATGTCTCAAGCTACACAACCTGCATTCGGTAAGTGGAGGTCGTTTTTCTGGCCAGTCCACGGGTTCGAGTTAAAAAAGCTCTTACCCATGTTTTTTCTCTTTTTTTTCATCAACTTTAACTACACCATCTTAAGAGATACAAAAGACGCTCTCATTGTTACCGCACCAGGTTCCGGCGCTGAAGCGATTCCCTTCTTGAAATTATGGGGGGTCCTACCAGCTGCCATTATCTTTATGCTCGTTTACGCAAAGATGAGTAATATTTTAAGCAAACCACGGCTCTTTTATACAACGATCTCCGTATTTCTAGCTTTCTTTGGACTATTTGCACTCGTCCTTTACCCCTGCAAAGAAGCTCTTCACCCCGAAGCATTCTGCACGCAACTAAGAGAAGCTTTACCAGCTGGTTTAAGCGGCCTTGTCGCTCTTATTCAAAACTGGACATATGCACTTTTCTACATTATGTCTGAACTATGGGGAAGCGTCGCCCTTTCTCTACTTTTCTGGGGATTTGCTAACGATATTACTAAAGTTTCTGAATCAAAACGCTTCTATGCTCTTTTTGGCATCGGCGCTAACATTGCGATGCTCGTTTCCGGTCCAACGATCGTTTACTTTTCCAACATTCGCAGCAAGCTTCCTGCCGGCGTAGATGCATGGGGAGTATCCCTTAATTATATGCTTGGCTTTGTCGTTCTTTCAGGCCTTGCGATCATGGGAATCTACTGGTGGATCAATAAAAACGTTCTTACTGACACCAGATTCTACGATGCAAACGACGTTAAGAAGACGAAAAAAGAAAAACCAAAAATGTCTCTTAAAGAAAGTTTTGGATACCTCTTACGTTCTAAATATATCTTATCTCTAGCTGTTCTTGTTATCGGCTACGGTATTTCTATCCAGCTCGTTGAAGTAACCTGGAAAAACCAATTGAAACTCCAATACCCTAACCCAAATGAGTATAGCGCCTTCATGGGCTACTTCTCCACGATCACAGGCGCAATGACCATCTTAATGATGCTCTTTGTAGGCGGTAACGTCATACGCCGTTTTGGATGGGGAGTCGGAGCTAAAATCACACCTATCGTTCTTTTAGTTACAGGTGTTGGTTTCTTCTCTTTCGTTATCTTCAGAGATTCTTTAACAGCATTCATTGCAATGTTCGGATCAACACCTCTCATGCTAGCGGTGCTCTTCGGTGCAGCACAAAATATCATGAGTAAATCGTCGAAATACTCCCTCTTTGATCCAACAAAAGAGATGGCGTATATCCCGCTTGATCAAGAAGCTAAAGTTAAAGGAAAAGCTGCGATTGACGTCGTTGGCGCACGCCTTGGAAAATCAGGCGGAGCTTTCATCAACCAAGCTCTGATTGTCGGCTTAGGTTCTATTGCTGCCATTACCCCTTATGTTGCAGGGATTCTTTTCTTCATCATTTTTGCATGGTTAATTTCTGCGAAGTATTTAGCGAAGCAGTTTAACAAACTTAATACAGAAAAAGAAGGAGAAAGGGCGCAGGCTCCAGCTGACGCAACAACTGTCAAAGCGACAGCGCAGCCAGAAGCGACTAACTAAACTATTTTTTATATAGTTATTCGAATCAAAAAGCCCCTTTGTTATAAAGGGGCTTTTTTGTTATAATTGCTGCAAACGAGGTAATTGTATTATGAGAATAACAGATTCATCAAATATCCCTCCCATCTCATATACTCCTGAATCTTGCGCTCTTCCTGAAAAAAGACGCTCTCGCCACCCTCAAAAAGATACTTTACAAACAACAAATAACGCCACTTGCTGTGGATGTTTATCTACCTTAATCTCATCTATTTATAGATGTATTATCTCCCCATTCAAATATGTCGCTTCCCTTTTTTCTACAAAAACCGCTAAAAAACCCACAGCTCCTGAAAAACCTCACAGACATCGAAGAAGACACCGTTCCAAAGGCTCTAGCAGAAGCTCAAAAAGCTCCAGCAGCAGTAGCGGCACATCTTATTCAACTAAATACCCAGAAAATACACCCCTTGTCGGCATTTGTAATAATGGCAATAACTGCTGCTTTAATGCATTTCTGGGAGGAGCAGCACACATCCCTCGCTGGCGTGCAGCTTTTGAAAACATCGATGTATTCGCAGCATTTTTTGCAGCTTATGATGAGGCTTTAGCTCGCCGTGACCCCATTGATCCAGGCGTAGTAAATAATATAAGAGAATTTTTCACTTCTCATGTAGAACCGGGTTACAGATGGAATAAAGGCGATCAAGAAGATACAACAGATATTGTAAGGAAAATTTTTAGTTTCGTCTGTCAAAATGACAGAAATCTATACCCAGGACTTGAACTCTCAAGAACAATTCAAGAAGACCACGGTAACCTAGGAATCGTCAATATGATAATAGTCACACCTGAACCTTTTATTCAACTTCAGCGTAATGGCGAAGGAGAAAATTTTTACGATCTTGTTCTACATGCAGTAAAAGGAGCAAGTGGTAATTATTTTGAACAAGCTCCCCATGATATTCTCATTGACACAAAGCCTTATATGCAATACGAGAAAAGCTTAGGCCACTATATTGATCAAAAACTTACTGAACCCATGACTGGAGAAATCATGACTCTGACATTGCAAGATCATCCAGCTGTTCTCTATACATGTGACTATTTTGTAACACATATAGGCTCATCTGTTAAATCTGGGCATTATACCCATACGCGCCAAATTAATGGCGCATGGTATGAAGTGAATGATCATGACTTATTAAAGATAACTCCGGAACAAGCACAAACGGCTCTTTCTAAAGCAACACTCATCCATTACGTACAAGCTTAGTTGATTTTTATCCTAAGAAAGCCTTAAACTCACGGCATGCCACCATCTAAATTCAAGTATGATATTCGCTATATCCGCAATTTCTCCATCATTGCACACATTGATCACGGTAAGTCCACCATTGCCGACCGCCTTCTTGAATTAACAAAAACGATCTCTTCAAGAGAGATGCAGAGCCAAGTCCTCGACGCAATGGACCTTGAAAGAGAGCGCGGCATCACGATCAAAGCACACCCTGTAACAATGATCTACGAGGCTGATGATGGCTGCATCTACCAAATCAATTTCATTGACACTCCAGGCCACGTCGACTTCTCTTATGAAGTCTCTAGATCCTTATCTGCTTGTGAAGGAGCTCTTCTTGTCGTAGACGCTGTCCAAGGCGTACAAGCGCAGAGCTTAGCGAATGTTCACCTAGCCATTGAAAGAAACCTTGAAATCGTTCCCATTCTCAATAAAATCGACCTCCCTTCAGCCGATATCGAAGGCGTCAAGCAACAAATCGAAGATGTCATCGGCCTTGACACCTCAAACGCCGTTCTAGCATCTGCAAAGACAGGCGTTGGCATCAAAGAAATCCTAGAAAGAATCCTCATCGACGTCCCCCCACCTAAAGAGCCTGAAGATACCATCTTACGCGCACTTGTGTTCGACTCCCATTACGACACTTATCGGGGCGTCATGGTCTATGTCCGCATCATTAGCGGCTCCATCGCAAAAAAGTCTCTTATCAAAATGATGGCAACAGATAAAAATTTCGAAGTACTCGAAGTTGGTATCTTTTCTCCAGAAGCCGTTCCTGTCGAGATTCTCCGTCCGGGAGAGGTCGGCTATCTGATTGCCAACATCAAAAAAACAACCGATGTCAAAATCGGCGATACCGTCACTGAAGTAAAACATCCCGCTCGTGATGCTCTTCCCGGCTTCCGCGTGATCAATCCTGTTGTTTTTGCAGGAATCTATCCTGTCGATTCATCCGACTTTGAAACTGTGCGCGATGCACTAACCAAATTACAGCTCAACGATTCCGCGCTCTATGTAGAACAAGAAAGCAACCTCGCTCTCGGCTTTGGTTTCCGCTGCGGATTTTTAGGACTGCTCCATCTTGAAATCGTCTTCGAAAGATTACAAAGAGAGTTTGATCTCGACATCATTACAACAGCACCAAGCGTTGTCTATAAATTCCATCTTCGAACAGGATCCATCGTCGAGATCGATAACGTCGCTCATTTTCCCGACCCTGCCCTCATCGAAATCGTTGAAGAACCCTGGGTCAAATGCCACGTCATGATCCCCTCCGATTACCTAGGCGCCCTCATGGGCCTTTGCATGGATAAGCGCGGCATACTCGACAAGACAGAAACCATCGATGCAAAAAGACTCCTCCTCACCTACCGCATCCCTTTAAACGAAATCATCACCGACTTCAATGACAAGCTAAAATCGATCACTAGAGGCTACGGCTCTTTTGATTATGAGTTTGACAGCTACGCCAAAGGCGATATCATCAAGCTCGAAATCCGTGTCAACGACGAGCCCGTCGACGCCTTCTCCTGCATGATCCACCGCACCAAAGCCGAAGGCAAAGGACGCGCGATCTGCGAAAAACTCGTTGAAGTGATCCCCATGCAGCAGTTCAAAGTCCCCGTTCAAGCAGCCATCGGAGGCAAAATCGTCGCCCGAGAAACCATCCGCGCGATCACAAAGAACGTCACCGCAAAATGCTATGGCGGCGACATCACCCGCAAGCGCAAGCTCTGGGAAAAACAGAAAAAAGGCAAAAAGAAAATGAAAGAAATTGGCAAAGTCAACATCCCCCAATCCGCCTTCATGGAAGTCCTCCGCGCCAGTGAGTAATAGCAGCAGCGAAGGCGCCATTTGGAGTGCGGTGACTTGGCGCTGCTTTTTTTTGTTCATAATCTTGATAAGATAAACGCGCCTCGACAAG
>JAZKBL010000009.1:32026-52398 GCA_040388665.1 Chlamydiota bacterium
CGGTGACGAGTCACCGCACTCCAAACGGCACCTGCGGTGCCGCCTATAGTTTATAGTTTTCTCTGCAGCGCCTACGGCGCTGTTTGGAGTGCGGTGACTCGTCACCGCTTTTTTTGGCAGCGACTTGGCGCTGCTTTGTGAGCGAAGACCCAAGTTGCACACACTCCAAACGGCACCTGCGGTGCCGCTAAAAACACCTTCAAATTAAAAATCATCAACAACAGAAATGTTATCCGATTTCATTCTAGCAACCGTCGTATAATAAGCTTTTGAAGCGTTTTTTTGAAACCAGTTAGCAGAACACCATTGATAGTCCTTTGAATCTTCCACAATTTTATGTTTCACTGGATTGTACATTACATAATTAAGCCTAGCAAGATATGATCTATGAAAAGTAATTTGACTATCCCAATACTGATGCCAAATTTTTCTTCCTGAAGTTTGATGTAATAAATTTATAGCGCGTGCAGTATTTGCGTGAAAATGAGTAATCAATGTTTTCAACGTTGATAATTTTTCTGGAGATTGTGCGATAAAATGATAATGGTTAGCAAATACAGCCCACGCTTCAAGTTTCCATTGATAATGCAAAGTAAGGCTTTGAAGTGTAGTTTGCAATAAATCAAGCTCAACAGCCCCTTTAAAGAAACATTCTTTATAGAGCGTTGCTCCAGTAACCATATAAGTGCCTACTTCATTAAATTTATGAAGAGGAGCATGAGGCCATTGCATCATTGTATTACACCGTCAATTGATTTTATAAGCTGAGCAGCGTCAAGCCTCTGCAGAGAAAAGCGGTGACGAGTCACCGCACTCCAAACGGCACCTACGGTACCGCGCAAAAAAGCAAGTCTCTTTTAAAATGAAAATTTTGCATTTATCTTAATAAGAATGCACATTTTCTCCTAAGAAAAAATTGTAATCAAAACATTTACGCAAAATGCCTTGATTAGCCAAAATCAAAAAAACGCTAATCAAGTTATTGATATACATAGAAAGTGGGTTTTTCCTGATCTTTAAAGTTTGCTTCCTTGTAGCAGGTAGAAAATTGCTTTAACAATAGCTCTATCCCCTGCTCGATATTTTTATCTGTGTCATTTTCTGCAAAAACGCTGCTTGCCCAGATATAAGAAATACAGTCTTGGTTAGACTTTTTGATTGTAACCATAGTGGGAATCGAGAGAGAAATACGAACTAACTTTCCTTCCTTTTTATTGATATCTTCAATTTTCTGAACATCAAAATTCAAAAAAACACCCGAAAGTCCAAAACCGGTAGGATTATTTCCGGCCATTTCTTGAACATTCCCACCTAATCATCTCCAAAAAACCTTAATCAAATAACCTCAAGGTTAATTAATTGATCAACAGCCATTTGATAGCGTTCATAGCTCATTTTCTTTTGAGCGATTTCTGTAGGGTTGTTTAAAGAAGATCCTTCTCGCCACTTCATCTCTCCACCTTTTTCGTTAATAACCTGAAAAGATTCTTTCTCTAGAGAACCTCGTACCAGAAGAGACACCGTATTGGGCAGCTCCTCAATCGAATGGTATTGAGAATGATGTAATGTGTAACAATTGCCTACACTTTCTTGCCGAATCATTCCGGGGATTAGGAGATTGAGCTCTTTATCCTTCCTATAAATCGTATGACGATAGCCGCCTGAAAGAATTAGGCTTGAAAAATTCCATCTGTGATTGTGAGCTTGGGCAATATCAGCTTGAGAAGATCCAAGAGATCGATCGCCTCCAGCATAAATATGTAGTCGTAACTGCATTTTGTGATCCTCACTATTCCACAAGACAATCTTATCCACTGCATCGTAATGGGCAGAGAGAGCAAAGAGACTTGGAGTGGTAGCAACTTGTAAAACGAGCTGACGCAAATAAACGCGGTCTTGAGATACTCTAAAAAGAATTTCTTTCGATTGTTTCTCAAACTCATCTAAACTCTCTACAAGCATCATATAGTGTCTCCTATTAGACTAAAAGTTTAAGTAGAATTCTCCATTTTTCCTACTTAAAAAATTCTGAATTCAAATCGTCTAGACATTTTAAATTGTCTAAATCAAAATAAAACTATACACAAATGAATTCAAAAATTGGAATTTTGACAAAGCCAGCGCGCTAGATTTGAAGAGGCAAAGCCGACGCCGCAGCAGCGCGTGTGTCTACACACGTGCGATACAGGCGGCTTCAAAGATAGGGATGCTGGCGTAGTCAAAAACCGATTATTGAGTTCACTTGTGTATATTATTAAGGAGAAAATCATGAGCTCATGGAGACAATTTCATGCTGATGGCCGAAATCAAGGATTTGCACCGGTGCGAACGGCAATTGCAGAGCAACCCAAATGGACAATTGAAGTAGGACCCGTGGGCTATGGTTCACCTGTTGTAGGAACAGATAACACGATTTACATCGGCACACTAAAGGGTGAGCTTGTAGCGGTAAATCCAAATGGCACAGTCAAGTGGAGACGTTCTTTAATTGGGAACCATCCCGGGGTTATTACTGCTTCGCCAGCTGTTGGCAATGATGGAAACATTTATGTTATTTCTACTGTCAATGCGGTAGTAACAGACCATCGAGGCGATAGAGTCACTACGCGTCGCATCAAAAAAAGCACACTTTATTGCGTGAATCCCGCTGGAAATGTTCTTTGGTCTTTTCCATTTCCCGATAATGTCGCCCCGTCTGGAATGGGAGGATATACTTTGTCCTCACCAAAAGTATGGGGAGACCAAAACCCCTTCATTTTTATTCCCGCAATCTTCGTTACAAGTGGTTTTGCTTTTGAGTTGCTTGTCGTTCAATCAGGTAATTTAATTTTCCGAACTGACATTGCTAGTTATCCTCCATCTCCAATCACAGCAGACGGCCCAGGCCTTGGCGATATCTTATCAGGAATTTGGGATTTTATAAGTAGTCCAGTGGATTTTGACACTTCTGGTGTCGGTCCAACTTTAGAAAAAACATTCGGCTACCCTGAGCCTACTGTAGCTGTCGTCGATTATGGAAAATACGCTGACAAGCCTTTAATTCTTATTGAAGATAGCTACAAAACATTGAAAGCTTTTCGGTGGGAATTCCCAATTCTCATTCCTTTGTGGACAAAGACTTCCAACCCAAGTCTTCGTTCAACACCTGCGGTATTTACAAATGGTCTTGTAGCAGTCGGGGAATATAATGGTACAGTTAGTTTTTATGACTTAGAAAGCGGTAAAGAGTTATGGAAGCCTTGGTATAAAGCAAACCAGCCTGTATTATCACCACCTGCTTCTTTTGGCCGTCAAGTCTATTTCACTGCAGATAAAAAGCTTATTGTTTTAGATGCCAATTCTGAACTCTGGAAGCAGCACGATTTAGGCGGTAGATGTCTTGGCGCCGTTGCCTTATCGGCAAGTTTCGCCTATGTCAGCGCAAATGACGGGCTCTATACCTTTAGCTTCGATCTTCAGAATGTTTCTAAAAATGGCAATGTTATAGGCGGAGTGTCTTCACCAGCAATTGGCAATGATGGGACTGTGTATGTCATGGATCTAAGAAATACATTGTGGGCTTTCGGCGACCAAGTAGCAGCACGTTCACGAAGCCCTATCAGAGATCATAGAAAACGTTCTTAATCAAGCAAGGTTTTGATTAATAGCTCAGCGAGCCATGCTTCGTATTCTGCAGATGTGAAACCACGTTCAATAACGAATAAGCGGTACATGTCGCGTCCTGTGAAAGCCCAGAGAACAGCTCTTGCTTTTGATGGATCAAGCCCTTTAGCAAGAACTTTCTCTTTGACCATCCTTTTGATTGTTTCTTCTTGTTTTTTATAACGAAGCTCTTCTTTTTCTTTTTCGAGCTTTTTAAGCTCGGGGGCTAAAACGGCAGCGCCTCGAAAAATATCCATGTACGCCCGTTCAGCGTCATTGATTTGCCGCGCAATTTTGGCAGTGATCGCAAAATACTCTTTCATGGATTTTGCTTGATTCCCCTTCTCTACAAGGACTTCAAACTGATCAACTGGAAAGGCATTTTTCATTAAAGCGCAAACAACGCCACGCTTTGATCGAAATAATGCATAAATCGTTGGAGCTGACACTTGCGCAGCAGTAGCTAACTGTTCAATTGTTACACACTCAAAGCCTTCTTGCTGAAAAAGCTCTCGTGCAGAGACAAGAATACGACTTCTTGTCTCCGCAGCCTGAACATCTCTTGTTTCAGAATGATAAATCCGTTTTTTCATATCTTACCAAATAAACGGGCATCGTAAAAAAGTTCAATTGTCGCAATCAGATCTTCTTTAAGCGTTAAAAGTCCTGCTATAGGAACAACACCAATAGGGGCTGGAAATTCCAAGTTATAAACTACCACAGCCTGATTTTTGTCATCACAGCCAAATTGTGCACGTATTGTGATCTTATTAAACCGATTCATAAAATCCTTCATACCTTCAAGAAAAGCTGTTTTCCCCACTATCGTTGCAAGAGGTGCAATAAATGTGGCATCCGCGTGCAGATATTGTTCCATTTCTGCGATATCTTTCTTCTCCATCGCTTTATAATAGCCTTCCACTATAGATAACGTTTTCTTACTCATCATTAACTCCTTTTTTGATAATTTATATTGAATATAGCGCACTATATCCAATATAGCAAACAAAAAAGCAATGCTCTATAAGGAAACGAAAGAGGAAGTCTATGGGAAAATTGTTACATCTCATTGCATCACCGCGCGAGGATGAGTCGCGGACGTTGCAAATAAGTGAAATTTTTATTAATGCTTTTAAGAAAAAACACCCAGATTGGGTCTTTGATGAGTTAAATCTTGCTAAAGAAGCGATTCCTTCTTTGACGATGAAAAGGGCGGATGGAAAGTATGCGCTCCTTGCAGGAAAAGAACTCTTTGGAGAGCTTAGAGAATCGTGGGAAGAGATTATCCAACATATTGAGCGCTTTTTATCTGCTGATATTTACCTCATCAGCACACCCATGTGGAACTTTAGCATTCCCTATACACTCAAACAATATATCGATCTTATTGTGCAGCCAAAATACCTATTTCGCTATACAGACCATGGGGTAGAAGGGCTTGCAAAAAATAAAAAGATGATTGTTGTTTCCAGTCGAGGTGGTCAATACGAGTCAAAAGAAACGCAGCCTCTTGACTTTCAAGAGCCCTATTTACGCATGATTTTTGGATTTATAGGAATTACCGATATCACATTTGTGAAAGCAGAGCCCATGGATATGGGAGAAGAAATTCAAAAGCAAAAGCTTGAACTAGCGAAAAGTGAAGCCTTAAAGCTTGCCGAAAAATTCTAGAGGTTCACAAAATGCCACGAGACCTACCGATTGGAAATGGAAATATCCTGATTGCTTTTGATAAAGACTATCGCCTGCGCGAATTTTATTTCCCTCATGTCGGAGAAGAAAGTCATACGCAGGGAAATCCCTTTCGCTTTGGAATTTGGGTAGATGGGCAATTTAATTGGATTCCAGAAGGATGGCACGTTCAAAGAGACTACCTCGATGATGGGCTTGTAACGAATGTCGAGCTCATGAATGAATCAAAAGGTCTTCGCATCACGGCTAATGACGTTGTTGATTTTCATGAAAATCTTTATCTCAAAAAGCTCTCCGTTGAAAATCTCTTCGATAAAGAGCGAGAAATTCGCTTATTTTTAGCACAAGACTTTCATATCTACGGCAATGACATTGGCGATACCGCGGAATTTAGACCTGAAAACAAAACGCTTTTGCACTACAAGCAAGAACGCTATTTTTTAATGAATATCTACACAAGCGGTAATTACGGAATCGAGATCTTTGCAACAGGGAATAAAACAGGCGACTTTGAAGGGACATGGAAAGATGCAGAAGATGGGGTTTTAAGCGGCAACCCTATTGCGCAAGGCTCCGTAGATTCCGTACTCGGCATTCCTTTAAGACTTCCACCTAAAGCTAAGAAAACATGTTTCTACTGGATCTCTTCTGGAACAAACTGGGAAGAGGTCAAAGTCTTGAACGACCTTGTTAAAAAAAAGGGCCCTGAATCGTTTTTTACTCGGACACTAAATTACTGGAACTTGTGGGTGAATAAAGAACCCGTGAACGTACTCCTTCTTCCTCCTAAAATTTTGCGGCTCTATAAAAGAAGTTTATTAATCACAAGAACGCAGATCAATAACTGCGGCAGCATCATCGCGGCAAACGATTCTGATGTGATGAATTTTAATCGAGATACTTACAGCTACATGTGGCCGCGTGATGGAGCGCTTGTCGCGCATGCTCTTGATTTAGCAAATTACGGAATAACAGCTAATTTTTACAATTTCTGCAGCAAAATCATCGCAAAAGAAGGGTATTTTCTACACAAATACACACCCACAGGCTCTCTTGCAAGTTCATGGCACCCGTGGTTTAAAGAACAAAAACCTCAACTTCCTATCCAAGAAGATGAAACAGCGCTTGTGATTTGGGCATTATGGAAACATTATGAACTTTTTAGAGATATTGAATTGATTAAACCCCTCTACAAACCACTCATTAAGCGCGCAGCTGATTTCATGATGAACTACCGCGATGAAAAAACAGGCCTTCCCCTCCCCAGTTACGATCTTTGGGAAGAAAGACAAGGAGTTTTGACTTTTACCGTCGCAACAGTCTTTGGTGGACTTATGGCAGCTGCAAATTTTACTGAAGCATTCGGTGAAAAAGAGCTCGCAGAAGAGTACCGCAAAGGCGCCGCCAAAATGCGCGCCGCAATGGATCGCTATCTTTATCTAGAAAAAGAAGGCAGATTCGCCAGAATGATCAATTTTAGCCGCGATGGCTCAATACAGATTGATGCAACAATCGATGCGAGCGTATACGGCATTTTTGCTTTTGGTGCCTACTCGCCTAACGATGAGAAAGTAAAAAACAGCATGAACCAGGTCTATGCAACATTATGGCAACCCCAAGGCGGCCTTGCGCGCTATGAGAATGACTCTTATTACCGCGCAAACAGTGAAGGCCCTGGCAATCCATGGTTTGTCACAACCCTTTGGCTTGCGCAATATTATATCGCGATCGCTAAAAACAAACAGGACCTTGAAAAAGCTCTTAATATCATGCACTGGGTTGCAGATCATGCGCTACCAAGCGGCGTATTAGCTGAGCAAGTAAATCCCCTCACCCATAAGCCGCTATCCGTCTCTCCTTTAACCTGGAGCCACGCCACTTACATCACAGCTGTCAAAGAATATTTAAGTAAACTTCAGACGTTGTAAGAGCCTGAGGTGACATTGCCGCCGGTGCCTGTCCAGTTGGTATGAAAGAATTTGCCACGCGGAGCATCGATTCTTTCATAGGTATGTGCGCCAAAAAAGTCGCGCTGTGCCTGCAAAAGATTCGCAGGAAGGCGCGCTGTTCTGTAGCCATCAAAAAAACTAAGCGCTGTGCTGCAGCACGGCATCGGAATTCCTGAGCGCACAGCCTCGGAAACAACTTCTCTCCAGCCTAGGGAAACAGCTTTTAACGCTTTTTGAAAGAATGGATCAAACAGAAGATTTGCAAGCTTTGGCTCTTTAACAAAAGCCCCTGCAATATCATTTAAAAATTTACTGCGGATGATGCATCCTGCACGCCACATAAGGGCGATTTCGCCATAGTTAAGATTCCACTTCATCTCAACAGCTGCTGCATGCATTAGCATAAAACCTTGCGTATAACTGATGATTTTAGAGCCGTAAAGAGCGTCTGCCGTTTCTTGAATGAATTTTTGTTTATCCCCTTTAAAAGAACACTCGGTCTGAGAATAAAGTGTGCTTGCTTTTTCTCTTTCTTCTTTTAAGGAAGACAAGCAACGCGCAAAAACAGCTTCACCAATGAGTGTCACAGGAACTCCATGTTCAAGCGCTTCAATGCCTGTCCATTTCCCCGTTCCTTTTTGACCTGCAACATCAAGAATTTTATCAATAAGCGGCTTTCCATCTGTGTCAACAGTCCCAAAAATCTGCCCTGTGATTTCGATTAAATAGCTTTTAAGATCTCCTTGATTCCACTTTGCAAAAATCCCCTGAAGCTCTTTCTCTGTACACCCTACATGTCTTTTAAGAAGATCATATCCTTCACAAATCAGCTGCATGTCACCATATTCGATCCCATTATGTACCATCTTAACATAGTGTCCAGCGCCCCCTTCTCCAACCCATTCGCAACAAGGTTTGCCATCTTCTTCAGCTTTAGCTGCAATCGCTTGAAAAATAGGCTTAATGAGTGGCCACGCGTCAGGATTACCGCCCGGCATGATCGAAGGGCCGTGTCTTGCACCTTCTTCTCCGCCAGAAATGCCAGCACCCACAAAAAGGATTCCTTTTTCTTTAAGAGCAAGATACCGTCTTTGGCTGTCGTGAAAATAGCTATTACCGCCATCGATAACAATATCGCCTTTCTCCAAAAAAGGCAGGCATTCTTCAATCAAATCATCGACAGGCTGTCCGGCTTTCACCATAAACATCACTTTTCTAGGTCTTTTAAGCACTTTGAAAAACTCTTCAAGGCTATGCGCTCCAATCACGTGCGTATTCTTAGCTGGGCCTGCAAGAAAAGCGTCGACCTTTTCTACTGTCCTATTAAACGCCGCAACTGTGTACCCATGATCGTTCATGTTAAGGATCAAATTCTGTCCCATAACAGCAAGACCTATCAAACCAATATCTGCTTGTGCCATAAATTCCCTTAGATTGTGCTTCCCCCAAATCTACCACCCCAATGCATTTTTCGGTAGTGGATATACACAAAGAAGATGAGCATGGGCACGTTAATACACATTATTTGTGTTGTGAGAAAGAGGGGGCGCCGTCTAGAATGTCATCAAACAAGATGATGTATCGTGCTTAAAAAATTAGTTTTTCCCGTCAAACAAGCCGAGTGGAAACTCTTCGGCCTCATGTTTTTTATTGTCTGCCTGATCAACGTGAATTTCAGCATTCTTCGGAGTGCGCGCAATGCACTCGTTGTCGCAGATGTTGGCGGCAGCGCTACATTTATCCCCTACTTTGAACTTTTTGGCACATTCCCCGCATCGATCGCCCTCACATGGGGCCTCTCTCGCTTAATGCGGCTTTTCTCACCCCGTTTCATCTTTTCTATGACGGTCACCTTCTTTCTCGCATTTTTCATTATTTTTGCTTATTGGGTATATCCTTATCGAGAAGAAATCCATCATCTTTTAGAAGCAAAATTAGGACTATTCTTTGGGCTCTCAGGCTTTAAAGTCGTATTTACCCATTGGCCCGACATGATTTTTTACATCATGTCAGAACTTTGGAAAGTCGCCATTCTCTCCGTCATTTTTTGGGGCTTTATCAATCAAAATCTTTCGCTCGATACCGCCAAAAGATTCTATCCTCCCCTTCTTCTCGGAAGTAGCGTCGGCGCTATCATGGCAGGTCCGATTACTGTATTTTGCTCTTCTCAGTTTAGCTGGAATTTTTTCCCGCTCTCGAGTCAGCGCTGGCAGCACTCCCTCTATCTCTTAACCTTCTTTTTACTAATCTCAGGAGTGTTAACCCTAGTCGCTTTCAATCTACTATTTAAAAAACTGCGTATAAATAAAAAAACGCCCCCACCGCAAAAAGACCCTACATCAAAAAAAGAGCCTTTTTCTCAAAAACTGCTTTCTCTCTCATCAAGTTTGAGCTACTTGCGTAAATCTCCTTATTTAAGCGCTTTACTCCTCATCGTCGTTGCCGAATACGTCTCCTACGCTCTTGGCGAGCTGATCTTCCTTCAGGTCCTCAAAGAACGATACCCAGCCCCCTCCGACTACTGCCAATACATGGGGAATTTGACCTTCTGGACAGGTATTTTAACAGCATTCAGCGCCCTCATCTTAACGCCTTACATCTTACAGAAATGCCGTTGGAGCAGAGCCGCAATCATCACACCGGTTCTTATGGTCCTTGCAACTTTTGGGTTTTTTGGGGTGATTTACCTGCGTAAAATCAACCTTCTTCCGTCAGTCGCGCCCCTTAACTTCGCTGTCCTTCTCGGCAGCCTCCACTTCTGCATCGGCAGATCCGCCAAATACACCCTATTTGACGCCACTAAAGAACTTGCCTTCATCCCTTTAAGTCAAGAAGGCCAAATGAAGGGAAAACTCATCGTCGACGGCATCGGCTCCCGCCTCGGTAGAGGGGCATCCTCTCTCATCAGTATCTTCCTCTTTCTCATCATGGGAGGAGCCGGAGAAAGCGCTCTATTTGCCGGCATCCTTGCTATTTCCTTCGCCCTCGTCGCCATCCCGGCCGCCCGCCTCATCGGCCACGATTTTGAAAAAATGACCCCTGCCCCCGAAGATTCCACCCAGCCGACCATCGGCTAAAACATCCCTCTATATTTTTTTTAAATTCTTAAATATTACAATATCAATAATTTAAATTATTAATATTAAATGTAATTAAGAATTTATTACATTAGTATTGAATATTTATATACATATATAGTATAATTTAAAGTATAAAACATAAAAACAGGGAATATAATATGGCAACTTATCATATAAAAGCATTAAGCATAGCTTATGGACAAACTTTAGTAGCAAATCAGGAAGCTGAAAATGCAATTAATCATGTAATGACTAATCCAGACGCTTCTCTTGAAAATGCTCAAAAAGCAATAGCTAAAAGAGATAATCTTATCAACACTGCTGAAAAACTATTTGCCGAAGCAACAAAGAGAAAACTTTCAGTACAAGAACAACAAGATCTAGGAACTCTACAGCACATATTTAGAACTACAAATCGTCGTGAGTACAAACAAATAACTACAAGCTTTAAAAAAGCTGTTGTAGAAGTTGAAATCAGAAAAAAGGCAAATGAAGCAAAGCAACACATGCAATCTATTCTCAACCACCTACAACAAGGTGAGATCGATCAAATAGATCAAGATTTAATCTTTAATAGTCGCGTTCTGTTAACCAATAATGAAGGTAGACCTTACGAAAAATATGATGATGATCTTGCTACACAAATCGCGGACGAGTTAAAAAATCAGTTAACATCTGCTCTAGAAGAATACGAAAATGTAACAAAAGAGCTTCAATCTGATAACGCACTATCATTAATAAGAATTTCTGAATTAGAAAAAGATTTAGCAAAAATAAAAACAAAAGTGAAAGGTTTACTTAACTTGATTGGACGATTAGAAAAGAAGAACAACAAGTATGTTTCTTCACCAATAGAATGGATATTTTCCAACAAATATAACTTCTCTGGTATAGATTCGACACCTTATAAAAATGCATTACAAATCAACACTCTAGAGAAAGCAAAACAAGACAATTATATTATTAATTTTGCTAGAAATAATGCGTTAGCAAAAGCTGCACAAGAACAACCAAATGCTGAAATTAAAAACGAATCTATATCATCATCTAGCGTAGCAACTGATGTCGTAGCAGAAGCTGATGACAATGATGATGATGTTGTGCCAGATCTGCCGGAAAACTTTGTTTACGAACCTCTTGCATCTAAAAAGAGCTCGAAAAAAACATCTCTATGGGGATCTTTTAAAGCGATGATTACTTCATTATTCAGCTGTTTTAAGCGCAGAAAGTAATTTTTAAACTATATATTCCTTGACTCAAGGACTCTTAAGCTCACCGCTTAAGAGTCCTTTTTTTTGCCTTGTTTTAAACAAGACAGATTTCTATTATTTTTAAATAAATGATTCTTAAAATCGATAGAAATAACATAAGAGATCTGTGTGTCTCTTTGGGACAGACGCTGTCTACTCCCGGCGAATGGATGTCTGGGACTTTTGTCCGCAGTGTATTCACGTCAATGCAACCAGAAAGGGTGGGCAATTGCGCATATGTTCCTCTTGAAGTTTTTCGAAGAGGAATCGCGTTACTCTTATGCGTCCTTACAATGCCACTTACCCTCACACTTTGGGTTCTTGGAAAATCAATCGCGATGATTGGTGATTGTTTAAAAAAAGACGCTTTTACCTACATCAAGGGAACCTACGAAAAAGAGGTGAAGGAAAGCAAAGAGTTTTCTATCCTATCATGGAATGTCTGCTCTTTTTTTGGGGGCCTGCCTTGGCTTGATGGCCTTTCTCCAGCATCCACTAGGGAAGAAGGGATTGCTAAAGGAATCTTACAACACAAGCCCTCTATTGTAGCTTTACAGGAAGTTTCTTTTCGTTCTGGGAAAAAGCTCGCCCAGCTATTAAAAAATGACTATGCCCACATTTTTACACGAATCGGCCACCCTAGCTTCACGACGATGGAGAGCTGTCTTTTCTTTGCAACAAATCTTCCTGTATTAGACAGCTATTTTGTTCCCTTTTCTAATGAATCTGGAATACGTAGAGGATGTTTCTGCGTCAAATTTAAAGATTTTTGGGTCATTACAACACATTTAATGGCAGGAATAGATAAGGCAGATACAGACAAAAGGGCGCAAGAATTTGAAGAAATTAATTGTTTAGTTCAAAAGATTGGACATAAAAAGCATGTCTTTCTAGCAATCGACGCCAACATTAGCGACAAGCAAGAATATAGGAAGTCTGATTTAAGCTCCCATTATTGGGATCCTCGTAACAAAGGAAAACGTCCTGATGAAATCTCTTTACACACTGCAACCTACACCAATCAGTTTCAGGCGCTACGAAAAGGAATTAAGATAAAAGAAGATGAGAAGCTAGAAATCGATGATTATCTCGTAGCCGCTCGCTACGGCAAGCTAGACATCCCAAAAATGAGGATCAAAAGAATCGAAGGATTTAAGGATGCCGCAAAACCAGATAGCAAAACCCTCTCCGACCACCACGGCCTCCTCTGCACAATTAACCTAAGCTAATTCACTTTACGCACTTACCTGCTACATCAGTTTCAACGCAACCCCCCAACATACTTTTATCTACAACTTTTTTATATCAAGATTTTCAACGCAAAGACGCAAAGACACCAAGGAAGAAAAAACCATCCTGAATATCCTAATATCCTGTTATTTTTTTCTTCCTTTGCGCCTTTGCGTCTTGTTTTCTTTCCTTTGCGTTGAAAAAGTTATGGGTAAAAGTATGTTTGCTCCTCTGCGTTGAAATTGGTGTAGTACGTAAACGCGTAAGATTAGCTTGAGAGATAAGCCTTGAGTAGATAGACTTACCATCCATTTGTCCTCGTAGCTCAGTGGATAGAGCGGTTGCCTCCTAAGCAACAGGTCGCGCGTTCAATTCGCGCCGAGGACGTTTTATGATTTCATGAATTTGTCGACGCCTTCCGCAATACCGCGGGCAATCTTTTCGATGTACCCTTTCGTCTTGAGCAGAAGACGTTCTTCCCGGTTGGTCAAAAAGCCACCCTCAACAAGAACAGCCGGCATTTGGGTCTCGCGCGTCACATAATGATTACCCTTTTTAACGCCGCGCGATTTTGCACTTGTCTCATCGATCACATGATAGAGAATGCAGTTAGCAAGCTTTTGCGAGGCACGCGTGCGTTTCGGCTCTTTATTATCACAATAAAAAACTTCAATCCCTTTTGCTGCAACATTGCGTGCTGCATTAAAATGAACACTGACAAAGCAAGAGCCCCGATTAGAGTTAGCGATAGAAACACGTCTTGGCAAAGAAGGATAGACATCTTTAGTGCGCGTTAGAATCACACGATATCCCATCTCATCAAGAAAATTACGTACCATCAAAGAGCACATGAGAGCAATCCGTTTTTCTTGAAGCATCTGAACAGCTGTTCCCTCATCATGCCCTCCGTGGCCTGCATCAATAATAATGAGCGGCTTTAAAGGCGCAGGATCTGACGCACAGCCAAATCCGCTAACTGATAGAAAAACCAAAGCGATTAAAGGGATGATGCGCATATTTCACAGGCCTCAGCGGCTATTTTACGATCGTCAAAATTGATCGTTTTGTGGGCGAAAATCTGATACGTTTCGTGCCCTTTACCAGCAATCAGAAGGATATCATCTGGCCTGCATAAGTCAACTGCTTTTTCAATAGCCGATCTTCTATCCGGCTCTAGAATAACTCTGCTGGGATCTTTTACTCCGGAAAGAATCTCTCGAATAATCGCATGTGGATCCTCTTGCCGTGGATTGTCGGTTGTAATGACAACAAGATCAGACAGCTTTTCTGCAACTTCTCCCATTTTAACTCTTTTACCCGTGTCTCGATTTCCCCCGCAGCCAAATACTGTAATCACACGTCCTCTTTTAATCTCATGTAAAGTCTCAAGCACATTCTTTAAAGCATCATCTGTATGAGCATAATCAACAAAAATATCAAATTTCAATTGATTTGGCACTCTTTCTAAACGCCCGGGCACGCGCTTAAATGTGCGCAGCTGCAACAAAATTTTTTCAAATTCAAAATCACAACTTAAAGCAACACCGATTGCTGCTAAACAGTTATAAACGTTAAATCTACCAATAAGCGGCGTTGAAAAGGGATAACGCTTACCACAATATACAAGAGAGCACTGAGTTCCTTTTGGCGACAAAAGAATATCCTCTGCTTTAAGATCTGCATCGTGATCTAAGCCATAAGTGAGAACTTTAGAGGAACATCCTTTCAAGACTTCAGAAACCCAAGGACTATCAATGTTCACAACAGCTTTACCTTCGCCAAGACCATTAAATAATTTAGCTTTTGCAGCTGCATACCCTTCCATTGTCTTATGGTAGTCCAGATGATCTAAAGTTAAATTCGTAAAGACAGCCACATCGAAATCAAGTCCTCGAACCCTTCCTTGCTCAAGTCCATGAGAAGAGACTTCCATGACAGCCGCCTTACATCCACACTGAATCATTTCATAAAATAACTTATGGTTCGTGATCAAATCAGGTGTTGTGTGCATCGCAGGGATCTCATGCTCTCCCACCATCCAACTGATCGTCCCAATAAGACCTGCTGGCAAACCATTCTCTTCAAGTAGATGTTTAACAAGGTAAGCACAGGTCGTTTTTCCATTCGTCCCTGTAATGCCAACAAGAAGAAGGCGATCAGCTGCACACTGATAATAGTACTTCGCAAGATCTGCTTCTATCTGAGGAACATCTGAATGGATGATCTGAACCACATTTTCTAAAAAAGGGTCGTAGATATCTGTAAGAATAGCTGCAGCACCTGCTGCAATCGCCTCTCTAATAAAAAGGGAACCGTCGTGAGTGAGCCCCTTTTTTGCAACAAAAAGATTGCCAGGCGATACCGTTTTCGAATTTGCAGAAATTCCCGTGATTTCAATTTCCTTAGATCCTTTGACTGTAATTAAAGGATAGCCTTTAAGGAGTTTCCTAAGTTTCATGGTTCCATTGATCATAAAGCGCTTTGAGCTCCTCTGTCTTTTTTATCCAATCTGCTTTTTCAGGGTCTCTTCGAGGATCTCCCGGTGGGTAGCCGTAAGGGTCGTCAGGTTCGACTCCTAAAAATTGTAATGTACGTGTTCCAAGTTCTCTAAAAACTGGTGCCGCACACGTACCTCCCATCTGATTTTTACCAATTCCTGGAATATATTTAAACTCTGGTTCATCAATTGCGATAAAAATAACAAATTTAGCTTCTTTTGCAGGTGCAAATCCAATCATCGTAGAAATATGATTTTTTTTTGAATAAACGCCATTAATAATCTTTTCCGATGTGGAAGTCTTTCCCGCATCCGTATAACCATAAATATCTGCTCTAGAGGCTGTACCGCCAGGTTTTGTCACAAATTTCATTGCAGAAATCAATGCTTCGATAATTTCTGGATCTAATAGTCGTTTGAACTCAAGCACTCTTTCTGCTCTAGTATTGTCTAATAAAACCTCTTCTTTACCTTCAGAATTTTTCTTTACAATTTTACGCACAAGTGTCGGCCGCACATCATACCCGCCATTTGCAATGATCGCATAGGCACGCAGCATCTGCAGGCTATTAACAAGAATATTATACCCAAATGATAAAGAACAGGGCGTTCCCCCGGACCATTCTGGCGCTCCATTCGCATGCTTTTTACCAAGAGATGGCAATAAACCACCACATTCTGAAGGAATTTCAACGCCTGTTTTTAATCCAAAACCAAATGTGTTATGTAATGCATTGCGATACCACTCTACCCCTAAAGCATCAATTGCACGATAAACCATGGTCGCCATATAAACATTCGAAGATTTATAAAGCGCCATGTTCATATTAAGATAGCGATGAGGATGAGGATCATAAAGAGGTTTTGATCTTCCCGGGAACTTGCCAACTGATGTTTTTACTTTTTCATGCGGAGAAAATATGGGGGGCTTTCCTCTTTTTTTTAATTCTGCATTTGCTTGTAAACAGACAGCAAGGGTGATCGGTTTCATCGTAGAGCCTGGCTCATACGGATCGGTAACAGCTTTAACTTTGGTATTTTCTCTTGACTTATCATCGTTAAAATATTTAGCGTAATAAGCGGGCTCAAACCAAGGATACTGCGCTAAAGCCCATATCTCGCCTGTACGTGGCTCCATGATGATTGCCCAGCCTCCCTTGGCACGCGCTTTTTTCACAGCTTTAGCAATTTCCTCTTCTGCAATTGCCTGCAAATAATGATTAATGGTCAAATAAACATCCGCCCCATCTTCTGGCTGATAGAGTACCTTACCCGTCTCTAAAGGATGGCGTGGCGAGCGAAGGATCAATCTCTTCCCCTCTTTTCCTTTTAAATGCTCATTAAAAACAAGCTCAAGCCCCCCTGTGGGAATACTTTGGTGTGTCTTCACATCTCTTTCTTCCCGAACAGTATGCAACACCTGACCCAATAATTTTCCAAAAGGGTAGGAACGTTTATAATCCTGTACGAAAAAAAGAGCATTGCGCGCAATTTTTTTTGAACGAGCAAAAGGCAGCCACCACTCCGTTATCTCATCGCGCGCAGCTTTACTGAGCCACATGACAAGTCTGCGGCTGCGGCTCTTCTTATCAAACTGCAAGCGTAATTTTTCTTGCTCAGGAGGATTTAGACGAAGAAACTCTATTAATTGATTTGTAATCACCCCTTTCGTTTCTTGAGGAAGAGACGCTGGGTCGATATAAAGATGGTATTTAGGAACATCAATAACAAAAGGCTGAGGCTTATCGGGATGTCCTGCCTTGATACTGCTATTGGAATAAAACAAACCTCGTTTAAAAGGTTCAATAACGACGAGTTGATGCTGCCCTAAAGCATGCTTTGTCCATTTATCTCCTTCAATGATTTGAATTCTATAGTATTGAATGATAAGCAAACTAAAAAGAAAAAAAATAAATAGAAAAACCCATACAAGACGCTTTCTGCTTTCTAAAGAGACCGAGGTCATTTTACTGCTAATGTAAATAAAGGCGTAGAACGGGTCATTTTTTCCTCTTCTACAATAGAGGGCATCTCAAGAGAGTTCCCCTCCTGAACAGTAATCACTTCTTTTAAAAGAGGATGTTTTAAATGGCTAAATTCACAGCTTTTTGCAAGTTCTAAAAGATGCTGCGGACTTTCAAAAAAATCGATCTCGTATTTAAGACGCGTATTTTCTTCTCTTAACATTTTAATTTCTTTAGAAACCGTCGGAATCGCCATTCTAAGCTCTGTCAGTGCATTTTGCTTATCCATATAAGAATATAAACTAAAACCACACACAGCGATCGGCAAAAAAAGACGCAGAAAAAAATTTAAATAATCGCGGTTCATCATATCATATCTTCTCCGCAAAACGCATCTTAGCGCTACGAGATCTTGGATTTATTTTTATTTCTTGAGATGTTGGAACTAAAGGCTTTTTTGTCAGGATCTTCAACGTTTTGTTCTGATATGCTTCTTTGAACATCTCTTTTACAATTCTATCTTCTAAACGATGAAAACTAATCACACCAAGTCTTCCACCGGAAGAGAGCTTTTCTATCGCTTTAGATAACCCGTCTTTAAGAGCCCCAAGCTCATTATTTACGCAGATACGAAGAGCCTGAAAAACAAGGGTTGCCGGATGTAGTTTCTTTCTACTTCTTCCAATAGAATTAATGATAACATCAGCTAATTCTAAAGTTGTCTTAATCGGTTTTTTCCGGCGCGCATCAATAATGGCTTTTGCAGCTTTGCGCCATCTCGGCTCTTCTCCATATTCTCGAAAAATATCGCCGAGTTTTTTCTCTGTCCATTTATTGACAATTTCTTCTGCATTAAGTGCGCTACTTCTTCCCATACGCATATCCCCCATCCGCATATCCAAAGGACCTTCTTTAGAAAAACTAAAACCCCTTTCACCTTGATCTAGCTGCATAGACGATACCCCCAAATCAAAAAAACACCCATCAATCGACTTTACTTTTTTCTCTTTTAAAATCTCATCGATATCTGCAAAATCTCCTTCGACTAAAACAAGCTTTTTCTTCCATGGTGCGAGCTGCTTCTCTGCAAGCTCAAGCGCCACAGGATCTCTATCGCATCCAATATAAGTCTTAATTTCAGGATGGCTTTCAAGCAATTTCTCAGCATGCCCTCCCGCACCAAGCGTCCCTTCAAAAAATGTCTTAATCTGATTTTCAGAAAAAAAATCTAAAAACTCTTGCAACATCACGGACAGGTGAGGTCTACTCTTCTTTGCCATGTTCTCCTTCTCTTTCCTCTTCGCTAAGTATTGCAAAAGCTTCCTCTGCCATTTTAACAAGTTCTGCATCACTACCCTTACCACTTAAAAGGGAGCTTAAATCTTTTTCGTAAACCTCTTTTGGCCAGATCTCAATCTTATTCAACACGCCTGCCAAAATAATTTCGCTCTTGATATTTGCCGCTTTCTTCAATGTGGGAGGCAGCACCACCCTGCCTATCTTATCGCAACTTGTTTCATGAAGTGTGGAAAAGAAAAGAGTGAAAAATTTTTGATACTTTGCAAGATGTTGTTTGGATTCAAACTTCTGAACGATTTTTTCAATATCACTCTTTCTATAGATCGCAAGACAACCGCCAAGACCGAGCGCTAAACTAAATTCAAGGATTCCATTTTCAACGAGGCCAAAACGCATATTTTGAGGCAGGACAAAACGGTTTTTCTCATCAAGCTTAGCTGTAACTGATCCGCTGAAGAAGAACTTTCCCATGTTTTTCCCACCATTTCCCACACTGTATCAATTTCTTATTAACTTATCAATACCTGTCAGAAAAATTCCAACTTAAACACTTTGTAATTAATCATTTAAAAAAAGTGGAACTGAGTGGGAAAGTAATAATTTCAAATATTTTATTGACTAATGACCCTCAGAATGGCAAATGGGAGTAAAGATATAAGGAGTCTTGACATGGTAAGAACCATTGATGATCTAGGTATTGAAACCTACACACGCTACGCGCAGGACAAATCACAACTCGACGAAAAAATCATTCAGGAATCCCATTTTATCCCGTTTGGGGCGGAAATGGACGTCACTTTCCCCTCTTTTTCTTCTGAATTTGACCTTCTTCTAGAGACAAATAAACGGAATCCCTCTTGGGCTGATTTCTTTGCTCCTCCTTTGTATTTTGAGCAAAAAAAACGGCTTTTTAGCTTTCAAATCATTCCCTCCCTCGGGTCGGATGAAAAAAAAGAAAGCCAACTTCTTCGCATTAAAGAAAAAGCAGAACAGGATGAAGAAGAGCAAAAAAAACGCCCACCCACATCCTGGGAGGAAGAAAGAGATGCTGAAGATAAGAAAAAAGAAAAAAATATTCTTTTAAAACTCATTAACCGTGTTAATGCTTTAGAGAAGGATCTCATTGACATTAATTCTCGCAGAAATCAATATCAGAAGGGGTAAATTGTCATGAGCAGTGTAAATTGGTTAGAAGTTTTAGGCTGGAACACGGAGGAACTCGAAGACTTGCGTTTCGTCGGTTATTCCTACATCAGACAAGGCAAATATGATATCGCCCTCTCTTTTTTTGAAGCCCTCGTCGTCTTAGCGCCCGAAAGCGCCTACGATTTACAAACTCTCGGCGCCATTTACCTTCAAACGGGCAACAATTTAATGGCCCTCAATTATATCGAACGTGCGCTCCGCATCGAACCCCACCACGAAGCCACCCTTTTAAACCGCACAAAAGCCCTTTTTGCTCTCGGCTACAAAAAACAAGCGCTCAATCAAGCTAAAACTCTTGAAAAAAGCACGAACGAACAGATCGCCAACCACGCCTCCGCCCTCATCCTCTCCTTTTCTTAACAAGTATTTTAATATACAACGCTCGCTTTTCCTTTCTTTATATCTTTTTTTTCAAGTAAACTTATTTGAAAGTCTTCAGCTGAACTCCCGTTAATCGACGAAATTTCTCTATTTTAAGATTTTCAAATCTCATGTTATCCTCGTAAACAAATAAGATATCTTAACGAGAAATTAAAATTTAAGTTTTTTAAATTTCAAGATTT
>JAZKBL010000010.1:0-14073 GCA_040388665.1 Chlamydiota bacterium
AAAAACATCTTGCTAAAATTCTCTTTCTCATTTTATTCTTCGCCTAAAAATTTTAGGCAACGCCATGCGCTACATAATCTTCTTATTCTTCACATGCATTTCTGCATACGCCGACATCAAAGACCCCTATGTCCTCGCAGCAACAGAGGGCGATCCAACACCTAACCTTTGTCCCTACGTCAATAGCCTGACAGGCGATTTTCTCATAAGTGAACCCGATCTCATCATCAATGCTGCAGAACCCCTCATTTTAAGACGCGCGTATGTCAGCGGCGATGGACATGGCGGCTGGAGTTTTTTTCCACACACAACACTACTTCTTTATAACGGCGGCAGTAGAAAGAAAAAATACATTCGCGTTGCAGAACCCTCCGGCTCCTCCATCATCTACAAAAGCTCTACAAAAAACACCCATACCTACAAGCTCGCCTTCGAAAAACAAGGCAAGGGCGCTACTAACACAACACATGGGATCATCAGCGGTAGAACAAACTTAAGGAACACCGTTCTTCATCGCGATGACGAAACAATCACCATGTCTTGTGCAAACGGCACACTGCGCACTTATAAAGAATCTGAGCGCAGAATCTACCTTCTTCATAGTGAAAAACTCTCAAATGGCAACTACATCCTGTATCAATATGATAAAAAAGATCGCCTGAAAAAAATTTCAACCACCAACCCTTCAAAAACCAAAACATACGCTTACGCTAAAATCTCTTATCCCAGCTCTCACAGCCAGAGCTTTGAGATCACCACCTCTGATGGCAAAAAGCTTTCCTACTCGATGGCAATCGGCTCTCTTTTGAAAAAAACATCGTCTTACAGCCCAGAAGAAAAATTCAATTATAAAGCTGCTCAAGATTCAGGAATGCTCGTTAAAGAACGGATTTTCCCCGATGGCAGAAAAATTCAAGCTGACTATTACTCAAAAAAAGATTCCGGCGTTAAATCTCAAGAAGATCCCAGATGTGACCGTATCAAAACCATCTATGAAATGGTAGGCGAAGAACTCGTTCCCACCTACCGGTTTTCTTACGACATAGAAAGAGAAAAAAACAAAAAAGGAAAAAAGCACTTCACATACAAAGAAAACGGCAGAACCGATATTCGTGACGCTCTCAATAACCTCACAAGAGTCCACTTCACCCCCGACTTCTACGTTACAGACATCGAACGCTTTGAAAAAGAAACCTTTCACAGCAAAGTTCATTTTGAGTGGGGCGCCTTCGGTCAGCTGAAATCAAAATCCCTCTTCGAT
Source organism: Chlamydiota bacterium (assembly GCA_040388665.1). Taxonomy (GTDB): domain Bacteria; phylum Chlamydiota; class Chlamydiia; order Chlamydiales; family Rhabdochlamydiaceae; genus DAHVFY01. The sequence continues at coordinate 1,262 of JAZKBL010000010.1, forward strand.
AACACAGAGAAAAAAATCTGGGAGCGCATCCTAGAATATGATCCTTACGGTAATGTCAAAAAAGAAATCTTCTCTGGCAACCTCTCAGGCGCTGACGCATGGGAGTCTTACACAAAAACATACACTTATGACACAAACAACCGGATGCTCTCTCAAGAAGAGGACAATGGCAAAAAAACAACTTATACATATCTTAACGACACAAATCTTCTAACAACATGCTTGATCTTTGATCAAGATAAAATCCTCAAAAGAGAGTTTAGAACATACAACACTGACAACCTTCTAGAAACTCTCATAACTGACGACGGTGATACGGAAGATTCAAATATTTTCTCAAATGTTATTGAACGCTTCATCACAAAATTTCGTTATGAAGAACACGGGTTGACTGAGTGGATCGAAGAATACTATCTCGAGGGAGCCCAAGAACTCCTCCTTAAAAAAACGCATCTTGTCTATAACATCGAGGGTAAACTCAAGCAAAAAGATGTGTACAACAGCCACGGCCATCTCTGCTACATCTTGAGCTATGATTACGATGCCTATGGGTACCTCATCTACGAAACAAACCCCTTAGGAGAGGAAACCAAAGCCACCTATGATGACTTCGGCAATCAGCTTACCTATCAAGCGCCTGGAAAACCCTTCCAAGAAAAAGGGTACGATAAAGGCAATCTCCTTAAATATTCAGTAGAAACAGCAAATCCTGGCAACAAACACCACACCTATTACCACTACAACCATAAACGTGAATGCACAGATACGCTCGACTACCTCAATAGAAAAACCCTCTTTGAACATGACCTTGACGGCAACGTTATCGCCATAACATCTCCACCCGTTGGCGATGTCCGCCTTACTACAAAAAGCACTTATAATTGCCTTGGTAAACAAACCTCCACAACAACTCCGGCAGGGCACACGACAACAACAGAATATACCAGTAGAGGAAACCCCACTCTCATCACCTATCCAGATGGAGCGCAGAAACGTTACATCTACAACCTCGATGGCACCCTAAAAACATTCATCGATGAAGAAGGCTATGAAACCCACTACACCTGGGATATTTTTGAAAGACCCCTCACTAAAGAAACAGCCGGCCTTGCCAAAGAAATATTCACTTACAACTCATTCCATCTCCTCACCCACACAAATAGTGAAGGATACACTACAACCTATACCTACGACAAAGCGGGCAGAAAAAAATCTGAGGCAAAAGAAGAGCAAACCCTTCTTTATTTTTACGATGGATTCAGCAGAGTCTATTGCACGCAGCAAGAAGACCTCTTTACTTTTACCAAATACAACTACCTAGATCAATTGACAGAAGAAAGAGAAGAAGACCTATCCGGCACACTCCTCTCTAAAATAACCTACATTTACCACCCCTCCGGTAACCTCAAAGAAATATGCCGCCATCATGACGATGGCATCTCTATAGAAACAACCAACTACGACCTATGGAACCGCATCAAAGAAAAAAAAGATCCTTTAGGCCACACAACAACTTATGATTACAAAGAAGATGTCCATCATCACACATTAACCACCACAGAAACAAATCCTCTTGGCCACAAAACCATCACAATCCTCGACTCCTTAGACAGAATTATTTCCATCGAGAAAAAAAACTCCTCTAACATAAGAACCTCCCTCGACAAATTCTTCTACAATAAAGAGTCTCAGCTTGAGTCTCAAAAAACAAAACTCCTCTCCTCAAATACCAACCACGGCACACTCAATACCAAATGGAAATACGACAACAGAGGCCATCTTGTAAAACTTGTTCAAGCACATGACACCCCCCATCAAAAAACAACACGCTACAGCTACACACCCCGCGGCGGGCGCAAAACCATCACAAAACCAGATAGCGTCATCCTCTCTTACACCTATGATCCTCTGAATCGATTAGAAACAATCACCTCTTCCGCCTGCGACATTAACTACCTCTACCATTATGGTACCAACGCAGCGCAACCCACCTCTGTAGACGACCTCATCTCCAACACAACAACAATATTATCTTACGACCCCTTTGGTAATGTCTTACAAGAAACCCTGGCAAATGGTCTTACACTCACAAACACCTATGACACCCGGAGCAGACGCAAATCCCTTACCCTTCCCGACCATTCCCTCATCACCTATGACTACACGGCAAACCACCTTTACTCCGTTTCCAAGTACACACCAAACGAACAACTCGCTTATACCCACACCTACACCCATTATGACAAATCAGGCCCTCTTCGCTCTATAGAGCTCATCGGCAATCTCGGCACCACCCACTACAGCATCGACCCACTTGCCCGCACAACCGCTCTTGCATCTCCTTACTTCAATCAAACCATCAACAAGATTGACCCCTGCGGCAACATCATCAACATGCAGACAGATGGAGAACTCCTTACTTTTTCTTATGACAGCTTAAATCAACTCACCGAAGAAAAAGACCACACTTACATTGCCGACTCCCTCCACCGTCGTCTTGAAAAAGATAACATCTCACAAGACCCCAACATTCTTAACCAACTAGATTCTTTTTACATCCACGATAAAAACGGCAATCCCACATTCTGCTACGCAGACGGCGCCGAGTATAAATACGACTCCCTTGAGCGCCTCATCGAAATTACAAAACAGGACCTCCGCCTTACCTTCACTTATGACCCCTTCCACCGCCGCCTCTCCAAAACCACCTACATCGACAACACCGCCACCACACTCCTTTTCCTCTATGATGGACAAAACGAAATCGGCGCCGCCGCACCCGACGGAATCCTCGCCGAACTCCGCATCCTCGGCCACAGCCGCGGCGCAGAAATCTCTGCCGCCATCGCCATCGAACTAAACGGCCAACTCTACGCCCCCATCCACGATCTCTTCGGCAACCTCACCCACCTCATCGACACCACCGGCACAATAGCTTTCCACCAAAAGTACACCTCCTTCGGCGAACCTTTAAATACAACTCTCTCTCCTTGGGACTACTCCTCCAAACGCACCGATTCCGAAACCAACCTCGTCTACTTCGGCAGACGCTACTACGACCCCACCCACGGTAGATGGCTCACACCCGATCCTTCCGAACTGACAGATGGCCTTAATCTCTACCAGTATCTGTTCAACAACCCATTAACTTCCCATGATCTTTACGGGTTGTCTGCAGAAGAAATGCACCCTCGCTTTCATGGTTCAATGCAGGCTCTAACAGGTTTTATGGAAGCGAGCTCTGGCGCTAGCTTGACATATATAACTGCAGGAATTGCAGCACCTGCCGGATTTCTTATTATGGCCCACGGTCTTGATCAATTCATAACAGGAGCAAGCACCGCTATTACCGGCAAATACAGAAGTACCATGACTTCTCAGCTTCTACAACAATGGGGAATGTCTCTTGGGTTAGCGGATACCTTTGATAACAACTTAAGCATAGCTGCTACACTTGGAGCATCTGCAGCTATCACTAAAACTGCCGCTTCTTTTTTCGAAATAGCTTACGTTTCTAAAGGCAGCTTTGGCATAGGAACTTTCACCGAAATCCTATCTGGTATCCGCAACATTTTCTCTAAAACAGCTCCGAATTCAAGTCTTGCATCCACCATTTCGACAATTGAAAATGGAATACATAGTACAACTACAAATATTCTGACACGAACAAAAATCAAATCTTATTTATCAAGCACTGAACTATTTAACAAAAATCAGCTTATTTCTGATTTAAAATCTATTGGATTAAAAATTAAAGGACAAAGTCCTGATGGAAGATTCATAAATTTTCAAGACAGATTTGGAAATATTAGAGTAAAAATTCATCCTCCAGATAAAATCACACACTATAATCATTTACATATATATAACAAATCTGGAAACTCATTAAATAAACATTTAGAAATTGTTGAAAAAACTTCTATAGACGCGCACATCCCATATAGAGGAACCTAATGAAAAAAATAAATAAAAAGATGATGAAAAATCTTTCATTTCCAGATTTTGAAGTTGAAAAAATGGAATTTTCTTCTCAAGAAAAAACATTAAGAATTTTTGTTGAAGGTGCCTGGTTAGATATAGATGGAGGCTCTAAGCTTGGAAAAGGAGTTTTATTGTTTACGGGATGGGAAACTCTATCAATAACCAAGTTTAATTCCAATACACAAAAATGGTCTCCTCTAGAGGAATTTTCGGCTCAGCCACTGAAAGACCTATGTGAAGTAAAATTTTTTGATTCTACTGTTTCTTTATCTGGATTCAGTAAAGAAACGGGTCAGTGGATAGAATGGAAAATTGTAAATACAAAAATGTGCGCTGAATTCAACCTATGAGGTTTAGCTTCATCCGAACTCCAATCGCATTTTAAGTATTGGAATAAATTAGATCCAAGATAGCAACAAGCTTTAATTATTAAATAATGGCTTTTCGGATATACAGCGCTTGACGGAGCAAAAACAAGCAGAATGAAAAGACTCTACTGATATGTGGTCCTAAATAAGGGGCAAGGTCATCTTCAAAGTCGCAAAGGAAAAAAATAAAAAGAGATTTTTTCTATTTAAATGGTAGACTTATCTCTTTTTATCATGAGGAATGTGCATAGATGAGTATTATAGGACTGCCTAAAGAAACCCAGTATGAGATTTTTTCTTATTTGTCTTTTCGTGAGTTAATGCATTCAAGAATTATTTCAAAAAAGTATCAACAAATTGTTGATGGCTATTTTTTTGATGTCTGGGAAAGAATTAAAAATATACCAGCAGGGGATAGCGCTTGTGTTTTCAAGAACCAGGTAGAAGCAATAGAAGATAAGTTTCCTAATGATTGTATCACGAAATTATTTCGTAGGTTGTTTACAAAATGTGAAGCAAATTATGATCTGCGATTTTGTATGGATAGCTCTATGAATGTTGAAAAATTTCAGCGGCTACAGAAAATCCAAGATGATATGGTTAAGAATTTTTCTTTTGAGAAATTAATCGCTTTGCGAGAAGTTTCAGAAGACCATAAGGCTAGTATAGACTTAATTTTGCGCGATCTTTGGGAAGAGCTCAAAGTAATGCCTTCAGTTGCGGATTCAGCGCCTATCACCCATTTGAAGACGATAGTAGAAGAAACAGAAAAAGATGTTAAGAAGTCTGAAGACAGATCTGTTATCGCATTGTTTCGAGGTTTTTTTGCAAAGTATCGAACATGTTCTGTGCCAGGTTTTGATGAAGATAACTTTGTTATGCGGCTTGAAAGTTTTGCAACGCTGCAGAAAAATCTTATACATTACGATGCAATCAGTGGATGTTCTATTTCTTAAGGTTTAACTTTGTGGCCTGAGAAGTTGCTGAGGCCGTCGTAGGCGGCGTATTTGTAAAGATCGTGGAGGGAGGGGAAATTAAAGACGGTGCCGATTACGTCATAGAGGGTTTTCTTTTGCTCGACAAGGCTCATGCCGTAGTGGATGATCTCGCTTGCAATATGCCCGATCACGTGAACACCTCGAATAGTCAGGTCGGGTTTTGTGAAGACAAGCTTGAGAAATCCCGCTTTTGCTCCCATGATTTTACCGCGAGCCATGTCTTCGTAGCGCGCTTTACCTGTGCAATAAGAAAGATTCTGTGCGATCGCCTCTTCTTCGGTAAGTCCTACCATCGACACCTCGGGAATAGTATAGATCCCGTAAGGAAAGCAGGTGGGAAGATGCTCGAGGTCTTGCGTTTTAAAGATGTGAGCGACAGCCACACGTCCTTGATCCATGCTTGTGCTGGCAAGCGCTGGAAAGCCGATCACATCGCCGACAGCGTAGATATGAGGTAGGTTTGTTTGGTAGTTCCTGTCGACAACAATTGTTTCTCTTTTTCCTGTTGCAATACCTGCTTTTTCAAGCTGTAGAGCTTTGATGTTGCCGCTGCGTCCTGCAGCAAACAGAAACATATCAACATGCAAGACCTCGCCTGTTTTTAAAGTGATGTCAATCGGTTTGTCTTCTTCTTTAGGCACACTCATAGAGCTGATGGCTGTATTAAAAAGAATCTCAATGCCAGCTGAGCGCATCTGCTCTACAAGGTCTTGAGCTACTTGGCTGTCAATCTGTGGTAAAATTTTTTCTTTGTCATTCACAAGATACACTTTACAACCCATGGTCGCAAAAATCGTTGTGTATTCACAGCCGATCACTCCAGCTCCTACAACGCATAAAGATTTGGGAAACCGATTGATCTGCAAAATGGTATCAGAGTCATGAACACGTGTGCGATCAAAAGGGATTTCCTTTGGATGGTAAGGATAGGAGCCTGTGGCTATAATGATGTGCTTGCCTTGAATGAGTTCCTCTTTTTTCCCACGAATTTTGATCGTATGAGCATCTTCGAATGAAGCTTCTCCATGGTAGATTTCTACGCGGTGGCGCATGAGATTTTCTTCGATCTCATGAGCTGCAGCCTGTGTGACGTAATTTTTTCGGTACATGAAGTCTTCTAAAGAAGCGTTATGCTCAAGGTCTCGATCGATTCCATAGAGACCTTTTTCATATTTGCCAGAAAAATAGAGTGCAGTTTCTTTTAGAGTTTTTGAAGGAAGCGTTCCTGTTACGACTTCTGCACCGCCAAAGACCTCAGCTTTTTCTATGATAGCTGTAGAGTGACCGAAATAGGCGGCTTTAACAGCAGCTTTTTCTCCTGCAGGTCCTGTGCCAATAACGATGAGTTCAAATTGCTTCATAATGAATTGCCTTAAAACCTTTAATCACATAAACAAGGAAATTATACAAGAGGATAGGGAGTATTATGGACATGATTTTAGAGTCTCAAGCTGAAATGCTTGTTTCAAAAATTAAGCATTATCTCATTACAACGATGGGGATGACAGCAGATGAGGCGAATCCTGAGGAGTTTTACCGCGCCTTTTGTTTAACTATGCGCGAAGAGATCATGATCAATTGGACAGCGACGTCTCATACAATCAAAAAAAAACAGGCGCGCGTTCTTAATTATTTGTGTATGGAGTATTTACCGGGCAGATTTTTAAAGACAAATGCCATCAATATGAATGCGATTGATCTCGTACGCGTTGTCGCTAAAAAGATGGGGCGGGATTTTGATCATACATTAAACATAGAACATGATGCAGGTCTTGGTAATGGAGGTCTTGGAAGGCTGGCTTCCTGTTTGCTTGATTCTTTGGCATCACAACAGTATCCGGCAATTGGTTATGGTTTGCGTTATCAATACGGTATTTTTGATCAAGAATTATGGAACGGTCTTCAAGTAGAGCGTCCCGATAATTGGCTCTTACATGATAATCCTTGGGAGTTTCGTAGAGATGACCACGCGGTTTCTGTTCTTTATGCAGGAAGAGGCGTTGCAACCGTCAATAAAAAAGGGGAAGAGGTTTATGATCTTGCAGATTATGACGAGGTAAGGGCTCTTTCTTACGATTTCCCTATCATCGGCTACAAAGAAACAGCTGATTTTAATGTGGTGACTCTTCGTTTATGGACGACAAAAGAATCACCAAGAAATTTCCAACTGCAGCGCTTTAATGCAGGACAACTTGATCAGGCAGGAGAAAACACCTCGTTAACCGATGTTCTTTATCCTAATGATAATAACGAAACAGGTAAAAGGATCAGGCTTAAACAAGAGTTTCTTTTAGCTTCTGCATCCATTCAAGATATCATTCTTCATCATCTAAAACGCTTTCCTGATATGACAACATTTGCTGATAAAGTACGCATTCAAATCAATGATACGCATCCGGCGCTTGCCATTCCTGAACTAATGCGGATTCTTTTGAAAAAATTTGATTTTTCTTGGGGAGAGGCGCTAGAGACTGTACGAACTATCTGCGGCTACACCAATCACACCATTTTGCAAGAGGCTCTTGAAGAGTGGAATGAAAACAGGATGCATTTTCTTTTGCCGCGTCAGTATCATATTATTGAAAGACTCAATCTTGAGTTTTGTAATAGTGTACGTGCAAAGTATCCGAACGATGAAGAGCGCGTAAGACGGATGTCCATCATTGAATCGGGCCAGGTCAAGATGGCGTATTTAGCCATTTATGGCAGTCATAGAGTCAATGGCGTGGCAGCGTTACATTCAGAGATTTTGAAAAATTCGATTTTTAAAGATTTTTATGAAATGTATCCCGATAGATTTATTAACGTGACAAATGGTGTCACACAACGCCTTTGGCTTTTAGTGACAAATCCTCCACTTGCTGAATTCATTTCAAAGAAAATTGGTAGAGAGTGGATTTGTAATTTTCCAAAAATTCAGGGTCTTGCTCAACATGCATCGGATAAAGAAACACAAGAAGAATTCTTAAAAATTAAAAGAGAAAACAAAAAAACATTTATCGCTTATTTGAAAGACATCAATCCGATTAGAGATGATCACGGTAACATTTTAACGCATTCAGGTGTTCTTGATGAAACAGCTCTTTTTGATGTGCAGATTAAGCGTTTTCATGAGTATAAACGGCAGCAGATGAATGCTCTACATGTCCTGATGGTGTATCATGAACTGAAAGCTAATCCAGAAGCGCGAAAAGTAAAACGCCAAGTTATTATTGGAGGAAAAGCAGCTCCTGGTTATCAACTTGCTAAAGACATTATCGTTCTTTTTCATTGTCTTGCGCGCAAAATTAATGCAGATCCTGCAGTGAATCACGCTTTAAAAGTGGCTTTTGTTGAAAATTATAATGTGACGAAAGCGCAGCTCATCATTCCAGCAGCTGATCTTTCAGAACAGATTTCTACAGCCGGTATGGAAGCATCGGGTACAGGGAATATGAAGTTGTCGATGAATGGCGCTTTAACAATAGGAACAGAAGATGGTGCAAATATTGAAATGCATAAAGAAGTCACCGATGCCTGGTGGCCCTTCTCTTTTGGTCTTACATCAGAAGAGACTGCGAAGATGAAACAAGACCGCTCTTATAATCCTTGGGATGTCTATATGCATAACGATGCGATCCGCCAGGCTGTCGATGCGCTGAGAGACCGCTCTCTTGTTGAATCTGATGCGGAGCACGAGTCTCTAAATCATGTTTATCTTAGCCTGCTTGGGACTCATAATGGAGATCTTGCGGATAGGTATTTTGTATTAGCTGATCTTATGGGCTATTATGAAACTCAGAAAAGAGTAGAAGCTCTCTATGCAGAGCCCCTTAAATGGGCGGAGTTTGCTTTACATAATATGGCAGCAATGGGCAAGTTTTCAGCAGATGAGTCTGTGCATAACTACGCTCACCTTGTATGGAATTTAGACAAATGTCCTGTCGATAAAGAAGAGCTAGAGATCGTACGAGCAGAATATAGCGAACACGACCGCTGCCGCATCATCCGTACCGGTTAAATAGACTTCTTGCGTAATTAGCTTTGCTTGAAAAAATTGATATTTTTTGAGCAGATTTATTGCTAAATTTTGAGGACATATGTGAACATATGACCGAAAAATTTAGTGATAAAGGTGCCAAAAAAGGCAATTTTAGCAAGCGAATGTAATTACGCAAGAGGTCTAATGTAGCGAGAGGCTTCAGCCTGCGTCTTGAGTTTGGACATTTCATAAAATCACAGACTAAAGAAGGAGTTGCAAAAAGAAAATTCGAAGGCCCGAAGGGCCGTAATGATATAGCCCAGGTCGAAGCGCAGCGAGAGGCCTGGGGAAGTGATCAACCACAAATCCGAAGTCCTGTAAGGACGGCATTGTTAGTTAAATGCCGTCCTTACAGGACTCTTAACTTATATTTGATCTGTTCCCCAGGCCTCTCGCTACGCTTCGACCTTAAGCTATGTTATCACGGCCCTTCGGGCCTTAAATCCACAATTTTCTTTTTGCAACTCCCTCTAAAGCCTGTGCTACAAAAGAGAACGTTATTTTAGGCTTCAGCCTGTGATTAAGGTAGTGGGGGCAATCCCCATTTTGCGGCGAGCTTTGCGTAGGTGCCGTTATCTATAGCTTCTTTTAGCCCTGCATCAAAAGCTTTGATGAGAGTATCAGGTTCACTCTTTAAAGTGACAAGACGTAATCCTAAATCTGTGAGGGGAGCTGTTGTAATGCGCAGCATTCCGGCATAGAGATCTTGAATGTAGCTTTGCGCAGAGAGGTAGTCAACAAGTGCTCCATCAAGAGAACCATCTAGGATATCATTGAGTGCTTGAGAAACTGACCTGTAGCTGCGCGGAAGGACACCGGGGGCATTTACAAGAAGAGAATCTTCATGAGAACCCTCCGGAAAACCAATCTCTTTTCCATTCAGCATATCAAGAGAGTCTAGTGGAGAATCTACAGGCACTACAAGCACATGCCCTGTCATCAAGTAAAGATTAGAAAAATCGTATTTTTTTTCATTAAAATTGTAAGGACGAAGAGAGCTTAAAGCTCCTTCATATTGCTTTTTGTTTAATCCTTCTAAAAGATTATCCCAGGATTGATAAACAAGGATCAGTTGCAATTTTTGAGAACGAGCAATCTCTTGTAAAAGATCTGTTGAAAAGCCAAGGACGTTCATTTCTTTTCCAGGAATTTCTAAAGGATACCAAAGATCATCGACCCCGATTTTGTAAGTAGGTTCGTTGTTGCCGCAGCAAGAGAGTAGGAGTAAGCATACCCATAAAAGAGACTTTTTCATATTCTAACAGGATAAGATGAAGGTGAAAATGAAGTCCATGATAATTGTTAATTTTGGAGGTCCGCGACTTTTAAGTGAAGTTGAATCTTTTCTTATAGCGCTTCTGACTGATAGAGATGTTATTCGTACAAAGCTTCCCAAAATGATTCATCGATGGTTTTTTACGCGCATTGCTAAAAAACGCGCATTGAAAGTTGCAGAAGATTATCAACTAATCGGCGGAAAATCTCCGATTTTCGAAGATACAGAAGCTGTAGCTAAAGCTGTGGCATCCCATTTAAACATAAACATTTTAACATTCCACCGCTACCTGACAGAAACTCACGCTTCTTTCATTAATCAAGTGTGTGATCTTGAAGAAGAGACAGTAGTTTTTCCCATGTTTCCTCAATTTAGTTTTGCGACAACAGGCAGCATTGCGCGGTTTTTTAAAAATAATGTTCCTAAAAACCGACTCGAAAAAATGCGTTGGGTCAAATCGTATGCAGATCATCCTGCATATGTAAGACTCCTGCAAAATAACATCCGCACCTATTTGCTAGAACAAGATTTAAAAGATGAAGAATGTATTCTTCTTTTTTCTGCACATGGCATTCCCCTCCAATTTGTTAAAACAGGAGACACCTATGAAAAAGAGTGTAAGCGCTCTTTTGAAGCAGTAGCTATTGCTTTCCCCAAAATTAAATGCCGCCTTTCTTATCAATCCAAATTCGGACGAGGTGAGTGGCTGCGCCCCTACACAGATGAAGTTTGTCGAGATATCCTAGAGTGGAGCGAAGGGCGCCGACATGTCATTTTCATTCCCTTAAGTTTCACCTCAGATCACATTGAAACCCTCTTCGAGGTAGAACAACTCTATATGCCCGTCATCCGCAAAGCCGGTCTATCCGCCCATCGCTGCCCCGCTCCCAACAGATCAACCGCCTGGACCACCACCATTGCCCATATTGCTCAAACCTCTCCGCTTGTCCCTACAGATGCCTTAATTTATAGTCCCTAAATTTTAGAGAAGGATGGTTAATTATAGCTTTAATGCTATAGAAATTTTAGTATAATATGCTGTTGCAGCATAAAAAATATTTATTTTTATGGCAAGGTGATGGATCTATGAGTGGGTGATGTTTGCTTGTTTCAGTTGACGAGAATCGTAAAATTAATTAAAGTTTCAGAAAATTTTATTAGGAATTTTTCTGAGAAAAGTTATTATTCTAGTTTTATTTGTGTTTACGGCATGCGCGCATCACTCAAGAGATAATAAATCCTTACGCATAAAAAAATTCCTCTCTTCTCTTTCGCAAGAAGAACATCTTGCCCTATCACATTTTTTCCGTACCTTAATTCAGGAAGATGCTGCAGGGTATGTTCTTTTAGGAGAAAAGCCTCTGTGTTTTTATTCTTATCTAAAGCCTTTACCCGTTGTTAAACCCTTTTCGTCTGCACAAAACAACGTGCAATTATTTTTCGAAGGGTTTGAATCGCGAGAAATTCTTTTTCATCATGGATGGGAAATTTGGAAAAAGCGTGGAAGTCAATTTTATGGTAAGAATATCGTTTTTGATTGCATAGACTGGATTGACGATCTTCATTGGATGCAAATCCTTGTAATTAATAAGAATCTTATTTTACAGACATTTAAGAGCCATTTTGAACAGTTTAAAAAATTAGATTTTTCTGCTTCAACTCCAGAATTGCTAGTAGATTCCTTTCTTTGTAATCTATCTTTAAAAAATGATTTTTTTGCCAATCACGAACTTTTAGGAATTGCATTAGGTTACGGAGAAAAAAATGCTCGAAAATTTCAAACAATGTGTGAGATCTTACACAAGATGGGAAAACTTGGATTTACAATAAACCAACCTTCTTCAAACAACATAGCTAAGCTTCAGCGCGAGTATGAAAGTATTCATAATTCCTTGTCATTTCTTGAAGATCACCAATCGCATAAGTTTTTATTTACTTTAGGTGTTGGCTGCAGAGTGGATTTTTCTGATGCTGAAAGCGTTTTTTTAGAAAAAAAATATCGCAAACTAAGAAAATTACTGACTCAAGAATATCGACAAGCAGACTTTCTTACAAAAACGTTAGAATTGATTGTTTCTGCCAATGAACCTATACTGAAGTGAATTCAAAATTTGGTTTTTTAGCCTTCCTGTAAAGACTGCATGAGTTCAACGATGGGGGGGGGCAAC
>JAZKBL010000011.1:0-16009 GCA_040388665.1 Chlamydiota bacterium
TGTATCATTACGGCCCTTCGGGCCTTCGAATTTTCTTTTTGCGGACTCCCTCTTTAGCCTGTAACCTAAGTTGCTAAAAATTAATGAGATATCAATACAAGGCGACAGGGCCTGAGTGTAAAAAATGTTTGTCTATTTTTAATTGATAACGTGCTATACAATCACTCTATCTAAACAAAAAAACAGAGGTTAATTATGCCTGTATCATTCGATGTAGCAAAAAGCTCTCAAAAAAATTTTAATAATGACAGCCAAGAATTTCGAGCACCTAAGACCCGTTCTTCGCAGATGACTTATGATACCATTTCTACGCTTCTTCCTGAAAAAAGACATGGAAAATCAAGTCATAAACAAGTAGAGTACAAGTCCCTTATTCTCAGTAAAATTTCCAATAGCAAGGCTGCAGAGTTTCTTTTTATAAAACTCATTGCTCCTGTTCTCGATTTCCTTTTAAAGCACAACGTAATCCGTTATAAGCCAATGGGAGATCAGTAAAATCACTTAATCGTCAGAGCCTCTAGTTTGAGCTAGAGGCCTTCCCGTCATTCTTTTTTTATTTCATTTCAGTTTTTGAATGCGCTTATTTTATTTTCATTATGTCTATTGCTTAAAATAGAGAATTAGTGATAGTAAAAATTTTTATGAGCGATACAAAAAAGGAACAGGACGTGTTAGAACGCGTAGCAAGCATTGTGCTCGCTGGAGGTCAGGGGACACGCCTCTTTCCGCTAACAGAATCGCGCTGTAAGCCCTCCGTTGCTTTCGGTGGCAGATACAGGCTCATTGACATTCCTTTCTCTAATGCTCTCAATTCACAAATCAGACGCATTTTTGTCATTTCGCAATATTTTTCCTCAGAACTGCACCACCATATCCTCAACACGTATCATCTGGATCTTTTTTCTCCAGGAGGCATCGAACTGCTCACTCCTGAAGAGACACCAGCTAAGAAGGCCTGGTTTAAGGGGACAGCGGATGCTGTCAGACAAAATCTTGACAGACTACTTAAAGCGCCTGTTGATTATTTTCTGATTCTCTCTGGCGATCAACTCTACAACATCAACTTTAAAGAGATGCTTGAATTTGCCATCCAAAAAGATGCCGATCTTGTCATTGCAACGCTACGCATCAATGAAAAAGAAGCAAAAAGGATGGGTGTTCTAAAAGTGGATGATCAGGACAAAATTATCGATTTTGTCGAAAAACCAAAAAATCCAGCGACTATGCCCCATCTTCATTTTGAAAAAGAAGGACAATTCTTAGGCTCGATGGGAATTTATATCTTTAAACGGGAAGCGCTCATTTCATGCCTTCAAGAAGAAGGAGATGATTTCGGGCACCATGTCATTCCTTCTATTATTAAAAATAAAGCTAAGGCTTATTCTTATCTCTATAGTGGCTACTGGGAAGATATCGGAACGATTGCATCTTACTACCAAGCAAACCTTGCACTCCTTGACTCTTGCGCGCACCTAAACACCTACGATGAGCGAAACCCGATCTACACATGCGCTTACAATTTACCAAGCCCTATGATCAAAGACACCCTCATCAAAAATACGATGATAAGCCAAGGCTCCATCATAGAAGCCAAAGAGATTTCCAATAGCATCATTGGGATTCGCGCCCACATCAAAAAAGGCACTGTAATCCGTAATTCTCTTGTTTTAGGCAACCATTTCTATAAGCCGCCTCTGCATCAAGACCTTCTACTTCCTAAAGAATTCACTATTGGAGAGAATTGCACGATCGAAAAAGCGATCATCGATGAGCACACATACATTGGAAACAATGTTCAACTCATCAACAAAGACAACCTACAAAAATATGATGGCCATGGTGTTTATATTCGCGATGGAGTTATCATCGTAACCACAGGCACCCGCATTCCCGACGGGTTCTCTCTTTAAAATTCTGAAAAATTATGACAATTTGGGCACTTGCCGATCCTCATCTTTCTTTTGGCGTTGAAAACAAAAGCATGGAAGCTTTTGGTCCTCTTTGGAAGGACTATACAAAAAAAATGGAAGCTGCATGGAGAGAGCAGGTAGCACCTGATGATCTTGTCCTGATTGCGGGAGATATCTCCTGGGCGATGCGTCTTGAAGAAGTTGCAATTGATCTCAAGTGGATCGACAACCTTCCAGGAACTAAAGTAATAAGCAAAGGTAACCACGATTATTGGTGGAGCTCTTCTAGCAAACTCAAGGCAATCATGCCTCCTTCCATCCATTTCATCCACAACAGTGTGTTTAACTGGAATGGAGCGACGATTGGGGGAACACGTCTTTGGGACAGCTTAGAATATAACTTTAAAGACTTCATCCATTTCAGAGAGAATCCAAAAGAAAATAAATCCAAAGAGTATAACCCCTCTTTTCAAGAAGAAAACGAAAGGATCTTTGAAAGGGAGCTTGAGCGTTTAAAGCTGAGCTTAAAAATGCTTGATCCTAAAGCACGTTTACGGATCGCGATGACACATTATCCACCAATTAGTGCCGATCTCAAACCATCGCGCGCATCTGCTATTCTTGAAGAATTCAACATTGATGTTTGCGTTTTTGGACATCTGCATAGTCTGAAAAAAGAGATGCCTCTTTTTGGAGAAGCACGAGGTGTTCGCTACCTTCTCACCTCATGCGACTATCTTGACTTCAAACCTATTCGTGTAATCTAGCCTTGAAAGATTGAAAGTCATGATCATTCTTATTTAAAGGAGCATCTAGATCATTGCTTTCACGCTTTAGTGCAACTTGGCTTAATGTTTGAAATTCAACATCATTATCGCAGCACTGGTAGAACTTCATGAGAGTTCTTAGCAACTCTTGGAAGTGGCCTTCTTTTTCTAATAACTGAAATGCCTGTCTGATCGTTTGAACAAAAAGATCGTTCTCTTCAGAATGCGCAAGATAATTACCTATTTCAATAAGAAGATCAAAATCGGGATCTTCCTGCAAATGCTCTAATAAGCGACTGAGCATGATCTTTGCTTCGCTCGGCGCTGCTTTACTAAAAAGAATCACGCGTAAGAAAGTAAACCATCTTTGGTCTGCAACATATTCATAAAAGCCTTCAACAAGCTCTGAAGCGTACATCTCATTTTCTGCATCGATCTGTTCGACAATAAAGTCATAAAGAAATGACTCAAGATCATGTGCGCAGTAAGAAGAAATCACGGAAAAAACTTCTTGCGGATCCTCTCCATGGTCAACATTTTCATCTAAAATATCTTCTAATTCTTCAAGGCTTGTCTGAACCAATTCATCATCTGCACTCTCATTTTCATCGTAAAACGCAATTCTCTCATCCAGCTCATCACAAAAAATGGAAAGGGATTGCTTATCCGGCAAAAGGCGTCTCCAGAGCTCAAAAAGAAGCAGATAACACTGATCAAAACCAGACGGATCATCTTCTTTAACAAAAAGACAATCGACTAATTCTTCTGGAGTATGCGCATTTTCTGCATACATCAAGAATTTTTCTTGATCAAGAGGGACCTCTAACTTCTCAAGCCTAATCAATAGCTCTTCTATAGAGACCTTTCTTAAATCTTCAATCTGCCACGGCTGAACCTCTAACGAGCTGTCAGAGAGCCAGTTATACCGTAATAAATTATAAAGCGCTTTAACTTGCATAGATTTACTTTCTTTAAAAAATACAGTGCAACCGAATATACTACAATTCTCCATGAAACGTAAAGCATATTTACTTTTAGAACTACTCATTGCTCTTAGCATACTCGCCCTATGCGCCCTTCCTCTTGTACGCACCCCGCTATTTTCAGCAAGGCAGGAGATTGCTGCGTTCGAAAAAATGGAATTAGCAAGGCTCGCAGAGCTTGGGTTTGCAAAAATCTTTGAACAACTGCACCAAAATGAAATCCCTCCAAAAGCTTTCGAAGCAAAAACATTACAAAACACTCCTTATCTTAAAGACACTGTTGTCATTGATCTTCCAGGAATATTAAATAAAAAATTTAATAGAGAATTTTTCTTGTGGACACATGCTCAAAAAGAAGGTCCAGAACAAAATGAATTTAAAATTGTTCGCATAAAAATCACCTTTACGCCTTTTGAAACCACTAAAAAAAAATCCAAATCCTTTACCTACTCTGTCTTCATTGAATTAAATAATAACACAAAAAAAGAGGGAAAGGTATTGTGAGGAAAAAGTGGACACAGTTATGTCTTTTAAGCCTCATGTTGGCTCTACTACAAAAATCCCTGAATTTACAACGCGCGCGATTATTCTAGGCGTTCTTCTTGGGCTTCTTTTTGGTGTTGGCAATGCCTATCTTGGACTAAAAATTGGAACAACCGTCTCGGCCTCTATCCCTGCAGCTGTTATTTCAATGGCAGTTTTGCGTCTTTTTTTTAAACGCGTTTCTATTCTTGAAAACAATCTTGTCCAAACAATCGCATCTGTTGGCGAAGGATTAGCAGCGGGCGTTATCTTTACCGTGCCAGCTCTTTACTTACTCGGAGAACCTCCAAGCCCTGGACGTGTTTTCTTGCTCTCTAGTTTAGGCGGAATTTTAGGCGTACTTTTCATGATCCCCATGCGCCGTTACATCATCGTTGAAGAACACGGCAAACTCCCTTTTCCAGAAGGAACTGCTTGTGCAGAAATCCTTAAATCGGGAGAAGCTGGTAGAAGTAAAGCGCTCATGGCAGGTATTGGCATCCTTACAGGAGCTCTACATAAAATCTGTTCAAGCGCTCTTTATCTTTTTAATGAAGTGCCAACAAAAATCATTACCCGTTTTCAAAATACAGAATTTAGCATGGACTGTACACCGGCGCTTCTTGGTGTTGGGTTCATCATAGGCCCTAGGATTGCCTCCTATATTTTAGCTGGCGGCGCGCTTGCTTGGTGGGTGCTCATTCCTCTCATCAAAATGTTCGGCGGAACTGATATCATTTATCCTGGAATCATGCCCGTTGCTCAAATGTCAGCAGAAGATGTTTGGGCAAGCTATATCCGCTACATCGGCGCCGGAGCCGTTGCAATTGGCGGAATTGCAAGCCTTGTCCGCATCTTTCCTCTCATTTTCAAAACATTCAAAATGGGTTTTAAAGAACTTTTCGAAGGTGCCCGCCAAGGAAAAAATACACCTCGCACAGATAAAGACATCTCTTTACGCTATCTCATCCTAGGATCGGCTGCCATCATTCTGACGTTATGGCTCTTTCCCGGACTTCCCATGAACTTCACAACAGTTCTTCTTCTTGTCATTCTCGGTTTTTTCTTTGTTGCCGTTACATCTTTGACAGTGGGCATTGTAGGAAGCACCTCAAATCCCGTTTCCGGAATGACGATCACAACGCTTCTCATCACCTGCTTTATCTTTGTAGCTCTTGGGTGGACAGAACGCGTTTATCTCATTGCAGCAATCACGATGGGCGTTGTAGCCAATGTCGCCATCGCCCTTGCAGGAACTACTTCACAAGATCTGAAAACAGGATACATTCTAGGCGCCACACCACGACTGCAGCAGATCGGTGAAATCATCGGCATTTTTCTGCCGGCATTAGCCCTTGGAGGAACACTTCTTCTTCTCAATAAAGCGTATGTGATCGGATCGACTCTCATGCCGGCGCCTCAAGGAACAATGCTCGCGCTCATCGCTCAAGGAGTCATGAAAGGAAATATCCCCACAACTCTTGTTGTGATCGGGGGAATCATCGCAGCTCTTTTGTGGATGTTAAAGCAGCCGATACTTCCCTTTGCAATAGGGCTTTATTTGCCGCTTTCTCTTAGCACACCCATTATGGTTGGCGGACTTGCTGCAGCAGCCGTTACCCACTTCGCCAAAGAACCCGATGCAAGAGAACGCGGGATCCTCACAGCATCAGGACTTGTCGCAGGAGACGCCTTTACGGGCGTTGTGATTGCACTACTCACCGTACTTGGTATCGTTTCCGCAGACGGCAAAGGCTATTTCAATGACTACATCAGTTTAGCTATTTTTGCAGCGCTTGGCGTAAGCCTTACCCTATATGCCCTCCATCCCCTCAAAGCGCACCGCAAAACCCGCTAACTGCATTACAACCGCTGCGCCCATAGTTCTGCTACCTTATTTACTGAATTTTCCATCGATGCTAACGACTTCTTCATGCCCTCTATAACGTTATTAGAGCCCTCCAACACTGAACTAATATGGTCATCATAAGCGTACGACTCATCATAAAACGGGGAGTCTTCTGAAATGAAAAGACCGCGTGCGGCCCCGCGTCTCCGCGTTGATCTTGTCCGTCGTATCAAAGAGAGAGCTAGTCAAAAAGCCGCATCTTTGCCATTCTTAAATCCTATGAAAAAAAGAGCGCTTACCCTTTTAGAAGTGATGATCTCACTCGTCCTTGCATCGATTCTTCTAACAACGTTGTTTAGTTTCTATAGAGAACTATTTTTTACCCGCGCTAAAATGCAAAAAAATAAAGAAGTTGTTTTTCAAAGGATGTTAACTCAAGAGAGGCTCTCCCAAGTTTTTAGCAAAGTGCTAGCTGAAATTGAAGAAAAAAAGGGTCTTGTTTTTTATACAACAGAACACGCTTCAGCCCTTGGCCCTGTGCTTTATTTTTTTTATGACAACGGCATCGATCCCAATCCTTCATTTTGCGGCGCTTTAAAAGCGATGCTCTATCTCTCAACAGACAAAAATTTAACCCTATACACATGGCCAGATAGAAAAGAAGTGCTCTTAGAAAATGTAGAATCTCTTCAGCTTTCCTTTTTTGATATAAAAAAAAAGGTGTGGAAAGAAGAATGGCTAGGCGAAAAAGAGGGGCTTCCTGCAGCCCTTAAACTCTCTTTAAAAACCAAAAAAATCGATGAATTTATTTTCTTTCTGCCAGGATCTTACAAACAAATCACCTATACAAAATCATGAACATCTTACCTTTGATCATTTCATCTCTCCTCATTATGGCGTGTGTTTCCGCTTCCTTTTTTCGTGAAAGACAATCAACCATTTGGGAAGAAAGGAGTTATTTAGGGTTTATGCGCGTCGAAAGAAAGGCTCGTGCACAAATTGCAAGCGCGCGCTATAAAAAAGCGCCTAAAAAGAAAAATAATCCTAAAAAACCTGCAAAAAATCAAACTCATAAAACCTCCACTTTTGTTAATCGAAGAGAACGTAATGAGCTTACTGAGCTCTCAAAACTCAATATTGGACCTCTTTTTCTAAAGCCATCTAAAGAACTCTATGAAATTACAGCAAGACTCATCAAAGAGCTTTATAAGGATGCTCCTTTTTTTAAAAAATCAACCATCAAAAGAGTTGAATACTTGATTGTAGACAGCATGATAGAACATGCTAAAAACAATAAAAAAGCAGTTGATCTCGTAGAGTTTTTTCCCGAAGACACAACATTACATTCCATTTTCTATAAAATGGTAAAAGGAACTCATGGCAACTACCCCCCGCTTGGAGAATATCTCGCAATCGACCTCAATACAAACAGAAAACCAATTAACTTCTCCTTTGCATCCATTCCTTTGCTTACCGTTATTTTTGGAAAAACCGCTACCCAAGCGGTCCTTGAAAAAGAGCATAAAAAATGGGAAGAAGACCACAAACAACATCGCCTTTCAAAAGATGATTTAACATCTATTTTAGATACTCAGAAAAACCTTCCTTTTAACCTCTATAAAGTACAGCATTTTTTTGATTTTTCTCGCACACCTGCCTCTAAAAAGCATATCACAGCTCAAGATCCAAAAACGCAAATTACTACAACTAAAGAATTATAATTTTTATTATTATGTAAGTAAATTAGTCATATTGACATACAAAACAGTTTAATATAGAATTAATACAAGTTAATATTAAAACTAAAGGTGTTATTTATGACTACAATTACATTTAATAAAGAAATTTTTCAAGCTGCATGGCCAAAAAGCTTAGAGCCTACTGCATCAAAAAAAGTGGCAAATTTTGTGTGGAATGCACTTTGCGCTACAGTCCTTCTTCCTATCGGCGTTGCCCGAGTTCTGAACCACTGGATCATCCGTCCGATCATCATCGAAAATTTTATTGAAACAGGGATAAAAAGACATAAAGGCCATAAATTCGAGAATAAACCCATTTCTTTCAAAATGGCAAACGGTCAAACCATCAAAGGCACCTTTTTACAAGGAGTGAGTCATGGTAACAAATTAATCATCTTAAGTTGTGGAAGTGGTCAATGGTGTGAAAAAACAGGGAGACATCCAGCCCTTTTAGAATCGGGTGCATCAATTCTTGCCATCAACAATCCAGGAGTTGGTACGAGTAAAAGCTACCCAGGAATAGATGGCCTTGATATACATAAAAGTTTTGGTCTTGCTACATTTAGCGCCTTTGAGCTTGCAACCCAGACAAAATTAAATGGGGGCAAACGAAAATTTCACGAAAAAAATATCCTTTTTTATGGGTACTCCCTTGGCGGTGCAGCCGCAACGATCGGAGCTGGCTATGTCGAAGAGACTTATGGAGAAAAGGCTAAAACAACGGATGGAAAAGAAATCAAACCTGTAGAAGTTAAGCTTATCAATGACCGTTCTTTTAATAACCTAAACAAATTAGCAATCGCTCGTATACTACAAATAAAAAACACCCCCTTCCAAGCTCTAAAATTTGCAAAAAAGATCAGTAAATGCATCACTTTCTTTATCCCTAACTTTCTTATCCGCATTTCTGTTTACAGCACTACCTTTTTAGCAGGTTTAAGACTTGATCCAGAAACCGCTTTCAAAAAGTTAAAAACAGAAAAAAAATGCATTATTTTCTCAAAAAAAGATCCAATAATTCCTTACAAAGGTGGATCTCTATTTAAAAGTATTAAGGATTCTAAAAAAATCTGCACAGGAATTAAACTTGATGATGGCTACGACCATCTTAAAACCTTTGAAGGAGAAGCAAAAAATACAACTTTAAAGTGCATCCAAGATTTCCTTGGCTTATCAAAAACTAAAAGCAGCAATTTGAATATGGCAGACACTTAAGATCTCAGTTTACGTACTTATGTAGTACATCAAATTTTCATCGATAATTGTGAGCAGGGTTCATGGGGGCTTGCGTTGAAATTGGTATACTGTACAGGCGCGTAAGCACAGGTTAAGGCCTATGAATAGGTAAGTGTATCGTGAAGGTGGTGCCGTGCCCCGGGGCTGACTCAACGTGAATCGTGCCGTCATGGCGCTCGATAATCGTCTTGACGATGGAAAGACCAAGGCCTGCGCCGCCGAGCCTTCGAGAATGTGCTTTATTGACTGTATAGAACCGCTCAAAAATATGATCGATGTCAGTTTCAGGAATCCCGATGCCCTGATCAGAGATCTTAATAATCGCTTCATCGCCACGCTGCTCAAGAAGAACTGAGATAATAGCTGGCGCTACAGAATATTTGGCCGCATTATCCATCAAATTCATAACAGCAAGCTCCAAAATGTCAACATCTGCTGCGATATTGATTTCATCACAGTTCTTTTCTATTGAAATTTCTGCATCGGTGTAGACACATTCGACCATATGCTTACAGTTTTCTGCAAGCGTGACAAGGTCGCAATCGCGAAATCTCGTCTCAGGCAAATGTTCTAAATCTGCAAGCGTTAGGAGATTTTTGACAAGATTATCCATCCTCTCACAATTTCTGACGATTTTTTCTGTAATGTCAGCTAACATCTCAGGGCTCAATTCCGGCAGGTCCTGGAGAGTCTCTGCAAAGCCTTTAATGATCGTAATAGGCGTTCTCAGCTCGTGCGATGCATTAGCCACGAAGTCTTTGCCCATTTCTAAAACTTTGTAATGGCTTGACTTGTCTTGTAAAACAATAATTGCGCCACTTCCCTTTGTTTTTGGAGCAGCAATTAAATCAATATAGCGTTTATGCAAATCACCAATAGCAAGCGCATCTGTAATAATTTCACCACTCTCTTGACATGTTTTTAAAAGGTGTCGGCACTTATCTAAAAGTGGAGCAAACCTGGGATCATTCATTGTTGGAAAAGGATTGTTCAATAGATACCTTTTAGGACTACCTAGCATCTTACTTCCAATGAAATTCACATAACGGATCTGCATAGCGGCATCAACAGCAATAACACCTTCACCAAGAGACTCCAAAATCGCTTCTTTTTCATTCCGCTCGTCTATAATATTTTTAAGCTGGCTGCGGATACGCGCTGTTAAAGCATTAATCGTACTGCCAAGAACGCTAAAGTCATCTTTTCCTTTTCCTCCTTGAGGTAATACAATAGGGGGAAGCTCTTCCTCTTTTCCTATCTCGTAAGATTTAATGGCATTTGTGATTTTTTGAATGGGCCGACTGAACTGGTAAAAAATAAGCCAAATCATAAACGCAAAGAAAAGAAGAACAATGACGCAGAAAAAGAAAAAACCCACCTCAAAATTGGATAGAAACTGATCAATGAGCTGTGTTGCAAATGCGGTGCGCATCACATACATTTTCCCCTGAAAATCAAAACTCACAGCAACATATAGCAATTCCCGATCAAAAAGTTTAGAATAGCCTCGATAAACTCCCTCTCCCGTCTTCAAAGCCTCTTCGATCTCCGGATGATCATATACAGGCTGAGAAGACATCCTTCCTTTAACAACCGATTCAAGATAAGAGTCATAAAGGACACAGTCACGGCTATCAATAAGTGTGATGCGAAAAACAGGAAACGTTTTATGTTTTTCTAAAAGATCGATCATCTCCGATTCATTTTGTGCATCCTGGACAATTTTTATAAGACCTCTTGTTGATGTTTCAAGGGAATTAATAGCAATCCTTCCTACCATCACATTAATCAGAGGAATCAATAACAGAAGAAAAAGAACAAAAAGAACCAGATGTCCAATGAATACTTTCGAGCGGAAACTCATGCACTGATTCCTTTTACTCTGTAAATGTCTATCTCTTCTGTAAGCCCTTTAAATGTTTTAGCGCCAAGGATTTCTACATCAACATACTTCTTAACGCCTGCAGCTTCGTAAGTATTGCGGGTGATTAATATTTCACCCCCACCGGCCGTAGAACAAAGCCGAGATGCCAGGTTGACATTTCTTCCAAGAACTGTGTAATTCAAACGATTTTCAGCACCCATATTACCAGCTAGCACAACTCCTGTATGGATCCCTATTCCCATTTCAACAGCTACAAGTCCCTTAGCTTTTCTTTCTACATTCCATGCTTTTAACACCTGCAGCATTTCCCAAGCACTTTGCACCGCTTTAAGAGCGCTATCTGGCTTTTCTAAAGGCGCTCCAAAAAGAGCCATCACTTCATCTCCAACATATTTATCGATAACGCCACCAGTATCATCAATCACTTTTGATATTTTAGTCATGCACGTATTTAACAACTCAATCACATCAATTGGAGCCATATGACTTGTTAATGCAGTGAAGTTGCGAATATCTGCAAAAAGTACTGTGACTAATTTTTCTTCTCCACCGAGATGAACATTTCCCTTTAAAATTTCTTGAGCAATTTCTGCTGAAACAACTTTATTAAGAACTCCCTTTACTTTTTCTTTTTCCTGAAGCCCCTTAACCATCTCTGCAAAAGCTACGCAAAGAATAGAAAGTTCATCATTTTTTCCTCCAGTAGGAGCTGGAAGCGGAACATCATCCAAACGCCCTGCTCCAATTTCTTTAGCAGCAAGAGCTAACTGCGTTGCAGGACGGGAAATCTTTTTCGATAACAAGTTAAGAATGAGCAAAACAACAAAAAGCGCAATAACAGCGACAAGACGCATATCAAACAAAAGAGACTCAAGAAGCCTTTTCGCTCCCTTATCAAGCTCATTAACAAAAGAAAACTCTTTTGTGTCTAAATTAATCGTAAAAAAATGCAAATCCATTGAAGGATAGGGGATCATATGCAAATAAAAATATTTTTCTCCATTCCAATAGACCTCTCCCGTTTTATTGGAAAGCATCGTATCAAGAGGAAAACCGGTAGGAGGAGCAATTTTACGTCCATTTTCATCGAAGGCGCTAACGATTTCTGCGTTGTGTACGATAAAACCAGTTTGATTCATCGGTAAAACAAGTTTCAGCAACACAGTATCAATATCTTTGCCTAAAGTGAGATATCCCGTTTTTTCATTAAAAGGAATCCTTAAGGTATTACCAAGATAAACATGAGGAATTTCTTTAGGGTTAATAACCGCAAGCGATGTGGCAGGATGCCAACATTCAAGAATAGGACGATGTGCATTATAGTACGTTGCATCATCAAAAAGAATTTTATCATAACAAACATCTTTTAATAATAATCCTTCTCCAGCCACTTGTCCGTGAGGAAATCGTCCTATACCAGACGGCGCTGCTTGGCCAAAAGGACCATGCGTTAAAAGGGAAGCTGCACGCCAGATCATGAATAGCTCGTCCGTTTTAATTAAAAGGTTCTTTAAAGTTTCCTTCATCTTAGGTTCAACATGGGGATTACAGCGTATAGGCTGGCTTGGGACCTCAGGAGCCACATTCACTGCCATCTTAGCCTCAATCCATTTACGTCTTTCCTCTGGAAATTTGGGCGCTTCTTTAACATAACATGCAGCGCGCGTTAATGCGGTAAAAAAAGGATCTAAAAAAGCTACGTGAGACTTTCCCGCCCAACTATCAATAAACGGCTCTAGATTATCTAATTCAAAAAGAATATAAACATCAGGGTTGACACCTGATATAAATTGGAATAAAGGCTCGTTATTTTTTTTCGGATCTATATAAAAGTGAATCCCAATATAAGGCTCGTGCCCCTCTAATGTCACCCAACTAATTTGATCATCAATTGGGGACTGACAACCACCGAGCATCGCAGCATTATTAGGAATAATGAGCGATGAAAGCCTCCCATCGTCTGTATTTTGAATGAAATCCACCCACTTATTCGCAACAAGGTTTGTTGCAGAATAAAACCATGAACCCCGATTAAAAGTAGACTCCGTTGGAGCAAAGCCAACAAAAAGCTGCTCATACTCTGAAATATTTTGTAAAAGAGAAGAAATATCCGCTTGCGTCTCAGCAATAATTGAAGCTAAAAAGATTTCAATGTTTTCTCTTTTCTTTTCATTTAAGTCGATAATATTAGCGCGTAGGGCTTTCTTTGCTTTTTCGAGTTTTGTTTGAATAATGCGATTCTCAAAAAAAAACGAACCTACAAAAGCGATCAAAAAAAGGCTTCCGATCCAAAGAAATAACCTATAGCGCAAATTCATAGCCATTATCCGTGATAATTATAGTATCTTCATACCTGACTCCCCCTTTACCTGGCAAATAAAGACCAGGCTCAATGGTAATGACCATACCAGCTCTTAAAAGAACATCTTTATCATCTCCCTTCATATTCACTGACGGAAACTCATGAACTTCTAACCCGACGCCGTGCCCCAACCCATGAACAATGAGCTCTCCAAGCCCTGCGTCCTCAATACTTTTACGAGCAGTTTCATCAAGCACTCGAAGAGGGGTTCCCGGACGGCAACAAGATAAAGCTGCCTTGTGTGCCTCTCTAATAGAGTCATACATTTTTTTTAGTTGCGGATCTTCCTTACCAAAAAACACCATCCGCGTAAGATCAGAACAATAATTGTTGAGAATAGCTCCTGCATCAATAAGGACAATATCTCCTTCCTGCAAAACTCTATTTCCTGACCTATAATGAGGCAATGCGCTATTTGAGCCAAACGCAATGATGGGAGGAAACGAAAGACCGCTCGCCCCTCCTTCAAGGCAAAACAGTTCAAATTCTCTTGCGAGCTCTTTCTCTGTAACTCCCGGCTTTAGAAGGGTTGCCACATATTCAATCCCCGAGAGTGCAAGCTTACCGCTTTTTTTCAAAATAGCGATCTCTTGAGAATCTTTTATGACGCGCAATTCTTTGGTAAGCCCAGGGATCGCTTTAAGCGCGCAGTCTGTTTTTTCCAATTTTACAAAACGCTGATACACTGTTGTGCTACTATCAAATGCAATTTTTTTATTTTTAAGATGACGATCTAATTCTAAAATATCTCCATAAGGGACAACACCTGTCTCTTGAACCATTGCCTTGTATCTTCCATCTACAAAAAGACAAACGGAATCTGTACAAACAAGAAGGCTGCCAGTAGAAAGCGTTAACCCTGTCAAATAAAAAAGATCGATCGGATTTTCAACAAGACACCCATCAACATCCCATAATGAAAGCTGCTCTTGCAATTGCTGTATCCGTTTCATGAATTTTCTCTATTTAAATAGTTTACTAACGCTTTCTTGATTGATAGAAATCATCGTTTTTCTTCCAGAAGGAGCACTCTTTGGGAAGCTTGTCGTAAGAAGTTTTTCATAAAGCGCTTCCGCTTCAAAAAGAGAAAAACTTTTACGCCGCGCAGATTGACAGGCAATCTTTGCAAACCTTTCCTTTCTATTTTCTTTTAAGTCAAAAGACGACTCTTCAATCATTCCTATAATGACCGCTCGAATTTCTAAAGGATCAAGAAAAGCGGGAAGCGCATCAATCATAAAAACATTCGTTCCAAGTAAGCGCATACTCATCCCTAAATCTTCAAAATCCTTTTTATACAGATGTATCAGGTCAGTTTCTCTTGTAGAAAATTCTAGCGTCACAGGAATCATCAAGCCTTGAGACTCTACTTTTTCTGATGCTACAAGTTGCTCAAATGCAATACGTTCACTGGCTGCTACAAGATCCACTACAATCATATCCTCTTCTTCAAGAAAAAGAAAATGTTTATAAACACCCACAATGCGCGGTTTGTATTTAATAGGAAGCTCTTCAGCTATAGAAAAAAGGGAATTTTCTTTAAAAACAAAAGTATTTTCAAAAGGCTCAGACAATGGCTCCTGAAAGCGAAAAGAAGAAGGCAAAGAAAAAATTTCTTCCTGATTCTCCTGCAACCCAAGACTCACGCCCCTTTTCACAAGCGACTTCACCCACTCCTCTTCACAAAATCTCACCTCTCTTTTTTGCGGATGGACATTCACATCAACAAGATGAGGATCAATGGCAAGATGCAGCACAAAAACAGGATGCTTATCCTCGCTAAGACGCGTTGCATACGCATCGCGAACAGCAAATGCAATGAGAGGCGATGTCACAGCACGCTTATTAATAAAAAGATACTGACCTGTTTTTTTGTGGCGCGCATGGTGCGGCGCTCCGATAAAACCCTTTAACTCAAACCCCTCTTCTTTAATATCCACAGCAAGAAGTCCACCACAAAATTCTTCGCCTAAAATGTGCGCAATCCGCTCAAGCAGCAAAGACGCTCTTGGCGCTGATAATGCAGGTCTATCTTGTTGGATCAGATCAAAACTCACCCCTGGATGAGCTAAACTTAAAATAGTCATCGAACGTGTGATTTCAGTTGCACATACAGCTGCTGACTTTTGAAACTTTTTTCTCGCCGGCACATTAAAAAAAAGAGAGCGCACCTCAACTGTTGTCCCTTGAGTGCGCGCGCATGGCTCTACAGAAAAAATCTTTCCCCCATCCACCTCCACTCGCGTCCCCACCCCATCTGCTGTAAGAAGTGTAAGTTTTGAAATCGACGCTATTGATGCGAGCGCTTCACCGCGAAAACCCATGGTCTTAAGTGCAAAAAGATCCTCTGCCGCTACAATTTTTGATGTCGCATGCCGCTCTAAAGAAAGAAGCGCGTCATCTTTTGACATGCCGCAACCGTTATCGATCACGCGAATAAGTTGCAGACCTCCGCCCTTAATCTCAACTGCGATCTGAGTCGCCCCCGCATCAAGTGCATTCTCAATAAGCTCCTTGACAACAGACGCCGGATTTTCAATCACCTCACCAGCCGCAATCTGATTGATGATCTGATCAGACAGAACCTTTATTTTCATATAGACAGATCATAGATATCTGATTCATTTCTTACCACCATACTCTTCCTTTGCGCCTTGGCGTCTTTGCATCTTTGCGTTAAATTTTTTTCAACGCAAAGACGCAAACATACTTTTACCCATAAGTTTTTTTGACAGAAAATTCCGTTTCTGCAGTTG
>JAZKBL010000012.1:0-10482 GCA_040388665.1 Chlamydiota bacterium
GTCTCAAAAAACAAAACTCCTCTCCTCAAATACTAACCACGGCACACTCAACACCACATGGAAATACAACAATAGAGGCCATCTTATAAAACTCGTTCAAGCACATGACACACCCCATCAAAAAACAACACGCTACAGCTACACGCCCCGTGGCGAGCGCAAAACCATCACAAAACCGGATGGCGTCATCCTCTTTTACACCTATGACCCCTTGAGCCGACTAGAAACAATCACTTCTTCCGCCCGCAACATCAACTATCTCTACCATTATGATACCAACACAGCGCAACCCACCTCTGTAGACGACCTCATCTCAAATACAACAACAATATTATCTTACGACCCCTTTGGTAATGTCTTACAAGAAACCCTGGCAAATGGCCTCACACTCACAAGCACCTATGATACCCGAGGTAGACGCAAATCTCTCACCCTTCCCGATCATTCCCTCATCATCTATGACTACACGGCAAATCACCTCTACTCTGTCTCCAAATACACACCAAACGAACAACTAGATTATACCCACACCTACACCCATTATGACAAATCAGGCCCCCTTCGCTCCGCAGAACTCGTCGGCAATCTCGGCACCATCCACTACAGCATCGACCCACTCGCCCGCACAACAGCTCTTACATCTCCTTACTTCAATCAAATCATCAACAAGATCGACCCATGCGGCAACATCATCACCATGCACACCGATCAAGAACTCCTCACCTTCTCTTACGACACACTCAACCAACTCACCGAAGAAAAAGACCACACCTACAGCGCCGACTCCCTCTACCGCCGCCTCGAAAAAGATAACATCTCACAAGACCCCAATATCCTTAACCAACTAGATTCTTTTTACAACCACGACCTTAACGGCAATCCCATATTCTGCTACGCAGATGATGCAACATACACCTACGACTCCTTCGATCGCCTCATTGAAATCACAAAACAGGGCCTCCGCCTCACCTTCACCTATGATCCCTTCCACCGCCGCCTCTCCAAAACCACCTACATCGATAACACCGCCACCACACGCCTTTTCCTCTATGCTGGGCAAAACGAAATCGGCGCCGCCACTCCCGATGGAACCCTCACTGAACTCCGCATCCTCGGCCATAGCCGCGGTGCAGAAATTTCCGCCGCCATCGCTATCGAACTAAACGGCCGACTCTATGCCCCCATCCACGACCTCTTCGGCAACCTCACCCACCTCATCGACACTACTGGTACAATAGCTTCTCACCAGCACTACACCTCCTTCGGCGAACCCTTGGGTACAACAATTTCCCCTTGGGGCTACTCCTCCAAACGCACCGACCCCGAAACCAATCTCGTCTACTTCGGTAAACGCTACTACGACCCCACCCACGGCAGATGGCTCACCCCTGATCCTTCCGAACTCACCGACGGCCTAAACCTTTATCAGTACCTGTTCAACAACCCATTAACTTCCCATGATCTTTATGGGTTATCTGCCTTTTCGCCATTGGCCTTTGATGTATCTCCTAAGTTCATAAACTTTATTTATCGAAACAACGAATCTACGTGTTCAGCACTTGAAAATTTCATGGCAGGAAGAACTGTTTCTGAAAATAATTATTACATTTATCGACCTCCTTCATATCCTCAAAATACCCGTAATTTACCTCCAGGAATGATCATCCATAACAATGGAATGGATACCGATTTAGATACTCATTTGAGTAATTTAAAATACATTTCAGATCTAGCCGGCGGCGTACCCGTTCATGGCGTACATTTTCCTAAGTATGGAGGAGTAGACAATTTAAAAATCGCTTTTAACGCACGTAATACGGGAACCAATGATACAATTTTTGAAATTGTCAACAAATGCCACTCTGCATATCAAATGGTCGGACCAAATGGCGGAATCATGCTTATGAATCATAGTTTGGGATGTCTACACGCCTTTTTTGCCATCTTTCTTTTACCTCAAGAAATAAGAAATATCATGTATGTGGTAAACTTAGCGCCCGCGAAGTTTCTTCTTATGGATAGCGGGGTAAGAACCGTTACAAATTATATTGGCGATCGTGATATCGTACATTTGTGGGATTTTAATGGAGCATGTCGGGCTATAGAAGATGGGTGTTTTAAAAGATTGAAATCCGTGGAAGGAACTCCTTTTCCAGATCATGGGATTCAAAGCCCTACTTTTCAAGAAGCAGAACAGCAAAGACTATTTCATTTTACAAATGAATTTTATTGTCAGTGAGGAAAAAATCATGAATAAATACTTTTTATTATTCGTTGTTGGGTACATGTTTGTAACTCATGCAGATCTCACAAGATCTATGGATGAAAGAATTAACATGAATAAATTAGCAAACCAAATAAGCTCTGATTTTTCAAAAAAAATGGAAAAAAAATTTGGCTTTAAACTTTACGGTTTAGGCGGAGGTGGTGATTGTGATTTGAATACTTTTAGTTTACATTTTCAATGTCCTATGATTTTAGATTTATGCGAAGCAAGAAATTTAATTATAGAAATTACTCAAAATTTTTTAGATATCGTTAACTCTGACAAAAATATCAAACCTTATTTAAGAGTTTACCCATTTACAGTTAACAACCTTGATTTTATCATTGGATTCACTATAAAAAACACATATCCTATTGAAGGGAAAATTGCATTTATTGGCTTTAATAATGGAAAAATCAACTATGCCACTTATGATCATGAAAAAAAAATATTAAAAACCATCTTCAGAGAAACTTATGACGAAGCCCTAAACGCTGTTGAGCAGGAAAAAAACACTATCCCTCTAAAAAATACAGATCCCCTCAATGACAGGTAAGCTTTTTCTACTAATAAAGAAAAAATCATGAACAAATATTTTTCATTATTCACTGTTAGGATACATGCCTGTAAGTCATACCAATCCCATAAAATCTATAGATGTGGTCCTAAAATAGGGGGCAAGGTCAAAAATACTGTTCCTAAAATGTGAATCTAAAAATTTTCGTAAGTTTTTTTTGTAGAAAAAAATCCTAAAATTGTTTTACGCTCGCGGTAAATTAATTTTAGGAATGTTTCATATGGTTAAAAACGAAAGCACAAAAAAGACTCAAAAAGGCAATAAGACTGCTCTTAAATTTAGAGTCATAATCGGCAAAATTGTAAAATTTTGCTTATTCTTAACAACGATCTGCATAGGGATAAATCATCTGTATGCAGAAGAAATCGATGTTACCCAACCACTGCGCATTAACGATTTCATCCCAAGAAAAAATCTAGCTTGTGTTTTGGCAGTAGAACCTGCACTTCCCGATAATTTTATCTCTCTGAATGATACAAATGAACTCGGATACCTAGACTGGCTTTATTGGGGGCCTAAAGACGCAATAGAAACCTATATGAAGGACCCGTCTTCGCTAACCACCCCCATTATCCGTATCCGACTATCCGATGGTATCATGCAACGCGAATTTGGACGTCTTGATGAAGCCCTCATCACAAAGGAAGAGCCTGAATTAACAAATTCAACCTACAATTTTGGAAACTGGGGTGAATATCCTTATTGCATGATATCATGCACTATTGAAGACGATGGAAAAACAGGAAATCTCATTGTAGGATATGTAGGTCTAAATCATGAAAGCGGCGCTGTTTTATTTCTTCACTTAGTTGTGCCTGAAACTTCTACAGGCAAAGCTGAAGCATTACGCTTGTGGGAAAACTTCTTCAAAAATACAAAAGAACTTCCAATTCCCCTTCTGTATAAAGCTAAGGGTCAAGAATTGCATCCTGGATATACTATCGTCAACATTTTTGAAAATAAAATCAAAGTGATCGCTGAAAAAAGACGTTCTGATCAAAAAATTCGATTTGTTTCTATTCCTGAAAAGCCAGATGTAGAGTTTAAGTTTGAAAAGATGTTTGTAACGACTATGGGAGATGCTTGGCACTATAGAGAGCCTCTTTTAAAAATTCGCGGGGCATACATTGTAAATGATGGAAGCGTTCATTACTCGCTAATAACATCCGTCCTTATAAAGGAGGTCGATGAATTTACCCAGGTGCCCACTTTGAAAAAAAACGTTTTTATAAAAATGTTATAGTTTTTTTTTCGATGGACAAATTGTGATTCAGCCGTAAGATAACATTTATGGATTCAGAATTAATACCTCTTAATTTTAACAAGATTTTGCAGTCGCGGTCGTATACGACGATTATTTTGGGCAATGAGCACAAGCGATTTGCTATTTATATGGAGCCGAGGGTTGGGGAATATATTCAGACATTCTTAGCCGATGACTCTCCGCCTCGTCCTTATACTTATGATTTGTTCAATAGCATTTTGCACGAGCTTGACGTTAAAATTTTGCAAGTTGTCGTGACTGACATTGAAGACACCATCTATTTTACAAGGCTTTTTCTTGAGCAGGTCATCGGTGATGAAAGACGGATCTTGGAAGTTGACTCAAGGCCTAGCGACTGCATCCCCCTTGCGATCATGAACAATATTCCTCTCTTTTGTAGAAAAGAAATTTTCGAAAAAACCTTGGCGATTGAAGAGGAAGCTTAAAATCACAGGCTGAAGCCTGTGCTACATAAAGAAAAGCTGCTATCTTTCGTGGCGTAGGCTTTAGCCTGCGATCTTATTTAAGTTCTAAATGTCCAAATCACAGGCTGAAGCCTGTGCTAATATTTGACGTGGAATTTGTTTCTGGCTAGGGCTAGAATTGCTTGAACGGCTTCTTCGGCGTCTTCGCCTTCGGCTTCGACCATAATTTTAGCGCCGCGAGCAGCGGCTAACATAAGAATGCCAAGGATCGACTTGGCATTCACTGTCAATTCTTGATAGCTGAGATTTACTTGGGCTTTAAATACCCCCACACATTTGACAAGTTCTGTTGAGGGGCGCGTATGCAGCCCCTTTTCGTTCATCACGATAAAATAATCTTTTACTTTTTGCATGTTTACACAGCTAATTAATGAAAACCATCAAATCAGATACTCGTCTTTTAATTTTAGAGCAACAACTTTTTCAGTTCTTGCACAAGAGTATCAAAATGGTCGATAGCCATTTCTACAGGTTTTTTCTCACGCATATCAACTCCTGCTTCCGCTAAAAGATCAATCGGATATTGGCTAGATCCAGAGGAAAGAAATTTCAGATAACGTTCCTGCGCAGGCAGCCCTTCTTCTACAACAAGTTTTGCAAGAGCATAAGCTGCGCTAATTCCTGTTGCATATTGATACACATAGAAATTGTAATAAAAATGGGGAATACGTGCCCACTCACCTTCAATTTCATCATCAAGAATAACTTCCTCTCCAAAATAGTCATGATTGAGTTTTCTATAGGTTTCTTTAAGAAGCGCTGGTGTCAAAGGAACTCCTTGTTCAGCCCATTCATGCAGCGTCAGCTCAAATTCAGCAAACATCGTCTGTCTAAAAAGAGTGTTACGCAAGCCCTCAATCTCTTGATTAATCAAATAGCATCTTTGTGCTTTATCTGATGTTTGGCAAGTCAAGTGACGAAGGAGAAAATTTTCATTAAATGTCGAGGCCACCTCTGCAACAAAAATGGGGTATTGCGCATAGTGATAGGGTTGATGCCGATTACTCATTAAAGAATGCATGCTGTGGCCTGCCTCATGAGCAAGCGTCATCATGTCGTTGAATGTCCTGTGATAGTTCATGAGGATGTAGGGCATGCTATCATAGCATCCGCTTGAGTAGGCTCCGGAACGCTTGGCTACATTTTCGTAGCGATCTACCCAACGATCCACTTTAAGACCTTTTTCAAGATCGCTTTGATACAGAGATCCAAGAGGCGCAACGGAAGCGATGATTAAATCCTCTGCCTCCTTGAATTCTGTCGAAAAATCAACATCTGAAACAAGAGGAACATGCAAGTCATACACATGCAACTCATCCAAGCCCAATATTTGTTTACGCAGTGCTAGATAATTATGTAAAGAGCTCAGTCTTGAGCGTACAGCCTCTATGAGAGAGCGATAAACGCTCGTATCAATTTGATGTGGGAAAAGTGCTGCTTCCAAGCAAGAAGAAAAACCACGGGCGCGCATTTGAGCCAAATGCACCTGAACTTCGCCATTAATTAACTCGCATAAGGTATTTTCAAACTTAAGAAAACTTTGATGCATTGTTTTAAATGCGTTTTCTCTCAATGTTCTATCTTGTCCACGCAAATACACAAGGTAAGAGCCATGCGTCAGTTCCTGGAGCTGTCCTTTTTCATCAGCGATCTTAGGAAATTTAAGATCTGCATTATTGAAGGCGCTAAACGTGCGGTGTGCTGTTTCTAAAGCTTTACCAGTCACTGCTAATAATTCTTCCATAGGTGCTGGCAGCGTGTGAGGTTTAAGGCGAATGATTTTCTCTAAATAAATAGAAAAATCTCTAAGCTCTCCGGCTTTGAAGTATTCTGGCGGCAGGGTTAAGATTGTTGGCTCGATCCAAGAAATTTCCGCTTGAAAATCATGCAAAACCGAAGAAATTCTTATGTAAGCATTTTTCGCCTTCTCTCCTTTCACATTTTCGTCATGGCGCAAATGCGCATAAGTATAAAGTTTTGAAAGGTGCCTTGAAATTTCAAAATATCTTTCTAAACAAGCACGTAATTCTTTAGGGCTATTTTTTAAATTTTCTTTATAACAAAAAAGTTCTGGCCAACGAGGTAACGTCTCCTTTCCTCCCCACTCTGTTAAATCTTTTTCCCAATCGGCAAAAGAGGAGTATAAAGCCTCTACGTTCCAGCAGTCTTGGGCAGTAGTTTCACTTCTTTCCATAGTTATTTCAATAGTCATCTGGTTCACCCCTTAATGTAAATTAGCAGTTTAATCATTCCAGTGCTAAATTTCTTGCCAAAAATCCTTCGCCTCTTTAAGATGGCTGTAGATAAGTTATAACACGTTTCATTGCAAAAGGAGACAAAAAAAATGGCGCAACAAGCAGAAAAAAAATGCACACTTAAACCTCTTGGCAACCGTGTCGTTGCTAAACGTCTTGAACAAGAGGAAACTCTTAAAGGTGGAATCATCCTACCTGAAACCGCAAAGAAAAAACAAGAAACAGCAAAAGTCGTAGCGATCGGCACGGGCGCAATGACAAAAGACGGAAAGACTCTTGCAATACCCGTCAAAATAGGCGATGTCATTCTCATGGATAAATATTCCAGCCAAGAAGTCACTATTGATGACGAAGAGTTTGTCATTGTAAAAGCCGATGATATCATTGCAATAATTAATTAATTTAAGGAGTTTTAAAACTATGGCTGCAAAAAACATTAAGTTTAAAGAAGAAGCGCGTCAAAAGATTTTAAAAGGCGTACGCACTTTGGCCTCTGCCGTAAAAGTAACACTCGGTCCAAAGGGACGCAATGTCGTTATCGATAAATCTTACGGCACACCCCACATCACCAAAGACGGCGTAACTGTTGCTAAAGAGATCGAGCTTGAAGACAAGCAAGAAAATATGGGCGCTCAGATGGTTAAAGAAGTCGCAAGCAAAACTGCCGATAAAGCAGGTGATGGCACAACGACTGCAACAGTTCTTGCTGAGGCGATCTATTCAGAAGGTCTTCGCAATGTAACAGCTGGCGCAAACCCAATGGACGTCAAACGCGGTATCGAACAAGCTGTGAAAACAATTACTGAAGAACTACGCAAGCAAAGCCGTCCTATCAAAGACCGCAAAGAAATTGCACAAGTAGCCACAATCTCTGCTAATGGCGACGTAGAAATCGGCGAACTGATTTCTGCTGCGATGGAGCGCGTTGGTAAAGATGGAACGATCACGATTGAAGAAGGCAAAGGCTTTGAGACAACTCTTGATGTTGTAGAAGGAATGAACTTTGACAGAGGTTACACTTCGTCTTACTTCATGACAAATGCAGAAACACAAGAAGCTATTCTTGAAGATGCTTATGTTCTTATCTATGAGAAAAAAATCTCTGGCATGAAAGAATTTTTGCCAATCCTTCAAACAGTTGCTGAAAGCGGAAGACCTCTTCTTATCATCGCTGAAGATATCGAAGGTGAAGCTCTTGCAACGCTTGTTGTCAACCGTCTACGCGTTGGTCTAAAAGTATGCGCTGTGAAAGCTCCAGGCTTTGGCGACAGACGTAAAGCGATGCTCCAGGATATTGCCATCTTAACTGGCGGCGAATATATCAGCGAAGACATTGGCATTAAGCTAGAAAACGTTACCGTCGAAATGCTCGGTAAAGTTAAAAAAGCTGTCATCGACAAAGACGAAACAACTCTTGTAGAAGGCTGCGGCCAAAAACAAGCCATTCAAGAACGTATCGCTCTTCTAAAAAGACAGATCCAAGATGCAACATCTGACTACGACAAGGAAAAACTCCAAGAGCGTCTTGCAAAGCTTGCAGGCGGCGTTGGTATTCTTCGCGTTGGTGCTGCAACTGAAGTTGAAATGAAAGAGAAAAAAGACCGTGTTGACGATGCTCTTCATGCAACGAAAGCGGCTGTTGAAGAAGGAATTCTACCAGGTGGCGGCGTTGCATTCATTCGCTGCATCCCTCTTTTAGAGAAACTTGCAGCTACATGCACAGGTGACATAAAAGTCGGTATTGAGATCATCATGAAAGCAATCAGCTTCCCTCTTCGTCAGATCGCAGAAAATGCAGGCAAGGAAGGGTCTCTCATCGTTCAGAAAGTTGCAGGAATGACAGCTAACGAAGGCTGGGATGCGCAAAATGATAAATACGGAGATATGTTCGAAATGGGAATTGTTGATCCAACAAAGGTCGCACGTCTTACCATCGAACTTTCTGCATCTATTGCAGCTCTTCTTCTTACAACAGAAGCAATCATCACAGATGAAGCAACAGAAAAATCTGCAGCTCCATCAATGAGCCACGCTGATTATTAAATCTTAAAATAACAGCTCCACTGTTATTAGGGCGCTCCACTTTTTTGGTGAAGCGCCCTTTTTCTTGCTCTAGATGGGCTGTGGAAAATAAAAATTGAATTTATCTCTTAAGGTTTGATAAACATGATGTTTTAACCAAAGGGAGAACTTTCATGAAAATCTTTACATTCCTCTCAATCATGACGCTCACTGCAACATCTATGGTGTCTGCAGCATCGTTTGAGCCTGAAAATGAAACAATCAATATCCTTTATAACGCATCAACTCCAGATTCTACAGACCGCGCCATTTTACAATTTTGTAAAGACTTAATAGCAAATACAACGGATTCTACGTTTTTACAAGTCAGAGAAACTGTTGGAAAAATCATCTATCTCTATGAGCTTGATAAAACAAAATTAGCTACAATCATCACTTCTTCTGATATAAAGGGAACGACTACAAAGCTGGATCTTCAGTTTTCTAAAGCGATGAATGAACTCACGCAAGCTCTCCTGAAACTTAAAATCAATCACCAGATCGCCGGCATTCAAAATGGAAGTATCGCATTAGAAGAACAAATTCCTCGAGTCATTGCACGCTGTCTCTTAACAAAAGAAGGGACGGTTAATTTCGGCATCATACAATCTCTTAAACAAAACTTCCTATCTACGATTACTTCATCCTACCAAAAAGACATTGCACGCTTTCTTGATCTGTTAACAACACTTGGCCAAAATGAAACCCAGACAGCTGCCTGGGAAAATATTTTCAAAAGCGTAACAAAACCCGTTTCTTCTACTTCAGCTTCAAATGATCTTATTAGAGCAACTCTTAAACTACCTGCAGATACATCCATTACAAATAATCATGCCAAGGAAGTATTTCTTTATCTCTTTATGGGACATGCACGCCAAGGACCTGCGGGAAATTGTTTTGAAGAATGGTGGAAAATTTTAGTAAAAGATGGTCTCTGGCATACACTAGCTCGCGATGGAATCCAGCTACTAAAATATGGAGCTCTTGTCCGCAATATCAATGGAGTACAGCAAAATTTCCCCTTTAGTTATAGCATCGCTGATGATGCTCTTCAAAATTCAGTAAATCTTGATCAAAAAGGCACTATCCGCGGGAGTATGAATCTCTTTGATGTTCCAGGCTTTTATGCAGCAGCGCAACAAATGGGTATCCAAGATCCAAAATCGGTCCTTAATAACGTACTCTCGATTCTTCTTGAAAGCACAACAAACGCTACAGTGACTGCAGAACAAATTATTACCGCAGCAGCCCAAGCAGCAATTAAGCTTGGACTAAATCAACAAAAAAACCTAGAAACATTAACTAAACTCGGATTTTTTGCTTTTAGCTCAGAAAGTACATGCGCGCCTTTAAATCTGTACGGAAGCTGTCTTGCATCTTTTGCAGAGGCACTTGAAACAAATCACGTGCGCGGCCGGGCACTACACGCCGTAGAAGAATCTCTCGATAGCCAATGGCACTCAAAAGCTTTCTTTTGGGAATTTCCTGCAATCGACAGAGCAAAAGACCTCTTTTTAGATACGCTTAACGCCCAGATAGCTTTTTATTATAACGAAAGAATCGCGCTCGTTAGC
>JAZKBL010000012.1:10492-63512 GCA_040388665.1 Chlamydiota bacterium
AAATCTGAACAAAGGTTTTTGGGTTCCGGTGGATGCAGATGGATCTTCAACAGCTGGAGCCTTTGAAATGCACCGAGCTACGGGCGAGCTTATCTCAGGACCTAATGATTTTCAAAAGCTCATTATCGATGTTTTAGAAATGACAAAAACTGCAGCTGGGCAACTGGCAAAAAACTCTTTACTCAACCAACTATCTCTTAAATCAATGCAGAGTTCTCTTGACCGGGTAGCTAATTATATTTCTAAAAATCAAAACTTCCTAAAGCTACTTCTTTGGAACTATAACGCCGACAACAAAAAACACCCCGATCCCGTAACAAATTGGCAGAGTCTTGAGCACACACCGTGGCTTGATCAAACAGGCAATGATCCCAATGCAGTTTTCGATATTGCAACAGGAATGATGCTTCCAAAAGCAACTTCTGTCATCCCTAAAAATGCTCATCAGCTTGCTAGCTCTTTTGTACAATTTGCAAGAACCTTGGAGAAAAACCAGCATTATTTGGAAAATCCTAATTTCATTGGCAGAATCCCCGTCTGGAACCCCATCCACGCCTACACAGGAAGGCTTGATGACACCGCAATGATTGATGCTGTCAAATCGATGCTTTCTGTCGAAGATTGGCTATCAAAAAGACTGTTTCAATCAGGCTATACAATCTCAAAGGGGATGATTCCTAAAGACGTTGCAGAAAATCTTAGGAAAACGCTCGCAGACGCTTTGTCAGAATCTGATCAACAAACATTTCTTTCAAAAACTATCGGCGCTTATCAAGATTCGATCTGCGTTCGGGATTTTGCACGTAAATTGATAAAGACACTTACAAGTATGGATTCGAGATATGCAGGGGCTCAAATATATGCACAAGTTTCCCAAATCCTAACAGCAACGCTTTTGAAAACATTGCCGATGAATATGATTACCACTTTGACAACATCAGCTATTCAAGCTTTTGACACAAATTGGTACGATATGGACAACAACCAAGGAATGCTCACAGAAGCCCGAGATATTCATTTCTGCTTCTTCTTCGATCCTGTCAGTGAAGACATCCTTTTCGGTACTGTCGATGAAGATGGAACAGAACTACGCCTAATCGACCAGGATGAGTGGGTCAATGGTCAGCAGTGGGAATTCGTCCCCGCTGTCCTCGTAGATAGCGCCGGTTAGTGCTATACCCCCTTAAAACTACTCCGTTTTTAGAGCACCCCCTTGTTCTAAGCGCAATTTTAACAAGCAAATGGGGTTTTAGAAGAAGTCCATTTGCATTCCGGCTTTTATAGCCGGTTTTTTTTCTTGCACTATCATTTTTTTTTAATTAGGGTAAGAAAAAAAGGAGTGGA
The DNA here is from genome assembly GCA_040388665.1 of Chlamydiota bacterium. Classification (GTDB taxonomy): domain Bacteria; phylum Chlamydiota; class Chlamydiia; order Chlamydiales; family Rhabdochlamydiaceae; genus DAHVFY01. The sequence goes on from JAZKBL010000012.1 coordinate 11,837, forward strand.
TTATGAAGACATCCCGTATTGTCCTCATTATTATCTTTGCGCTTGCCATTTTTCTCTTTATAGGATGGGTCCGTCTTCCTGACATGATCTCCAATTCCCTATCAAGAAAAATGCAGGTCTCTGTTGAAATTGATGATATTTCCCTTCGTCCTAGCCTTATTGGCATACATAAACTCAATATTGCAAGTCCTAAAGGCTATACTCTTCCTAAAAGCTTATCGGTTGACACTCTAGAAATCCATGCCCCCCTTTTACGCTATTTTGACCAAAACGTGGTAATTGAAGAAATCGACTTACAAAAAGTTTATTTGGGTCTAGAATTCAACAAAAAGGGAAGCAAAAACGGCAACTGGTCTCTCATTATGGAGAATTATCAAGAATCCACAAATGCGGGCGTAAAAAAAGAGAAGACTGAAAAAAGCGTTCTAATCAAAAAACTTGTTCTTAATAACATTTCTGTAGATCTTGCCTATAAAGACACAGGTAGCGTGCAGCATCTAAAACCTATAAAACGCCTTGAATTCACAAATGTAACAAGTGAAGGCGGCATCCCAACTGATCAGATCTCTAACCTAATTATGCAGCAAATGTTAAAAGAGGTCTTTAGCCAAGAAAATCTACAAAACATGATTGAAGGATTCTTGCAATCCCCAGAGCAGGGAGTTCAGAATTTACTCTCCCCGTTTAAAAGTCTAATGCCTTAAGGAGATTTAGTATGAAAACAAAGCAACCCAACATCATTGGTTTAGTGCTTACCATTCTTGCAGCGCCTTTTTTATGCTGCACATCGTTTGCTCAAACCAATGAAATCCCAATTCCCAATGGAAATCAGGTCATTAATAATAATACTCAAGGAAGTACCACCACACAACCTACAGTAGATGCCATCGTTACAGACAGTAATGGCAATATGACCCAAGAAAAACTTCCCTACAATCCTAACAATCAAACAGTCATTGTCAATAACAACTACGGAGGCAATAACTCAAGCCTCTTCTTCCCTGCCTTTACAATGGGCTTTATGTTCTTTGCCGGGTATTGGGTAGGTCACAATGGAAGTTATTGGAATGGCCATGGCTATGTGCACGTTACAAATGTTAACTGGAACCAGCATTGGAATAATTATTGGCACAACACTTGGAAACCTAAATGGAATAATTATGCCAATCAGCACCGCAATGACCCTAATTTTAAATGGGGCGACCACCAAAACGATTGGCATGACAATGCAGGCAACTGGCATAACAGACAAGGCGAAGACGGAAATCGGGGCAACGCCGAACATGGCGGTGGCATGAGAGATGGCGGCGGTGAACGTGGCGGCGGCGGCATGCGCGAGGGCGGTGGTGAACGCGGTGGTGGCGGCGGCCGTAGATAGTTCCACCATTTCAAATCGATAAAACACACAAGTCGCAAAGCCTGATCGAGGGTCTTTGCGACTTTTCTTTAGTAAGTTGAGTTGACTTGGATATAGGTTTGAATTTTATCACTTCATCGCTCGAAGCTGTTCGTAAAAAGGCTTTTGTTCTTGATAGATCCTTTCTAAAGAACTAACGTGCTCTGCAGAAATCAAGGTAAAGCGCGCCTTTATTTCATCGCGCTTAGGAACAAAAAAGCCTTTGCTATCAGCGGCATCTACATGCCAAGTGGCAAGATGCTCCCACTCTTCAGGCATACCCTCTTCCCATTTGAGAGAGTCCTCTTTATAAGAGATCCCTGCCTGCTCACAAAAAGCCTTCATCGTTATTTCTGGATTGCTACAAAGCTCTTCCGCCTCTACGATAATAGGCCATTCCCCACGGATTTCTCGGTATTTTTTTGCAATGCGAACAAGAGCATCATAGCGAAAAACCAATGCAGTAAACGGCAAGACTTTTTCTAAAGACATCTTTTCAGCGCTTTTTAAGAAAAAAGATTCAATAGAAAGCGCAGGATCACGTATTAAAAATGTAAAAATCACGTCTGGATCTGAAAGTAACTGTTGATCATTGAAAATATCTTCTGCCATACCCCAGATCATGTCTTTTAAAAACACAGGGTTATGCGCTGCCCAACTATAAATAAGATCTTTCACAGCTTCATAGCCATTTGCTTCTATTAATTCCTGAGGCGGCAGCTGACTAAAAACACCAGGATTGCCCTTATGATACATGTAAGACACCACCCAAGGCTCATGGAAAACTTTATGATCCCCACGCGCCCTCATCGATTTTTCAAAGGCTGTGCTCACTGAACGCGGGTTCGTTAACACCATTTGAATTTTATGATGCTGCGCTTGCAAACGCCCCGCAGCGATCATCATGATGAAAAAAAACAGTCTTTTGCACATATTAGACTCCCCTATTTTTGTTCTTATAGAAAAGATCACAGACATCAATTAATGGAACTCCAAAAGTGATCGTAAAAGCTAAAATCCATTTCATTTTAATTTTTCCTCTAATTCTTTAACTGCGCCGCTATGGAGTTATAGATTTCTTGGCTTCCACAAGCGATCACGCCTTTTGGTAATTTGCCGTCTTTTCTGCGGTAGTCGATAGGGTCACCATTCCAGTCAGAAATAAAACCGCCAGCTTCTCGAAGAATCACCTCACCAGAAAGAAAATCCCAGAGCCCAGCTCTTTTTGCACTTGCAAGATAGATATTGTAAGACCCTTCAGCAATTGCACATAGTCTAAGCCCTGCGCTTCCTACATATTTAACCGAAGTGGCTTTGGAACCAGAAAGCTTATCGAAAATTTCATTTGCAACTGTATCCGATTTACTTATGAGCGGCACAAGCGCAACTTCACCATCAGAACGTTGCAGCAAAAGCCTGGTTTTTTCTTCTTTGCCCTTTTGTTTCCATGCCCCCTGTCCTTTCACAGCCCAATATATCACGTCAGTGACGGGGTAGTAATTCACCCCAAGTGTAGGTATGCCGCGAACCGTCAGCCCAATATGAATTCCAAAATCTTCTCCACCCTGTATGAAGCATTCTGTCCCATCAAGAGGATCAATGATCCAGACATTTTCAGCGTCATACCAGGCTGCATCTGCTCCTTCGCATGTTTCCTCGCTTAAAAATGCATCATCAGGAAACGACTTCTTCAGGCCATTACAAATGATCCCGTTTGCCCGAAAATCAGCAGTTGTTACCGGGCTTGTTAGACCATGAGCTTCTCTCTTTTCTAAAACTTGTAATGTGCTGCGATCGTGAAATGCCTCAAGAATAGCTGTGCCAGCTTCTCTTGCAAGAGCCTTTGCAACCTTCAGACAGTATTCCACGGTTACCACACCCCAGCATCGGATAGTAACCCGCGCAGCTTTAACATTCTTTTCAGTCCAAGAAGATAGTCTCCGCCACCTTCTTGTTTAACAAGTGGACGTAAAGCGTCCCACCGTGACCAAACTCCCTCCCCCTTCTTGCTCCACAACTCAGAAACAAGCTCAGGCTCTATATTCGCACAGCCAGGAACGATTCCATCGATATTTTTATTCAAAACTTCCGGTAAATGATGTTCTCTTCCATAATAGATTTTAAAACTAGGATGTCCCTTAATTTTAAGGATCTCACCAAAATACTCTAAGTCCCCGGAAGAGTCTTTAATTCCAAGAATACGTTCTTCTAAAGCAAGCTTCTTGACCTGTTCTACAAGAAGAAAATTTTCAGCCGTAAGAGCAGGATTATTGTACAAAACAAGATTGCCCTGAGAAGAAAATAAAAGCTCTTCGACAACATGCATTCCGTCCCCGCCCCAAAGATTCGGAACAACCACGCAAGCAGCGGCACCCACCTCATGAGCCACATGCATGAGCTCTAACGATTCAGCTAAGTTTGCAGCACCAATACCAACAAGCAGCGGAACGCGTTCCCGAAGATACTCTGCAACCTTCCTAATCACCTCAATTCTCTGCTTCTGATCCAGTTTCAGAGTCTCTCCCGTTGTACCGAGGATAAAAACTGCAGCAACGCCCCCCTCTACAACGTGATCGAGCATAGGACCCAAATCTGAAAAATTACGCGGCGTTACAAGTGGAACGATCACACCTGATGGCAACTGTGAACATCGATGAATCATTGTTTATCCTTGCAAAGTGTGCTACGAGTATATTACTTTTTAAGTGTAGGAGCAATTTAAAATGAATCCATTTCGAAAAATCCTGTTCAGATTCTCTTTTCTAAAGAAAAAATTCTCTTCATCTCTGCAAAAGATCAACAAAAAATATGGCAAGGCTCTAAAAAACTTAGCCAAATAAATTTCACAACTTTCCGTGGATAAAATTTATTGACATACTTCAACCTCGAGGTATGTCATTCAACTGCTATGAATGTAAAGGGGTGCGCTTGTGTATCAGAAGAGTACACAATTTGCACAACGGCGCAGTTGGGAATGGGGGGTATGTTCTCTGTATCTAAAATGTCCGCAATGAGCACTTTGATAATTTCTCCGTGAGCAAATACGGCAACTTTTTCCCCTTTATGCGATGCTTCTATAAGCATCAGTTCATTTTTGATTCTATGTAATAGTTGGTGATTCGTCTCTGCGTTGGGGATATGCGTATAGTTCCACCTTTCTTGGCGATGAGGGTAGCGCTTGTTAAGCTCCTGTAGAGCCGGCCCATACAGCAATTCTTCCTCATCCAAGGTCAGTCCTTCCGCTGCACCATTATTTATTTCCCGCAAACTCTCTCTTTTTTCAACTTCTAGGTTTAGTTTCTTTGCTGTTTCTTGCGCAGTGGTGTACGCACGATCCAAATCAGAAGAGTAAATAGAAGTAATATCAGAATGAGAAGACGCGATCCTTTCAGCTAAGTTCTTAGCTTGCATCATTCCCCTTTCATTCAAGGGGTTATTGGTATGACCCTGTGCTCGATCTTCAATATTCCAATCAGTCTGTCCATGACGGATAAGAAGAAAGACAGTTTCAGAAGAAAACAACTGCGCACAAAAACAAACACACAACAGAACAAATAACTTTTTCATTCCTTAAATTCTACAAACAACTATAATTACACTCAACACAAAACACCGATAAATTATTATTTTAACTTTGTAGATGTTGTATTTACAGAATATTACCAATATAATGAGTTAGTTTTTTTTACCGCATAGGGTATTATGAAAAAAATATGGATTTTGTTTCTTATAGCGCTATCATCACTGTCTTTTAGTTCATCTCTTTTTTCTGAGGAACTAGAGATCGAACGAAGAGCAGCATTTGATATTGGTTCGGGATCGACTAAAATGATCATTGCTGATGTCGATCTCACTACAAATAAAATTGTAAATGTAGTGCTAGCCGATGCTATCTATGTTGGACTAAGAGAAAATATAGGTCCTGATGGAGATTTAAGTTCTGACATTCAAAACAAAGCAATTGAGGCTATTTTAACGTTAATGAAAAAAGCCGCCCCTTTTCAGCCCTTAGCTTATCATGCCGTTGCAACAGAGCCTCTTCGTCTTGCAAAAAATGCTGAAGCATTGGTGCAACGCATCAAAGATGAAACGGGAGTATCCGTAACCATTCTTTCTCAAAAAGAAGAAGGAGTCTTAGGATTTCTTGGGGCCTTAGCTCAAGCTAAAGCTGACCCTGATCAAGCAGTCTCTTGGGACTTTGGAGGAGGAAGCTTTCAGATTACAACCAAATGCGGTGACGATTACTTAGTCTATCAAGGTAAACTTGGAAAAACTCCCATGAAAAATGCTTTGTTGAAAATCCAGAAAAAAGATGCAGAACAAACGTTTAGCCCTAATCCCATCTCAGATTTACAAGCTGAACAGGGCATTCAATTCATCAAAAATACTATTCAAGACGTTCCTGTCCAACTTCGTCAAAAATTACATAACCCTGATGTTGTCATATTAGGAATTGGTATCAATCCTTTATGGGGAATGCAGAATAGTGAAACATTCAATAAAACTCACGTTTTAGAAGAACTTAATAGCAGACTAAACCTCGATGACGCTGCGATAAGAATTAAAGACTCCATTCCTGCAGAAAAAAAAGAGTCTTTCACTCATATTGTTTCAAACCTCATTCTAGCTTACGGAATGATGGAGGCTTTAGATATCCCTCAAATCCATTATGTGGGCACATACAGCGCAATTGCACTCGGCGCATTACTATCACATAATTAAGTGCTCAATGAAAGCTCAGCAGAGATGATTGAGGGATCTTCTGTTGGCTTCATTGTGAACTTGAACTTTTTGCGTGCTTCATGAGCGAATCTCACATATTCCGGCGTCTGATGAGCAGTAGCTTGGAGATCTTTAAAAAATAACACAGTAAAAAAAGCAAGTAAACTAACGATTTTGGCCATCATTTTAAGCTCCAGAACTTTATTAGTTGCCTTTAGGCGTGACAAGCTTGCCTTGGTCGTATTCCCACTCGCGAAGCGATCCACCTTCTGCCCGCCATAGACTTACTTTCCCATGAAGTAATCCATTTTGATACGGTACAGAGGCTTTTAGACCCCATCCTCCGAGATATCGTGTAGCTTGTTCTCCATGTAGCTGTCCTGCTGCATTATAATAGTAAGTTGCAGCCAGGCGTCCTGATGTTTCATAAGGGAAAAACGTCATATGACATCCCTGCTTAAGACCTTCCTTAAAATAGCCTTTAAAAGCCTCGGTGCAATCGGGATACCAACCATGCATATGGCCATCAGGTTTTCCATTTTTCCATTGCACTTTTACTTTTAGTTCTCCATTTGGCCAGTACTCGGTATATTCTCCAGTACTCGATTCAAGTTCTTTTGCTGCAATCTTTTTAAAAAATTCCTCGTCAAAATACTTTTCGGCAACACCTTTAATCCTTTCTCGAATCGCTTCTGCGACACTATTACAAAAATTAGAACTAGAAAGTGCTAGGATTTTTAACTCATCTCCCGAACCATATTGAGCAAGAATTAATTCTTCTTGTTTAGCAGTCAATTTAGAGTTTGTTCTTATTTCTTTAGAAACTTCATTAGAACGTTTGTGTTTTGCCTCTCTTGTCTTATCAACAAGGGATATATGAGGAGGCTGCTCTATTCCAAGTTTTTTTAAAGCCTCATCATAGCTTTCACAAAGCACTTCATGATAGTCATCTAATCCTCTTTCTTTGCCCTTAGTTGCAGATTCATAGATAACATCGCCTTTGAAGTCATTACAGACAAAAGCGATGCTTCCATCAGTACGTGTAATGCCATTTTCATTTTTAAAATACAGAAAAACTTTGGCATCATGAATATCAAGTGGATAATAACGCAAATAAGGGCGTAATTGCTCATGAGCATGAAGTACCTCGCGAAATCTTTCTACTGCAGGGATAAGAAGCTTTCTCGCTTCTTCAATAGAACCTTTTTTAAAAACATGAAATGATGCAGTAAGTTCTTCAACATCATAAGGTACGCTGGTACCTGTGCTGCTACATTTCCAACCATGTTTTTGTTCCATTTCCTTGATAAAATTTTTACGTGCTTCATGTGAGAATCTCACATATTCCGGCGTCTGATGAGCAGTAGCTTGAGAATTTTTAAAAAACAACATAGTAAAAAAAGCAAGTAAACTAACGATTTTGAGCATCATAGAATTTATACCCTTCTTTTTTTAATTCTTTTAACCCTTCCATATAAGCCTCTCGATATGTACTTCCAAGTACTGCATGATCGGCGAGATAGAATGACCTTTCACTCCATTTTGATATGCAAGCAACAATACGTATATCATAATTTGGGTCATTAAGAAAGGGTTTAGCAAACCGTTTTGTAACGTGATCGCTCTCGGAATAAAAATCGATCGCTTTATGGGCAAATTCATTAGATAGGGGTTCTGCAGCCCCTACGCCAATAGATAAGTACGTGTTTTTAATATAATCTTTGTTTTTTCCAGAAGCCAGAGAAATACTTCTAGTGGCAACTAAGCCACCCTCGCTGTGGGGAGATGTTAACATGTAATTACCTTCATGGTAGGTATCAATGAATTCTGTGGCAGTTTCGATGAAGTGTTTTTCAATTGTGATACGGTCAGTCATTTTGCCTTCTCTTTCTATCTTGACTCTTTCCAGACTGTCTCCAAGCGACAGGCTTGCGAAGTACATCCCAATAAGAAGTGGCTTTTCGGGGATTGCATCGTACCTCTTTTGCGACATTCCGATGAAATCGCCGAGGGTGTTTTCGATCCCATGGATGGGATGAAGAAGCCCAATGTAGCCCTGACCTTGGGGCATGAGTTCCCCAAAATAATCGAAGAAGTTAAAGCAGCCCATGTCCATCTCTTCGGGGGTAAATTTCAAACGATGAAGGTGACCGCAAGCAAAAACGAAGGTCGTAGAGATACCACCACAAATTCCGGGATAGGGTTGGACTTTTTGGGCGAGGATACTGATGTCTGTAATGGGTACGTAAGCACTAATCTCGTGTTCACCGAATAGGGATTCTGACCTGAGTCCAAAGAGATCGAGTCGGTTAAGGGGGTTGTTGAGAACATAGAGGTAGAGGTTGAGACCATCGGTGTAGCCGGCGGGGTCGGGGGTGAGCCATCTGCCGAAGGTAGGGTCGTAAAAGCGGTAGCCGAAGTAGATGAGGCCTGTTTCTTCTGTGCGTTTTGAAGAGAAGCGCCAGGGATTGCGGTGAGAGGTGGTGCTTTCTTCATTTCCAAAGGCTGTGAGGTTATAACTCTCTGCGATGTAGCCATCCAGGGAAACGAGAGCGATGATATTGCCGCTAAAGTCGTGTAGGGGTGCAAAGACATCGGAGGAAAGTTCTAGCGCGATGGCGCCGCCGATTTCGCCTTTGATTCCAAGACCGAGGACTTTTAGCTCTTGGAGTATTCCTCCTTGGAAGGTACCGATCTCCCGCTCTTTGTCATAGAGGTAGAATTGGGGTTCTAGGCCGAGAATTTCCTTGGAATAGAGACGCGAGAGCGGGTCATAGGTGTAGCGGACGGTTTTCTCTCCTGATTTGATCTCAGTTAATCTTCCTAGTGCGTCGTAAGAATAGATATAGGTGTCGAACAAGGTAATTTTTTGGAGGGGGTTGCCATCGAGATCATATTTGAGTTCGTCTGTTGCGGTTTTTTGTAGTTCAAGAGAGTCGCTGAATTCGTAATTTGTGGAATTGCCCAAGGAATCGAAGTTATAATGGATGTCATTTTCTATTTGGAGTTGATTCAATGGGTCGTAGGTATAAGTCTTTTCTCCGAAAAGCGTGGTTGTCATTTTTTTTACAAGGTGTGTGGGTCCAAAGCTGACGGATTGTGAAAGGTAGGGAGAAGTTTGCCTTGAAGGTCTTTCGAAATGGTCATGTTCTGTCTCTATGGTGCCGAGATTTCCGATCATCTCTTCGAGCACGACATGTCCGTTTTCATCAAAGAAGCTATAGGTATGCTGATAGAGCGGTGTCCCTGATGAATTATATCTAGCAACGCTCGACATGTGCATCCCATGATAAGTGTAACGGATGAAAGATCCATCGGGGAGAATGAGCTCTTTGCAGCGTCCTTGTGCGTCATAACTTCGGCTGCACCCCCCGTTTTCATGGATGAGTTCGCCAAAAAGATTATAAGAACGTGTCAGTGTGCGCTTGAAAACGTGGTCGAGGATTCGGATCTCTTGCGGTGAGTAGAAATATTCATAATGGATTGTGCCGTCGGAGCTGAAAAGCTCTAATGTACGTCCAAGTCCGTCACAAGTTGTTGTGATCCTGATTCCTCCGGGAAGGGTTTTTTCTGTCTTATTTTCCAGGGGAAAATAGTCGAATGTCGTCTTCTTACCGCCGGCATCGATTTGCCGAATCATCTGTCTCATCAAGTTGTAGTTTAAGCAGGTGGTGAGAGTTTTTAAGGGATGTATGCCTCTATAGAGGGTCGTGATTATTTTAGCTTTGTTATTGGAGCGGTCATAGAAAATCTCTTCTTTAGAATAGGTCTTTTCAGCAGCATCTTTCTTTTTTACAAGAACCAGACGATTGACCGGATCATAGGTTTCTATGCTGATATGACCTAAAGGATCGATGGTGGTTTTTGTACTATCAGTATAGATAAACTGCGTGATGTTGCCGTCAGGATCGGTGTGTGTTTTTAGTCTGCCTTCTTCATCGTAAGAAAAAAAGTCAAGAGCCTCTTTTTGGGAAGTGATTCTTCGAGCTGATGCTTTTCTGCTATCCTCATAGATGAAGTACATTTCATTTTCTCTACGAGAGGCGGTATCCTCTATCCACTCGTGGATCACATTGCCTATAACATCATGAATTTGAACATGGGTGGTGCACCCATCTGAGGTACGCTCTAAAAAGCCGAGGGCATCGTATTCAAAGATTCGAATTCTATCCTCTGTCTCTTCGCGGATTTTCCGCCCAGCGCCATCGTAGATGTAATCTGTTGTGAGTCCACGGGGATCTGTATAAGACTTGAGATGGTAGGCATCATAGCTCCATGTCTCCTCACTGAGAATGTCGCTCGAAGAAGAAGCGATGATCTTTTTGATCATCCTTTGCAAGATGTCGTAGCTATAGCTAATCTCTGTCAGATCGGGGAGAATCGTCTTTGCAAGGGTGCTGTTTTTGTTGTAGATGTGGTGCGTTTCTGTTCCATTTGGATGAATGATTCTATAAGGTTTTCCGAAAGTTGTATAAAATGTTTCTGTATGTGCTCCACGTAAATCAGTTTCTGAGGTGAGATGCCCCTGGATGTCGTAGCCATACTGCAAAACAGGCTCATAAAGTTCGCCATTTTCATCATGGACTTTTGGCAGCCTGGTTGCAATGCATCTTGAAAAGGGATCGTAATCGTATTTAGTCTCATGCCCCTTGAAATCTTTTTTAACAAATGCTCTTCCCTTGAGATCATAATTTACGCTTGCTGTTTTAGAACCTACTTCTGTTTTGATGAGCCTTCCTGCCGGATCATACGTTAATATGCGCGTCTGTTTTCCCGGCTCCGTCTCCTCTTCCAGCTCATCTCTTAAGTTATAACGATAAGTGCTCCATTGTCCAAGGGGATCTTTTTTTGCAATGACGTTACCATGACTATCATATTTCGTTTCGAGGGTATAGCGGTGGTGTCCATTGCTATCAAAAAAGCGCTCTTGTGTGATGCGATTTTTTGTATAGACATACTCAATGCGATTGAGAAGGACATTTTGCTGACCATCCTGGTAATAGTGAGCAACGCTGTCCGGTAGTCCGTTAGGATTATGTTTGTACCACCTGATGCGTCTTTCTGTGACAGAAGTTAAATCATGGTGATCTGTCGAAATTCCATTATCTGTAATTTCTTCAAAAAGAAGATGATCCCCGTCGTAAAAGAAAAATTCCCTTCGAATGATGTTGGAACCATCATAAGTAAACTTGGCTGTAAGAAGGTTTGTACCTGGAAAATAATGGTAGCGATAGGTCGGACCATTTTCCTCCTCTTCGACTGTCTTAACATTGAATCCAGGGAGGTATTCATAATACTTGTAATAACTCTCTTCACCCGAATACTTTCCCCAGTCAAATCGCTCTTTTGCAGTGCCGGTGAGATTGCCAATGAGAATCTCTTCTTTTATATTTTCATAAGAATCATAGTTAAATTGTTTGCCAAAAATCGCCTTGCCATTCGCATCGCAAAGAACCCTACTCTCCAAGAGATGCCCTTGCCAGATAAACTGCTGATATGCGTAAAGCTGATCATGTTCATCAAAATATTCGATCCTATCGACATGTTCCTTGCAATATCGATAACGGGTAAGAATATTACCCGCATCGCGCACATCTGTTACGCCTTCCTGGTAGGAAAAAGAGGCCACTTTGCCCGTAGGACCATCGATAGAGCTGACTCTATCTGCATGCAGAGGTTTTTTATGTGGCTTCTTTTTCCATTTTTCTTCCTCTTTTTTATCTCCAGGAAGACAGTAATGCGCTGTAAACTGATGTTTTCCTTCTACTTGAAATGTTTCTACACGAACACCAATGCCACTCCGAGCCCCACTATAAAGGAAATGTTCGCTTGGAATGCGATTACTATCTAAATGTTTAAAATAATATCTGTCATTGTATTCTCTTGTATAATAGCGAAAGTGGTTCCCATCGGATGTTTCAAGATGAAGGTGATGAGGCGGTTTTTTCTCCAGCACATCCATCGTAATCCAGGAAAAAATTTTGGAACCATCCGGATTTGCGAGCGCGATTTTTTTAAGACTGCCATTCGAGTAAGAATAGAGGATCTGGTGTCCGTTTGGGAGGGTTTCTTGCTTAAGCAGATAAAAATATTGGGAAGAACCTTGCTCATAGATCCGTTTTCCACCGTTTGGTAAAATAAGAGTGGCTCGGGCCTGTTTAGTATCAAGCCAAAAGTGATGTCTTGACTGGCAAACTTGTCGATGATCTAGATTACGGTTCCATCCAATCGGTCCAAAAAATCCGGGATTCTTCCATGTACAATCAATGAAATGAAAAGAGGCCCCTGAGCTTTCAGTTAAATAAGCCTCATGTTCTATTCCCTTGGACTCTTTAACTAGTAGATAAAGATGAGAAAAGAGATTCCATCCTCCTGCAAAGTTCCATTTCCCCTTCATTGTATGACGAGTCTTATCGCTATTGTCTCGTGCGCGCTCTAAAGCTCCTGCGCTTGTGTAGGAACGGATGATGGGAAGAGGTGTGGGACCTTTTACAACATTGTCTTCCATCAAAAGATTGAGATGGCCGGTGATCACATTAACGTGATGACAAAGAGTGTAATCCTCTTCGGCAAGAAGAAAATCCTGCACACTATGTGCCAAAATAGGAAGTAGTAGAAGCAGATAACGTAATAACATTTTAAGCTCCAGACCCGATTAAAGGCAGGATTCTAAAAGTTAAAACACTTTTTCAGCAAGATTGTTTTTTATTCTATTATTTGTTTGCGCCTAGCGAAAGCTCGCCGCAGATGATTGAGGAATCTTCTGTGGGTTTCATTGTGAACTTGAACTTTTTGCAGAGGTGGATCATGGCATCGTTTTCGTTGAGGATATTCATAGAGATTTTGGCGATGTTTTCTTGTGTTGCGATGGCGATGATTTTTTCGAGCATTTTGGTGCCAAGGCCTTGATGCTGGAATTTGTCGATAATTGTCAGCTTAAGCTCAACGTTCGGTGTACCATAGATTTTGCTATATCTAGCGATGCCGACAATGTGCCCTTCTGTTTCTGCGACAAGTGTGATTTCTCGATCGTAGTCGCTATGGCAAATCTGAATCAGTCTTTCGTGGGCAGTTCTTTCTTCTAGCGACATGAACTCAAAATAACGGCTGCGGATTGTCTCATCTGAGAGCTCTTTGTGGAAAGAAATGAGAAGCGGTTCGTCTTCAGGGCGAATCGGTCTTAAATGTACAAGGGTTCCATTTTTTATTTTAGCTGTTGTTATGTACTCGATTGGGTAAGGGCGAATAGCAGGTTTAGGAAGATCTGCGTCGGCAAGGTTCCAATCATGTAACACAAAGCGGGCATCAAGGGCAATCACCTGATCAGAAGAGACAATTAATGGATTGATATCGCACTCAAGAATTCTTGGCTGCTCAACGAGAATTTCTTCGAGTTTTTTAAGATCAACGGGCTTTTTACCTCTTACACCATGAAGCGCTTCATAAATCTTAGTGCGCTGCATGAGTCTATCTGCCAATATTGAGGTAAAAGGTGGAATGCCGATCGCTCGATCTTTAAAAATTTCTACGAGCTGCCCACCTGTTCCAAAGAGCACAACGGGCCCGAATTGAGGATCGACGATACTTCCTATAATAATCTCATATCCATCAGAGACGCTCACCATCTGCTGGACAGTCACTCCCTGAAAATGCTCTTTGCCGCAAAGACGGGTTACACTCTCTTGAATTTCTTGATAAGCAGTAAGAGCCCCTTCTTTGTTACGGATATTGAGCTTAACGCCTCCTACATCGCTTTTGTGCGTGATCGTTTCAGAGTGAAGCTTCATCACAACAGGATATCCCATCTTTTCAGCAGCAGCGACGGCCTCTTCCATTGTCTCTGCAATCACGGTTTGCACAACAGGAATGCCGTAAGCTGCGAGCACCTTTTTTGATTCTGCTTCTGTTAACAGTGTTCTTTTTTCTTTTTTAAGTGTTTCAAGATATTGTTTGATCTCTTTGACTTTGCTAAGAGGGAGATCTTCTGGTTTATCGACGAGCATGGGTGTTTCATACAGCAGCTTATTCCGATCGCTCTGCATCCACATAAGAGCAAATGTCTTGGCTGCGCTATCTGGATAAGAAAATGTAGGAATGCCCGCATGATTTAAAATCTCGATCCCTTTTTCAACAAAAGATGCGCCCATCCAACTCGCTAAAACTGGTTTTTCAAACCGCTCTTTTGCTTTTTTAAGCGCTTCTGCTGTGGCTGTGCTATCTGTCATGTCTTGTGGAGTAAGGATGATAAGAATACCATCAACATTTGGATCTTTTGAAACCTCTTCAACAGACTTTGCATACCGATCAGCCCCTGCATCTCCTAAAATATCTACAGGATTATTGTGGCTCCATGCGCTGGGAAGAAAGCTATTTAACTTTTCCATCGTTACAGGATGTAGCTCCGCCATCTCAGCTCCATGCATTAGTGTTGCATCTGTTGCAAGAACAGCGGGTCCTCCTGCATTTGTTACAATAGCAAGTCTTGGACCTTTAGGAACCGGTTGTCTGCCAAGAACGTCTGCCATATTAAAAAGATCGTGAATCTCATCGACGCGCAATAGACCTCCTCGTCTGATTGCTGCATCAAAAACATCATCTGCACCAGCAAGCGATCCTGTATGAGATGCCGCAGCTTTTGCAGCAGCCTCTGTGCGCCCCGGCTTAATCAAAATAATCGGCTTGGTAAATGAAGCCTCTCTTGCAGCAGAAAGAAATGTACGTGCATCCCCAACTGTTTCCATATAAATGAGAATCGAGCGCGTTTTAGGATCGTTAGCAAAATAATCAATCAAATCCCCCCACTGAATATCTGCCATAGAACCAATAGAGACGAATGCGCTAAAACCGACGCGCTCTTTTAAACTCCAATCAAGAACTGCTGTACAAAGAGCGCCCGACTGACTAATAAAAGCTAATTGTCCATCAAGTGCCATACTTGCTGCAAATGTTGCATTAAGACCAACGCTTGGATTCATCAGGCCAAGGCAATTAGGACCGATGATGCGAATGCCTCCAACGCGTGCGCGTTTTAACACTTCTTGCTCAAGCTTTAACCCCTCTTCTCCTGTTTCTTTAAAGCCTGCTGAAATAATAATTACAGATTTGACACGAGCTGCCACACAATCATCGATCAAGCCAGGGATGAGCGCTGCCGGCGTAACGATGATGCCTAAATCAACCGTATCCGGAATATCTTGGATGCGCGGGTAAGCTGTCACACCAAGAACTTGCGGGTATTTTGGGTTCACTGGATAGATCTTCCCTTTAAACGACGCCATCATATTAGTAAGCAATGTGCGTCCAACAGAACCTTCTTGCTCTTTTGCGCCAATGATCGCAACAGATCTTGGGCTGAAAAAAGAATGCAGTGGATGCTGCGGTCTTGCAAGATAGTTCTGCGATGGGTCAAAAGAAACATCTACCATAAAATTCACCTTTTTTCTTTACATAACCGCATCTTTATTAAAATTTATTTTTTATACAAGAAAACTAAATTTTCTGATAATCTACTGAAGCCCTAAAACTTTTAAAGGAGAAAAAAATGCCTGCAAAATCTATGGATCTCGCGTGGATCGTTGTAAAAGACATTAAAAAAGCAATAAAATTTTACACAGAAGTCATTGGACTTGAATTACTTGAGTTTTGTGAAGAATTCAACTGGGCGGAGCTGAAAGGAAAAGCCGGTGGAGCATGTATTGGCATTGCCCAGATGGATGAAGAAGGGTTTGAAGCTGGAGAAAACGCTTTCCTAACGTTTTCTGTCGACGATCTTTTTCTTGCAAAAGCCGATGTCGAACAAAAAGGCGCCAAATTTATCGGCGAAATTGAGGAAGTGCCAGGACACGTTCGTATGCTCATGGTCGTCGATCTCGATGGCAACCGTTTCCAACTCGTTCAAAAACTCGCGGACTGAAATTTCCGAGTAGATTCGATCACGCGACGTGATAGGCCTATAACTCCAACAAGGTTAGCGGCGAGCATTAGTGTGATCGAAATATCAGCTAAAGTCCATACCATTCCTACTTGCAGAACGCTTCCGACAGGCACTAGTAAAATGTAAACAACTCTAAAATACCGTCCTTTTTCAGATCCGATCAAATATCCAAGAGCTTTTTCACCACAATAAGACCACGCCAAAATTGTCGTATAGGCGAATAAAATTAAAGCTGCTACAACAACATATTCACCGATAGAAGAACCCAAGCCCTTTGTAAACGCATACGTTACCATATTCGTACTTTGAAGCTCAGGAATCTGCCAGGCTCCTGTTAAAATCAATACAAGACCTGTTGCTGTGCAAACAATCATGACGATAAGTGGAGCAATAAGCGTTGCAATGCCGTCCATGATCGGATTTTCAGAACGAGCACCTGCCTGCAGAATCGGCACAACACCTGTACCTGCATCGGTTGCAAAAAGACCGCGATCAAAGCCTGTTGTAAGCGCCTTCAAAATGCCAGCTCCAAGAACGCCTCCAATTGCCGGGGCAAGTCCAAATGCATGACGAAACATCAGCTGAAATGCGGGAATAACTTGATCATAATTAAGAACAATGACGGTAAGCGCTGCGCCCAAATAAAGAGACGCTTTTACAGGAACAATATATGTTGCAAAACTAGCAATCCTCTGAATCCCTCCTAAAATGACAACACCTACTAAAACAGCGATAGTCATGCTTGTATAAAGAGGGTTTAACCCCATTTTTTGAAGCGGCAAGACAACCGAATTAATCTGCGCAAAATTACCAACAGCAATTGAACCAAAAATTGTAAACACTGCAAAAACAACAGCTGTCTTCTTAAATCCAAGGCCATTTTTAAGATAGTACATCGGTCCGCCGACGAATTCTCCACTCTTAGTTTTCTCTCTATAGGAAACGCTTAAAATACAACTGACATATTGAACAGCAGCTCCAAAAAAAGCCATCACCCACATCCACACAAGGGCTCCCGGACCTCCTGTTGCAATGGCAACTGCCATCCCTGAAATGTTTCCTGTACCAAAATTACCAGCAAGAACGGAGGCTATAGCACCAAAACGGCTGATGTTCCCCTCTTGTCCACAATCTCCTTTTACCAAACAGTTAAAACTCTTACGCAATTGAAATACTTGAACAAAGCGCAGCTTGAAAGTCAGGTAAAACCCGAGCAGAATAATCGCCGGGAATATAATACAAAGCGTAAATGTATGATTGAAAAGCGATAACAAAGTTTTTATGTCCACAACAAACCCTTTCATTTTATTTTTTTAGAGAATAAGAGGAACGATCTTTATAAAGGATATCTTTAGAAGTGTTTTACAGCAACAAAAACAAACAACATTATAGACTTTAGCATAAAAGCACAAACACACTATATATGCGTAAGAGTTTCAACGCAAAGCAGATGAAAATTCTGCTTTAGTGCTTATGCCCGTCGCCGCCATGACTACCACCGTGTCCGCCGCCTCCGGCCCCGTGATCATGGCCTCCACCGTGTCCGCTGCCATGGTCATGACCTCCATGATCTCCCCCATGATCGTGCCCATCATGATGATCATGGTCATGCCCGTCGTGGTGATCGTTGTCGTGACCATCATGATCGTGATAGTAGTATCTGTCGCCGTAATAACCACCATCGTAGAAGCCGTCGTTATAATAGCCTCCACCTTCATAGATCCCTACTTGATTTGAACCACCACAGGAAGCTAGAAAAATCAAAACTCCAAAATACAGCGTGTTTTTAATCATTTTCGGTATACCCTATTTTTTATTTTTCAGTTTAAACGTTGTCATAAGAATCTGATGATCAGAAAGAGAATTTTTAGGATCTTTAAGATTATTCACAGAAAGGATTTCCGTTGCCATTGAAGAGCTTGCTTGCATACCACTTTTAAGCTGTAAAAAATAATCGATCCATTCTACATCTAAACCAAAGGAAATAAATTTTTTTACATCCTGACCCGCTTTCCACCAATAGTTACGTAATTCACAGCATGTCCAATCAGAAGATGCATCGCTACTTACAAAATTTTGCAGCAATTTCGTATATTCATCGCTACCCTTCTCTAAATTTAAATCCCCGCAAAGAAAACAAGGAGTATCAAGAGTATCTTTCGTACGCAAGTTACTTAAAATCGCATTTAACTGCGCCACTCTATAGCTTTTATCATCTTCCCCTTGACCCGGCTGTAAATGTGTAGAAGTCACTCGTGCAACCAGATTCCCTTTATCCATTAAATCAACAATAAAAAAGCCATATCCTCGATTTTTTGGAGTTTCTTTATGATTGAAGGCTTGAAAATGAGGCTCTTTTAAAGGATATTTGCTCGCTACAAATAGTCCACTGGGTATTCCTAATGCATTGGGATCAAAACCGCATAGCTTAGGGCCTATATTGATATAAAAATGGGAATAATTTTTTCTTAAAAGATGCTGCAACTCAACTGCGGCTTCCTGAGAAAACACTTCCTGAAGACAAATAAGATCAGCCCCCGAACTTTGTATTTTCTCCACTACATTTTCGATTCTATCTTTCCAAGGAAGAACTCCTCCAAAAAGCATCGAAAGACCGTGATTAAAAAAACAGACATTCCAATTAAGAACAGAGACTTGTCTCTCAGAGGAAAATATTTTTTCTTCAAGCTCCCCTTTAATGTAAGTAAAAGGCACCATAGCGTGATTTGCAAATAGATTTTGTAGAGTTATCGCCTTTTGCTTAAAAAGATCCATTTCAGCTCTAGCTTCTACTACACCTGAAATAACAGTATATAACCAATATTTTTCTGATAGTGATAAAGTATCCGGAGATGTAGCCGCCTGACTTGCAAATTCAAGATAAAGAGCAAGAGCATCTGCGTCAAGACAAGCCTTTTGAAGTTGATCTTTCATTTCCTCTGCTTCTTTTTTGGCTATACTTTGTACGTTCACATCCTCTGAAATTAAAAAAGTAAAACTCAGCACTGTTTTTTTAGCGAAAAATGACTCGATGAGCTTATGCCATCTAACAACTATTCCATCAAAATTAAGCTTATCTTTAGATTGTGCTTTATACGCTGCAAGAGAAGAATGTAATTCTTGAATGGCCGCGGTTTTATAACTTACCACCTCTTCAACAGTTAACGGGAACTCTCGCAAAGTGCTCACAATCTCTTGCTGTGAAGCCTCTATATGAAAATTGTTCAAGCAACTGCACACGAATGCTATTGCAAGTAAAAAAGAATACATACCTCACCTCTTATACCGAACCAATTTTTCATCTGCTTTGTGTATATACAGCATACCATAACTGAATAATTGGATTTTGATCTGTATATTTTTTTTTAAATAATGCTACCTTAGATTTATGAACAAATCGAATAAATGGTATATCCTTGCTGCGATGATCGTTAACATTTCGATGATCTTTATTGATTCTACAGTACTACCTGTTGCTCTCCCCACCATTCAAAAAGAACTCGGTATTTCTGATTTAGGACTGCAATGGCTGATTAATTCTTACCTACTTTCTCTTACAGTGTTATTAATTCTTGGAGGAAAACTCAGCGATATTTTAGGTCGTAGAAAAATCTGTGCAGCAGGACTTGTTATTTTTATTCTTTCTTCAATATGTTGCGCATTTAGTCACTCTGAAAGTTGGTTTATTATAAGCAGGGCTTTTCAAGGACTTGGAGCTGCGCTGCTTCTTCCAACAACATCTGCCATTCTTCTTGCTGCATTTCCTCCTCATGAACGAGGAAGGGCTATGGGGATTTATCTAGGTGCGGGATCGATCTTTTTATCCATTGGCCCTCCTTTAGGAGGGTTGATTACCGAGTATTTTAACTGGAGATATGTCTTCTGGATCAATGTTCCTGTAGCTTGTATCGGCCTTTTTTTCCTCTATTTATTTGTTCCAAAGTCTGAAAGGCATAAAGAGACCTTTGATTTGGTCGGTTTTTTAACGTTAGTCATCGGTATTTCAGCTCTTGTCGTCGGGTTAATGGAAACCCCAAGATGGGGATGGACTTCTTATTTCACCTCAGGATTATTCTTAATAGGAATCATTCTTATTATCCTCTTGATCAAAGTTGATCGAAAAACAGAACATCCTTTTATCGATTTTTCTCTATTCAAGAGTAAAGACTTTACAGCTGCTGTGACGTGCGTTTTTCTTGCTCAATTTCTCATGATGGTGACTGTATTTTGGGCAATCTTTTTCCAGCATATCTTAAAATACTCCCCCTCGGTTGCGGGATTAATCACCCTTATTGCCAATAGCCCCATTATTTTCATGGCTCCCATTGCAGGATACATAACAGATCGATTTGGACCAAAACTTCCTGCAACAATAGGTTTTTTTCTTATCTTTGTTGGTCTTATCTCTTTTATCACTGTTGTTGAAAAAAATAATTTCTACCTGCTTTTTCCAACGCTGATTATTTACGGAGCAGGTCTACCACTTGTATTAAATCCCTGCTTTGTCAGTTCTATGAATGAATTACCCACTCAAAAATGGGGCGTTGGCAATGCATTACGCCAGACTATTAGGCAATTAGGTGGAACAATCGGAATGGCGCTCATTGGCACTATTTTTTTACATAGAGAACTTGATAGACTGGCTCATTACTTCCAGACAAATCCCATTACAAAACATCTCGACTCCAAGCTCTTTGAAAATATTCTTTTTTCAACAACTCCTGAAAAAGAATTTTCGCAGCTCCCTTTAGCAACAGCTACCGCCATCGAAACCAATTATCTTGAAGCTTACGCTGCAGCTTTTCAGATGATCAATTTTTTTAGCGCCTTTTTAGCCCTTGTTGGGTTTGTTATCGCCTTTCTTTTTCTTGCGCACAAACCACAAGCCTTGAAGTAGTTTTTTAATCTCTTCTTGCGCTTCTACATATTCTGCAAAAAGTTTTTCCCTCATCAGAAATTCAGGGTGATGAATTTTTCGTCTTTTATTTTTTATTTTTTTAGGAGGAAGGATGTGGTGTAGCATTTCATGATAGACAATGAAAGAAACTACGCAGTGAGGAACATGTTCTTTATCTAAAACGCGGTGTACTTTAATGATTTTTTTCTCTAGATGATAGGAACCTAAGACGATCCGCCGCCGCGGTCTAAATCCCTTATTGCCAAACCATTTAAGAGGCAGATCTATTTTACTATCAAAATATTTTTCATTAAGAACATTGAAGATCTCTTGTAGATCATAACACTCCCCTTTAGGATATGAAGCAATCCTTGAGGAGCATTTTTTTTTAAACAACGAATCAAATAACTGGAGAAACACTGACCTTCCGCTTTTTCTCGTAAAAAACGATAATAGGCGCCATGAGGACTATTGTTCCAATGATAAGCGCAAGGACAGGATAGATCGTTCCATTATAAATCGCTGCCGAAAAACCTACAATGACAGCAGACAATAAAAGACGGATGCTTGTAATTAAACTTGCTGTAACGCCCTTGATATCAGGCAAAATTTCCATACTCTCAGGGAAGTACAGACCAAAGATCCAATTTCCTCCAAAAGCATAAAGAATCATCCCACTTGTAAGAAAAATAGGGTTCTGAGGAAAGAGCCATGCTGAGAAAATAAACGCTGCGCCTCCAATACCAATAAGGATCATGCCCCATTTTTTAAGTGCAGGTATCCCCCACTTAACAATCATTTTATTAAGCACTAAGCCGGCTGCTACCCAGCTGCCGAGAATTGCTAACTGATAAAAGGGAAGGGCAACGGTGCTCACACCAAACTCAACAACAAAAAGAACAGCTGCAGCTGCAAGAAAGGCGATATATCCAGCAAAAATAAGGCTTGTTACAACCGTTAACTGCCAAAAAGGAATGCTCAGTAACGCTCTTTTAAAGTCATTCATCACAGTCTTTGTTCGAAAAGGGATCCGTTTATCAACAGACAATGATTCTTCAAAAAAGAAAAGACATGCAATAAAACTTAAGAAAACAAAAAGAGCGATCGCAACAAAATTAGAACGGAAACCCAAGGTATTATTGAGATACCCACCAAGCAATGGAGCCCCTGCCATAATACAAGGAATAATTGTTGTCAGTTGGTTCATCGCTTGAACAGCTTTTTCTTTCTGAAAACTATCAAAAATAATTGCAGTTCCAAGTGTGAAGCACCCTCCACTACCAAGCCCCTGAAGAATACGACCCCAAAGCATCTGATCAAACGTTTGCGCACATAAAGTGAGCAAACTACCAGCCAAAAACACAGCAAGAGCCACCATTAAAGGTTTTTTTCGCCCAAAAGCATCAGAAATAGGTCCATAAAAAGGGCCTGAAATACAAATTCCTAAAAAATTCCATGTCAAAAGACCCTGGATTGCTCCCTCTGAAGTTCCAAAATAGCGCATCATGTCGGGAAAAGCGGGTAAGTAAATATCTGTCTCTACACAAGCTGCAATGAACGTAACTACAATGAGAAATAAGCATTTTAATTCTTTTCTATCCACCGACAACCTCTAAACATCTAAATTAAGCAGTTCGATTATAACGACAATCGGTTAATTTTAAAGAACAAAAAACAAGACTTGCGCAAAATAACTTTTTTAGTAAAATAATAAATTCCCACAAAGGAGTTTTTTGATGAAACACATAAAGCTTGCACTTGCATCCACATTTCTCTCAAGCCTTCTTATGAATGGTTTGTTTGCGGAAACTGCACAAGATCCCATCAATCAAATTTCTGAAACTAACCTTCGCGACGAACTTCAGCCAAGAAGTGCAAGCGATTCTGTTTTCAAAGGCTTTACCATTGATGGAAGTTTTTTATATTGGAATGCAAAAGTGGACGGTTACGCCTTTGCAGACAAAGTTAAACTTAGCGGGATTTCAGAAGGTGTACCCACGTCTATCAAAGGAAATCTTGAAGTTGAATCCCCTTCATTTGACACTTGGGATCCTGGATTCCAAGTAGGCCTTGGCTACATCTTTGCTGCGAGACAGCAATGGCACACACGTTTATCCTGGACCCGTTTTGATACAAGTAACAGCAAATCTGTAAAAACAGACCCTGAAGATCTCTTTATAAAACATATATTTCCTACGCTATCTCCCTACCTAACAGGTCCTATTGCTGATAAGGCTTCTGCAAAACTTGACCTAAATTTTAACACTCTTGATTGGGAATTAGGCCGGCAATTTTTTATTGGCAAGTGGCTAGCTTTCAACCCAAAAATGGGACTTCGAGCAGCTTGGATCAATCAGGATTTCAAAGTGAAATATCACTCTTATTTTCCAACAAATGATACTATTCTCTCAGAGAACACCTCATTTAAAGCAAATCAAGATTTTAAAGGAATTGGCCTAAAAATTGGCTCAGATGTCGAATTCTATATCACTAAGTCCTGGTCTATCTTAGGTAATTTATCAACCTCTATCCTTGCAGGCAGCATAGACACCAAATCAAAAATAAAAGGTCTTCTTGTTATCGATGTAGGACCTGAATCGTTTACTATTCCAGAGACAATAACCATTAAAGATTCTGCTAACAAACTCCGTTCTAATCTTGAAGGACAGCTTGGGATACAGTGGCAAACATTCTTCTATGATAACAAATACCGCTTTGGATGTTCAGCCCTCTACTCTTTTGCTTATTGGTTCAGCCAAAACAATATGCGCGACGAACTTATCACCTTCAATCCAAATTTATCGCAGCCTTTAATTCAAGAATCTGTACAAAATGGAGATCTGCAAATTCAAGGCCTAAACATCAAATTCGAATTCGACTTCTAAACCACTCGCTAACCAAAAAGAAAGAGCCACAAGGCTCTTTCTTTCGGCTCCTCCAGATCACAAGTTACAGAGATTTAAATCTTGGTTGCTCTTTGCCATCTATTGTAACGGTCTCTAAGAACATACTTAAAGGGCGCACCCATATTCCCCTTTCACCATATAAACATTGATACACAACAAGCTCTTCAAGCGTCTCGCTGTGGCGTGCAACGGCTAGGACCTTATAGAATTGGCCTTTATAATGTTCATAAATCCCATTGATATTAATAGACTGAGCGGTCTCTGAGTAATGCTGGTAGATTCCTTCTATATTAAGCATCTGAGCTGCATCTGAAAAGGGAGCTAACATAAATTCTTCTCCTTAAAATTAATAACCTGAGTTTTGGGTTTAGTTTATAGAGGATTATTGCAGATTTTGGGACGATTTTCAAAGATTTTTGCGAGTTCAATAGCCGAAGGTGCCTATGGACTCGCAAAAATCTTTAAAAAGCGCCCGAAAGATGCAGTAAGGCTCTATGAAATAAACCCAAACTCAGGTTAATAAGCTGGTTGTTTACTGAGGTATCCTAAATCACGCATCGAAGCAAAAGAGCGTGCTCCAACGACGAGATGATCTGCGAGACCGATACCAAGAATATAGCTTGACTGAGCTAAAAGGCGCGTGAGCTCAATGTCTGCTTTTGAAGGGGTCGGATCGCCACTTGGGTGGTTATGCGCTATGATCACATCATGGGCTTTATGTCGAATTGCAGGATAGAATACCTCACGTGGATGAATGAGCACTTCAGAAAGAGTCCCGACCGACACCGTTTCATAATGGATTAACTGTCTTTTTACATTGCGCAGAATAACAAGGAGCATCTCTTGTTTCTGGTGGGAAAGCTCGCCGCTTGCCAAATCAAACGCCGCTTGAGATGTTTTAATGAAAATCTTACCATTCATATTTATCTTGCGACTCTTGAGCGCAATCCCAAAAACTGCTTGTAAAAGAATCGCTTTTGTTTTACCAATTCCCTTAATTTCAGAAAGTTCCTCTACGGAGGCCTCCAAAAGACCATTTAATCCTTGAAAACGCATGAGAAGCTCATCAGCTAGCTGTAATACGTTTTTACCTTTAGTCCCCGTGCCGAGAACAATGGCAAGAAGCTCTGAAAGAGACAATGCTTCGATACCAAAATGTAAAAGCCTTTCACGAGGACGCTCATCTTGCGGTAAATTACAAAGACTTGTCACAGGGTTCTTCTCCGTGAATGATAAACGGCAAAATTTTATGTTCCAAAGATCTTGGAATTTCTACATGAAGAAGCACATCATTTTCTTCATAATCAGAAGAAATCACTCTTCCCTCTCTCATGATTAAACTCACAAGATCGTAGTGACTTTGCGGGATGCGTAAATTTACTATTTTACGCAAATTAGAAATCTCTTGAGTCATGATCTCAAGAAGATCATCAAACCCTGTTCCATTTGTCGCAGAGATCGCAACAGTCTTCGGATATTTAATCCTGAATTTATGAATCAAAGCAGGGTTCGAGCATTTATCAATTTTATTAAGAACAGTAATGATCGGCTGATGAGTTGCTCCCAGTTCTTTTATTACTTCATAAGTGGCCTCTGCTTGAGCTTCGGCCATAGGATGGCTGACATCAATTAAGTGAAGGAGAATATCTGTATGGATCGCCTCTTCAAGAGTACTCTTAAAGGCAGCAACAAGAGTATGAGGAATCTTACGAATAAAGCCGACCGTATCAATTAGAAGAACTTCTTGCTTATTAGGTAAATGGTATTTACGTGTTGTTGTATCAAGTGTTGCAAAAAGCTTATCTTCAACGAGCACCTGTGCGTGTGTCAGCGCATTTAAAAGTGTGGATTTACCGGCATTTGTATAACCAATAATTGCAAAAGTAGGGATCCCAGAGCGTATCCGCGCACGTCTTTGCGTATCTCGGTGCATCCGGACCTCTTCCAACTCTTTTTCCAACCGATCTAAACGCACTTTAAGAAGGCGTTTATCAATCTCAATCTGTTTTTCGCCCTCACCCTTCAGATAAGCGCCGCCACCTGCGCTTTGGCGTGAAAGATGGGTCCACAGTCTTTTTAATCTAGGAAATTGATAACGCACCTTTGCAAGTTCGATCTGTAAACGTGCTTCTTTTGTTTGAGCACGTTTGGCAAACACCTCAAGAATGAGCTCTGTACGGTCAATCACTGGGCGCTTAAATAACTCTTCAAGATTGCGCTGCTGATGCGGCGATATCTCATCATCAAAGATGACAACATCCGCTTCTAGAAGCATTAACTCCTGAATCTTACCCTTCCCGAGATACGTTGCAGCATCAAATTTTTTAATAGGGCATGGAATCTTATGAACAACTTGTAGTCCAAAAGTAGTGCACAAGTTTTCTAACTCATCTAAAGAGTCTTCGCTTGCCTTTTTTGCTGCAGTTGAACGGTAAATAGAAACAAGAAGCGCTGTTTTTAAGTCGTCAAGTTCTCTATATTCTTTATGTACTACATCCTGCTTATTCAAAATTCGATCTCCAATCCATCGTAACTTAAACTTATGTCACTGGGCAGTTCCTGATTTACCTTATCATGCTCCAGATCATGCGCAAGGTGCGTGAGCCACGTTTTCTTTGCTTTAATACTTCGAGCAAAATTTACCGCTTCATTCAAGCTAAAATGAACCTCTGTCGGCGTATAGCGAAGCGCACTTAAAACAAGCGTTTCTACACCCTCAAGCGCGCGTACCACCTCTTCAGAATACTCGCGAATGTCTGATACATAAGCAAATGTTCCTATGCGGTATCCAGAAACTTTCATCCCCGCTTGAAAATAACTCATGTACTGAACATCTACCCCTTCAAAATCTATCCTTCCAAAATCACTTTTAAGGATCTGAAACTTAAATTTATCCGTAGAATGAGGGTGCATCAAATAATGATAGCGGATCTGCAGTTCATCATAAGATTCCTGTGAAAGAAGACAGGGAAGTTTTTTCTTTTGAGCGAAAGAAAAAACTCTGAGATCATCCAGTCCCCCAATATGATCAAAATGGCAGTGAGTCAAAAGAATGCCGTCTAAGTGTTTAAGATGCGCTCTTAGTGCTTGAGTGCGGAAATCAGGTCCTGCATCTATCAATAAATGCTTACCAGCCACACTGATAACCCCTGAAGGCCGGAGCCGCTTGTTACGCGGATTTGATGAGCTGCATACGCTACATGTGCATGCCACGATGGGAATACCAAGCGAGCCTCCTGTACCTAAGAATAAAAATTTACCGTGCATATATCGAAAAATTCTAAACGATTGTTGCGTTAATGAGAAGCTGCTCTTTCAATAATTTCGCAAAATAGGCGTGATAAAGAAGACCGCGTGATCCCATGCCAGTAATGGCGTAACACCTACCATTAATTTTTTCAAGAAGGGGAATGTAATGACCAATAGGGCTAACACGAACCCCAGCCCTACATTCCAAAACATTAAGTGGACCTAAATGTGGCGCAATAAGATCCACCTTAGGCTGTAAATCGGCAAGAGCAGCTTCTAAGTTAGGCTTAAAACTTACAGTATCTCTTTCATATGTAGAGCCTACATAAAAATGATCAGGCGCGCTACCGGTTGCAATATAGCCTTTAGCAACAATGCTTCTTTCAAAACGAGCTACCCCTTCCGGAAGCTTACAAACAAGAGCCTGTCCTTTAGTCTTCCCAAGCTTTAAATGCCCACATTCTTCAAATCCAAAAATACCAGCACCAACTGTAAGAATAATTTTATCATATCCTTCAAGTTGAGAAAGGCTGTCGATTTGTGTTAAAACAAGCCTTGCGCCTTTTTCTTGACAATGCTTCCAGAGCCCCTCTAAATAAAGTTCAGGATATATTGTCACTCCGGAAGTGATTAGATAAGTATCTTTCCCTTGGAAAACAATATCAGGATAAAGCTTGTCGATAGCGCCAATCCGTAAAATTCCCGACCTATCTGCAACGCTCACTCCTAAAGCCTTCTCAGAAACAGCTACAAGATCAAGCGTTGCTTGCATTCCTGCATCTGCCATCCAGCTTCTTCTGCCCTGCTCGCCAGGACATGGATGTAAAAGCCCGGCAGCGCATCCAGAAGCGCCTCCACCTAGACCTTTTGCATCAAAAAGATCAACAGAAACACCCTTAATACCAAGGAGCTCACAGCAAGCGGCAACTCCGCAAAATCCCGCACCAACAACCGCAATTTTCATAGTGAAAGCGAGTATACCTAAAGCTAAGACCAAACTCTACTTTTTAAAGTGTAAATTTTCAACGCAGAGGAGCAAAGGCACGACTTTCAATAATTTTTTATTTCTTTTTTACAGTTTTTGTATTGCCTTGCGAATAAATAACATCCTTGCTTGATCCAAAGATAAATTCTTTAGCTTTAATTCCGCTTTGCTTAAAAGCGTGCTTGAATTGCTCTACAGAAATGATTTTTTTTCTTGGGAGGACAACTTGAGCTAAAACAGGATGGCCTATTTGAAAAGCAACGCGCACATGATTTAACCCCTCAGCTCCTTGAATTTCAACACGCCTGGGCGTTCCCGGCCCCTTAACCTTCACATTAGCTCCATTATCGATGTCTATGTAGAAATTAGCTCGTTGCTCATCTAAAACAAGCGGATTTTTTGATTTGAAAAAATCATCGATTTTTTCTACAAGAACCTCTTGTAATTTGGAATTAGTTCCCTCTACTTTCACACCTTCTCTTATCTCAAAATTATTTACTGCTTCTAAAGACACCTTAAACATAACCCCTCCTCTATTTAAGACAAGCACCAATTATATACTTGTCTTGGAGATTATTTCACGATGTAAAAAAATCTCCTAAAATATCCAAAATCTCCGTTATACTCAGCGTTTAACATATTTTGGAGTAGTGTATGTTCAAAAATTGGTACAAACTGTTTCTCATTCTAACAATAACATCTTCCTTAAACGCAGGTGACCTTACCTCTCAGGACTGTGCTTATGGACAAATAGCCAATCTTAAAAGGCTGAATTTATGGTATGAAACCTTCGGTAAACCAACAAATCCTGCACTTTTGCTCATCATGGGAGGATTTAGCCAAGGAATTCTTTGGCCTGTCGAATTTTGTAAACAACTTGCAACGGCTGGATTTTATGTGATTCGCTACGATAACCGCGATACAGGTTTTTCAACCCATTTTGATTTCGAACACTCTCCTTATGATTTATTAGACATGTCTCAAGATGCAGTAGATCTATTGGATTTTTTAAAAGTTAAAAATGCTCATATTTTTGGCGTATCGATGGGAGGACCCATTGCAGAGCTTATCGCAGTTTACTTTCCAGAAAAAGTTCGCACACTTAACTTAATGGCAACGTCTTGCGATTTTTGTCCATTAATCAGATCTCTCTCATCCGTTCCTATTGAAGAAAAAGATGAAGGTCTCTCAAGTCCCACGAAAGCATATATAACTTCTATCTCTACTTTTTTAAATTTTCCAGCAAATACACTGGAAGAAAAGCTTGAATTAAGACTGAACAGTTGGCGTATTTGCAATGGCTCTATTTTTCCTTTAGAAGAGACAAGCCTCCGGAACATCCACATGGAGCATCTTATTCGTTCTCAAAATGTGCCAAACAATGAAAATCATATTTTAGCTATCAAAAAATCACAAAGTTTAATTCGCTTAGTTCCCTTTCAAGTTAAAGTTCCAACGATCATTTTTCATGGCTCTGAAGACCCAATTTTTCAACCAGATCACGGCGCTGCACTTGCGCAAGCGATCCCTCATGCCAAATATGTATTTGTAAAGGGCATGGGACATGTGCCAAATCCTTATTTTTATGATTTGTTCGTAGATGAACTCTCGAAATTTGCTGGAATCAAAAAGACAAAATAAGGGCACGCACACGAGCAAAGGCAAGGGCGCGATTTAAAGAAAACTATTCTATGCTCTTGGTTTGTAAAGGTATTTGGGGCGGACGATGGGAGTGCCTTTACCGCCGCGCGCTTCAAGCCTTTCATAGACAATCTGGATGGCGATACCAACGGAACGGCTTAAGCCAAACAAGACTGTAAAATACTCAGGGTAGTGAAACCCGGCAGCTGTTAGAACAATGCCTGAGATCGCATCAACATTAGGATGGGGGTCTGAAATTTTTGGATTTTCGCTAAGGACTTTAGAGCCCTCGGTACGTAAAAGAAGAGCAATTTTGACTAGTGGATGATCCGGATAGTATTTCTTTGCAAACTCATAAAAAGTACTCGCTCTTGGATCTTCAACACGAAGCACCGCATGACCAAAACCAAAAACAAGTTTATTTGCAGCAAGCCGTTCTCTAAGATGATTTTCAACATCTTTAGCTGTTGCATTTTCTCCTACAGCTTCGAGAACTTCTTTGACAAATACCAGAGAATCCTGGTTCGCCTTTCCATGAAGCGGCCCTGCAAGAGCGCACATTGCAGACGCAATAGAACCATACATATCCTCTAAACCAGACGCTACAGCTTTACCAACGAACGTAGAAAGATTTCCACCGCCATGGTCATAGTGAAGAATGTTGAATAACTTTAAAATACGTGTAAGTTCCTCTTCTTTCTTATTGGGAACCTGCAACATGTAGCTGAAATTTTCCATGTAGCCAAGATGAGGATTTGGAAGTGGTGTTTCCCCAAAGCCACCGTGATGATTGATCAGTGTTGCAACAAGATGCGGAAGCTTTGCAATTAAATTAATACAATCTTCTCGATAATCATGAATGCACTCAAACACTCCAAGAACAAGAAGTGCTGCAGGCAAAAGAGCCATCGGATGCCCTTCTTTTGGAAGCGCTTTAATATATTTAATCGTCTCCAAACTACATGCTGCACGTGTTTTTAAAAGAGCAAAAAAATCATCAACCTCTTGTTTCGTTCCTTTTTTTCCACAATAGAGTAAGTAAATGACATCTTGAGGTTCTGCAGCGCCAAGCTCTGAAACGGGTTCTCCCACATAAAACAAGCCTTTCTGTGGATCTACGTAAGAAGTGGGACAGTACCCTATAGGAAAACCACGCAATCCTGTCTCGAGCTGATCTTTTGTAATTTCAAATAACACGTCCGACATGACTTAACCTTTTATAGTAAATTTGCGATAAGTTCCCGCTCTTCTAAAAGCTCTTTTTCTGTAGCAACAATTTTCTCTTTTAAAAAATCATCGATGCGAAGCCCTTTAACAATCTCTAATTTTCCATTCCCTTTGGATCTACAAGGAAAAGAAAAAACAATCCCGTCTTTAATTCCGTAAGGGTTGCCCTCGCTTGCAATCCCCATAGAAAACCACTCATCTGAGGCTGTTTCAAAAACAAGAGAGCGCATCGCATCCAAGGCTGCATTTGCAGCAGATGCAGCAGATGATTTTCCACGCGCTGCAATCACCGCGGCGCCTCGCTTTTGCACACCCGGAATAAAAACATCTTGGAGCCACTTTTCATCATGAATCACATCTAGAAGAGATTTGGATTTCATGCGCGCATTCAAAAAATCGGGCACTTGTGTCGAAGAGTGATTTCCCCAAATCGTCATGTGATCTACATCAACAATGGCAACCCCACCTTTTTTAGCAAGCATCGATACTGCGCGATTCTGATCAAGACGCGTCATTGCAAAAAAACGTTTAGAAGAAAGACGTGGTGCATGATGCGCTGCAATTAAACAATTCGTGTTGCATGGATTACCAACGACAAGAACAAGCACATCGCGCGCTGCAACTTCGTCTAATGCCTTGCCTTGATTGATAAAAATTTTACCATTATCTAAAAGCAAATCTTTACGCTCCATACCAGGACCTCTTGGCTTGGCTCCAATCAAAAAAGCATAGTTCACATCTTTAAAAACCTGAAATGGATCGCTTCCGATAACAATTTCTTGAATAAGAGGAAATGCACAATCCTCAAGTTCCATAAGAACCCCTTTTAAGGATTCTAAAGCCTCCGACACCTCAAGGATATGCAATGCAATAGGTTGATCCTTTCCAAGAAAGTCACCACTTGCGATCCGAAAAAGAATGCTGTAGGCAATTTGTCCAGCACCCCCTGTAACCGCAACCCTTTTCACTGCCTTTGGTGTTAACATATCATTTTACCTCTATCCTTTTTGGCATCAAAACATGAATTGAAATATTGCGCAAGGAGCCGTTATGCTTTATACTCTCAGACTATGTTTTCCATTATCACCGTTATTTTCATGTATGCGACCTGGTCTAGCGTTTTTTCTTTAGGAAAGATCGCCCTCCAGTATAGCCCCCCTATTTTTTTAACGGGATTTAGAATGGCGCTTGCTGGTGTCCTCATACTTAGCTATCTAGCCATTAGAAACCGCTCCTCCTTTAAACTAGAAATGAAGCAATGGTTTTCTCTTGGCGTGCTCGCATTTTTCAGTATATACATAACAAATATTTTAGAGTTTTGGGGGCTACAATATCTAACAGCTGCCAAAACCTGCTTCATTTACAGTCTTTCCCCCTTCTTTGCCGCTTTTTTTTCCTATATCCACTTCAAAGAAAAGATGACACCAAGAAAATGGCTTGGACTCTCGATCGGCTTCATCGGTTTTATTCCTGTACTCATGACTCAAAGTGGTTCTGAAGAAATTTTTAACGCTTTCAGTTACTTCTCATGGCCAACTCTTGCCATTATGGGAGCTGCACTCGCCTCTGTCTATGGCTGGATTCTACTACGTATTGTTGTTAAAGACCGCGCAGTTTCTCCTCTTATGGCCAACGGCTCAAGTATGCTCATCGGCGGGAGCTTCGCTCTTATTCATTCCCTTTTTGTAGATAGCTGGACACCTACCCCGATAGCTTCTGGCAGCGTCCTCCCCTTTTTACAAACAACGCTCTTCATTACACTCATTTCTAACATTGTCTGTTACAATCTCTACGGTCTCATGCTCCGCAAATACACAGCAACTTTCCTCTCTTTTGTCGGGCTCTTAAGTCCCATCTTCGCTTCTTTAAATAGCTGGATCTTCCTCGGAGAACCTCTTTCCTGGCAGATCTTCCTCTCGACGGGCATCGTCTCCATCGGCCTGCTCATCGTCTATTATGCAGAACTTAAACAAGGCTATATTCTTAAAACCGCACAACAGAACTAATATTTAAAATGATAGCAGAAAAATTTCAGCTTAATTGCTTCGAGTTCTTTGCGTCTAAATTACTCATCTTACGCACAAAGGGCCAAATCATAGGCTGAAGAGGGAGTTGCAAAAAGAAAATTGTGGATTTAAGGCCCGAAGGGCCGTGATAACATAGCCCAGGTCGAAGCCATACCATTACCCACAACAAAATCATATTCCATGCCAAAGATCTTAAAGGCGCACCACAATTTGATAAATCAAAAAGAATTACAGATCAGCACCCACTACTACATTTTTGCATGAGTTAAAGCCGCAAAGTTCTAAAGCATCTTCATAAAATTCTTCACCTAAGTCGCACAGCATCTCAGTATCATGATTATAATTACAGAAATAAATTTTACCTCTTTGCAAAAGAACATAAGCCACATATTGTTCCGAAGGCCTTTCAAGTTGTGCTGTTTTAAAGACAATCCTTAATGACAAATTTTTATAAGTTACAGGAAATTCATGAAGACATGGACGAATTTTAACATCTAAATTTACTTTTTTGAGAAAACCTTCTGCAACGGCAACAATTAGCTGACGAGCTTCTGACTGGTTGTAATTTAATTTATTTAGACGATAATTCATTCTAAATTCTCTAATATCAGGAACCACAACTGATGTAAAACCCGCACAAACTAAACCTTTCTCTTTATGCACCTGTCTTAAATACGAAAACATCACATTACCCGCCAAATCACGATACGTAGGATCTTCATGACAAGAAACTAGTACGAATAACAAAACAAAGCTAATGATAACCTTCAATGCACACCTCTATAATATTTTGTGATATTATAACCAAAATCTTTCATTTCATCAAAATAACACTTGTTCGTAAAACCATGATCGATAAGAGGAACGCCTTTCCAAGTACCAACAAAGTGTACATTGGTAGGACGCGAAGTGAGAGTGCAGTAAACTGCTTTGATGTAATTAAGTGTATCGGTCATCGGGACGAGATCGCGAACAGATACGAAGTGGGTCACATCCCGCGCAAGAGAGCTGCTAAAAAGAGATGCGGAGCCAAAAGTGTTAACGACAATCATTTGCCGCTCTTCTTCTGTAAGAAGTTCAAGCGCTCTTTCAGTAATAAGGCCTCCTTCGCTAAAGGCAATGTGGTAAATGGTGCCGCCGCCATTCACCCCTCCCAACTGATCGATGAGGACCCTCAAGTGTGCGGCAAGTGTGCGGGCATCCCCATCTGTATGGCCAAACTTTGAGAAAACAGAATGAGACAAATCGACGACGGCGCCTCCTGATGAATTATACATGTAATGGACAATGGCTCCACCAAAAAAATTTGAAACAAGGTCTGCATAGTCTTTGCATTCCTCAGCATATGTGAGCATCCCATTGATGACGGTAAACCGCGCTTTCTCATAATCAATTTGACCGACAGAGCCGACATGGGAAGGCAATCTTTCAGGAGCTGCTTCGTTGAGCAAAAAATGACCGAAAGCGCGCAGATACTCCCCTCCTAAAAGATCGGGAATGAAGTGGAAAGCGATGTTTGCAAACACGGCACCCACCAAATTGCATACAAGAGTCAACCCTTGAATAATCGGAAAATTACTTTCAAGTTTAGAGAAATTATATGACAAGTAAGGGAGCATGAAGGGATCGGGGGCTGTCGATTCTAAGCCGTAAAGATCATGCGCTGTCAAAGGTGAGTGATTGAGGTAAGCATAAAGATTAAGACCGTCTGTAAACCCGGAGGGATCTGGGGTGAGAAACCTTCCAAGTTCAGGAACATAGTACCTACGGCCAAAGTAAACAAAACCTGTTTCAGGGTCTGTTCGTTTGGAAGAGAATCCCCAGGGAGAACGTTGTGAAGAAGAGGACTCCCCAAAAGCTGTGTATTCAATAGAGGAAGCAATTGTTCCCGTTAGCACGTCTATGAGATAACTGAGATTGCCAAAAAGATCGTGAATAGGAGCATAAAGTATACCCTCTAATTCGACAGCCACTGCAGCGCCAATTTCAGCACCATGCCCGGCACCTAAAACGCGCAGCTCTTTTAAGACTCCTTCTGAAGTGATGCTGCCGATCTCGTTATCTGCATCATAGAGAAAAAGAAGTATTTCTTCCTGTATCCAAACATCGTTCTGCCAGATGTAAAAAGCCTTTGCAAGACGACGATGCAGTGGATCATACGTGTAAATGATACGGGAGGCCTTTGGCTTGACCACTTCGGTAAGCCGGTCAAGAGAATCATAGATGTACTCGGTATTATCATCTCTTTTCAAAATAGGGTTGCCATTTCTATCGTATTTATATTTCGAAAAGAGATGATTGAGAAGATCGAGATCTTCCCGCTCTTGATCTTTTTCAATGCGTCTACCAAGAGAATCGCAGACATATTCATGCCCCTCTTCATTAATCAGGTGTTTTAAACTGTCATAGGAAAAAGAGCGTGGGCTATTGTTTGTGTGGATTTCTTTGATGTTGCCGCAAGGATCGATCACATCAATCTCTTGATTGAAGTAAGCAGAATGGATCTGCGTTAACCGGCCAAGAGGATCGATACCGTGGTCAAGAGACCCAAGATTTCCGATCAGTTGTTGGCTACGCGGCGCGCCTGATTTATCATAATGGGTGTAGGTGTGTGTATAAGCGTGTATGCCATTTGCATCATATCGAGACACAGTATGTAAGTGCTTTGTTTTATAGCTGTAGCGGATGAAAGAGCTGTCCGGCAGTGTGAGCTGCAAGCGCCTTCCTTGAAGGTCGTACCTGTTAATGAATGTCAGCCCCGTTGCAAGAGTTTCTTTTTCAAGACGACCCCTAGCATCATAACTGCGCTCTGTTGCTTTACCTGTGATCTCATCTTGGATCAAGAAGGGTTTGGTTAATGTTTTCTCATAAAAATAGCGGTAGTGACAATCATCTGCACTTGAGGAAAGATCTTCAAGCCGTCCTAAAGGATCAAAAATATAAGTCAGCACAACCCCATCAGGTTTTGTGATGGAGGCTCTTTCTCCGCGAAGAGTGTACCCATACGTCGTTGTTTTCTGCTTTGACGCTCCTTCTGCTTCAACAACTTTAATCGTTCGTCCCATGCTGTCATATTTTAAATGCGTCATCAAGATTTCTTGATGCCCATCTGGAGAAATTAGAGCTGTTTTTTGCAAGGCCAAATCACCGTCTGCTGTATAGAACATTTCATTAAAGGCCGTCTGAACTCCAAAGGTGTTTTTCCTTTCAACCGACAAAGGACGATCCAGTACATCAAATGTGGTGATGGTCTGATTGCCAAGAGGATCTATTTCCGTTATCGTAAAAGGAGAGGTGTCACTATAAAAGATAAGCGTAGAGTGCCCTAAAGGATCTTTTTTCTCATAAACCCTGTTCCATGAATCATAACGCGTAATTTCTGTTGCTACTGTATCGTCAAAATAGCGAATGATTTCTTCGCAATTGCCAGCCAAATCATAAAAATAACGGATCCTAGCAAGGATCTCTTTTTTTGCATTCTCTTCCCTCTCTTCCTTAAGCTGCCCAAGAAGATTGTATTTAGTAAAAAGGTGTAAATCCTGCGAAGTTGTGCGTGCAAGAAATCCTAAAGCATCATAAGAATACGTGATTGTCTCACCCTCTGTTGTTTCTGAGTCTTTTCTACCTGCTTTATCATAAGTGTAGGTTGTGTGCCTTCCCTCATTGTCTGTTTGAGAAGTGATATGGAAGCTGTTGTACGTCAAAATTTGTACCACCATACCGGCTACCGTTTTTTGTATGAGCTGCTGGCAGGTATTATAAAGATAGACTGTCTCATAGCCCTTCTGATCGACCGCTGTTTTCAGCGTGCCATCAAGGTTGTAAGTAAACGTTTCAATTGTGCCATTAGAGTAAGTAATTTCTATAGGACTGCCCCGACTATTATAGCGCGTTGTTGTTGTGCGCCCAAGAGGCGTTGTTTCAGAAGTTATTTTTCCAAGGCAATTGTATTCCGCCCGAGCAATAGGCTCTATTTCCTGTCCGTCTTCATTCTGCACTTTAGGAAAAATTGTCTTAATGACGTTGCCATCAAGATCGCGTTCGAAAACGATCTCGCGGTTCAAGTAGTCAAGAATTTTTGTCTGCTGGTACTTGTGATTATATTTATAATAAGTGTGGTGTTTTTTTCCTTCAGCCTTAACCACATGACATGTGACATGATTGCCTTTGTCATGGTGTTTTTCATGAACAACACCTCCTGGAAGTGTGCAGGTGAACTGATTACCGAAACAATCATTAGTTATATAAGTTGTTTGTCCTGCAGGGTTTGTTTCACAAGTCAAAAAACCATATCTGTCATAGTTGTATTCAAGAGTATATCGGGACTGATTTTCGCTATCATAAATGGTTTTATACTCCACTCTACGCTGAAGATTGTACCTAATAAAGGTCTTTGTGATGAGCTTTTCACATCCATCTCTTAAGTAATACTCTTCAATCCATTCAGGCAAACCATGTTCTTCATAGCTAAATTTTGTGATGAACCGTTCTGTAACACCTGAGAGATTATCTAGCTCCCATGTTTCACCATCATCTGTGATCAGTGTTTCTAGAAGGTTTTTTGCATTATATTGATGAAATTCCCGTTTGATCATTTTCTTTCCATCATGGAGGCCGCGAAAAGAAAGAAGATCAGTGCCACTTTTATATTCATAAGTGGTACACCTGCCGTTCTCTTCTGTTTGCGTGAGCATGAGATTGTGATCATCATAAGTATAGGTTGTTGTATAGGACTGAAAAGCCCCTTCTCCTGAAAGATCTCCAGAAAAAATCTCTTCGAGGACATTACCTCTGGCGTCATATTCAAAACGTTTTTCCCAGACTTTATTATTCTCTTTATCGTAAAAGATTTTGGCTTTCAGCTGTCCATACTCTCGCCATTCAAACTTAAGTTTTGTATAAAGCGTCTCTTTGTCGAACCGTTCAATGGCGTTGATGTAAAAGTTAGGGCTAAAGTGGACGCGTGTAAGGTTGTTAAGCGCATCATAAATATCTGTTTTTCCATTTTCTTTATAAGCGTAACGTTTTTTCTTCTTTTTGATTTTTTCTCTGCTAATATCATAGGAAAAGCGATACGTGGGAACAAGTTCTTCCCCTACCATCTCATAAATTGTTTTAACCCGATCACACCTGGGATCTTTGAAGCTTCCCGTGTCTTTTTTAGTGTAGTAGTCAACCCTAATTTTTCTCCCCTCAGGAAACTGTCTCTCCTTCACAAAAAAATGAACATCCAAGCCTGCAGTGAATTCAAACTTTTCTTCAGGTTTTTCAGTAAATGTTGCCTTTTTGATCAGACCGCCCCACATATCGTAGTGAAGGACTCTTCCATCAGAAGTTGTGATTTCAAAACCACTTTCTTTATCTAAATAACGAAATTTGATTTCTGCGTAGACCTCAGTTTTAGAGGGACCTGATGTGCATATTCTCTTAAGCCTCTCCTGTTTGTTATAGTGATAAATGATGTAGTTGCCATTGGATAGTTGCTCTAATTTAAGAAGATA
Organism: Chlamydiota bacterium; assembly: GCA_040388665.1. Taxonomy (GTDB): domain Bacteria; phylum Chlamydiota; class Chlamydiia; order Chlamydiales; family Rhabdochlamydiaceae; genus DAHVFY01. The sequence goes on from JAZKBL010000012.1 coordinate 50,322, forward strand.
AGTTCTTGGAGATGTTTTTTTATAGGTGCGCACAGTGCCATTTGCACAATGCACTATAACTTCGGGCCCCTTGCGTATGACGACGGTATTGCGCAAATTTGTTCTTCCACTTATTGTTCCTTGAGAGGTGTTCGTGATCCCTTTTCCATGTTTTTCGATGCTTAAACGGTAAACATGAGGATCATGTTCTGTAACTTTATACGTAATCATCGAACCTGTGGGTTCTGCAACGCGGATGTACTTCTTTTTTTTGCTACCGCCATCCATCACTTTTAATAGTGTATGAGGAAAAAAGGTCCATCCTCCATTCCCATCTCCACTAACATAGCTTCTATGAACAATCAAAGGCTGTGCAGCAAGAATCACGATATCAGCTTCACTGATGAGAAAATCGCCTGTCAGGCTGTTGACGTGAGGACAAAGATTAGAAGAAGGATCGCCCTCTGTTGCTGCAAGAACGTAAGGATCTTTAAGATCTGCAAAAAGAGAAATGCATGTGAAAATTAAAAGAAGAACGTAGCGCATAAAATTGCTCATGATTTTTGCGCGAAAGATAACACGTAAAAAGAGTTTTAGTCAAAAAAATCTTTTGGAGGCTTGCGTAAAGTTTTTTTAACAGAGACCTGTTTTTTTTGAACGAGCATTTTTTCTTTCATTTTTCTCGTTCGGGGGCGTTTTTGACGGCGTTTTTTTTCGCGGATCTGTTGCAGATCAAACCGAATCGTCTCTTTCTCTTTTTCAAGACGCTCGCAAAGCATCGTACGTGCAGCAATCCGGTTATGCTCTCTTGAGCGTTCTTCCTGACACTTTACTTCAATGCCTGACGGGATATGTTTTAGATAAACGCAAGAGGAAGTCTTATTGATCTTTTGCCCTCCTCTTCCCGATCCTAAAATGAATTTCTCAATGAGATCTTCATCCCGAATCCCAAGAAGCTCCATGCGTCTTAGTAGACTTTCTTCTTCACTCATAAATCATGATATTAAGGAGCGATCGAAATTTGGTCAAAGTAGATTTGTCCAAGAGGTGAAATTCCAAATCCCCTAACATGAGGTTGAATGAGAAACGCATAGTTGCTATGAAAAAGACATGTGATCGGCATTTCATCCACAAGAATTTTTTCAGCCTCTAAAATCTTTTCAAAGCGCTCTTTGGGACACGAGGTTTTCATAGCTTGGTTCAAAATCTCGTTATATCCAAGATGTGACCATTTAGAATAATTACGATGGCTTTTTTTATCACAAAAGCGCTCCAAGATATTCATGGCATCGCCATACTCTGCAACCCAAATAAAAAGGCCAATCTCATAATCGCCTTTAGAAGAACGTTCATGTAAGGCTTTAAAATCAACATTTTCCAAACGGACTGTAATGCCAAGAACTTTAGACCATTCATTTTGCAGATGCTGCGTAATTAAATGGTTAAGTTCGCTAGAACAATACATAAAAGATAAGTTTTTAAGGTCATCTTTTGTGATGTTTAATTCTTTAAGTCCCACTTCAAGACACTCTCTTGCCTTTTCTAAATCGGCATCGATGAAAAGAGGGGGAGCCTCTTCTGGGAGCAATACAGGAGGAATAATGTTAAGAGCCGGCTCTTCCTGCAGCTGTGTAATATGTTTTACGATCGCGTTGCGGTTAACAGCATAAGAGAACGCTCTACGCATGTTAGCATTGTTAAAAGGAAACACATTCGTATTGAATGCAAGAAATTTACTCATAGCAACAGGAAAAAACGTCAGCAGGTTTTTCTTATCAAGTTCTTGGTGAAACACAGTAGGGAAGCAGGAAAGTGGAGCGCCAATAAGGTCAAAATATCCACTTGCATACATATGAAGAGCAATCATCTCGCGGTCAATAATGTTAATAAAAACATTGTTGAGCTTAACGTCGTTTGCTTTGCGAAAATAAGGATTTTTTTCAAAAATCATCTCATCATTCACTTTCCACTCTTTGAACTGAAAAGGGCCATTACAAATAAAATGACTAGGGGAAACAGCCCAATTAGGATTTTTATCCTCCATATCCATGTTGATAGGCAAAAGAACAGAGGATGCCACAATCTGCAAAAAATGAGGTGTCGGTAATTCAAGTTCCACCACTAAAGTTTTTTCATCAACAGCTCTAATACCCACATCACTTAAAGGAAGAGCTCCTTGTTTAGCTGAATACGCATTTTTAATGGAGTAAAGTAAATAAGCATCAGGACATGGAAAATCAGGAGACAAAACGCTTTTCCAACTTCTTTCAAAATCAAAAGCTGTTACAGGAACTCCATTCGACCAGTTCGCATCATCAAGATAAAAAGTATACATTTTTTCATCAGAAGAAATTTCCCACGACTTCGCCTGTGCGGGTGACAGTGTCATATCAGGATTCAATCGTAAAAGCCCCTCAAAAAGCATAAAATGCACTTGAGATGCGCCCACATCATTTCCAATGCGAGGATCCAAGGATGCTGGTTCTCTCTGAAGATTAATGCGAAGATCTTGCCCTTTCTTTTCCATAGGATGTCCTGTTTTCGCGCATCCGGCAAACAATAGTAAGCTTACACCTAAAAATGCGGTCTGAATGTTCATTTTCCTCATTAGCAAAAATTTAAGTATAAACTATTTAGGATTAAGAGAACATAAAGAAATTTAGAGCTTGGTTCAAACAAAATAATAAGCTAGAATAATCGCCAACACCAGAGGTGCTGCATCGAAGATGCGGCTGAAAGGGAAAATAGATCCCAACTCTCAGTACTTGATCTGGATAATACCAGCGTAAGGAGTGTGCACATGCAATCTCGTATTCCCTTTACTCATCTTTGGAGTGCCTGCTTAGGCAATCTTTTTGAACATTATGACACAGCGCTCTACGGATTTTTATCCCCTTTTTTGGCGCCGCTATTTTTTCCAAATAAAGATCCGATCACAGCTCTCATTTTAACTTATGCGATCATCCCTTTAGGGATGCTAGCGCGTCCTTTTGGAGCACTTGTATTTGGAAAAATCGGCGACATTTATGGACGGCAACACGCACTTTTTCTTTCTCTTTCAGGGATGGCATTGATCTCTTTAGGCATTGCCATCTGTCCAACCTATGCGCAAGCGGGAATTTTAGCCCCACTTCTTCTTTGTTTAAGCAAAATCTTACAAAATTTTCTTGCGGCAGGAGAAATTATGGGGGGAGCTATTTTTCTTCTCGAGAATTCTCCAAAAAAAAAGCACGACCTACTCAGCAGCTTGTATAATGCTTCAACAATAGGAGGCATCCTCTTAGCTTCTGCAGCCGTTTTTTGCTTAAGCTATTTCCATAAGGTTGAAGAAGGATGGCGGCTTCTTTATCTTTTTGGCAGCATTACAGCGCTCTTTGGTTGCTTTGTGCGCAAAAAACTTCCTCAAGACACAACGATTAGAGAACCCTCTTTTCTTCTGACAAATATAGCACAAACTCTGTGGCGCATGCGCGCTCCGTTATGCATGATCGCGTTAACATCAGGATTTTCTTATGCTACTTACTCAATGTCTCTCATTTTAATGAACGGTTTTGTTCCGCTTGTTTCCTCCCTTACAAAAGAATCGATGCTCGCCCTTAACAGCTTACTTCTCGTGCTTGATTTCGCAACACTTCCTCTTTTTGGATGGCTTGCTTCTAAAATGCAAAGGCAAAAGCTCATGCTCTACTCAAGCTTAATGGTTGTCATCACAGCTCTCCCCTTAAGTATGTTTTTAAGCGGCGCTCATCTACTGACTGTCATCTTGGTAAGACTCTGTTTTGTCCTTTTCGGTGTCGCCTTCTTTGCTCCCTTTCACGCATGGGCGCAAGATCTTATCCCTAAAACACACCGTTATCTCATCATCTCTTTTGGATATTCTTTAGGCTCGCAACTTTTGGGAGGGCCTACAGCTGCCATTTCTTTATGGATTTTTAAGAAAACAGGAATAGTTTCTAGTATCTCTTGGTATTGGGCCATGCTTGGCCTTGCAAGCACTCTTGTTATCGCTTTTACTACTGCAAAAAAGAGGCAACCAGCATGAGTTCTTGGAAAAATTATTTAGAAACTAGCATGCTTGGAGTTGTCCGTGGCGCTAGCGTTCAGTTTTTGATTCATCCCCTGCAAACTGTAAAAACGAGATTGCAAACAAGTGCACTAGATGTGAGCTCTCAGACTGTCGTAAAGGAAATCTGGAAGCAGAAAAGACTTACCGGTTTTTATAGCGGCCTTACACCAAAACTCATGGATACAAGCATCAAGCAATTTTGGTGCTGGCCCATTATCGATAAAGCCCCGCAAATTTTAGAAAAACATGGAGTACCGCAATTTCCTCAAATGGCCATTACAGGCCTTTTTATCGCAACCGTCGATGCCACCCTCTCAACGCCTTTTGAATCAGCTAAAATTCGCTCCATGCTATCTGAACAAAAAAATAAAGCTTTCTCTTCATTTTTTAATGAAGGCTGGAAAAGCTTTTCTACCAACTGGAGTCGCCTTTCCACGCAATGGAGCTCTTTTCTCATCGCACAAAAATATTTTCGCAATCAATACAAAGAAATATCAAATGATGAGCCCCTGACATTCCCTCAACTAGCATTTGCCGGCACCAAAACAGCTCTTGTTGTAAGTGTTGTAGCCGCACCTTTTGATACGGCAAATACTCTCAAGCAGATTTCGAAGTCTTTTTTTTCAAAAAACAATCCCCATCTGATACGCACAATGTACAGGGGACTCCCCTTCAGTGCGGCAAGTCTTACTATTCACAACATCGCATCCCTCATCCTGATCGAAAAGCTGGAAACCAGGTCGCTTAAGCGGCTGAGTCCTTGTGAAAATGCCCCATTTCCTAAAACATTAGCAGAGGTAATCACAGGATCAAAAAGAATATAGAGCGCTGTGATAAGAGATGCCATCTCTGCATTAAAACCCAAACAACTCTCAAGAAATGGAAGCATAACAATAATGCCTCCGCCCGGGATTGCCGCTACAGAAAATTTTGCCATGACAAAATAAACAGCAAAAACTAAATAAGTATAAAAACCGGGTTCTGCAACTCCAAAACTTTTCATAACAGCAAAGGCAAAAATGGGAATTGCAAAACAATCACCAATCAAATGAATATTGACCGTTGTCGGAATGCTCAGCCTTGCAAAGTTTGGGTCCTTCATATTCTTCTCAGCACCAACAATTGTAAGAGGCATTGCGGCAGCACTTGACATACTGCTAAATCCCGCAATTCCAGCTGGGAGCATATTCTTAACACTTCTTAAAAATCCTGCAATCTTAAACCGATTTGCGCTCAAATAAAGAAAAAGGATGTATCCAAACTGAGCTGCAGCAACAATTGCAAAAATCAAAGCATAATCGCTCATAATGCTTACAATCACTCGATCGTGAACCAACTTCACAAGAAATCCAATGAGGAAAACAGGTATTATTGAAACAAATATACGTAAAAGAAAAGCAACCCACCTTTCAAAACACAAAGATATTTTTTCTCTTAAATGAGTTTTAAAAAAAGAAAAGACAATCCCCAAAATGATCCCTGCAAAAATAGCCACATCATTGCCAATGACAGAGGGTAAACTAAAATCCCATAAAGGAGAAAGACCTTCTCCCTCTAAAAGTGGCGCTACAATTGATAAATTCAGCTGATAGACCAAAGAGCCCACCTGATAACTGATCATCGTTGAAAGAAAATTAGAGCCGATCACAGCTGCAAAAATCAAAAAAAGGAGCTTTGTTGCCCTTCCTGCAAATTGAACGATCGTTTTAAAAAGAAGCATGAAAATGACCGCCGGCAGTAAAAAAACAACAAAGGATTTAGTTGTAAGACTTAGAGCGTAAACAAAGGATTTTGCGTAGACGGGAATGACCCCATCAAGAAGAACCACTGAAAAAATGGCCCCTAAAAGAATAAATGGCATGTAACAAAACATAACGTTCCCCTTAAGGATTTGTAATTTATAAAGTATTTTTTTGAAAAAAAAGAGAGGATATTTACCGGCGGAGGCCGGTTGTTGATGTGGTAGCTAAAAAACCTGAAAAGACTTTATTATGCTTCATAACTACTATTGTATTTGATTAGAAAGTTCCTGTCCATATAAGATCACCGCATGACCCTTTTTATTCACTGCCAAGAGCTTACTAAATCTTTTGGAACAAGAAGACTTTTTAGTGATCTATCGATGAGCGTTTTTTCAGGAGATAGGATCGGCCTGATTGGACCTAATGGAACGGGGAAATCCACTCTACTAAAAATTCTTGCTGGAATCGAACGCGCAGATTCCGGAGAAGTCTCTATGAAACGGGATCTAAAAGTAGGTTATGTCCCCCAAACATGTGATTTTCCGAGCCTTCTACCTGAAGAAATTTTACATCAAGTTCTCGAAAAAGACGCAAGCCTACAAAGCTACGAAAAAGAGACCCTTGTGCAAACCTGGCTCAGTAAGCTTGGGTTTCGCAATAATACAACGACGGCTAACCTTCTGTCTGGCGGATGGAAAAAAAGGCTGGCTCTTGCAAAAGAACTCATCACTTTCCCTGACCTCTTACTTCTTGATGAACCAACAAACCATTTAGATCTTGAAGGCATTCTTTTTCTTGAAAAATTTTTAGCTAAAGAAGCTGCAACCTATCTTCTTGTAAGCCATGATCGCTATTTTCTTCAAAATGCAACAAACAAGATCATTGAAATCGATTTTTCTTATCCAAAAGGAATTTTTGCCATCGATGGGACTTATGGGCATTTTTTAGAAAAAAAAGAGGAATTTTTAAAAGGACAACTTGAGAGACAACGCTCGCTTGCTTCAAAAGCAAGAAAAGAAACAGAGTGGCTACGCGCATCACCTAAAGCGCGCACCTCAAAATCAAAAGCCCGTATCGAAGATGCGCACGAGCTTCTTGAGGAGCTCTCGCAAGTAAAACACAGGAATAAGGAAAGAAAAGCAGACATCGACTTTACAGCCTCTGAAAGGGAGACAAGAAAGCTTCTTGTTGCAAAAAATTTAAGCAAACATGCTAACGAACGCCCCCTTTTCCGCCAGCTTGATTTTACCCTCTCTCCAGGAACGCGTATTGGCCTTATGGGGCCAAACGGCTCTGGGAAAACGACTCTTCTTCGTATCCTCGCAAATGAGATTGAGCCCGATGTTGGAACAATTAAACGAGCAGATGGCCTTAAGACCGTCTACTTCGATCAACATAGAACTCAGCTCCCCGACACGATCACATTACGTACAGCTCTTTCACCCAATGGAGACTTTGTAGTTTACCAAGGGCAGTCAATCCACGTGAACGGCTGGTGCAAAAGATTCCTCTTTTCCCCTGATATTCTTGACATGCCTCTTGGAAAACTCTCAGGCGGAGAGCGCGCACGCATTGCAATCGCACATCTAATGCTAGAACCTGCTGATCTCCTGCTTCTTGATGAACCAACAAACGACCTCGATATTCCGACCCTAGAAATACTAGAAGAAAGCCTTCTCGAATTTCCAGGAGCTGTTGTTCTCATCACTCATGATCGCTGTATGTTAGATAGAATTTGTAATCTCTTCTTTGCGCTTGGCAATCCTGAATGTACAGATCTCTATGCCGACTATGTCCAGTGGGAAATGGCTACAAAAAATGCATCTCTACCAACTAAAACCAAAGAAAAAAGCACTAAAGCCAATACCTCTAATAAGCCAAAGCTCAGCTATATAGAGAAAAAAGAGTACGAAGAGATAGAAAAGAAAATTGGAAAACTAGAAGAAGAAATCCGTATCCTCAACCACAAGCTTTCCATGCCAGATGTAACAGAAAATCCAGGGCAACTACAAGAAGCATGTACCGCAATTGCTCTTAAAGAAGCGCAGATCGAGCAACTCTATCTACGCTTTCTTGAACTTGATCAAAAAACTTAATAATAGTAGTTAAAAGCAGCAGAACCGCTTGCAAAACGTACAGAGTTACGTCCGCCAACGCTCACGATACCGCCAATAATCAATCCAAGGTTCGCATTCCAGTTATATTCAAGAGCCGGCGCTAAACTAAATCTAGCCGAAGAAGGACCGCCCACTACCGCATCAACATTGTTGCCGAGTCCAAGAGGGTCGATCGGTTGACCGCCAACCTGAGCTGGAGTAGAACCTCCACGAGTGGTGGATCCAGGAGAGCCTTTAAACCGTGTCTTAGTAGCCGTCGTGCATGCAGCATCAAGAGCTAAAACCCATCTTTGCGTCATCGAATATTCTAAGCCAAGAAGAAAACCAAGCACATTTCCTGGATATACCTTTCCAGCTGTTCCATATCCTCCCCCATATGTATTAAAACCACGCACATGAACAGGTGCCGGATAGGTGTAAGAAATGCTAAATCGAGTGTTCAAGTAGTGAACGCCGCTAAAAAAGTTAAAAAGCTTACCTATAACAAACCCCATGGAAGTTGCAAAAGAGCCGGAGCCCCCAATATCGGTTTTATGCTTATTTGGACTAAGACGTTGATATTCACCAACAGGAAAAGACTCTTTAACAGTAAAACGCAAGGATGGATGCCAATTCCAGCCATGCCGATCTTTTAAAATTTGAAAATCAAATTGCACGGGAAGATCTGTAAAACGTGTCGACTGCGCCCCCTGCGACCAAGTATGAATCACTTGGGGGGTCACCGCTATATCCATCCATTGCGTAAGCCCAAACTGAATTGGCACTTGAAAACGAAGCTGAGTAAGTGTTGGCGTGTCAACTGTGTGCCAATTACCATCATATTGTGAAGTGGTTGATCCATAATAAACATACGGCTCAATGTTGTAATGGCCAATAGTCACCACATTAGGAGAGGGTGTTAAAAGAGGCCCTGTAAACCAAGGAGAGGAAGGTTTAGGATTTCCTAAAGACATTTTAGAAGAGCTGTGAGTTTCTGTTCCTAAGCAAATAGAACTCATCGTAAGTAGCGAAAGAGCCATTAATTGTTTCATATCTTTTCCCTTAATCTGCATGTTACATGCAAATTTTAAAATAGCACCCCAGCCTCTTTAACAACAAGCATTTATTTATGCCCCTAAAACCATCTGTAAGGCATACTATCCTTTTTTAAAACTTAGGAGCTCTAATATGTCAACGACGCGCACACTCGGAACCGCAGAAACGATCACGCTACCTGAAGGGATGTCTGAAATCAATGCCGTATACGCTCTTTTAAACCCCTGGATATCTTCTAAACGCACTGGTTCGTGCGAAAAAATAGAACACGCGCTTAGAAACAGAAACTTTTTTATTCTGATTGATAAAAAGCCAATTGCCGGTTTTTTTTCAAACCGCACACTCACACTTTACAACTACAATGCATTCCTCAAACCCGGTATTGCACAATGCTTAATTGACAGATACAACAAGACAAAACCAGACGCCCGCTTTGACAAAAACGACCAAGGACGCTTCATACAACTTCCCTCTAGCTTGTAACAGCGCAAAGATCACAGATTAAAGTCTCGCGCTACGAGGCTTCGTGCTTTTCTTCTTTGATGAAGAAAAGAAGGAAATAGGCGAGAATGAGGACGATCGGAAGGCATGAGAGGGCGACTTGGTAATCCCCTGTTTTATACATACGTATCCCATTTTGCATCGTTCCATCCCAATTAAAGTCGAGCAAGAAGCCGACAAAGGGCTGTACAAGAGCATCTCCGATAGAAATCATGCAATTGGTAAACGCTGCAGCCGTAGCTTTTGCACGGATGCTGCTGAGCTCAATAGCTAAAATAAAGTTGAGAAGTTCTGCCGAAGAGAAGAAACCAACGAAAAACAATAACATGTACGCAACATAGATGGGAATTGTTGGAAAGTAAATGACGGGAACCAAACAAAGTAAAGTTCCTACAATGCCGATACGAATAGCTGTTTTTCTCTGTCCTAAAAAATCAGAAAATAAGCCCGTGAGCGGACCGCCAACAAGCCAGCCTGCAAAAACCATCGACATCGCAAAACCTGCAATTTCCTTAGAAACACCATAAGCTGTCTGCACAAAAGAAAGACCCCAAAGACCTGCAAACGCCGTCGTCGTCATATAAAAGAAAAGAGCTACAATCGCGTTAATCCATGTAGATCTTTTAGAAATCACCTGTTTTAGCTTTTCTAGAACATGCATTTTCACATGAAATGTCTCTTGCTCAACTTCGACGTTATGTCGATCACCGCGTAAAATTAAATAAACAGCGATACCAAGAAGCACACCAAAAGCGCCAAATACGCCTATTGAGAGCTTCCATCCATAATCGCGGATCACAACCGTCAAAGGCCCGGTACCGGCAGAAGCGCCGAGCATCGCTACTGAATTTGCAACTCCAATTAAAAAAGCTCTCTTCTTCAAAGGAAACCAGTGAGATGTCACGTAAACCATAGCAATAAAAGCAAAAGCGGAACTTCCTCCAATAAGAAGGCGTCCTATGCTAGCAACGGTAAAGCTCTCTGCTGCAGAAAACACAAGCGCACCACCGCCGCAGAGAATACACGCGATACTTAAAACCCTTTTTACTCCAAATCGATCCATTAAAAGACCGACAGGCAGTTGCATCGGGGCATAAGCATAAAGGTAAAATGCGCTTAAAAGACCCACAGATGATGCTGTGATATCAAAGCTTGTCATCAACTCAGGAATCATTACACTGGGAGATACCCTCAGTAAAAATTCGTAAAAGTAAAAGATCGCTGCAAGAGCCCAGATGGACCACTTTAAAAGAGAAGAGCTATTTCGCATGATATTATCTAAGTTTAAAGATGTAGATTATTTTAAGCCTTATTTTTCAGCCAGTTTTTTCTTTAGAGCAACTCTTCTATTTTTATCCTCCTGCGCTAACTCAAAAGAGCCCTCTTTAAAAAAACAAGAACAAAAATACGGCATGTGGAGCTCCTCAATTACCGCTGAAACAACCTGTACTGCTACCAAATTTTATGGAAATCTTTTTTTTGATAATAACACGCTCTATTGGACAGAGGTACGGCCTGCAGAGGAAGGCCGATCTGTCATCGTATCTGAAAAAGGAGATATAACACCCCCTGGATTTAGTGTAAGGACGAGGGTCCATGAGTACGGAGGCAAATCTTATACGGTACACAATGGCACCGTCTACTTTGTCAATTTTAGCGATCAATGCATCTACATGCAAAAAGAACATATCGTGAAGCCTTTAACAAAACCTGGCATCCGTTTTGCCGATCTTATTACTTCTGAAAAGGGAATCATTGCTATCGGCGAGCTTCATAGAGGAGAGCGTTATACTGAAGTCGATAATTTTTTAAGCTATATCGACAAAGAAACAGGCTCTCACACCATTTTGTCTTCAGGCAAAGACTTTTACTCTTCCCCTACTCTTAGCCCGGATGGGAAAAAACTTGCTTGGCTCTCATGGAATTTTCCCAACATGCCTTGGGATGGCACAGAACTCTGGATTGCCGATTTTAGTGAAGGAATGCTTCACCATCCTCGTCGCGTAGCAGGCGGCGACAAAGAGTCCATTTTCCAACCAAGCTTTTCACCAAGCAATGATCTCTACTTTGTTTCTGATAAAAGCGGCTTTTGGAATCTTTATCGTCTACAATCATTTGGATATGAAGAAATGTGTCCGATAGATGCTGAATTTGGCCTTCCTCAGTGGGTATTTGGTATGTATACCTATAGTTTTACAAATGAAGGGATCTTGTGCACTTATTTTCAAAATGGAGAATCTGTTTTAGCTCTCATTGACGTTGACACTAAGCAATTAAAAAAAATCTCTTTAGATGGAAATTATTTTGCACAAATTCGCTCTCAAGGAAATGTAGGTGCTTATCTTAAAGGCAGTTGGACTAAGCCAACAGCTCTCTTTAAACTTCATCTTAATGAGATGGAAGAAATCCCTATTTCTCAAGAACATTCATGGGTCATTGACCCTGATGATTTAAGCGAAGCTAAACCCATCAGTTTTCCAAGTAAAAATGGAAGAACAGCATACGGCTTTTATTACGCGCCAAAAAATAAAAATTTCACAACAATTCCAGGAGAGCTCCCGCCTCTTATTATTGAAACGCACGGAGGACCAACAGCTCATGTTACAGGGTTATTTTCCCTCTGCAAACAATACTGGACAAATAGAGGATATGCTGTTCTTGATGTCAATTATGGCGGCAGCTCCGGCTATGGTAGAGCTTATCGAGATCTGCTAAATAACAACTGGGGAATCGTAGACGTCGAGGACTGTCAAGCGGGTGCTCAATATCTCGCACGTCAAGGTCTTGCCGATCCTAAAAAAACTGCCATCACAGGAGGGAGCGCCGGAGGCTATACAACTCTTGCTGCACTTGCCTTTACAGATACCTTTTCTGTTGGAGGTAGCTATTTTGGTGTTTCTGATCCAGCGCGTCTTACCAAAACAACTCATAAATTCGAAGCACATTATTTTGATCTCATTATTGCACCTTATCCAGAAGGAAAAGAGATCTATGACGCTAGATCCCCTCTTCAACATGCCGATAAAATCAATCATCCGGTGATCTTCTTTCAAGGGTTAGATGATAAAATCGTCACCCCGGACCAGTCTGAAATCATGTACTTAGCACTTAAAAAGAGAAACATTCCTACCAAAATATTCAATTACGAGGGAGAACAACACGGATTTCGCAAAATAGAAAATCTAATTAACTCGCTTGAAGAGGAACATGCTTTTTACCAAGAAGTGTTTGATGCAGACTCCAAATAATTTATTTTTTCTTCTGCTTATTTTTTTAGCGGGATGCTCTTACATGCCAGAAAGAATTAGTCTGGCATATGTTCCTCTTCAGCACTCTCTTAAAATGGATCCCCCATCTGATACCCGCGTGAGTGTTTATGTCGTAGACAATAGGCGCAATGGTAAGACGGTGAGTTATAAAAAGGGCGACCATAATGTAGAACGCGCTTCCATACAACTTAGCTGCAACTTGTCAGAAGAAATCACAGATGCTGTTACTCTAGAGCTCCACAATCGTGGATTTAATACAGAAAAAGGCTCTACCCAAATTCACATCGAGATTCAAAAATTCTACAACGAATTTAAAGAAGCCTTTTTGGGAAGTAGGGGTGTTTCAGAACTAATTCTTTCCGTAACTGTAGCAAAAAGCTCGGACAACATCTACTACTCTAAAATGATCATCGGCATTGGGGAGAACGACAGCGTGTGGATCCACTCAGGAAATAATGCCGCAAGAGCACTTAATAGAGCTT
>JAZKBL010000012.1:63522-134252 GCA_040388665.1 Chlamydiota bacterium
GATCCACAAATTATTCAACGATCCCGCATTTTTGCAGGCCCTCGCCAAAAATTAGCGACTGGTGTGAAAAGAAGGAAGAAAAGAAATTCTACTCATAAATCCTTCTGCCTTTTCCTTGTCAATTTTACAGATTTCCTGAGCTATTTCTTCCAAATCCAAAGTCAAAGTAGCGTTATCTGGATTGAAAAGAAAGTATGCATCGCCTGCTTTAACCATCGATATTGCATGGCCAACCACTTTTTCAGGAGTTAACAAAACTGTATAAACCCCATTAGGCAATCGCTTAACGAAACTTTTTAACGGTTCTATTTTTTTGTCTATAGCACACTGTGGATAAGAAATCTCTCTTTTAAGATCAAGACCGACACTTCCTGCCAAAGTACGCTGCCTTGCGCGCACATCCCGAGTCTGGTACCGAAGCTGTTTTTCTAAAGATAATTTTCTTCTACGCTTGATATGTAGAGCTCTTCCAAAAGTTTGAATCAGTTCCGCTTTTTTAGTGGCTCCTTTTTCATACCTATAACTTGCATACTTTATCGCATCAAGAACATTTAGTCCCTTTCCAATCCCCTTTAGATATTTTGCATTAAATTCAAAGCTCATACCGATGCAGCAACCATCACGCATCATATCAAGTCGAGAAAGGTATTTTTCTTTAACAGAAAGACGCCCATTGCCAATTTTCAACCATCTGCTCACTGTTTTTTTACCATACACCTGCTCTAAAGCTTTTCTCTCAGAAATCCCTTGAGGAAGACGCTCTTTGACTCGTCTTGGTGTATTCCTAGAAAAATTAACCACTCTATCAAAATACTCAACGTATGTTGTTAACTGATCAAACCCTTTATTAAAATAATAATTAGACAAAGACTGATACTTGTAAGCCGTTCTTGAACAGCAAGAAATCCAAGAGCACACAGAAACAATTTGACAAAATAAAGCCGTGATCTCATCCGCAATAAAATCAGCTGTAACTCTCAGACCCTTAAGACTTTTATCCCCAAAAGCCCTATAAGAAGCATATTGAAACGAAGGAGATAAGGATAAACAAGCAATACCTGACATAACCTTTCAGAATTAGTTAATTAAATTACAATAATTGTATCTAAATTGAAAAATAATCACAATACATAAACTTTTTTAATTAATTTATTAACTTTTTTAATTAAAAAGACTCCATTTTGCAGCTTCTTTGGCATAATAGGTAATAATAAAGTCGGCGCCCGCTCTACGGATACCTCTTAGAATCTCGATAACAGCCTTTTTCTCATCTACCCACCCCTTTTCTGCAGCAGCCTTTATCATAGCAAATTCTCCACTTGTGTGATAAGCACCAAGAGGTATATGCGGATACTTTTGTTTGACACGATAGATCACATCAAGATAAGCATGAGCAGGCTTGATCATGAGCATATCAACGCCTTCGTCGATATCCATTTGAACTTCTCTTAATGCTTCAAGGGCATTTGCCGAATCCATTTGATGAGAGCTTCTATCCCCAAAAAGAGGCGCGCCCTCTGCAGCATCGCGAAAAGGTCCATAAAAGCACGTATTGTACTTTACAGAATGACTTAAAATCGGCACATGTTCAAATCCATGAGCATCTAACCCAAAACGGATTGCTTTAACAGCACCATCCATCATCCCACTTGGCGCCACCACATGCGCACCCGCTTGCGCATGGCTTACAGCCTGTTTGACAAGCAGCTCAAGCGTCCTGTCGTTATCTACGTCAAGCCTTCCTAATTTCTCTGTAATAAATCCGCAATGGCCATGATCTGTATATTCACAAAAACACACATCAGACATAATCAAAAGATCTGCAGAAACCTCTTTAATCTTTCTAATAGCTCTTTGAATAACCCCAAACTCATCATAAGAATTGCTGCCCATTGCATCTTTATGCGGCGGTATCCCAAAAAGCATCACTGAAGTAATTCCAAGAGAAGAAATCTCTTCAATTTCTTCGCAAATTTTCGATAAAGGAATATGAAACCAACCAGGCATTGAAGCGATAGCTACTTTGTCTCCCTCATCTCCTTTGATAAATAATGGCAAAACCAAATCGCTAAGATTTACTTCAGTTTCACGAATCAACTCTCTTAATACAGGATGCTGTCTGAGTCGTCTTAAGCGAACGGTCGGAAGTATGGTCGTCATGAGCCCTTTTTAAGTTTATAATATTTCCCATTGATGTGATGCAAATAACACGTTTCTCCATAAGCACCATAAAGATAGCAGCCATAAGCTTCATGGTTGATCATGATTTTCTTTGGATTATGTAAAAACCATTCCATCGGACCGTTCCATGTTATCTTAGGAAGAACAAAATCAGTGTAATAATCAGTCCTCGCAAAGTGATCGTTATCTGACCATCCAAAGGTGCGCGTTAAAGGAATAAAAGATTCCCCTACAATACACTCATCAACAGGCCCATCCCAATGATTTGGAACATTAGTATATTTATTAAACCGGATCATTTTTAAATGAGAATTTCTATCCATTGAACGGACTAAATTAAAAAAATCAAAAGGCTTAGTCAAACAAAAATCATGCTGATGTACAAGCACGTAGGGCGTATCCACAATATTAATTGCAGCGCGTAAAGAATTCGCAAGATGCTTATGCACTGAATTAACCACAAGTTTTGTATGAGTAAAATTCTGATCATTTTCTATTAACTTCTCACAATTTTTAATAAAGAGCTCATAAGCAAGCGCTCGGTATCTTTGAGCCGTTGGAACTCCATCGCACACAATGATTTTCTTGCATTTACGCAAGGCCGGCACGTGGCGCATCCATGTTTCCTGAGCCTCTTCAATCATCTCAGTGCTTGGATTTGAAGGGACTGCACTTGTCGTTGTGATGATTGTGACTCTACTAATTAGCTCAAGCTCCTCTTCAGTATATTCAGGATCATTCTCTATAAAACTACAAAAAAGCAATAAAGAGCAAACCCAAGAAAACATTAGACCTCTTGCGTAATTAGCTTTGTTTAAAAAAAGCGATAAAGATGCCAAAAAAGGCAATTTTATCAAACCAATGTAATTACGCAAGAGGGCTATTAATTTTATCATTTTACAACCTCAGCAAATCCTCGTTTCATGAAAAGTGAATACCCTTGAAATCCGGGTGTTTTCCATTGATGAATTAACTCTATATCATGTTCATCTAAAAAGCTCACAACATCTTTAAAAAGTCCAATCCCTTGACGAAACTCTTTTTCATGAGTCTCTACAAGCATCATGCTGATATTTTTGATGAGCTTAGGAATCGATTTTAAAACATCCAACTCCATGCCGCCAATGTCCAGCCAGAAAAAATCAACAAAATCTACCCCCTGTGCATCCGCCCAATCTTGAAGATTTTTACATTCCACGATAATTTTTTGAGCATCACTATAATACCACTTCCATTCATCCGTAGCCGGAAGCAAAGATCCAATACGCGCATTCATCACAGAAGGACCTATGTAAAAAGGCGCATATCCTGTCTCTTTACTTAAAGCTACAGGAAAAATCTCTACATTAGGATGGTACCGATGTTTCTCTTTAAATTGCTGAAAATGTTTAGGATTAGGCTCAAAAATATAAAGCTTTCCTCGTGGCCATAAATGTCCCATTTTCTGTGTTGCATCTGCATAATATCCCGCTTGTATCACTGTCGGGTTTTTTGGAAGAATCTCTGCAACAACGTCTAAAATCCCCCATTCATTTTGAGTCCGCGGACGCACTTGCAGAGCGTCTAATTGAAAAAAAAGACTTAGGACACTTAAGAAAAAAACTCTCTTAAATATACACTGCATAACTTTCTCCCATAAAATGATAAAAAAAATAAATTAATGGATTCGAGATATTAGACCTCTTTCTAAATTCCATTTATTTATTAAAATTATTTTTTTTGGCGCCTCTAAAATCGATTTTTTTTAGCCATGTATTCATACATTGTCTTCAAAAATCGATTTCAGATCCATCCAAAAAATTTCAATTTTTCCAAACAAAGCGAATTTCAAAGGAGGTCTATTCTGAAAAGCAAAAACATGTTTCTAAGATTTGACCTAATCTTTTATGCTTTAAAGCATGAGCCTATCCCACTTCTCTAGAATTATCAAAGCCTTAAAGCATCGAGGAATTCAGGTCGTCCTTGTACTTGCCCTTTATCTTTTCCTAGCCCCTAGCTTATCACAACCAGTTCATCAAGGATTCTATACAATCAGTTTACTGATCAAGGATCTTCTTATTTGGCTGCTTCCTATCACGATTGGGTTCTTTATTGCAGATGCTGTCTCTTCTTTTCAAAGCAGAGCGCCTCTTTTTGTGTGCACTCTCATTGTTTTTGAAGCTTTATCAAATTTAAGTAGCGTATGGTATGCTTATGCTGGGGGACATGTTGTTTCACACCTATTACCCCCCATCCAGCATTTTGATATCCACTCTGATTTTACCGTTTTATGGCGCATTCCTTTGATTAAACCCTTTTGGTGGTCTCCTGAAAAAGGAGCGCTTCTAGGCCTAGGCCTAGGCTGCATTGGAGCTATAACCCAAAACAAGTTGTTGCATCAAATCATTCAAATAGGAAAAGAAAAAGCTCAATGGATACTTACTCGTATCTTTTCTAAACTTATTCCTCTATTTGTGTTGGGTTTCATAGCAAGGATGTATCAAACCAACCTTTTGCAGCAAATGTTCGCTCATTATGGAACTCTTCTTCTTTTTCTCATTGCCTTGTTAGGATTATACCTTTTTTCCCTCTTCTTTGTAGGAAATCACTGTTCTCCGAAAAAAACTGTTAAAGCAATGAACAACATTCTACCTGCCGGGATGATCGCTTTTTCTTCAGGCTGTAGTCTCTCAACAATGCCCTGGACGATTGCAGGGACAGCTAAAAATTTAAAAAATCCAGAACTTGCGCAAGCTGTGATCCCGGCAACAACAAACATCCAACAGATTGGGGATTGTATTGCTAACACCTTTTTATGTTTTTTGATTTATCAACACTTCTACGGGCATCCACCAGATGCTTTGATGTGGGTAAGCTTTAGTATTGTTTTTGTTATTGCTAGATTTGCAACTGCAGCCATGCTTGGAGGCGCGATTTTTATTATGCTTCCTATCTATGAATCCCATCTTTCATTTAACGCAGAAATGATCGCAATCATCCTTGCATTCAATGTGATTCTAGACCCGATTATTACATCGTGCAACGTGATTGCAAATGGCGCTTTATGTCAAATCTTTGAAAAATTTTGGAATACTCTCTCAGAACGCGTTTATACAAAAAAGATTTAATCAACGATTGAATATCCATACCGATAAGCCATTCCTCGGAGCCGCTTAAATAGCGCCTTAGGAAGAGCTTTTTGTAATTTAGCCCAAGTTATTTTATTCGAAGTAGGCGCCCATGTATTAATATTACAAGGCAACATATCAAAAACTGCCGAATCAAAAGGGATCTTTAGCCGCAGCTCAAATTCAGAAAGAACAAAAGGAAGGTCTTCAATACGATACCGCCATTCTGCTACTTTCTCCGCTTTTAAATTCCAGTAATACCAATATTTAGCACACTGGACAAGTAGCGAATCACGACGGGAAATTTCAGGAACGTGCAGCCGAATAAATACCCATTCCCAGCTTTTTAAATTACTTACGTTGATCATCCAAGAAGTGATCACATGTAAGGGATGTCTTACCTGATGAAATACATGTTCAAATTGAGTGCTTTCTAAAATAGGCTCGGGAGGAAAGTAAATGCCGCCAAGAGCAAACCAAGAAGCGCACCCATCAGATCCTGTAGAACGCTCATGAATAACGTCCAACCCAGATAACTGAAAGAAACGCGTGATGTATGTGGTGCCGCTGCGGCCACAGCCAACAACAAGAATTTTTTTTGTACAAGGCTCGGCCGCCGTTTCTTCAACAGAGTGAAGATTAAAGGCGGCCAAGATGATTAAGGCAATGCTAATTTTAAATCCCATAGACTTCCTATGGAATTAATACTTAGCAGCATTGCTCTTTTTAAACGATGATTTTTTTGATTTAAAAGCGAATGGCTTTGGATTCTGAGGGGATTTTTTAAATGAATTACCTTCAGAACTCTTCTTAAATGGTCTGCTATCTTGACCAAACTTTTTTTCTTGGCCAAATCTCTTTTCAGGACCACCAAAACTTTTTTCTGAACCGAAGCTATCTTGACTATTTCTTCTTTCTGAACCGCCTCTTCTTTCTTGACCAAATCTTTTTTGTTGCCATTGAGGCTTTGCTCTTCCAAAACCTTGCTTTCTCGACGGCCCATTTTCTTGAGAAAAGCCTTTATGCTCTTCTTTGGGAGCGCCGGGATTAAGCATTCTTGTGATAGCTCTCCACTTGCCCGTCTCTTTTGGAGATACAAAAGAAAGAGCAAACCCTTCAGCTTCAGCTCTACCAGTTCTTCCAATACGGTGAATATAATCTTCAGGACACTCAGGCAAATCATAGTTAATGACATGCATCACGTGAGGAATGTCTAATCCACGCGCGGCTACATCCGTTGCAACCATGACGCGTGTCTTATTAATTCTAAAAAATTGAATTGCCCTCTCTCTTCGTCTTTGCGGCAAGTCCCCATGCATTGTATCTACGCTAAGACCTTCTTCTTTAAGGTCATTGCACAAGTTAACGGCCCGAATTTTTGTTCTAACAAAAACGATAACAGACCCCTCTCTGTCTTGAAGCTGCTGCAACAGTTGCGGCCATTTCTCTCCATCAGAAATATAAAGAGTTTCTTGCTTAATCTTAGGAGCTGGTTTTAATGTTGTATCGATACAGACCCGCTTAGGATTGTTAAGATATTTTTTTGACAATTTTTCAATAGGCGGAAGCAATGTAGCGGAAAACATGAGTGTTTGGCGTTCCTGAGGTAAATACTCTGCAATCTTATCTAATTGTATGCCAAATCCCATATCCATCATGCGGTCAGCTTCATCGATAACAAGAAAACGCGTAGAGTTTAAAGAAAGGCTCCCGCGCATCAAATGATCTGTTACCCTGCCTGGAGTACCTATAATCAACTGAGGGCGTCTCTTTAAATCAGAAAGCTGTCTAAAAATAGGAGCGCCCCCAATGAGCAATACAGTCTTAAGTACAGAAGATTTTCCAAATATTTGATTTAACGCCTGCTGGATCTGCATAGCGAGCTCTCTTGTAGGTGCTAAAATAAGAGCGGTTTCTTGAGGAGCGCTGCTTAACTTCATGATTAGAGGAATCAAGTAAGCAATCGTCTTACCCGTTCCTGTTTGCGCTGATACTAAAACGTCTGAGCCTGTCAATGCAATTGGAATAGTTTCTCTTTGAACAGGAGTCGGTGTAACCACCTTCATACGTTCTAAGGCATTAATTAAATCAGCAGATAATCCAAAACTTTCAAAATTCGTCATTTAAATCCTTTTTATAGTTTTCTCTGACACTAATGATCCAAATTAGATCAAAGAACGATTTTAAAGGACGTCTTTTGCGTATCAAAGATGAATTTTTTAATTCGAGATTACCTTAACATAATCAAACTCTGAATGCACGCCTTTTCCTTCAAACAAAGTAAATTAGCTGATTCTCTCATAGGAAAATAATACTATATTTTTTTATAAAATAGAGGCCTAGACAAAAAAACCAAAAAAGCATAAGCTCCAATTTCACACCTAGGAGTATTTTTGAAGAATTCTAATTTTAATTGGGTACCAGGATTATTCCTCATTACCTACCATCTTGTTCTGCTAGTAGTCCTTCCACTATATGTTATACAGAATGGATTTCCTTGGAAGTTGGCTCTTCTTTCTTTTCTCTTGGTTTATGTTACGGGCATAAGCGTGACAGCCGGCTATCATCGCCTCTATTCCCATTTAACCTATAAGATCAATCCTGTTGTTGAAGGGTTCCTACTCTTTTTTTCAACAATGGCGACACAGGGAAGCGCCTTGCGCTGGGCCTACGATCATCGTTGCCACCATGCATTTCTGGATACAGATAGAGATCCTCATTCAATTAAAAGAGGTTTTTGGCATGCTCACTTCTTGTGGCTATTTGAAAAACCAAAGCCTATCGAAAACAAAGTTGTGGCCGATCTACTAAGAAATCCCCTCGTTCGTTTTCAGCACCGTTTCTACCCCGTTCTTATGCTTCTCACTAACACCGTATTCTTCCTTTTTGTTGGCTGGTGCTTTAATAACTACTGGGGAGCTTTTGTTTTTGCTTGGTTATTTAGAACATTTCTCCTCCACCACTTCACATGGTTTATCAATTCTCTTGCACACACTTGGGGCTCTCGTCCATTCTCTCAAGAGATCTCCGCTTTTGACAACTATGTCCTCTGCCTCTTGACATTCGGAGAAGGGTACCATAACTACCACCACATGTTCGCTTACGATTACCGTAACGGCATTCGCTGGTACCACTTTGATCCAACTAAATGGCTCATTTGGACCCTACATAAATGCAAACTTGCTTATCAGCTAAGAAAAGTGCCTGCTTATCTTATCCAGGAAACACTTCTTTTAGAAAGAAAGCAGCTCCTTATGGAAAAAATTCAGACGCGCCTAAGCTCTCAAAAAGAAGAGTGGGAAGAAAAAATTACAGCTCTAATTGAAACTGTTCTTGGCAAAGCAAAACAAGTCAAAGAACTCAACGATCAGTACTACGCTCTTAAAAAAGAAAAAATCAAAGAAAAAGGATGTCTACGGGATTTGAACCTGCAGATTAAAGCCTTAAACAAATCTCTTAAAGAAGAGTACCGCCGCTGGATTGCTCTTTATCGACACGTTAACACAATCGCTTCACATTAATTCATGGACACGGAACGCATTTCCTGCGTTCCGTGCCAACCTGTTATCTAATAAAAAAATTCATGAATGCGCTCTCGAACAAGCGTGTTTGAGTGCCCTTGAAAATCTGTAACATGGCCATGCATATTAGACAGCTTAATTGCAAAAAAATCGACAACCTTCTGAACTCCCTGATATAAAGTAGCCCCTGCTTTATAAGGAATCATCTGATCTTTTTCTGCATAAATAACGCATTTATTTTTTGTCTTCAATTTTTTGAAAGCTGATTCAGCATTTATTTCTAAACCTGTTAAGTGAACAGCTGCCCGAACAAAAAAATCGGGAACATTTAAAATCACCCACTTAATAACACGTCCACGCACACTTGTTTTCTGATTAGGCATTTTCCTTATTGTCTCTTTGATCAAAGAAACATATGCGACGGCAAGTGTACTAAGACTACTAAAAGAGCGATCGCTAATCAGTTTTACAGCATCCTTCCCATATCTACTTTCGATATAAGAGGCGCCAATGGTTGCAGCAGCACCGCCAATTGAAAACCCGTAAAGAAGAACGTTTTCTTTAGCAACGTTTAACTTTTTAACCGCATATTCAAAAGCGCTATAGACAGGAAGAGCTAAACTTTCTTCTAAATTAAGACCATTTGCAGCTGGGAAACCCTTACTTCCGGCAACTCCAGGATAATTGACAGCCAAAACCGAAGCACCCGATCCTTTAAGTACTCTTGGAAGATATTTCTTAGAAGGAAGCCCGCCATTTCCGCTACAATAAATCACCAATTTATCAGAATGTTTCAGTCTTTGACAAAATAAGCCCTCAATTTTTTTACCATTGGCCATTTTAAATGATCCGCGATATTTTTTATTAACCCGACACCCTTCAAAAGAATTAATTGCAGGAAGTAGTAAATTTTTTATTGCATAAGGACGAATCACATGATGATTAAGAAGCCGTGCAACACCTACAGGAAAACACACGAGAGAAAAAACATTCCACGCACAGTTAAAAATTTTAGTTGCACATGTTGGCTCTATTGTCTTTGGCCATGATGCACAATAAATAGAATTATTGACTGCTAATGATGTCATATGCGCTACATTTTACCATGAGCTAAGAAATTAATACACAAAATCCGATCACCTCTTAACCACCTGATATTATTCGACTTACATTAAAATAAATATTGAATAAAATTTCATTTTTTCGATAGACTTGTTTTATGATTATAGGTGCCGCTCCTCCAGCACAGATCTCCTATGAAAAAGATAGACAGATCTTAAAAGAGCACTTCACTCTCTTTTATGAAATTCTTGCAAAAGGAGAATTTAGCCCTCAGACATGCTTCGAGAACACAGGTGAAGTTAAACGCGTTATTTCCGGAATCCCTTTTCCTCATCATAACGCGATCCTTAAACACCCTCAAAAAAATCAATCTTGGGACGATTGCATTAACCAGCAGATCCAATTTTTTCAAACGGCAAAAACGCCCTTCGTCTGGTACGTTGACGAAAAGTCCGATCTCGAACTTCAAAAGAAGTTGCGTGACCGAGGTTTTAAAAGCGACGACGTATTCCAAGGCGTCATAGGAGTCTTAGATCCTTCGCTGTCGTCTCCTATCATTCCCGACGGTTGGTCCATACATCTGATTAAAGACGAAACAGAACTAGAAGAATTTCAGCACCTCATCAATACCACGTTTTCTTTAGACAAAAAAATTGGAGAGCTTTACCGCAAAGCAATGTGGATAGGCGCTACCTCTAACTCCCCCAAAATGTTTCATTGGATCGCTCGTCATGAAAAAAAAGCAGTATCGGTTCTGACAACACTTGTTATGGGAGATCAAGTCAGTTTCTGGAATAGCGCTTCATTACCAGAGTATCGCCGCCAGGGATTTAGTTCAGCACTGCGCCGTTTTGCTCTTCATGATGCTGTTTCTAAAGGATGTAGAATCGGGATGTCCTATTTACTTTCAGATGGACTGTCTCTTGGAATTTGCCGTCAGCTCGGATATGAGCCTAGATGGCGCTACCGAGCTTTCATCTCTCCGGAAAGCCTCAGCGAGGACGTTCAAAAACAAGAAACGCAAAACAATTCTATTTAACTTTGTAAGTTATTTGAGAAATTCTACCTCTCCTGAGTGGAAATTATAATAGCCACCCTTAATAAGTAATGCGCCCTTATCTATACGTTGTTTCAGAGCTGGATTTTTCTGTAATTCAGCAGTGACCATCGACACATTTTCCTTAATTGTATTTTCTAATCGATCTCCAGGCGCTTTTTCTGTTTTTTTCACAGCAGGTTCTATTAAAGACGCAATAGGTTCAATGTCTTTACTCTTTCCTTCTAAGACAGCACCTACTGCCCCACAATTTTCATGTCCTAAGACAACGACTAAGGACGAATGAAGGTAAAGCACTGAGTATTCAAGACTCGCAAGTTCAATCGGTCCAACAACATTGCCCGCAACACGAACAATAAAAAGATCCCCAATTCCTTGATCAAAAAGAATTTCGGGCGATACTCGAGAATCTGAACATCCCAAAATAGCGGCAAAAGGTTCTTGTTTTGCAGCTGTCTCTTCTCGCCGTTCTGCAGTACGGTCAGGATGAATAGATTGATCGGACACAAATCTCTTGTTACCGTCTGTTAGCCTATTAAAAGCTGTTTCTGGATTCATTTCAGCTTGAATGCAGCTACTTATAGATAAAATCAATAAAGTTGCAAACTTAACAATTTTCACACCCCACCCCTTGATATTTGACAATGAATAACACTCTATACCCAAGTGAATTCAAAAGTTGGAGTTTTGGCAAAGTTGGGGATGCCGGCGTAGCCAAAAAACAATTTTTGAGTTTACTTGAGTATATGTTAGACAGTATCTTCAAATTAAAAATTTCACAACCCCTGAAAAATACAATGACTCACTTTACGCGCAAAGAACCAAATAACAGGCTGAAGCCTGTGCTGCTAAAAATAAACAGATCTCTTTTCGTAGGACAGACTTTAGTCTGTGATTTTTTGCGTAAGATAAGTAAGACGAGAATATTTTTCGCTTTACTATGCCTACTAAGCATAAAACCTCTTTATACCGAAAACCCTCATGCTATCCAAAAAATGCATCGATCGATCTCTCCTTATTTACTTCCTTCCGATCATCCCATAAAACCTACTCTAGATCTCATCTTTGCCGCCCCAGGTGTCCTAAAAAATGAAGAAACTCTTCTCAATCAAGGTTTCAATGTTATTACGACGGGTGGAAGCTATGTCACAATAGCGAGACATCCAGCCGTTCCTGGCTATGTTTTTAAGCTCTATTACGATGAAGAAACACGTATTAAAGACAATACTCCGCATTGGGAATGGCTAGTAAGACGGTGTATAGGCGCTGAAAAAATCCGCAAAGTCATAAAAAAAAAGAAGTGCCACTACCTGACAGTACCCGACAAATGGTTATATCTTTTACCTCAAGAATCTTCAGAAAATTTTTCTAGTCAACCCATCTTGTTAATTGCTACAGACATGGAAATTGAAAATGAACACATCACTAAAAAAGCTTGGAAATATCTCATCACCTTCCAACATCTCGACGAACTTTATGCGATTATAAAGCATGGGTATGGAACCGTTGGCCTTGTTAGAAACATCCCCTATACTAAGAACAAAGTATTCGCCTTTACCGATACAGAGTACCCTGTAAGACCACTTAAATTAGAAAGAGTCTATCCTTATCTCTCAAAGGAAATGCAGCGCTACTGGGACACCCTCATCAGGCAAAATTAAAACTCAATTGACAAACATATATAAGGTGAGTGTATATACACAAAGAAGATGAAAAAAACAATCGAACGTTATGTCCCCCTTTTCGTGCTTGTTCTCATTGCGATCTTAGCGGCAATGGCCCTGGTCTATCATACCAAGGGAGGTTTGTTCACCTGGATGCACTTTTTTATGGGTTTTTTCCTTTGCCAATTCGCAATGCTGAAGCTCTTTAATCTCTCTGGCTTTGTGGATGGATTTTTGATGTACGATCTGATAGCAAAAAAATATAGAGGATATGCCTACCTCTACCCCTTTATCGAACTGGGGCTCGGATTATCTTATCTCTCTTTTATCCTTCCTCCGGTAACCTATATCATCACCTTATTAGTGATGATAGTAGGAACCATTGGCGTGATTAAAGCTTTAATGCAGCATTTGGATGTCCGGTGCGCCTGTATGGGCACTCTTTTGAATGTGCCCTTATCAACCGTGACGCTTGTTGAAGATATCGCCATGGGCCTCATGGCCTGCTGGATGCTATACATCCAAATAACCTAACAAACTTCAAGGCGGCAATGCTGCTTGCCAAGAATTGCACAACAACGTCTTTAAAAACTTAATTGACCAGCTATCTTAATTTCATATATAACCTAAAAAAAGGAGTCTCTATGAACAGAAAAAAAATTTTAGGAGTTGTGCTTTTAGTTGTGGGTTTTGCTATGTATTTGTTTTCCGTCTACATCATGAATGAAGTGGGCGAAGGAAGAGATAAAATTTCCACTTCTCAGTCTGTTGTCGATGCAGGTAAAGGTCTTTTTTCAGAAAACCCTTTTGGCAAAGCAGCCACAGACTCTGCACAAGAAAAACTTGATGAGGGCTCAGAGGAAGCTAGCGCTTACGAAAAACTTGCCCACGTACTTCATATTGGCGGAGCTATTCTCATCGTTGTCGGTGCCGGAGTCTTCATTCTTGGGTTTATTAACAGAAACCGTCGATAAGATTTATTCCAAGCTGCCACCTGCCTTTTCTCATCCGCACTTGGCAGCTAAAATAAAATCGCTTTCTGTTAACCCATTAATTCTATGCGTCCATAACGATATCTTCACTTTCCCATAAGAAAGATAGATGTCTGGATGATGCCCTTCTTTTTCAGCAAGCTCCCCTATCTTGTTTGTAAACTCAAGCGCTTGCTTGAAATCTTTAAAAAGATACTCCTTTTCAAGATGATGCTCTTCAATCACCTTCCATCCTTCACCGAGTTGTCGATACAACAAAGCTAATGCTTCACCTTTTAAAGGGGAAGTATCCTTTTTACAGGGAACACATGCTTTTTGAGATAACTTTGATTCCATAAAACGTCCTCTAGCCTATAAATATTACACACTGTTAATCTTAAAACATGATGAATTTTAAAGATGCAATGGAAACTGCTTGGTCTCAAGAATATCAGAGAAAAGGGATACCTTCTTCTTTTAGAAAAGATCCCACTAAAGTTCTCGTTGAGTTCATTGCTTGGGCTAAAGAAAGGGGCAAAACAGAAGGTTTTGCTGCAGACATCGGCTGTGGTCAGGGAAGAAATAGCTTTTATTTGGTAAGTCAAGGATTTCACGTTGCTGCCATCGATCTTCTTCAAGAAAATGCAGATAGCATCAATGATACAGCAAAGAAAAACCATCTTCCTGTGCGCGCTTATGCACAAACTGTAGCAGGAACATGGCCCATTGCACCAAACTCACTTGACATTGCCATCGATATCTTTTGCTATAAACATGTTACTCTAAAAGAAGGGCAAAAAAAATACAGAAACTCCCTTTGGAACTCTCTTAAACCCGATGGACACTACTTCATTTCACTTGCTTCTGACCGTGATGGATTCTACGGCCCCTTATTAGATGACTCCACAAATCCCGATGAAAAACTTATCATCGATCCCCACTCAAACATCCCCTCCTTCCTCTATTCTCTAGAAGATTTGATTGCAGAGTTCTCTGACCTCTTTGAACTCATCGAAGCACGCGAAACCTCTTCAATAAGCCCTATGTATGGAAAAGAATACCAAAGAAGCGTTCTGAACTGCATTTTTAAAAAGCGCTCCCCCTAAAAAAGGTCATAAGCAATGCCTCATTTAAGACTAGAATATTCAACAAACGTTAAAGAAGATCTTCATCCTGAAATACTTTTTCCTTCTTGCCATCGTATCCTTGTCGATACGATCAATGCAGATTTATCCCGTTGCCAAAGTAGAGCCATCTCTCGAGACCTTTTCTACATAGGAGAAGGTTCATCACAAGAAGCTTTTGCTTATCTAGAAATCCTTCTTCTCGAAGGACGTCCACTCCCCAAACTCCAGGAAATGGCCAATCAACTCCTAGAAGTTCTTAAAAAATACTTCTCCCGTTCATTGCAAGAGCTCAACATGCAAATAGCCGTCCGCTTTGTAGAACTCCCCAAATCCCACTACTTTAAAACAGAATCAAAAATAACATGAGACATTTTCTACTAATGACTGTTTGCTTATTGCCTGTTTTAGCATGCGCAGATGATGAAGAAGTTCTCTTCGAAAACGAGCAGATATGCGTTTCCAAATGGAAAATGGCGCCTGGAGAAACCCTTGAACTGCACCGCGATGAAAACCCTCAAGTCGTGATTGCTCTACAAGGCGGCACGATCACACGCATCGCTGAAGACGGCTCCACAACCAATATTTTCCTACCTGCAGGACAAGCTGTCTTTCAAGAACCCGATCTTGAATGGCATCATGGCATCAATGCATCCAATGAAACAATCGAAGCAATTACGATCGAGCTCAAAGTTAAATAGTAAAAACCTGTAATTCTTCTATTAGAGTTCTTCTAAAATCTCGGTAATTTTGGGAAGCTAAAATTTGTGAAGCCAAAAGTAGACATGTCGGGAACAAAGCACTTCGTGTCGTTGTTCCCGACATGTCTATTGTTGGCTCTATAATCTCAATTTTATGAACTCACGAGGGTTTTAGAAGAGGTCTATTTAATGACTACTCCCTCTCTTAAAAATGAGGGAGTGGAGTTGTATCCGCTTAGTTGTCTGAAGTTTTGCCCCAGAAAAAGTTTAAATTTCTGCTATAAAGCCTATCAAGTTCTGTGCGGTCGAGCTGCTCTAATTCTTGCGTGCGCATCACATCCGTGCCAGGAATAAATGTTCCGCCAAGTGTTCCATAGACAACTTTTCCGTCAGGACAGTCAGATGTCACTTGAAGGCATTTAGGAAACATATAGACATACTCATCGCTTCCATCTGCATCTTTTACCTTCGTATAAATCATATAATTCATATGCTCTCTTCCAGACTGTTCATTCAAATTAAGCAAATGACCTCGTACAGCAACCATCTTATCATCTCCATTTAAGCTCTTAGCGCCAAGTCCTGAGCAATTAAACACAATTTCTTCTGTAACTTCGCTAAAAGTTTTAAATTCTTTTTCTTCAACGGGGATCTCTAATTTAGCGACGGTCTCTCTAAGTTGAATCATAATCTGCGTTGTATCCATAAAATACGTGATAAATTTAACAAAATTCGGACGAATAACCCCATTGCCAAAGTCAAGAGTGACGTATTCTCTTTCAGGGATCAGTCCCTCATTTTCTAAATCTTCTACTCCAGCTTCTGTTTCAACACTGCAGTAAACAGGAAGCAAGCGCGCACACTCAGATGTTATATACGGATGCTTTCCTTCATGGATCACTTTAAACTCTTTAAATGTGTCTAGGCCGATTTTGTTTAAATTTAACTGCTCTTCTGGATCTGTTTGAACAGAAACTAAAGCAAAATATCCTGCATTTTTCCATGAAGGAATGTCGTAAAATTCTTTTGCTGTTATCCCAGCTACTTGATAACCCTTCAAAGAAAGCTCGATTGCAGCAATCATCCCGATGATACCACTACCAATAACACGAATAGGTGTTGCAGGCAGATCTCCCAACTGATCTTCAAAAAGCTTAATCGCTTTTTTTACAGAACCAAACGATGTCGTACATCCAGAGCCTCCATGACCATAGCAATGAACGAGCAATTTCCCTTCTTTCTCTTCAGACGAAATATTGAATTTCCCCTCTCTCATAGGTCTTGTGCACATGATTTTTTCATCGATGGACGCGGGTTTAATAATAGGTGGTGTTAACACTTCAATTTTTTCTGCAAACATA
This sequence comes from Chlamydiota bacterium, assembly GCA_040388665.1. Taxonomy (GTDB): domain Bacteria; phylum Chlamydiota; class Chlamydiia; order Chlamydiales; family Rhabdochlamydiaceae; genus DAHVFY01. The sequence goes on from JAZKBL010000012.1 coordinate 80,272, forward strand.
GCTGTAGATATACTAAAGCTCAAACAAAGAGCGCTTACTGCTTGAATCAATTTCATAATAGCTTGTCCTGTAAAGGTTGCGATGAACTCGAAGGTAATCGCTTAATTTTTTTTTGTCCACAGCAGGTTTTTGAATTGATAAATTCCCCTTGAAGGTGCTGTAATGAACATTTATACCGAAATGAATTCAAAATTTGGATATAAAATCTTCGAACATATAGGAGTTTCAACATGCTATTAGGAGCGTTACTTGCCATGAAAGCAATTGTCTTAAATGGATCTAATCTTTCATTAGAAGAAAAAGAAAAACCTTTTCCACAGATAGGCGAAGTGAGAATCCGCGTTAAAGCTGTCGGGTTCAATCCCGTTGACTGGAAAATACGCGATCAATGGTTTGGCACGCCCGCAAGCGATATCCTCGGCAGTGATGCAAGTGGCGTTGTCGATGCTATAGGCGAGGGCATTACCCGCTTTAAAGTGGGCGATGAAGTGTATGCGATGACAATGTCGCGCTGCTCCAATGGAAGCTACGCTGAATATACATGTATTCCCGAGGAGCTTCTTGCAAAAAAACCATCTACTCTCTCTTTTGAACAAGCAGCAGCAATCCCCCTCACTGCAATGACAGCTTACCGCATGACGCTTGCAGAGAACACCATAAAAAAAGGGGATACGGTCTTTATACCAGGAGCTGGCGGCGGCGTTGGAACTTTTGCTACACAATTTGCAGAGCTTGCAAAAGCGCAATCGATCATGACAGTTGCAAAAAATGAAAAGAGCAAAAACTACTTACACGAGCACTCCCATATCCCTCTTGACAATATCCTCATCTATGAAGGGCTATCTACAGAAGAACTTACAAAAAAGCTCATCGAAATGAACGGAGGCAACCGCTTTGATGTCTCTGTAGATCTTGTTGGGGGCTCGATGAAAGAAGTCTGTTTGCATGTCACACAAGATACGGGGACCTTTGTCACAATTGTAGGATACGGAGAAACTTATCCTGATGATCAATGCGCAATTAAGCAAGTTTTCGTAGGAACAGAACTTGGAGACTTTGCACGCGCTCTACCTGGAAAAACAGACCGCAGCCAATGGACTATCTACACTGACCATATGCACCTCATTTCTCAAATGCTCGAAAGTGGCGACATAGAGCCACCCTCTGTGCACGATCTTGGAACGCTCGCAACAGAAACCGTCGAACAAGCCCATGCTCTTCTTAAAGCAGGAAGAACTAAAGGCAAACTCATCATGAGCGTTCCTTGAAATCCGGTGACCGCTCCTTCGTCTTTAGGCGAGGGAGCAATCACCAAAAAACCAACGCATACTTTACATCTTTTTTAGAAAGCAAGTTTTAAGAACAAGTGTCGATTTGCCTTCACGACACTCTACCTCTTCTTCGTTATCTGTGAGGCGGATATTTTTAAACACCTTCCCTCTCTTAAGAGTAAGCGACGACCCTTTGACTTTTAGATCTTTAATGACATGCACAGAGTCGCCTTCATTGAGAACATTCCCATTACTATCTTTTGTTGCCAAAATTATTTCTCCTTTAAATGACCCCTAATTTTTCATTCGATGATACATTTTTTAACACCTCAAGACTTACTTTTTGAATGAGCGATCGTACCGGAAGAAAAAGAGGAGACGGCAGCTCATCCCATTCAAACCACTCCCACCCTTCACAATACCTGCAAAAAATCTCATTTTAACAGAAGTTTTTAAAAACCAAAATTTTTAAATTTTTTTATATCAACTATAAGTCTAGCGCCAAGAAAACTAAGCCACAATCCTTCACTGAAGTCCCAGAGAAACTGAAAAGCTGGAAAAATAAATCCCGCTGCAAAAAGAACGCCTAGCCCAAAAATCACGCTTAGCGTCTGCATGATACGAAGCTGCATACTCTTCGTCTCAGACTTCTTATCCATAATAAGTCCAACGCCCACCCCAAGATTTACAAAGAACAAGTAATAAATCCATGTAGGACTAACAGGCAAAAATTGCCCAAGAACAAGAAGAAAAAAAGGAAAAGCAATAGCTGCTACTCTCCACATCTTTTCTACAAGAGGAAAAAGCTTTTTATACGCTAAAACGAGAACTCCCCCAACAACCAATCCGCCCAAAATATCTGTCGGATAATGCATTCCAAGGTAGACTCTTGAAAAACAAAGAAACGCCGCAAAAATAACAGCGAACCACCTATAAAGACTTCTTTTACACTCAATGAATACACAACCGACTAATATGACCGCTGTTTGGGCAGCTCCACTTGGGAAACCAAAAGAAGTACAGCACACAACTCCAACTGACGGATCAACCTGACAAGGTCTCGGCTGATGAAATGCTCCTTTTAATAATTTATTTAAAATAAGACTCATCATCAAAGCATACAAAAGACGAGCTCCAATCCGTTTATTCCAAAGGTACCAAACAAACGCAATCACAATGATATCAAAATATAGTGTATCAACGTAGTTCCAACCTTTGAAAAAAATATCCATCCAAGGCGTACGGAGCACCTCATGAAGATCACGTATCCACTGCAGTTGCATCTCAAGCATTACTTCATCCTACCTGTCATGTCTAAATAATCATTGAATTTATGGATTTGTTGCTACATAATCCTTGTGAGGACAATAAAAATGAAAAAAATCTTCGCCTTGCTTGCATTTGTATTTCAAACTGTCTACGGAACCGATCCGCTTGAAGAATATTTCGCCTATATCAAGCAACTTGCAGAGCCAAAAGGCAATTACAAAAACGGAGAGATTGAGATCGTTCTTGATCCTGCAGAAATCTCTCAGATTCAAAAAATACAACAAGAGCGCCTACTGAAAAAAGGCTTTTCAAAAAAAGAGGCTACCGAATTTTCCCGCATCGGCGTTATTTCTCACGATCATTACTGGGTTTGGCTACGCGATGCTGTTTATTTCCCGAAAAAAATTCCAGGAACTTATGACAGACTACTCTGGAAAAATGAATTAACCGCTAAATCCCCAGGCGTTGCTGTCCTGCCCGTATTGCCTTCAGGCAACATCGTGTTAAATCTTAATTACAGACACGCAACAAGGTCGTGGGAACTCGAGCTTCCACGAGGAAGAGTTGACCCCCAAGAAACCACTGAAAATGCCGCATTACGCGAAGTCAAAGAAGAAACTGGATTTGTAGCCTCTTTTTTAATTTTCTTAGGCGATATGGCACCAGATACTGGGGTACTAGCGTCCGTCATACCTGTCTTCATGGGAAAAATTACAAGCAAAGAAGCTTCTAATCCAGATTACTCTGAAGCCATCGCCGATGTCCTTTCTTTCACCAAAGAGGAATTATCAAAAGGTCTTATTCAAGGTTTCTTAGAAGTCTCAATTGAGGGCAAAAAACAAAAAGTCCCCTTGCGTGATTCGTTTTTAACCTTTGCCTTATTTCAAGCAGAACTCCGCAAACTTCTTTAAAAAAATAAAATATTATTTTTTTTCTTAAGCTGATGATTAACAACTAATTAACTCATATTATCTAATAATTTACACATATTATACATAAATTAATTACAATTTTTAGTAGAATCGTACAAAACTACTTTAATTAATATGTAACTTATGATAAATAATATAATTATTTTTAATAATTCAATTAACAATCAATTACAACCCTCTAATATAGAGGCACCTGAGATTTTAGAGCAAAATCCAATCCTCGAAGGTTATAGCAGCTCTGATGCAGCGGCTATCATCTTTCATTTATTCAATGCGCAATACATAAATTTTCAATCCAACTCAAAAACAACATCAAGTTTTCTCCCTTTGAGTTTCCTCATCCAAGAACTTGAAACACTTTTAGACCATCCAAAACTCAAAGAAGAACGGCACAATCTTGAAGAATTAATCATCTCTTATCGTTGCTCTTATACCGTAGGCCAATGGTTTGAACACATAGCAACGAATAAAGATGCCGTACGCGGACAGATCCTAGACTATCTTAAAAAACATGGCTGGATCTCCATTCCAACAGGTTACGCTGCAGAGCCCTCAGGGCACCGCATAACACTCTATCTCACCCTCGAAGAAAAACGGGGAAAAACCTATGTCAAAGGCAAAATCGCCAATCTAGGAGAAGGTCTTAATAACCATCTTGAACATTATATCGGTGCAACAAAAACCTATTACGAACCTTGGCTAGAACTAGATAAAGTTCCTTTGGCAAAACTGGAATCTACTCCCTTCTTCGATCTACTTTTAGAATTACAACAATTAACACATCCTGATGGCGAAAAAACCTACTATTGTATCGAAGATTTCTACAACATACTCCTTCCCGCATGGCCGGGAATGATTTCTATGACAGAACATCCCATGCCTGCAACGAAACAACGTACAGGAGACTGCTCTCTAAAACCCTATCTTGTAGAACTCAATACAAAAATAAGCGTAAAAACTGCTCGTTTTATTAAGTTGCATTTGACCAAGAAAAGCATAGAGTTGCTACTAGAGCATCCCGAGCTCACGCAATCTCTCTATAAAACTGTTGAAGAAACCCTGCAAAAACTGATGCGGCGCGCACTTAAATTACAGAAAAAGGGAGATCTCAATGAAAAAGAGATTCAAGAGTATATTAACTTTACGCTAAAGAGCCAACTTGCGCTTAAAAAGATCCACCAAGATTCCCTATCACTTGCTAAACAGCACACTTTAGATTTCTCTCTTGTCCGCGACCTCTCTGAAGAAGGAGAGCTCATTTTCACGCAAAAAACACCTCTTGTTTTGGAAAATTCAGTAGAAAAAATAAAAGCTGAAGCCCCTGTAGCTACACATTGGATAGCAACTCTTGTTAAAGACGCTGCAAAGAGCGTCAATGATGCCATGAAAAAATCAGATTACAATGAGTGCATGCGGCTGATTATAGATACTTTTGAAAAATTACCTCCAGCTACTGATCTTTATTGGAAAACTCAAATGACACCTAAGGTCATGAAGGGCATCAAAACGCTCCATCAAAGATTTCATTACGTTACTGAATACAAAATTTTTAAAAAAGAAGAGCACATCTATATCACTCCAACAATGGCAATCATTGCGCTCAAAGCATTTGCCATCACTGTTGCATCAGGAAGCATGCTCGGGCTCCCTCAAGATTTCGTGCATTTTTTTGCAGGGTCTTTATTAAAGCGGATTGAGGAAGCACAAAACCATTACCGTCCCTTAACTCCTTTTCAAGCCAACGAATACCGTTCTTCTTTAAAGATTTTGAAAGAAGCCAGTCAACTCGATTCTCCTACTCTTAAAATTACAACGCCTCAGCTCGATCAATATGGGATCCACCATAGCCACGTCGTTAGCTCCCAACAATTTGAAACGCCTCGCGATGTTTTTAATGACCCTTACATTAAATTTTTAAATACACTTATCACAGAAAAAAATGAAGCCAAGTTCGAAAAATTTAAAAGGCCTCATGCAACAAGAGAATACCTAGCAATCCATCACATGGGCTTAGTTGCATTGAATAATATTGGTTGTTACAGCCTCATCGATATGTATGAGCTCTCTATCTTATTCTTTTACTTAAGCAGTGGAGTTTTTGATACCGACTCAAGCTTAACTCAAGGTAGACCACTTCTTGATAAGAAAAAAATTCCAGGATATGTTCTAACGGTGTTTAAAGAATGGGGTATTGAAAAAAGCGAAGCTCAAACAACCCGTGAAGTGATTGAGGGGCTCTTCTTAAGTGCACATCATCGCTTGGCTGACCCTAAAGTGCTTGATGAACTTCTTAGCTCTGACCTCTCTAACATTCGAAGCCAGAATGAACTCCTCTCTTTAACCCCCAAATCAAAAAAAATTGCACCCCCACTCTTCAAAGACCTCCTGCTCGGAAGGCTTTACCCCGATCTTGCAGTTCCCCTATGGATCGATTATCTTTCTCAACATACAAACACACTTCAAGCTCCAACCCTTCAAGCCTTTTTATCGTTAGCTATTTTTGCACGCATCCCAGGAACGGATGATTTCGTCATAGAAAAGGTGATGCGAGACAATAGTCTTATCAAGGAGCGTCTTTTCGAATTCTTGCGCTCTAGAATCAAAAAAACCGCTACGGAGCAATTTCTTGACATCCATTTTCTTTATCTTAGAGTCTATGTGCACTCTCTCTTGTTCGCTAAGGAAGCAGGAGTTAATCTAGAATCAGAAATCTCTTTTTTAAAAACCCGCCTTGAGACACTTTTAACGAGTAAAAAATATTCAGAAGAGGCAAGACAGCTCATTGGGTGGCAGCTCACAGCGCTGTTTACCTACTTGCGTGCATGGGGTGACGAATTAACTGATTTTTGTAATCGAGCCTACAATCTTGTCAAAGAAATCCCTATTACAACCGACTCTGAAGTGATTTCTCAGGAATACCGCTATGCAGAACACATCCTCTCCCACTTGGACCTCCAACAAAAAGCCAAAATCCCTTCTTGGATCATCTCTGACTCTAAATTTCCTTACCGAACAATCACTTCCATCAAAACATCAGAAGATAAACTCTCCTTCATAAATGAATATCAAGAGAGGATCTATCTCACTTTTGATGAGGAAAAAAAGGAATTTTATCTTCATCAAAAGTTTACAACGCTTGAGGGTAACATCGCTCTTTTCACATTAGCAGATAAACCGCCCACAAGCTCTGTCTTTTCATACAAAAATCATCCATGTGTCGATGGCTGCCTTGCAAGCCAAGCGCGTTACTTTGTCAGAATAGATGATAAAGGCTCTATGGAGGCTGTATGCACAGATCTTAGCGGAAAAGAAATTTTGGCGCGCATGGATAGCACAAAAATTTATCCGGCTAATGCAGATCGCTCTTTACATCTTATGACCAATTTATCTGCCCCTCCACCCATTTGCACACGCATTTTTCCTCTTTATGGCCAAAAAGAAACCCTTTGCTACAAAAATGAACATCATGAAATCGTAAAAATTAGCATCCCCAAATATGACCTTCACTTCACAAGAGATCTTTTAAGAACAGAACAGTGGTACTGTTCTAAGCTCCCCGGATATTTTCTTGATGAAAATGATCAACATCCAACTCTTGAACCTCATAGTCATTACCTGCGGCTAAAAAGTAAAACAGGATCTGGCATCATTCTAACATTCGATCATCTGCTTCCCCACGAACGCTCCATCATCCCTCCAGAGGATCCTTGCCTAATGAAATCCAAGGCAATCCCAAGACAACATCCTCGCCTCTTAATTTATCCACTAGATAGCACAGGTAAAATTAAACCTTCTCAAGAGGTTTATGAAAGTCTTTATCTTATCTATCTTACGCTTATGAAAAAGGACTACACAGAAGCGCAGGAGCTCATTTTAAAGTTAAAACGATTAGGAAAGGAATGGGGTGAGGAGGAATGCAACCTCTTTAACTTGTTTAACCCTCAGCAGATCACACAAAAAGATCGAGATTTTCATCCGGCAGCAGCAGCGCTTCGTTTGCAGCTTAAGATCATAGAACATGCTTCGGTTAATGAAATGAAGCTATCGGAAAACCAACTGCTTTGGCTAAAAAAGGATTATCTTAACTACATCGATCAGTGGAATAACACCATGCTCTACCGACTTTCTGAACAGGATGAAAAAATCCTTTTACGACTTATCAGCACTAAAAACGAGCTCGAATGTTTACAACTGTCTCAACGCGAAAATAAATATGCAGAGCTCAAAGAAACACCTCTTTATCATCAAACTAAAATCACTCCCTCTAAAAATAAATCACAGAAAACAGATGGCTTTACTTGGCTTAACCTCGAGCGCTTTCAAACAATGAAAACCCATCTTTTAAACCCCTTGCCCATTACCTCTCATTTAAGACCAGGACCTAACTTCACCCTTAATTTTCTTTACTACTACAACTTATTATACGGTTCTGAAGCCCACGAAAAACAAGAGGTCATCAGGATTTTACAATGCTGCGCTCATGATCCTCATCCAGAATCTCAAGATGTCAGACAAATACTCTTAGAGCTCATTAAAAATCCTAGTAAAATGCCAGAACTACAAAAAATCATCGCTACCGCAGAAAAAGACATAAAAAAACTTCCGCAATTTTTAAAAGATCTTTTGCCTGGGGGAGCTTCTAAAGCATCAAGTTTTTCTGAAGTATTTCTTACAAGAACAAGGAATAACACGTGGACTATCAAACAGCCTCTTGAACCAACGCTCCCATGCAGCCTATCAAAAATACCACAACGATCTCATCTTATATGTGAAAAAGAAAAACTTCCTAAAATCCTTATCAACAAAGGGTGTTTACTACAACAAGACAACAATGCAGCAAATAAGCAAAAGATAGAAAATCTTCAAAATTTAAAAGTCGTCTTCTCCTCTATTCCCACGGATAGTCCCTGTGTCAAAAGAGCAAGCAATAGACTCATCGAAGGGATTGAAGAAATGCAAGAAGACCTGTCCTCAGAAAAAGCACAAATTTCCTACCATATCAATTTAGATAAAAAAAGTAGAAAGGAGTTATTTAAGCAGCTCACACTTCATCATGAAATCCAAAAAACAGAAATGATCCTATACAAAAAAAAGATTTACGAATCCTTTGAAATAGATTCCCCTCTCTTAAAAGCAGAACAACTCGGAGGATTGCTCCCAAGCCTTAAATTCCGCGAGATTCTGCTTGCTGTTATTAATGATGATGCTACGCAGATTCATAAAGCCCTTCCGACCAAAATACCTAGCCTACTTACAAGACAGGTTACACGCTATCTTCTCGCCGCAACACAAAAGCAGCACTATGAACGCGCTCTCAAAAACTTGGAAGATCTCAATCAAGCCATGAGCGATGGAGAAAAGACAAATACAGCTGACAACAAACTTGTTCACTCTCTTCTTGCCAAAAGAGCTTATACTAAAACAGAAGACTTATACGCTCTTTTCTTTGAATATGCTTCAAACATCCGGTTGCGCAAAGAGCAGTATACAGCTTATCAAGAACTTTCTAAAACAGATCATCTAGAAAATATCCAATTGGAAGCGCCTACAGGTTTTGGAAAATCCTCTACTGTCATTGCTCTTTGGTTATTAAAGATAAGCCATGTACACAAAACAGCGCTCATGACGCTACCTCCTGCACTACTGCCAAGTGTCCTAGCGCAGCTTTACTCGATTCTTGGCACTCATTTTGACAAATCATTTTTCGTAATTAAATTTGAAAGAAACCAGGGTAACAATTTTGCATTCCTAAAAAAGCTGAATACGCAGTTAGATGATGCTCAACGTAAAAATAAAATCCTTCTCATCTCCATCGATCACCTGCATCGCTTGACAACTCTTCAACTCAAACAAAATTTACATGAATATGGTGATTTAAGTATATTAAGAGAACTCGTCCTTTTGCGTAAAACTCTAAAATTTGAAATTTCAAGCTTTGTCGATGAATCCAAAGAGTGTTTTGATGTGAGACACCGCTATGATTATGCAATCGGCGCTCCTATCAAAATTTCTCAAAACGAATGTCAAAAAACAGACTTGATCTATAACATGCTCCTCACAGAAGAAATTCTAGAACAATTCAATTTTGAGTTTCTTCCAGAATTTTTTGATCTTAAGAAAAAAAGTATCACCATAAAAAACTATACAAAAAAACTGCTCCCTCTCCTTGCAAGTAAAGCAATTAACATACTGCAGCTTCCAGAAGAGATCGCTCAAATCGCTCTACAAGACCTTAAAGAAATTAAGCTTACTGACGCTGATCGATTACGTCTTAATACATTTTTAGATCAACATCCTTTAATTAAAAAAGAGTACAGGCATTTTCACAAACAACTGAACCTCCATCTTAAGAATACTCTTAACCGCAACTGTGGCGAACATTATGCACTTATACCCGAGGCATCCATTCCACTAGCGCGCCCGATGCGGCATGGTAAAATTAAAAAGAACTCAGAGTTCTCTACACTTGATGAATTGAAAAATTTCACTGTACAAGCTAACTTAAAAGTTTCTCTAAAACAATCTCAAGTCGCAAATTTCATCTTTCAGCTTGCAGCACATCTTATAGATCATGAAAACACCCTTGAACCGTCGGGTATCAACGCTTTTTATCAACTGATTGCCCATCAATTAAAGCTACCCACGAAACCTAAAAATCTCAATGCTGCACACATTTCTACCATCACAGAATTTTTAAACGACAAAAAAAACATCAAGTACAAAATCCAATTCATCACACAAACCATACTTCCGCAGATTATTTACTATAATGAAAAAGCATCAAGTGGCTCTTTCCAATTAATCGATGCGATCAAGCAGGTCAATTCCGCATCTGGAACGGTTGATCCCGATGTACTTCCCCCCTCTGTTCGAACAATAGAAAAAAAATCAGCGCCCATTGGCAATTTATTCGCTCTATGGCAACACTCACAAGAGCGGATCTACATCAATAAAGGAAGCACACCAAAGGAAATCCTTGAACAGATTATTGATTTAGATCCACATGCACGCGTTATTCCTGATGGAGGAACTCTCACTCGAGGTCTTTCTGAAAAAGAAATTACAACGACTATTTTAGAAAAAACAAAAAATGCAGAGCCCCCCGTAAACGGTGTGGCCTTTTTCGATGACGAAGGAAAATTATGGGTCCAATCTCGAAATGGAATGAGCGCAATGGATGGAAGCGATATTCCCTTAAAAGAGCTTTTTATCTTTATTCGTCAAAGTAACTGCCTTGGAGCAGACCTTACTATGCTTCCGTGTACACGAGCAACAATCACCATCAATCGCTACACCCCCCTTGACTTTCTCATCCAAACAGCTGGTCGCATGAGAGGGCTGCAGCTTGGACAAACATGCAGCATTACCTGCACTGAAGAAGATGCACAGGTCATCAAAGATTTTTTAAAAATACCAAAAAAGGCAGATCTTACCCTAACCCATATTTTCCAACACGCTGCAATTCTTTACGGAGAAATTAAAGGGCTTGATTACTTCTTTACCTTAAACCGTTTTTTAGCAAACGCCTCTGAGCAAATTTTTTGGAACTTTCTTGATAAAAACACCCCTGCACAAGCGCGCAGGCTCTCCCTAAGAATGGATAGTCTCCTCGTAAGTTCCACAAGCGAAGAAGATGATGATGACGATGCTATCAGCAACTCTGAAATCGATATCTCGTTAGCTGTTGAACACTTGCAAAATAGTTATCGTAAAAAATTAATGACTGTTCAAAAAAATGTTTCTTTTGTCACATTCCCTATCGATCAAATCTTTGAGGAATTTAATCGTTTCCTCGACTACGACAAATTACCTTCTAAAATCATGATGAAAAGCGCGATGGGAGAAGAATGTAGCGTAGATATCGATGCAGACACAGATATCGCCGCTGATCAAGAAATGGAGTCACAAGCAGATTCCGAAGCCTCTACAATCACCACCTTTATACCTGCACAACCCGTTGAGTGGAATGAAGATTACGCAGATAAAAACAATTACAAACAAGCAGAAAGCCAGCTTGGCATTAAAATATTCCATTTTCCTAATGGTCATTTCGTATCAGATAATGAAGAAACAAATAGACAAGTACGCAAATCTTCAATCCAGTGCCTGATCATGAAAGATCGAGTCACACAAGAGATGCGCTATGCACCTCTTGATGCGCAGGATGCACATCTTATCTATAATAGCATGCTCCATAAGGGAGGCTCTATAAAAGCTCCAAGCGACCCTTATCATGACTTTTATCTCATGTCAGGGGGCAAAATCATCGCGTTTGACGCTGAGTCATCTATTTTAAATAGGAAAGATGCGGCGTTTATAAAAATTTCCATCCTAAACAAAGTCCAACGCGGATTACCTTTCCTCAACCAAAAAGAGTTAACACTGATTGAAACGCTCCTTAGAGAATATCCCGCGGATAAAATCGCATTCATCAATTTCGTCAAAGAATATCAAGCTGCCTTTCCCCAATTGAAATCCCTTACAACCTGGCTTCAAAACATGATTTAAGGCCAGCACTCTTCATAGGAAAAATCAAACTCGTCGGTAAAGCCAACGCGCGCTTTGTCGAGTCTATATCGAGAACCCGTTACTGCTCTTTGATCAAGAGTGTGCATCTCTTCAGTAGAAAGGACAAAGTCCATAACATTCAGGTTTTCTTGCATATGGCGCGCATCTTTGCTCCCTGGAAGAGGGATGCACCCATGCTGAACAATCCATCTAAGCGCTATCTGACACGCGGTCTTTCCGTGCTTCTTTCCCATCTCAATCAGAACTTCATCTTCATTCATACGGCCTAAATTTAAAGGCCTCCACGCTTGAATGCCAATCTTGCATTCTTTACAAAATGCAAGCAGCTCTTTGTCATAAAAGTAAGGGTGCATTTCTACTTGAATCCACGTGATAGAAACTCCCACCTCTAATGCTTTTTTTAAATGATTAACAGTAACATTGCTTAGACCAATGTGGCGGACTTTTTTCTCTTGGACAAGTCCCCTCATTGCTGTGAGCGTTTCTTTGATAGGGATCTGGCTATTGGGCCAATGCAGCAAATAAGCATCAAGGTAATCCGTTTGCAGCAGCTGCTGCGTCTCTTGCAAGTCTTTACGTAAATTTTCCTTAGCCTGCATATCATGCCACACTTTTGAAATGATATAGAGCTGGCTACGATCTAATTTCTTTAAACCCTGGGCCATCCCTTCAAAGTTGTTATAGTAGGTAGCCGTATCAATGATCCGGTAGCCAATATTAGCAGCTTCAATTAACGCCTTAGCACAAATTTCGCCAGTTAAACGATAGGTTCCAAGCCCTACCATCGGGTACTCTTTTCCTTCAATCCGGCATTTACCTCTCTCAATATCAAGTTCTACCATCATCACTCCCCTATCATTTCACTTGTATATAGCCAAAAGTCTAATGTATAGGGACTATTATGACCAGTAGACAAAAACGCCCCCATCTTTCATTTACCGTTCTTTATATTGGAGCATTTTTAGATTGGATGAGCTATGGACTTGTCTATCCTCTTTTTTCCCTCATGATCTTTCACCACGATCCGCTCTTCCTTGCTGCAGCATCGAATGCTACACGAGCCGCCTGGCTTGGAATTTTAATGGCCGCAAGCCCTTTTGGGCAATTTTTTGCTGCGCCTATCTTAGGAATACTGTCTGATCGGTTTGGACGAAGACCTATTTTACAACTCTCCTATCTCCTAATCATTACCGGCTATCTTCTTTCTGCTTTAGGAATCTGGGAACATAGTTTCCTCTTTCTTATTTTAGGTCGTCTTACAACCGGTATTGGAGCTGGCAATATTTCTGTCATCAATGCTGCTATTGCCGACTTAAGCGATCCTGACAAAAAAGCTAGCAATTTTGCTCTTTTAGCGATGATAAGCGGTCTTGGCTTTACAGCAGGACCCTATATTGGTGGAAAATTATCTATGTTGAGTTTTGATACTCCCTTTATTTTATCAGGAATTCTCACCCTTGTAACATTCCTTTTTTTCAATCTCGTATTTGCGGAAACCCATTCTAAAAAAGAAAAAACTGCAAGTAGTTTCATGCCTCAATTATTTCGTTTTATGCACCTGCATTCCTTTAGTAAGTTTCGCATTCTATTTTCTACATTTTTTATTTTTTGTTTCGGATGGTCATTCTATTGGGAATTCATCCCTGTAACGTGGATCAAAATTTATGGACAAGAAGCAGAACAAATCGGCAATTTCTATGCTTATGGATCCGCTTTTTATGTATTAAGCAGCGGTCTTCTCATCAGGCCAATCATCAAAAGATTCAATCCCAGAGCAATCCTTGCTTGCGCATGGTTGGCTCTTGGAATCTGCTTTATTCTTCTTTTTCATGCAAAAATTGATGCCTATTGGGTCTATATCCCCATTCAACAATTCTTTGTTGCGCTCATCTTTCCTGTCGGAATAGCCATCGTATCTAATGCAGCAACAGAAAAACACCAAGGAGAGGTTTTAGGCACTTTCCAATCCCTACAATCTTTTGCCTTTGCCATCACACCATTAATCAGCGGCATTTTATTAGATTTTACTTATCACATGCCCCTAATCATAGGAAGCATCACAATGCTGCTCGCAAGTTTCATTCTTTTCATGAAGTACCGAAGTCGTTATATATAAGTAAAGGAGAGTCTATGAAAATTACAAATGCTATTGCAACAATTCTACTTCTCTTTGGAGGTTTAAATTGGGGACTTGTAGGGGTGGCTGACTTTAACGTCATCATGTGGGTCTTTATTGCCATGCCGTTAGTTCAGCATATTATCTATATTGCAATCGGTCTTGCTGCAATCTGGAAAATCATTTTCTACAAAAATGGGATCGCAACAAGATAAGCGCCAATGACTCTACCTTGTCTATCTCGAAATACATCATAATCGGCCATGTATTCCTTTCCGCCTAAAGTGATTTTGTCCGTATAGCGCAGCTCGCCTATAAGTCGTTTATAAGCTGGATGCGCGTGATCTAGAATCGTCCCGGCCTCTTCACCAACCTCTGTTGTCATCAGCCTAATGAACTCATTTTCTGATTTAACAAAAAGCGTAGCGACCGAGTGCGTCTGTGCAGCAAAGCTGTCTATAAGAGAAATGGGCTGTGTTGTAAGAACCCAGTTACCATTTCGGATACTCGGTACATGACGCCCATCGATTTTCTCTTGATTTTCATGATCAAGCGAAAATATTCCAGGCAAATTATTCATCAGCTCTTTACCAAGAGCCTTTGCGTCCGATGGCCTAGGTTCTTCTGTATTAGCAAATACAAAACCACCCATGGCACACAAGAAAAAAAGAAAAACCAATTTCATATACCCCACCTTTATACCCATTCATTTCGGTATACAAGTGAGGTATACTAAACCTGATCATTTCCCTTCAAGCTATGAAACTAATTACCGTTACTGTTATCCGAAACAGTCATTTTCATGTTAACGCCTACAACTCCATCAACGCTTTTAGCGATCGCAACAATACGATCTCTATCTGCAGCAGTTGGAACTGTCCCCTCTAGAGTTACAATACCATTTGTTGTCGTTACAGATACCAATCGAGCTGAAGCAGAAAGCTCTGTATCAGCAATGATCTTAGCTTTTACTTTTGTTGTAATCGACCAATCCGCAGGAGCTTCTTGGTCCTGCACAATAACTGTTGTATTGTTGGTTTGACTATCAGCATTGCATGCAAAACATAATGCACAGAACACAGGAATTAATAATAGATTTCTCATAATACCCCTAAATTTATTCACCCTATAACTGTATAGTAACAAACAACACAAACTATGTAAACAATATAATTTAATTTTTTATTACAAATTAATTACAAATCCAACAAACTGTATTTATCTAAATAACTTTAAATAAAACACTTAAATGCTATCACTGCATATGAAAATTCATCCAACCATCCGCTTAACTTCTCTCACATGTTTTTAAGAAACTTTTCCAATTCTTGCTGAAAATTCTCTTGTAGATTCTCTACAGCAATAATTGTTTCAGGAAAATCACTACCATCGATTTGCTCGGTAAGATTCAATACTATGCTTCTAGACTCGTGTGTTAACCCTTGATGCCAGCTTAAATCAGCAAAATACTGTTGTGGAACAGCACGTCCTTCTAGATTAATTCCGCATTTTTTTAAAGACTCGTCAAAAAAACCTTGAGGTTTACCTTCTATAAAAATTGCAAAGCGTATCCCTTGCTCAAAAAAGTTAAGCGGTATAGCAAAAGCTTCTTCTAGATCATCTGTGATTGCATTTAATGTGTGGAGTGATAAAGACGCTACTTCTTGCTCTGAAAACAATGATTTATTTTCTGCAGCAGGCCCCAATTTATTCAGAATGCTCTGTGAAATTTCTACTCCTATAAATTCAATTTCCTCTGCAGTGATACTTCTGATTTCTTCCTGCACTTCTTCTGGAGACATGGGAATTATCTGAGACGGATTTGGAACGCCTGAAAAAGGAAATTCAATTGAAGGAAAATTAGCAGCTGACATAAAAAATTCCTCTGATATGGTTTGTAGATGGATATTTTAATTTTTTTCGTAATTTGGCACAATCTACAACATTCCTCAACCCCAAGATTAATATGTTTCTTTGGAAATGGGTTACTAGATTTTTTCTCTTGTGTGCATTGGCTCTCTATGCCGAGGTAGAATCTACACGCGATGTCGCACTATACACAACCTTTCGTCCAAAATATCCCGAAGAACTTCTTGAGCTGTTCAGAATAAAATTCACTCCAGATGGTTCAGGACGGTTGCTTGATTTAGGATGTGGATCAGGACAGATCACGTTCTTACTAGCGCCTTTTTACAAGGAAGTGGAAGCTCTTGATATCGATGACCACATGATTCAAAAAGCTATAGAACAAGCTAAAACCAAAAACGTAACGAATATAGCCTGGCTTCATCAAGGCGCGGAAGAGACCTCTTTAGAATCGGAAAAATTTGATTTGATCACTATTGCAACAGCCTTTCATTGGATGGATCGGCCGGTTGTTCTTAAAAATGCCTACACATTATTGAAAGAAGGTGGCGGCATTGCCATTTTCTGCGCCAAAAGCTGGTGGAGCAGTACAATTGCCTGGCAACAAGAAATCATTAAGCTCATTCAGCATTATCTAGGAACAAATCAACCCTACTACCCACCAGCCTTTGTCCATAACTCATCCCACGCGGCTCTTCTACATGCAGCGCATTTTGAAAATATCCAAAGCTTCACTGTAACAACACCACATTTTTGGTCGCTAAAAACCATTTTGGGATATCTTTATTCTACAGCGTTCTGCAATCCCTCACGCTTTGGCAAACAATTAGAGAAGTTTGAAAAAGACGTAGAATCGATTTTTTTAAGGCATCACCCTTCTGGAGAATGTAAGGAAGACTTCCCCTTTCACGTCCTCATTGGCTATAAATCTTATCCAGGTTGTTTATAGCGCGGCCCATATCAATCCCCTTTTTTAAAACGGGAGCGTAGAGATCGCCCATTTTCTTAAGACGCTTGAGCGTATTTTTGATAGTATAGTTAAGAGGATCAAGCCCTAGTTTTACCTCACTCCACTTCAGAGGAGTTGAGACAGGAGCTTCAGGGCGCGCTCTTACGCTATAGGGAGCTGCAAGCGTCTGTCCAAAATTGTTTTGGTTACAGTCGATATAAACCTTCCCCTTTCTTTTCAAAAGAGAACGCTCTAAGGTCGATGATTGTGGAATGCGTTCATGGACAATGCGTGCAATAAGTTCTGCAAACTTTTTAGCTTGAGCGTATGTATATTTAGCGCCAAGTGGAACTGCTACATGTAGCCCAGTAGCACCAGATGTTTTGCAATAGCTTGGTACTTTTATCTCATCTAAGACTTCATGAAGCACTTGCGCAACTTTGATGACTTTAGAAAACGACGCACTCTTGGGATCTAGGTCAAAAACAACAAAATCTGGATTCTGCAACTTTTTTACTCTGGAAAAAAAGGGATGAATTTCAATGCAGCCTAAATTCGCTGCAAAAAGAAGACTGTCTTTATCTTGGATGAGCAGGTAGTTAACGTTTTTCTGTCCATGTTTAATGCTTGCCGTTTTAATAAAGCTAGGATGCTCTTTTAAATTTTTTTGAAAAAAAGATTCCCCTTTAATGCCATCAGGAAAACGTCTTAACGATTCAGGCCGGTCTTTAAGGTGAGGAAGAAGCCAATCAGCCACTTCTGCATAATAGTTAAGAAGATCTTCTTTCGTGTACTTTTCTTTTGGCCAGAACATTTTTTCTAAATTGGACAGTTGTGCATTTGCCGGCGATTTTTGAAGAGATGCACTCTCTTTCTTTTTTATTAAAAGCCACTCATTTTTATCGGAGGTCTTTAATCGAATAAGATGAAACGTTCCCTGCAATTTTTTACCTTCAAGAGAGAAATGAATAACCCCTTTTTTTAGTCCTTGTTTAATCGCTTTTTCCGAGTCCTTTGCACTTGTATCATTCACCGAATATGTGCCCTTGTCCCAAATGCGTACCGTTCCAGCCCCATAACCAGAAGCAATGATGCCTTCAAAATCTTTGTAACTATAAGGATGATCTTCAACCATAATTGCCAAACGTTTAACTGTTGGATCTGAAGACGGCTCTTTCGGAATTGCCCAGCTCTTTAATACGCCCCCAACTTCTAACCGCAAATCGTAATGAAGATGCTTCGCATGATGCTCTTGAATCACAAACTGAAGTTGCAAGCTTTTTCTCTTATGCATTTTTGCAGCGGGCTCTGAAAAAGACTTTAGATCCCTTTTGGCTTTATATTTAGTAAGATTCATACTCCACCTTTATCAACTCCATTAAAATAGATTCAAGAAAAACGGTAGTCCTAAACATGTAATGCTCGTTTACGAAGACTATATCACAAGACTAATGGGAATACCGGTTCGCTAAAAACATACATGTCGGAATCTAAAAATCAAGCAGAGTATGCTCAAGAAGTAGGCTCATCAATCCAATGAAGAAGCACGTGATCCATCCAATAAGGGCTATAAGAGTTTGGAGTCCTCCCTAGAAAGCCCATATGTCCGCCATGCTCTGTCGTCCACAAGTGCACGGAGTCTGCTAAAGACAAGCCTTTCAATTCATCAAAAGAAATAAAGGGATCATCTTCTGCAAACAGAAGATGTGTCGTTTGCTCAATGTTCGGTAAAAAGCGCATGCTGCTGCAATCCTGATAATAAGCATTAGCTCCTTCATATCCCCAGAGGGGCGCTGTAATCACATCGTCGAATTCATATAACGTCTGCACTCTTTGAGAAGAGAAAGCTCTAACTTGCCTGGAAATGTGTTTGAGATAATAAGAGTGGTACAACTGATTGCGCTTCTCTTGAATACGGTCCACTGTATGAGCCAAATCGAGCGGAGCGCAGACAGCGATAAAGGTGTTCACTAAACCTTTTGCTAGAGCGCCCAATTCTCCTGCTAGCTTCAACGCAATATTTCCCCCAAGAGAAAAACCGACTAATATGATTTCTGAAAAAGGAGATCTTTCCTTTAAAAACTGCAATACCTTTAATACATCAAAGCTTGTACCTGCATGATAAGGCAATTTTGAAAGTCCTTTGCCAGATCCACATCCTCTAAGATTGACCCTAACAACCTTGATTCCCTTAGCATATAATTTTCGCGACAACCGGATCATATAGTTAGAAGCATGAGAGCCTCCCATGCCATGCACCAAAATCACAGTCAAACCTGTCTGTTGCCAACAAGGCGGTGTAGAAATCTCACAAGACAAGTAATTGCTGTCTTCGAGCTCTACCAAACAGCGCTCTGAAGGTGCAGGCAATCCTTTAGGAAGATATGAGGAAACAATCATCTGAAGATGACAAGAACTCAATCCTAGCAACGGCTTAAATTTAAGTTTATTTATTTTCATTTCAGCCAAGTCTAATGATGAAGGTAAAAGACTTGCTTAATGATGCCATCTTCCGCTTCATAAGTTAAAATCTTTTCCCCAGAGCAATTGAAAGGAGGTTGCGTGAGGTCTAATTCTTTGCAATATCCCCTTTTTTCTAAATCTGCATTGATCGGCACAATTGTGAAAGGGCTATAAAAATCATTGGTAATCAGACAATGTTTAAACTTAGAAGCTTTTTTCAAAAACAAAAAAATATCCTCATTCGTTAAATGCTGAAGCACATCTTTGCAGACAATTAAGTCTGCTTTAGGTAATTCCTCGTGGATCCCCTCAACTGTCATAAAGTGAATATGATCCGTTTGATACTCTTGACTATTTTTCTCAATCACATGTTCTACGACATCAATTCCTGTATAATCAATTCCCTTCCAGTCAATGAGTCTAGAAAACTCCCAATCCCCACATCCAAAATCCACAACGCTCGATATCTTGTTTTCTTTCATAAATTTCTCAAGAAAGTTTCTATAAACCTCGGTAACATCTGCAGTTGAGCCTGTTCCTGCGCCTCCAACATCTTTTCCATGCTTCCAATATTCTGTTTTGTAAATATTGGTAAATGCACGGCGAATTTTTGCAGATTTCCTTCTGTCAGAAGAACGTTTATGAACAAAATGCGCCGTAACAGAACTCAATCCCACGACTGCAGCAACACCCACCAACACATATTTTTTATATGAAGCCATAAAAATCCTATTTATTTGAGCAGTGTACACGCCGTAAGCAAAATTTTCAACAACGTCTTTTAAGCCAAAAAAAAAGGAAGAGCACCATTTTATAGATGATCTTCCTCTTTGACTTAAAAATATTCAATTAACGCATTGCAGGTTGCACTAATCTTGGAATTAAAGCGTGAGAGGCTCTTTCTTCTTGCATTCCTTTTAATCCTTGCTCCAAAAGGGCCATGGACTTAGCGGTTGGCATCTTTGACCATGTTGGGTTTTGGAGATGCATCTCTGCGAGAAAATTTTGCATTTCGTTAAAAATCATAGAAATGTTTGCCCCTTTTTGCAGTGCCGCCTGCGTTGCCGCTGCGACAACATACGCTGCATAAAAACCAGGGCCTTGCAAGTTTGCCGGCAAATGACCATTAATTTTTAAAATAGAAACAAGATTATCTACAGCTGTTTGATCTTGATCTTTCCAATCTTGCAGCTCCTGTAAAGAATGTCCTTGTAAACTGCTAAGTTTTGATTGCATAATCACCTCTGCAACAACATCTGCTGACGCTACCGCTGAAACAAAAGAGACGGGAAATGAAAATAGCCTTCCGTTTTGATCCGCTAAACGCAGTGCGGCATTATCTTTTTGCGTTTCTTTAGTAATTGTCTGACTCCATGTCGCAGCATCCTTAAAATGTAAACGTTTAACAGCCGCTGCAGCCAAGTATCCTCTTAACAAATCGATAGGATGAGGATCATCTGTCGATCCAATACTTCTTAATTTACCATTTCCCAAAGCTCTAAAATATCCAATTAAGCCGATCCCAAGGCTTGGCCCCATGTGGAGATACCCGCAAACATCAGCAGTGCTTTCATCAATGCAGTTAGCCCAGTAGTTAGCAAGACTTGTGGAATTAAATCGTCGCAGCACCGCCGCATATACTTTCTGTGCAAGCTCATCTAGAAGACCTTTATCTGCATGCGTCACATCATGCCCTCCTGTCTCATGCCCTAAAGTGGACCATGCAATGAGCCCACCCTTTATCTGCGCCGGGGGCAAACTAACAATGCCGCATCCCATGCCAAGAACCTGTTTTGTCGCATCTCCTGGCCACGTATAAGGACCTGCATCCGGATCGCCAAATTTCACAAGAGGGGGAATCGTCCCATAGGTTGGAGGATCAATGGACTTGCCCATTTGCTTGCCCACACGAGCCTCATTACTTAAAAACCCATCGTAGATATCACTGACCACTTCTTGGAAAGCGTTGATTCCCAAAACAGTCATCCCTTCATACGATAAAATAGCGAGCGCTGCATCAGGAATGATCTGTTGATAAACTGCAGTCTCTTCATCCGTTGGATCTGAAGCAAATATTTCAAGAAACTGATCTTCCCCTAATTTTTGTAAAAATTGAATGAGCGGTCCTGATGCAACTTGTTGATAAACGTAAGGCAAGTGAGCTGCAGCTTTATGTAGATCAGCAAGGAGTTGCTGATAGTCTGTTACATAAGGATCAAATGTATCAATACCAGGTGCATGAGTGGCTGCATAACGCACCTCAGAAATACAATTCTTCAAATTGCTAATATCAGGGGTCGCTGCCTGCAAAACACCTAAGCCAGATAAAGCCAATGCTGCGATTCGTATGGATGAAATCATATCAAACCTCGTTAAAAATTTAAGACATCAACTCCTAAGATCTAAAAAACAAATCTCAGGACAAAGGAGTGTAGTAAATTTTTTATAAACAAGGCAAGTATTATTTTGTGCGCGTTATTTTTTAACCATTGCAATTATAACAACAGAACGTTTATAATTGCATATTAATTAAAAACACAACAAACATATAAACTATATATAATTATGTCTAGTTATCCAATAATATATACAAGAAATTTTTCGAATGATTTGCCAAATAATGATTTTTTAACAAATCTTATTCCCAACCAAGAAATGTTAAAAAAAAGTTTATCTATCACTCGAAGAGCAACCCTTGCAGCTTTACCGATATTAAGTGCTTATCGACCTTTTTACGGGCCTATTTCAGTGGGAATGTCTACTGTCCGCGCTGTGACCTGCACACATCAAATGATCAAAAATATTAGAGAAGGCAACTACAAAGAAGGGGTTTTTCACTTAGTTCACGCAGCACTTGCAGTAACTGCTGTCGGAATTTTCTTTTTCAACCCTGTTTTTTGTTTTTTATTTTCTTCTGTAAGTGATTTGATGATCAATTATCGCACATGTATCGAATGCATTCAGACTGAAGATTATCTCGGGGCTGCTAGAGCTTTAGCTTTCATGACTCTAGACTTACTATTTATTATCGCACTTTGTCATGGCTCGCCTGCACTTACAGTAACGTGCATGCTTTTCCAAATCGCTCTTGATTTTTACCAACTCGTTAATCACTTTAAAAAAGGGGAATATTTAGAAGGAATTTCTCGAACATTCCTGACAGGAATACACATGCACCAATCTATTCCACGGCTACAATCTGTTTTCCAAAGTCCCCCTAAACCTAAAAAAAATTCACTAACAGCACAACCTCAATACACACGCATGAGCGTTTATGAAGCTCGTCAATTATTAACAGCCAAATATGCATGGAAAGCCGCCCACGAATGGGATACGGTCTATAATTTTAGAGAAAATGCATCAAGCACGCATGTTAGTCAAATCAATCACAAGCATTTTTAAATGCTACTTTCATTTAATTTAATTTGAATTAATTTATTTTTTCTGAAGGCACTTTCAATTCTATTTTTTTGTCAACAACAACCTCGCCTCCACACTCTACTTTTTCAATTTTCCCTTCGCACACCCTCAGATGAACATAAATATCAGAGGAAGCATTTAAACTGTCGCCCTGCCTGAAAAGCAACCTATGTTCTAAGCCGGATGGAAGCATTCCTTTTTCAAATAAATAACATGCAAGAGAGCCATTAGAGGAGCCTGTTGCAGATTCTTCATCAATACCATGCAGCGGAGCAAAATTGCGGCAATGAGCAATAGCCGCACTCCCTGGAGGATCTAAGGAAAAAACGTGCATGCCAATCGAGTCTGTTCTTTTATTAAGCTCTGACATGAGTTTAAGGTTGGGTTTTAACGATTGAAGACACTTCTCATCCTGCACCTGAACAAAAATATCACGAAGACCTGTTGAGACAATCCGTGGGTGAAGCCCACCGGTACTAACAAAATCTCCGAGAATAGAAGTGATCTCAATCCCCCCGATTTCCTCTCCAAAAGCGGGTAAAGGTTGGCTCAAAAAGATCAAACGATCTTTTAGAGTTACCTCACATTTTCCTGCCTTGGTATCCAGTGGATAAACTTTATCATCTGCTAATCCAAGCTGCCTTAGTACTCCAAATGCCGCCAATGTCGCATGACCGCAAAAATCAATAGGAGAAGTTGGTGTAAAATAAAGAGCTTTATATGGATGACTCCCTGCAAATGAAATAAAAACTGTTTCGGAAAAATTAAGTTCTTTTGCAATAGATTGCATTTGAGCTGGAGTAAACGGGTGTTCTTGATCCACAATGACAACGCCAGCGGGATTTCCCCCAAGAGAACCATGACAAAATGCTCTGGCAATATATGCAGTAAAACTCATACTTTCTTCATCCTCCTTATTTACAACTTTCTCCTTTCCGCATAACGAAAAGGACGCAGTACATAGATAAACAACAACTGCCCAAAACCACATATTCTCCTCTGAATTTTGGTGAAGAATACAGGCTATCGTAGATTTTTTGAAAAGTAAAGCTTAACTTTCAGGTGTCACGCGGGAAATTTCACGCTGTTCAAGTTCCAAACGCGCTTCACTGTCGGAAACCCAGCGGTGTTCGTGAACAAGAATGGACAGTTGATAATCAGCTATTTTTTCATTAAGCTCCGGAGCGCTTGCCATAGGCACGTAGTGAAAAGCTGTACATGGGATTTCAAGCTCACAGCAAGTATCATCCACGCTTTGAATTTGCTTCGTCCGATCATCAACAAAAATAATCTTCTTGAGGGGCGTAGTAAGGCCTGAAAGAACCTCCTTTAGAACCGGTCCTTTTGATTGACATTCTGTCTCGATAACTCCCCCGGCATATTCATAAAGTGCTCCTTGAGAGAGCTCCGGCAGATCATTTTTAAAAGGTATTCCAAGAACTCGTAATATTTGAGCTCTTGAGCCCCTTATAGACGGATCCATGGCTACTTTCGTAAAAGCTACCACCTTTATCCCAAGATCTTGCGCTTGTACAACAACTTCAGGCCACCGTGCATCGAGCAGCTCCCATTTACCTAAAGTGCCTAGAATAATCCTGTCAAAGGCAATTTTTTCTTCTCTTGAAATGTTGGGACAGTGCGTTTGAAACCACTCATATTTCCATGCCTCATGAGAGGGATGGAGAATGGCATCAGGATAGGCTAATAGGGTTCCACCAACATCCAAAAGAACAAGAGTCTCTCTTGGACTGTTTGCAATCTCCTGTTGAATAGGTTCTAAGAAAGATGCCGTTCGAATTTCTGCATATCCTACACAAAAGTTAATTAAGCAAAATAATCTGATCAATAGCTTCATGATAGCTCCTGCAAGTCTCTTAAACGACACGCTCTAGTTTTTTGCTTTGTCAGTTTTTTCTAAAATCCATTCCGACATCATGTTTAAAACTACAGGTGAAGTTGTTTCCTCAATATGTGCGCATTCTGTGAAGGATCCTGTCTGACAGGTTTGAAAAGCATGGTTCAGACGTGGCAGTTCTCTTACCATGTAGTCTTTGTGCCCTGTTTCTTTGAGTACTTGCTCAATTTGAACAAGGTTTTGCTTTGTAGATACAGCAAAATCGAGTTCTCCATTTAAAGCAAGTATAGGAATTTGAAGCTTCTTTAATGTTACAGCTGGCTCATGTATAAAATTATAACGAAACCACGCTGAATTAAAAGATTGTACTTGAACCTCTAGTGGACCATAATAAGCTTCTGCTATCTGTCTTTCAGATGGACTTAATTGATTAAAATGTTGTGTCAAACATGCGCGCAGTTGAACCTCAGCAATTTCGCGATTTTTCTCTTTTTTTAATAAGTTAAACACTTCCTGTCTTAAGCTTTGATTGTTAAGAATCATCTCTTCAGATACACCGTCAATACGCTGAAGAGCGGGTTCTTGCGCAAGGATCAGTTGTTCCCAATTAACACAGGGAGATGCCATTAAAACAACAAAAGATACATCATTTGATTTTGTAGCTGCTAATAACGCAGTCATTCCTCCTTCGCTATGACCCACCAAACCTATGCTCTTAGTATTAATCTCTTTTCGTGCTTTTAAATAATCTAGACCAGCTAAGGCATCATCTGCAAAGTCCTCTAAAGTTGATATGTTATAATCTCCCGTTGATTTTCCAGCACTTCGTTTGTCAAATCGCAGCACCGCAATGCCCTGTTTGGTCAAATGGTCTGCCCAAACAAGAAAGAGTCTATGCCCAAACGTTGCCGCATCACGATCTAATGGCGCTGAGCCATGAAGAAGTATAACAGCTGGAAATGGACCATCTCCCTGAGGCAATGTTAACGTACCTGCCAATTGTACATTGTCATTCATATTGTGAAAGATGACGTCCTCTGCCTTGTATGGATAAGGAAAAGAAGGTTCCTGAGGCCGATTTGATGCCAAACATTCCCCATGAAACGCAATGATCACTATCACAAGCAGATTTAAGATTATTTTTAACACATCTAACCTCAGTTCATGTTCTTTATTGCCTCTTAAGTTAGCAAAATCTTAATCAAAAAATCTATCACAAAATTAACGTTTAGACGTTCATTCCTTGACAGGTATTTGACCGTGCGCTAGAGTAACGGAAAATTTTTAATTTAAGGAAAACATGTCACAATCTCTTGAAGATAAAGTCATCGCCTACCGCATGCTAGCCAAACAGATCAAAGAACTAGAAGATCAGAAAAAAGCTCTCAATAGCGAAATCATGAATATGCTCGCCCAAGACGTTAAGACTTTTTATATCGCTGATTTTCGCGTAAGTCGATGGAAAAGATTGTTGATTAAAACATCACTCGAAGAAGCACGCATACTGAAAGCCACTAAACACGAAGAAATTGTAGACAAAGAAATGATCAAGCAGCTGTTTGAGCTCGGTCATGTTATTCCGGGCGTCACTACTCTAGAATCTTTAATTGTATCTGACAACCGAAGTTCTGCAAATTCATGATTGTTCGAAAAACTTTGTTTCTATGGATTTTTCTCTTATCTGCATTGCAATCTCTCATAATGAAAAATTCCATTGGTATTGCAATGCCAGTTGACTATGTCCCAATCATTCAAGACAAATTACTGCAATAACCATATTATACATATCGTAAATCAACAATCATATGTTTATAATCAATGGCTTAAGGATGATTTTCAAGGATGTGCTGCGCGCTTGACTCCAGATCAACTGATTCATTTTCAACAGGTAGCTCTTGAGTAGGGTCGTATAAGATGGCGCACGTGTTTTCGGGGATTGAATAAACTCCGTGTCCAGCATTATCGAGGGTGTCTACATATTCAAAAGGGCCTTTTGTGGAAAATGATTCTAAAGACCCTTTGTAAAGGTTTTTACTTTGAATATATTTTTTGTTTGAAACGAGGTAGAGATTAAGTTCTTTTGCTTTGTTTTTTGCGAATTTGAGAAGGGCTTTTTTTAGGGGAAGAGGATCACCATGTAGAGAGTAAAACTTATCTAATAAAAGGAGAGGTCTTTTATTTGCTTCATCCCAAAGAAGGCGTATGAGAAAGCGTGCGATTTGTTCTCCCTTCTCATTTTTTATTGCAAGGGCACGAATTTTTCCATCTGAAATATAACCTAAAATGTGAGTCCTATTTTCACCTCCATTGATGCGCAGACATCCTCCCGTTTCTTTTCCAAGAAGCATTAGATCGGAAAAGTCACCGGTACAACTAAGCGTCCATCCTTCATGTTTTTGTGAATCAAGCATCAAAGGTTCGTTTTTGTCGCATAAGTAGTTGTTAACGAGATCATCAAATCCATTATCGCGTATTTTGTTAAGATGTTCTGTGTCGTTTCTCCACTCTGAAAATCTATTTTCAATGAGGGCTAAACAGCACTGTTTAAAAGTTTCAAGAGCAGCTGATTTGTTATATTCGAATCCACTTAAGAAGCGCTCGAAATTTAATTGATTTAAGACTCCTAAATAGGTGAAAATTGCATTTCCTGCTCTTAAGCTATCGGTAATTTTAAAAAAACTTTCTTCAACATGTTCTGTATAATCAGACCCAAAAAAATCTTTAGGTACGCTTTTAAATAAAGCTTTCAAAGGGTCTAAAGAGATGGGAGAGTTATGAATAGCAAGCTCAGAGGCTTTTCCTAGATCTATCAAAGCAGTTGATAAAACAAGCCTATTAATATACTCATCGTCGTTATTTTTTTTAGCTATTGCGAATTTTTGTTTTTCTTCTTTCTTTTTAGAAGCAATCTTTTTTGAGCCTGGTTCAGTTCTTTGTTTTTTTATTGGATTGAAGAAAATTTGTTGTAGAAGTGTTTCTTTGTTTTCACGTAAGAATTTTTCGTTCCGTTGAAGACTTAGTAAAAATGACATCAGCTGTGTTTTATGAGTTCTATCGTTAAAAAGATGGCTAGCAGATTTTAGACTTTTACTCCATTCATTGCGTGAGGTATTTTGCAATTTGGAGAGAGTTAAGTCCCCTAAAAAGAAAGCAAGGTCTAGTTTCGGAGGTAAGGGATTATTTTTCCATGTTTCCCATTGGTTAGATAGGATGTGCTCAGACAGAGATCTACGTACAACAAAGAATTGTTCTTCTGCTAGAATCTTGTTTTTTGAAAATGCGCGGATGAGACGGGTTAGCCGTGGTTGAATTTCTGGATGTTCTGATATAAGCCCCATGTATATTATTGCAGATCCTGCGCTGGAGACGCCGATTTTTCGAAGATCTTCAAAGACAGGTTTTAATTCAGGAATTAGATCGCCGCAAATGTCTAAAAAACAATGGGAACTTAGTCCAAAAGGAAAATTTCCATAAAGCTTGTGGACAATGATATCAATAATCTTGAGCGCCTCTGTCTTATTGGCTATTTTAATGATTTCAAAATTTCTAACTAATTCAACCGGATGTTTTTCTGCGATGAGCTCCAAATTCAGGATATTTAACATGAGAGCATGTTGCTCTGAATTGAGATCTCGAAATTGATGAAAGTTGGTAATAACGAGTAAAGAGGCATTTTTTGCAAGAATTTTGACAAGTTGAGAGCAGCGCTCTGAATTGTCAATCCCAACTGGACTTAAATTAAATAGATCAAAGTGAGGAACTATTAGTTCAGGTTTTGTTTCTGCAAAGCTCTCTAATGGTAACATCTCTGAGACTTCAAAAATCTGCTCAATGCTGAGTTGTTCAGACTTGCGCATAGAGAACAATATTGAGAAATTTTTAATAAGATCTTCAGGGGCTTTTTCTGCCAGGATTTTCAAGATTTGAAAGCTGTGATTTGGATCAAGTTTTTTTAATGCATCGGCTTTTTTGATTACTTTTTTAGGAGCTTTTTCTGCTAGGATTTTCCAGATTTGAAACTTGTGATCTGGATCAAGTTTTTTTAATGCATCGGCTTTTTTGATTACTTTTTCAGGGGCTTTTTCTGCTAGGATTTGCCAAAGTTGAAAACTGTGAATTGGATCAAGATTTTTAAATTCGTAAGATTTTTCGATTACTTTTTCAGGAACTTTTTCCGATAGGATTTGCCAAATCTGAAAGCTGTGAGTTACATCAAGCTTTTTAATAAACAAGTAATAATTTTTGATGGTTACTTCAGGGACTTTTTCCGCAAGGATTTCCCAGATCTGAAACCTGTGATCTGGATCAAGGCCTTCAAATTTATAAGATCCTTCAACCGTCGCTTTAGGAACTTGTTCTGCAAGGCTTTTCCAGATCTGAAGGACTTGTATTGGATCAAGCTTTCTGATAAATTCGTAAGATTTTTTGATTGCTGCTTCAGGGACTTTTTCTACTAGGATAGTGAGGATCTGAAAATATTGCTCAGAATTGAGCATTTCAAACCTGTATAAGCTATTGAGTAACTCAAGAGGATCTCTTTCTGTAAGAGCCAAAGCGAGCTGGAAGCAATGATCATTGTTTTGAGATTTAAAGTGCTTTAAATAGATAAGCGCAGTTGACCAGTCGGAGTTTGCTATTTTTGAGATTCGTTTAAAACGTTCTTCATCTGCAATATTTATTATTTCTTTTTTAATAACATGTTGAATGAACTTGTCTTTTAAAACTTCTTCATGTTTGATTTCAGGGTTTTTGTTCCAAACTTTTGTTGCATAAGTAGTTAGAGTTTCATAGGTTAAAAAACCAAACGTCTCACAAATGGGTGCTATTAATTTTTTTAAATTATTATCTATCGACATAATATAACCATCCTTGCTGTTTTAATATTTAAATGGTATCAAAAAATATGTTTTATTAATATATAAACTTTATTTATTAAATTAATAATATCATTTTTTTTTGTAAATAGCTAATAATAAATTATTTAAAACAACATTCCGATTGGACACAGCCAAAAAAATCACGACAGAATTGAATCGAGTCCCCTTTGAGATCGCATTGTCGACACCAATATCTTCCAGTTTCTTTCCAAATGATGAATCGATCCTTTCCCCCACATTTTGGACAAGGAGAGTGATATTCTCCGCCGCAAGTAGATGCTATCCGTTTTGGAGAAATTCCTAACTCTTGAGCAAAATGAAGTAAACTCATGTTTCATACCCCCGAAATTTCAATGTTAATAATCCTGTCTTTTTTACCGCGTGACATAAGTGACAAGCGTGACTTATCTATAGAATGACATGTCACGGACGGTTTTTTCATGTGCGTGACACCGTGACAAAACTATTAGCTCCACACGGCCAAACCTCTTTTGTCACGCCTGTCACAGTTATAATCTAAAATCTCGTGACGGCAAGCAAGGCTATACAAGGACATCTATTTTCTCTATGCAGTCCGAATTCACACATTAGACTTGTCACAAGCGTCACGCGTGTCACGTAAATAAAACGAACACAAAATTTAAACATCTTCTTCCCCCAAAACCTTAGATGTAAAAAGATAACATCGCGTTGTATTCTTCTTGCTTGGGAGGCGTTCGCTTCGAGTACATTCTCCTTGCGCACTTAGCTTAAGAAGTCCATGTTTTGCGCATACTTTTGCCACAAGACTAGGGTCATACCCCTGACAGATTTCACTTTTATACCTCTCTGGAAACACGTAAAATTCAATCTCCTCATTGTTATTCCGCCTGAATCCTGTGCGATTTATCGTCTTAGTTTCACAAGATGCTTCCCAGAAAGTAAATCTACTTTCGCCATGTTGCTCAAAATAACGCTTTACTTGAGATAGTATTGTGCTTTCCTCTTGAGATCCAACACCGCCCCGCACGCGTAACCATTCTTTAAAGCACTCTAAGGAGGCCTGAATGGCCTCTCCTTCATTCCACCCTGTAATTCCAAAACTTGCCGCCAATTCTCCTGCAACAGCAACTAATACAAAGCGATTCAGAACCCTCCCTACTTGCGCATCGGTATCAACTGGATAATGTTCCTGAACAAATCCACCAAAGATTTTTTTACCCATTTCAATAGCATTCGTTCGATCTGCGATCAAGCATTTGAGAAATTCACGACTAGCATTCCCGTAATAGGAACGGCATGCCGCTTCAAGAGCTTCCGCAAAAGCCTTTCCACTTTCAAAGCCGTGTAAATTCTCAAATATCCCAAACTTGCCAGTATCAGCAGGAATTTCGACAAGACGAACCTCCTGGCCAGCTCTCGTCCGTTTTCCCGCTTCTGACATATGTTGGCTTAAGGTTACCTCTCCAGTAGACAAAAAAAACGATCGCCAAGATGCTTTACTCCTTTTTAGAGCGCCGTAAGAATCTGCTCGATTTTTACTTGCTTCATCCGATCGTCAACAAAAACAATCTTCTCAGGACGCATAGTAAGACTTGAAAGAATCTCCTTAAGAACCGGTCCCTTCAACTGACATTCTGTCTCAATGACCCCTTGAGCATATTCATAGAATGCCCCTTGAGAGAGTTCCGGCAGATCATTTTTAAAAGGTATTCCAAGAGTCCGTAATATTTGAGCTCTTGAGCCTCTCACGGAAGGATCCATGGCTACTTTCGTAAAAGCTATTACTTTTACCCCAAGATCTTGCGCTTGTACAATAACTTCAGGCCACCGCGCGTCGAGCAGCTTCCATGTGTCTAAAGTGGCTAGAATAATCCTATCAAAAGCGATTTTTTCTTCTCTTGAAATGTTAGGACAATGCGTTTGAAACCACTCATATTTCCATGTCTCATGAGAGGGATGGAGAATAGCATCAGGATACGCTAGTAGAGTTCCACCAACATCCAAAAGAACAAGGATCTCTTTCGGACTGTTTGCAATCTCCTGTTGAATAGGTTCTAAGGAAGATATCGTTCGAATCTCTGCATATCCTGCACAAAAATTACCCAAAAAAATAATCCAATAAACAACTGCATCATGTTTTTTATATTCTTGCGGTATATCCACCACTCTCGAAAAATTAAAATCATAGACTGCCGCCACCATCAACACAAAGAGTTTGACCTGTAATAAATCCAGCATCCTCAGAAAGCAGAAACTCAATAGCCAAGGCTACTCACCTCTTAGATTTTTGATCCAATAAATCATGAGATGATCTGTATCCTCCAAGGCATCAACCTCTTTCCATCGGTAATAACTGCTAAGACCCGGCTGTTTAATAAATCCGTTATCTTTCCAAAGAGATTCTACAAAAGAATCATAAGAGGGTCTTTCTATCTCACATAAAGAAATTCCATCGTACTCCGTCAATTCCATTACAAATTTTTCAAATTGTCGATAAAGTCTCTTTTGAATATCTGCATTTCTATATTCTGGAAGCAGAACAAACTCGCCTATATGAAAAATATGCTCCGCAATACTTTGCTTATGCTTAAACACTATACGATTTTCCTCTTGAGACTCAAGTAAGGGAAGCCCAGTGATAGCTCCAACCATTTTCTCGCCTTCTTTAGCAATTACAAACAAAGAATTTTTTGAATCAGCATATAAACTCAAATACTTCTCTTCTTCTATCAAGCTGCCTTCATAAAGATAAGGATAATCCCGATAAAACGAAATTCGTAATTCTGCAAGTTGCTTTAGATAAGGGATTACTTCAGTACCTTCTAGAACCTCGATTTTGACTATTGACTCCTCTATATGCGCACCCCACGCATTAAATTGCATGCAAAGACACGCCAACAAAAACTTCACAATGCCCATATTCTCTCTCAGTTAAAAATCTATATGTGCTTTCAGTATAGATAAATTAAAAGTTCGTAGCACTAAAAATTACCAAAGCTTTGCATCCTCTTGGTCGTCTATAACCCCCTTCCCTTCTAGGTCTTCTTTCGAACTCTTTTTCGTTAAGTGATTTAATTCTACGTTCAGGATCAAAACCAGTAATAGTCACTATTTGATTGATATCATTCGAATTTCCTTTATTATGCCTTGTCAGTGCAGCTCGAAGAATTAAAGGAGAATAGATAGATCCTTTTAGCATAACTACTAAAGCTTCATGACCAGTTGTATAATCTGGGTAAACAGCGTATGTAATTTTTCCATCACCAGCCTTTCCTATCGCACACCGATCTTTACTCATGCTATAAGTACTAGCAACAAGAACTTTTTTGACCTACAACATTCGAATTAATTTATTTTTCTGAAGGCACCGCTAATTCTCTTTTTTTATCAACAACAGCCTCACCGCCGCACTCTACTCTTTCAATTTTCCCTTCGCATACCTTCAGATGAACATAGATATCAGAGGGAGCATTTAAACTATCACCCTGTCTGAAAAGCAACTTATGTTCTGAGCTAGATGGAAGCATTCCTTTCTCAAATAAATAACACGCAAGAGCGCCGTTAGAGGAGCCTGTTGCAGATTCTTCATCAATACCATGCAGTGGGGCAAAATTGCGACAATGAGCAATAGCCGCACTCCCTGGAAGATCTAAGGAAAAAACGTGCATGCCAATCGAGTCTGTTTTTTTATTAAGCTCTGACATGAGTTTAAGGTTGGGTTTTAACGATTGAAGACACTTCTCATCCTGCACCTGAACAAAAATATCACGAAGACCTGTTGAGACAATCCGTGGGTGAAGCCCACCGGTACTAACAAAATCTCCGAGAATAGAAGTGATCTCAATCCCCCCGATTTCCTCTCCAAAAGCGGGTAAAGGTTGGCTCAAAAAGATCAAACGATCTTTTAGAGTTACCTCACATTTTCCTGCCTTGGTATCCAGTGGATAAACTTTATCATCTGCTAATCCAAGCTGCCTTAGTACTCCAAATGCCGCCAATGTCGCATGACCGCAAAAATCAATAGGAGAAGTTGGTGTAAAATAAAGAGCTTTATATGGATGACTCCCTGCAAATGAAATAAAAACTGTTTCGGAAAAATTAAGTTCTTTTGCAATAGATTGCATTTGAGCTGGAGTAAACGGGTGTTCTTGATCCACAATGACAACGCCAGCGGGATTTCCCCCAAGAGAACCATGACAAAATGCTCTGGCAATATATGCAGTAAAACTCATACTTTCTTCATCCTCCTTATTTACAACTTTCTCATTTCCGCATAACGAAAAGGACACAGCACACAGATAAACGATAACTGCCCAAACTCTCATATTCTCCTCTGAATTTTGGTGAAGAATACAGACTATCGTGGATTTTTTCAACCATAAGTAAGGAGCGTTGATTTAATTATCGTTCAATTCTACTGGTCTCATTCATTTTGCGTCAGTCTTAATTGGCCAAGCGCGTAAAATTTGCGTAATCCTATTCTGCAATTGACATATGTCAAATATGCTGGTACAAGGAAATGGGATGACCTGTTGGATAGTGAGCTTTTCTAGAGAAGCAGCAAAGCCGTACGAAAAACTTAAAAGAAGCAGCCTAGGCCGTCCATTAATGACGTAATCGATTTGCTCGTGCTTGATCTTCAAAAAAACGGCCCACAGCTTTCCGACTGGCCACACTTTGGAGTATTAGCAACAGAGCATTTTTGGAAAAGTATGGCGAATCTGATTCTATCCCCTGGGAAGATCTCACCAAAGACCGCATAGCCAAGTACAAAAAATCTGGCTTGGCACTTCGTGGAGCTAGATACCGCGAAAGCATCTCTCAAAAAGAGCTCGCTAAGCGCACCGGCATTAACCAAGAAAACATCTCTCGCATGGAAAACGGGAAAAGAGCCACCGGCGAACAAGTCGCTAAAAAACTCGCCAAAGTCCTCCGCATTAACTTTGAACTGCTAACAAACAATGGTCAAAAATGAAAAATTCTGTTCGTATTGTAATCATAGTGATTTCCCCTTCCTTCGGGGCCTTCTTCTAATGGGGGTTTCGTAAAGTCTACTACGAAGATCTTCAGGAACTGCTTCGTAAGCTTTTTTCAAAAAAGCTTTCAACTCGGCTAAAAATGGATATCTGGGATTGAATTGATAAAGTTGTGTTTTTCCTTGAGCCTGCCTCACTAAAATCCCACCCTGCTCTAACCGTCCTAATGCAATCTGGATGCTATATAAAGGAATGCTCAGCTCTCTGCTCATCTGAATAGCGTAACTTTTCTCATTGGCAGGCAAATAAAAGAGAATCTTCTCAATCACCACATTACCAAATAGCTTTTCAAGCATAACAACCAAT
Source organism: Chlamydiota bacterium (assembly GCA_040388665.1). GTDB lineage: Bacteria > Chlamydiota > Chlamydiia > Chlamydiales > Rhabdochlamydiaceae > DAHVFY01. The sequence goes on from JAZKBL010000012.1 coordinate 115,143, forward strand.
CTTTTTAGTCATATTACCAAAATTCTTGGTTATCAATAATAAAACAATTGAACCACCTCAAAATGAATATATTAAGAAATTGACATTTGGAGATCGATCGAAGAAAGCCACGAAATTCTGTCCAGTGCAAGAATGAAGGGGGAGGCGATTGAGCCGGCTTCCATAAGGAACCAGATGACTCGATTGGAAAGTCTAAGACTTATGCACTTTGAGGAACATCAGCTGCGGCGTAGGTTTCATTTAGAATTCTTTACCATCATGATAATTTGAGGATGTGTTTTGCGAGTTTCTGCAATTCTCTCCTGTAAAAATAAAGGAGCTTGACTCTCTGGCACTTTTTTAAATCCAATCCGATTATAAAAATCTTCAAGCCACTGATACGAAATACACCAACAAACATCGCGTTCAATCAAGAAGTTGACCTCATTTAAAATACGGGTTCCAACTCCTTGTCTTTGAAAAATTAGGGCAATCTGCATACCCCGCAATACAAAAATGTCTTCTTCTATCGAAATACGAGCTGCTCCGATAATACGATTTTGAGATATTGCACCGATAACTCTATCTCCCTCTTCAATCTTTTTCAAATAGCCTACTGTGTTATAAAAATCCTGAACCTCCCCGTATTTTTCTTTAAGAAGAATATCGACAATAACCATGTTAGACAATCACTTTTGTTTTTCGTCTAACTCTAATCAAAGGACGGATTTTTAACTTTTGAGACCGAAGCGACCATAAGTCAACAGCCATTTGTGCATTTAGCCAAAAGTCAGGTGTCGTCTCAAAAGCAGCAGCAAGCTTGAGTGCCATTTCAGGTGTAACACTCACCTTTTCATTTACAATTCGATTGATTACTTTGTAATCACAGCCCAGATGCTCGGCAAGTTCCTTCTGCGTTAACCCCAACGGTTTCAAAAATTCCTCGCTCAGGATCTCCCCTGGCGTTGTCGGCTTCCTCTTCATAATCCCCTCCTCAATGATAATCAATAATTCGCACGTCATAAGGCTGATTATCCCAACGAAATACAATCCGCCATTGCTCATTGATCCGAATGCTATAACATCCTTTTAAATCTCCGCTTAAAGCCTCCAACCGATTACCTGGAGGACTTCGCAGGTCCTTTAACTCGCACGCATAGTACAACATATCAAGCTTTCGTCGCACAATCGCCCGGATACTTGCCCATCCCTTCCTCGAAGGAGCTCTTCCGCTCTTAAAAAAGACCTCGAAATCTTCATCTTGAAAAGACCGTATGACCATCTTCAATCGCCCATTAAGCTATATATACCTCAACAAGGTATACTACACAATAGATAATTTTCAAGAAAAAAATTAGATAGAACGACAAGAAAGCTCACGACTTAACGAAATGGAGGGTACCCCCAATTGGAGCCCGAGTCAAATTTCAAAGATCTTCAAATAACACAGTGTGGGCAACACGGGCTATTCAAAGATCTTTGAAATTTGACCGGGATACGATTGGGGGCGGTGTGACTCGAACACACGGACTCCGAAGAGGAGGGATTTACAGCCCTTGAAAATCAATAAGTTACAACGAGCTACGCAACTTAACAGTAAGGCAATCAAAAAGATACATTAAAAAGTTTTTGGTAATTTCCTGTGAAAAATCGCCAATCCTTTTTTTCATTTGCACCACTGATGCACCAAATACTCTTCTCTTACAAAATCATGCGCACGCGAACATATCCTTAAAATAAGCTGTTCATTTGTTGACAAGGTGACCTTGTAAACGACTGCCACCATCGGCGTCTTGATGGTCGATGCGCTCAAAAATTGCACTTTAAAAATGCAGCCTCTACCGATGCAAAAGGATAAGACGATCCGCCTTGCTCTCACGCTTTATTATCTTTAGCAATCATCCAGCGGTCTTTAAAAATATCTTTTATTCCCAGGTTACATCAACCCCGGCTTTGACATTCCCCTTCATCTTTCCAAATCGATCCTTCTTTGTCGTTGTCTCAAGTTTGTAGGTTACGGAATTTGTTTTGTTCTTAGCAGAATATTTTACAATGTGCTCTTCTTCTGACCCAGATATTCTTGTCTCTTCCGAAACCGTTTCTTTGTAATTGTTATTTTTAGGAGCAGTAAGACAATTTTCATCCAAGGAATCAAAACAAGGATGGTTTGTCGCACTGTCTTTACAAACGGAGTTATCGGCTTTTTTTAGCTCCGGTTCCGTTAAGCGCTTTGAAATTATTTCATTCTCAACTGTTTGATTTCCTTCCGCATCGCCAATGTAAATCATTTTATTCGGGTAATCGATATATAAGATTCGGCCTTCCAAGAAGTTCATCCCCAAAACGCCATCGATTTCATGCAGCTCGGAAGTGATGTCATAAAGATAAAGATCCGATCTCCCAAAATCTTTCCCCGCTATAACAAATTTTTCTGAAGTGAATATTGGCATACCATACTGACTTTTGCAGGCGTCTGTGCCTTCTACGACGCGTGAGGCTCTTAATAAAGAAACTGTGGACCCTGTGTCCAAGGAAAGTCGGATCTGTCCAATATCTGTATCGATATTCAAAAGCAATCCAGTTCTTCCTGTATTAAAAGGAACAACGAGATATTTTTCAGGAAAAAATCCACGCTTTATCAACACATCAAGATTATTACTTTCCAATATAAAAAGGTTATGAAAATCTAATAACAGACTCATCTTTTCCAAGATTCCTCTACCTATCACCCCATTTTTATCATTAACAAGCTCCAAATCACTCATATTTGTATAAAGCGTGGTATTTTTTATAAAACCTTCATCAAGTTGTTTTACAACTACATTAGAAAACACACTATTTCCAACAACAACTTTTGAAATTAAATAAGCATTAGAATCATAACTATTTCCCTTTCCATCCCTTCCGACTAAGACACCAACCGGTTGCTTATCCAAACAATCCAAGATCTCCTCAGATAAAGTTAATTGAAATTTCGAACCATAATCCACATCCAATAAAAATTTAACTCCTTGAATTTCGACATCAATTGAGGGTGTTTTTGCCCGACTCATTTTCATAGGAACTATCTGCCTTCCCGAATCTTTGACACATAGAAACCAGATAAAACTTCCAATTACTCCTACAAATAAGGTGATAGCAAAGAAACGAGGAATCCGATTCACCAGTCGACCTCGAACGTTGTCTTAATTTGTCCAGATGTGTTCCCCTCACTGTCTTTTTCTACTTTACCAGAAAATCCTCCTGAGAATTCAACGCCATTTTCCGTTCTGTCTCTAACTTCGATACTAGCTTCAACTGATTTATTCCCATCTATATCTTGCGTTGCAGATACCTCGGCATGCCCTTTGCACAAAATACTGGAATCTTCTTTCAAAATGTTTGCCCAGTTGTATTCAATCGAAGAATCGAATTGGACAATTGAAAACAATCCATTGGAGCAATTTCTCTGTTCAGCCAGATAATACTGTCCATAAATCAGCCCCTGCGGTTGAAAAAGAAGCGTCAACTGCGGTCCTAGAGCACCTTCGATCCTGGTAAAATTGGACAATTCGATAGCTAGAGTCCCAAATTCACCGCATAAAACGAAAGGAATCGAATCTCTGGAATTCGAATAATCATCTTCTACTTTACTGACAACAATCTCTAATAAGCCTGGATCGCTCAGCCGCGTAAGATACAAATGTCCTATAGGGTTTTCTTGGTTTAGAATCACAAAATCAAATAACCCACAACCATCTCCAAACGGGATGAAAAGAGGATTTTCGATATGATACTTGGAAGCAATCAAGGAAATGCCTCTATCGCACGTTTCAGCATAAAAATGCGCATACAGATCTTTAAGTGCTCTATAATACACATATCCTTCCTGATGCGACCCGATTCCCTGCAAACACACGATATCTGCATCAGACCCCAGTATCTCCTCAGAAATATTTTGATCCACCTTCACTGTAGCATTGAAAAGGGTAAACTGACTTTTTTCGGCCACTCTTTCTTCAGCATCTCCCTCCAAATAGGCATAAGAATGCACATGTACTTCCAGTCTTTTGTCTAAAAAACATTGGTAGGAATCATCAAACATCGATTCTTCTTCAACCCCGCTACATACAATATTAGAAACCATCTCATCAACTTGTACAGAGTGTGCTAACAATGTGCGTCCGGTAACGAGCAATCCAAAAAAATAACTGAAGATTTCATCATAACTCCTCTTTTCTTGAAAATCCTAGCACCTTAAATAAATTCGTGCAAAAACAAAATTGCCACCTGATCCACCCTGTAGGATCATCGATGAGGAATTAAGACTTTTGACCGGAACCCGCATCAAATTTAATTTCTTGACAAATCGAGTGGTTTTTTTGTATAAAACCCTTAAATATTAGGGGATATATGAAGATGCCGGAGTCAGAACTCTTTGAGATAGCGGAAAGTCAGCAGGGGTATTTCACCTTTCAACAGGCTGTTACTGCTGGGTTTAGTGATAAAAATCATGCTTATCACGTCAAATCAGGTGACTGGGTCAAAGTTTTTAGGGGTATCTATCGGCTTGCTAAATATCCGGTAGGGGAAAGGGAAGAACTTGTTCTTTGGTTCCTCTGGTCTAGAAATCGATCAAATGTTCCCCAAGGGGTATATTCTCATTATACAGCTCTTGATCTCTATGAGCTTTCAGATTACATGCCATCAAAATTACACATGACCGTTCCAATGGGATTTAGAAGAATGGCAAAAATTCCTGAGGTTTTAGTTTTACATAGAGAACAGTTGCAAGCCAATGAGATTGTGATGCAACAAGGTTATAAAATCACCACCCCTTTGAAAACCTTGATTGATGTGCTAAATGATGGTGTGCTAGCGGAGGATCTACTAGTGCAGGCTGTTCAGGATGCTAAGAAAAAGAGACTAATCACGAAACATGCTATTGAAACCAATAAAAGATGTCCTGCTAAAATCGCTGAAAGGCTCCTAAAAATAATGGAAGAGCCGACTACCCTTCCACTACCACCAGAGGGATGGAATGTAAAATTTGCTTTGTTAGCAAAAGAATGCGGAATCAATGAATCATTAGACCGAGCTATGGAAAGCGTTGAGGAATTTTATCAGAAGGCCGTAGTTAAAAATTTTCTAAGCGACGTATTGCTGCCTTAAATTTCTCCACTCTTCAGCCGATAATCCTTTACTTGCTAGCTTCCCCATGCCTACGGCTAACATTCTAAAAGCATCTGCACCGTGGCTAGCGAAATTGTGTAGAGGCTGTCTAGACCAGCACCCTAGTCGGTCGTTCCATTGCTTTTTGTAGCTTTCTAAGGCTGTGATTCCCTTAGCACACTTGATCTCATCAAACCAGCAGCTTTTAAAGAGATTGATTCCGATCTGAACCAGGCATTAATGGTCGTAGAAGACAACAAGAAAATCATCGGCACCTGTCATCTGACCTACATACCCTCGATTACTTTCCAAGGCGGAAAAAGATTAAATATTAGAGTTCTTCTAAAACTTCGGTAATTTTGGGAAGCTAAAATTTGTGAAGCTAAAAATAGACATGTCGGGAACAAGTTGCTAAAAAGCTCGCCAAAGTTCTCCGCATTGATGTTGCATTATTGACAGATGACATCTAAGTTACGAAAAAATACAACTGTCTTGTGAATACTCGTTAATTCTTTGAGCAGCTGCAGCACGTTGAAGTTCAATGAATCCTTCGCGACTCATAGAATGGCAAGTTGATCGATCATGAGGAAAAACTACACGTGGAGCAGATACGCGAATATTTGCTAAATAAGCTTCATTTAAGCGAGTAAGAGAGGCTTTAGCATTCTCAAATAATTTAAGAGATAAGCGAAGGAAAGAATTGCCTTGAAATTCTTTCTCTATCTTTTCTATAAACGATCCTAAAGGCATTTCACCACTAGGTGGATCCATTTTGATTTCTTCCCAAAACTTTTTCAGGTAGTCATCCACACGCTTCCCGCAATCTTTCGAACTCGCAGAAATCTCCTGCAATTCGTGAATACAACAAGTTGAAAAATCACGTACTTCTACTAAACCACTCATTTCTTCCTTCTCTTTTAATTTTTATAGATACCACTAAGGGCGGCAAGCCGACCCCATGAGGGATCATCTGCTGGAATTGAGGAGATCTTTCGATAGATTTAAAAAAACGCGACGCAAGTAATCTCAATGAGCGTTCTTTAAAAGCTGCGAAAGAGAACTCAGTTACAGCGATGATAACAAAATGGGGGCGGTGTGACTCGAACACACGGACTCCGAAGAGGAGGGATTTACAGTCCCTTGCAATTGCCACTATGCGACACCCCCGAAACAGGAAAGATATGCTGGAGAAAGGAATTGAACCCTCAACCATCCGATTACAAGTCGGGCGCTCTACCAATTGAGCTACTCCAGCACGAGGAAAGATGAAAGTGTAACAAAGTGTTGATTTTGTTACAAGAGTCTACAGTTCATTTTCTGGAGCAGGAGGCTCTTTATGCTCTGGAAGCGCCTCTAGAGGCTTTTTTTGGAAAAAACTAGTCCCAATTTTTGTCGCTTTATTAAGGATTGGTGTTTGATTTCCGGAAGAAATAATTGTAGCATCAAATTTTTTACGAGTTACTTTTTCCTCACAGCACTTCTTGAACTTTTTGCCAGACCCGCAAGGGCAAGGATCGTTACGGCCTACTTTATGCATTACAACCTCGAGGTTAAGGAGAAAAAGATACACCTTGAAAGCTTTTTAATAAAGGAATAAACTCTTACACGATATAACGCATTAAATATTTATGAATATAATACTTCCCATTGCGCGTCCGCCATGGACAGGTCTTGGCAAAAGACTAGAAAGCTTGTGTCGCAAGGCTCTTTACGATTTCAACTTGCTTGAAGGCGTTTCTAAAATTACCGTTGCTTTAAGTGGTGGCAAGGACAGCCTTACACTTCTTTTTTTATTGAAAGCGATTTCAGGAAAGGGCTTTCCTGAATTGGAAATTCATGCAGTGCATGTAGGCGGCGCATTTTCTTGCGGAGCTGGAATTAGCGAAAAATTTTTAGAAGACATTTGTAAAGAACTTGGTGTTAATTTCATCACATGCACGTCAACGCAAAAAAGAGAAACGCTTGCCTGTTATAGTTGCTCTAGAGAAAGAAGGCGTTTAATTTTTGAAGCTGCTAAAAGTGTGGGCTCTACAACGATTGCATTTGGACATCACCGCGATGACAGCGTGCAAACGCTTCTGATGAATCTTCTTCACAAAGGGGAATTTGCAGCAAATCTTCCTAAAGTCCCGATGCATGATTACGGAATCACGATCATTCGTCCTCTTATTCTTGTCAGCGAAAACGAGATCCGAGAATTTGCACGCAACCACGGATTTGCACGTATTCTTTGCCAATGTCCCGTCGGACAAAACTCGATGCGCAAACAAGTGGAATCTCTTCTAAAGGAAATGGAAGCGCTTTTTCCTAACGCAAGACAGAATCTCAGCACAGCAGGGCTTAACTACGGATCGCAAAAAGCCCTATTGAAATAACTTGATATTTAGCTAACGGACTGTCATAAATAGAATTATGTATATCTATGAACTCTCAGCAATCGTTATCTATCTTGCTATTCTATTAGGGATAGGTTACTTCTCTTATCAAAAACACTTATCTGCTGCAGATTTTATCATCGGAAGCAGATCCTTAAACTATTGGTTAACGGCACTTGCTGCGCATGCAAGCGATATGAGCAGCTGGCTCTTTATGGGATACCCTGCACTTATTTTAACCAAAGGCATGCCCGGTGCTTGGGCAGGCATTGGTCTTATTTGCGGCATGTACTTAAATTGGCAGTTCATTGCCCCTAAAATTCGTGTAGCAACAGAGCAGTTCAACAGCCTTACATTTTCTTCATTTTTTGAAAGTAGACTTGCTGACACAAGCGGCCTTATCCGGATTTTTACCGCAGTCATTCTCGTCTTCTTTTATACGACATACATTTCTTCTGGGCTTGTAGGCCTTGGATTACTTCTTGAAACGCTCTTTAATCTCGATTATACAATCGGCATTTTGATAGGAATTCTTGTAGTTGTTCCTTACGTGTTTACAGGAGGCTACGTCACTCTTGCCTGGATCGATTTATTCCAGGGGATATTCCTCATGTGCGTTGTGATTTTTGTCCCTTTTTATGTCTTACCTCAGATCGGTGGCTTTGCAGGAGTCTCGCAAGCAATGCAAGTAAAAGCGTTATCCACCTCATTGCTCCCCGATTTTTCTGCCATGTCTTTACTGGCTATTGTCTTTACAGCGGCAAGCTGGGGCCTTGGCTACTTTGGCCAGCCTCACATTATCACCAAGTTTATGGGAATCAAAAATGTTCATGAAATGCCAAAATCTAAGTATGTTGGTATGACATGGATGGTTCTTTCTTTAAGCGCCGCCACTCTCGTTGGGCTGGTGGGTATCGCTTTCTTTAAAACAGACCTTCACGACTCTGAGCAGGTATTTATTCAAATGGTGCGGCAAGTATTCCCTCCTTTTGTCATAGGGTTTATTCTTTGCGCTGTTCTTGCTGCCACAATTAATGCAATGAGCTCTCAAGTGCTTGTCCTCTCCTCTAGTTTAACAGAGGATTTTTACAAGCGTTTGATCCGAAAAAATGCGACATCCAAGGAATTGCTTCTCGTTTCGCGTCTAGGTGTTGTCGTTGTCTCTTTTGTTGCCTTTGTGATCGCTTATGGACAATTTAGTACCATTTACACATTGGTTCTTTACGCTTGGTCAGGGCTTGGCTCTTCTTTTGGACCGCTACTTATCCTTTCTCTCTACTCAAAACAAGTCAATAAATACGGAGCTTGGGCAGGTGTTCTTTCCGGAGGAATTATGGCGGCCACCTGGCCTTATTTTAATAAATTTTTTACATTACAAATCCCTGCCATGATTATGGGCTTTAGTTTAGGGATGATCGCCATCCTCGTCGTATCAAGGCTCACGAGACACAAAGTCTTTCAGAAAATGAGTTAAACTAGTACACTCTACCTCATGAGCCTATCCCACTATTCTAAGAATTCGCTTTTTGCGTCTTTTTTCCTATTTTTCAGAGCTTCTTTTCGGTCTACTTGTTCAAGTATGTCTCGCAAAGAAGTTCTGAAAAATAGAAAAGAATCCATCAAAAATCAAAATCTTGAAATAGTGGGATAGGCTCATGACAAAAAAACCTCGTATTTTGATTATTAATGATGATGGGATCCATGCTCCTGGACTAAAACACCTATGGAATGCTGTATCTACGATTGGCGATGTGAGCATCGTAGCGCCAGCTAGTGAAAAATCAGGCGTTGGAGTTTCGATCACACTGTATTCGCCTCTTCACATAGAGTCTGTTACCTGGGAAAAAAACACTCCTGCATGGAAAGTCACAGGAACTCCTGCGGACTGCGTGCGTATGGCTGTAAGTGTCGTCCTCAAAGATAAACCAGACCTCATTGTATCAGGAATCAATAAAGGGTCAAATTCTGGAAAAACAGCTCTTTTTAGCGGCACTGTAGGCGGTGTCATTGAAGGCGTCTTGCGCGGCATCCCAGGAATTGCGTTTTCTTGCGAAGATTTCCAAAATCCAGATTATGCTGCAACCGAAAAGCACATTTCACAGATTGTGGATCATCTTCTAGAACATCCGACGACAAAAGGAACTTTCCTTAATGTCAACTTTCCAGACAAAAAAGAGTTCAAAGGACTCAAACTCGCTAGACAAGGTCGTGGATATTGGATCGAAGATCCTGAAGCACGAGAGCACCCTGATGGCCACACGTATTATTGGCTTGGTGGTCAGTGGGGACATCATGAAGAGCATGATGACAGCGATGTCAAACTTCTTTCTGAAGGATATATTACAGCTGTGCCGATCCATGTAGAAGAACTCACCGATCACACTTTCTTAAACTCCAGAAAACACCTTTTTGAGAACCTATTTACCCTTTAAGAGTTGCCTGGTAAAGTTTTTTTCGAAAACATCTAGACGCAACAAGGCTTCGTGCTGAGCCTCTTCAATAAGAACTCTACCTCCCTCAAGAGCATAAATCCTTTGAAGCTCTGCACGTAACGCTTCACTCTGAAGACCCTCGTACAAACTGCCATCTTCTGGATGATTCGCTTGATATACGCGGGCCTCCACCACAAGATCAACAAGATTTTCAAATTCTTTTTTTAAATGAGGCATTACTTTTACAAGCTCTTCTCTAGAATGCACTTGTTGAAATTCTTTTACCAATTTTCGGCAAAGCGCATCTCCTTCCTTCTGATAATCCTCTAAAGAATTAGGCGCACAGCTACTAAGACACAGCAAAATACAGCATAATCTTTTCAACCTAAACACTCCAAAGAGAGATCTTCGATCGGATAAGACTTCCAGTCTGCATCATCAAAATGCCACCATTCTGTAGGCAACCCGATAAAGCCTTCTTCTGCCATCATCATTTCTAAAAGATTCCGATTTTTAAGCGCTTCTTCAGGGAGATCCATACAGCTCCGATGCGCTTTTTCTGAAAACGTATCAAATAAGGTCGGCATTATAAGCTCTTTACCATACGCATCTACAAGAGTAACGTCTACAGCAGCTCCTCGATTATGCTTAGAACCGGTCGCTGGATTAGCGATATATCGATTATCTGGCAAAAGATCCCAAAAAAGTTTTTGCACACTAAGAGGCCTATACCCATCCCAAACCTTCAAGCCAAGCTCTCTCTTTTCAAGATGCTCTTGGATACGATGTAGTTTTTCAGCAACCTTCTTACGCACATAACACTTGGAAACAGGATAAAGCGCTTTCCCCATAAAGTTATCGTCTGTCGCATAACGAATATCCATCAAAATACGAGGGGAAACTTTCGCGAGTTCGACAAATTCCATTTCTAATTCCATAGAGGTCTCCTTTGTATACACAATACGAGATTTTTTTTCTCGCAGCAAGTGATCATTTTGCATTGCTTAAATTCGTGCGGTATTGTATATTATGTACTTCATTGTTAGGGCGTATAGCTCAGTTGGTAGAGCTCCTGTCTTACACACAGGTGGTCATAGGTTCGAGTCCTTTTGCGCCCAAGTTTACATAACGGCAAACGTAAGTTGTGCCCACTCCATTGCGGGAGTAGTTCAATTGGTTAGAGCACCGCCCTGTCACGGCGGAAGTTGCGGGTTCGAGCCCCGTCTCCCGCGCATTTTTTACTGTACAACCAAACATCTTGAGTACTATCATAAAAATTGAAAACTAAGACTAGACAATATGCCCGTTGCTAAAACAAAAATGAAAATCTTTCTGCACCATGCATCCAGCTTTACATGGATTGCAATAGGAGCGTTTTTAGCGGCTGTTGCTGTGCAGATTTTTCTCCTTCCCAACCAACTTATTGACGGCGGCATTGTCGGCATCTCCCTGATTTTAGCTAGGCTTTTTGGCGAAGGCTATCTTTCCTTTTTCCTAATCGCTCTAACGATGCCTTTCCTCTTTTTAGCCTACCGCTACATCCGCAGTACGTTCGTTATCCACATGCTAGTAGCAGTGCTGCTTTTTGCCGGTTTTCTTGCAGTGTTGCGCCTTGCACCTCCCTTCACAAGCGATCCTCTTGAAATCATCGTCTTTGGCGGCGCCATTTTAGGGATTGGCTGTGGCCTTATTATACGACATGGAGGATGTTTAGACGGCACAGAAATTTTAGCGATCATCATTAACCGTAAAAAAGGGTTCACAGTCGGGCAGGTCGTTCTATTCATCAATGTTTTCGTATTTGCAGCATACGGCTACCTCTTTCAGGATTGGCATATCGCTCTCCGCTCTCTTATGATGTACATTGTCGCTTTCAAAATGATTGATATCGTGATTGTTGGACTTGATGAGCTTAAATCTGTTATGATCATCTCATCGTCTCCCAAAGCTCTTTCCGATGTGATCATGAATGAGCTAGGCCTAGGCCTTACCATCATGCATGGCAAAGGCGGTTTTTCTGGAACAGCAAAAGAGATCTTGTTTATCATCGTTGAACGCCTTGATCTTGCAGAACTAAAAGAAATTGTCCTTCGCGAAGATCCCATGGCCTTTATGGCCATTGAAAATCTGCACGAGGTTGTCTACGGAGATCACGCCTACCTTCCTCATAAGAAAAAACTCCGCGGTAAAGGTCTTAAAAAACCTATTTAAACATGTACAGCATTTATCTTCATGAGCTGCTTGAGATATGTGCCGTATTCGCTTTTGGAGTGCTGAAAGACAAGGCGTGCAAATTGCTCCTCATTGATAAATCCCATATTTAAAGCAATTTCTTCTAGACAGGCAATCTTGATCCCCTGCCTTTCTTGAATCGTCTGAACGTAATTGGACGCTTTGTGAAGCGCATCGTGGGTGCCAGTGTCAAGCCACGCAAATCCGCGCCCAAGAAGACGCACCTCAAGATCACCTCTACGAAGATAGCTCAAATTCACATCTGTGATCTCAAGCTCACCTCGCTTTGAAGGTTTTAAAGACTTGGCAATTTCAATAGCATCGTTGTCGTAAAAATAAAGTCCCGTTACAGCGTAAGATGTTGGAGGTATTTCTGGTTTTTCGATGATGTCTAACACTTTACCTGTAGGATCAAAATCAATCACGCCATAGCGCTCAGGATCTTTTACTTCATAACCAAAAATCGTAGCTCCTGTACTCGAAGAAAGAGGCGACGCCATTAAGGATTTAAGATCATGGCCGTAAAAAATGTTATCTCCAAGAATCAAAGCCATGCAGTCCCCTTTTACAAAGGAGTCTGCCAAAATGAGCGCCTGAGCGATTCCTTCAGGAGCCTCTTGAGCTATATAAGAAAAAGAAAGCCCAAGATGCGCACCATCGCCAAAAAGACTATGAAAACGGGGAAGGTCTTCTGGTGTTGAAATGATCAGTATCTCTTGAATTCCTGCATACATGAGTGTCGCAAGCGGATAATAAATCATCGGCTTATCAAAAACAGGAAGAAGTTGTTTACAAACTACCTGTGTCACAGGAAAAAGGCGCGTCCCTCTTCCTCCAGCTAAAATAATTCCTTTCACAGATTAGCCATTGTGTAGATCCCCGGAAGTCCACGATAATGTTCTTTGTAATCAAGACCATATCCTACAACAAAACGGTTTTCTATTTCAAAAAGAACGTAATCGGGCGTGTAATTCACTGTGCGTTCCACTTTTTTAGAAAGAAGAACAAGTGACTTAAGAGTTATTGGCTGCAGCTTTTTAAACTGATTGACGATCTCAGTAAGCGTTGTTCCTGAATCAAAAATATCATCCACAACAAGCACATTTTTTCCAGTGACATTCATCGCTTCTAGACCCGTAATGATAAGATCTCCTCGCTCTACCCCTCGAGCACCATAGCTACTTCCACGTACAAATTCTAAAGAACATGGAGAAGAAAGGTGGCGAATGAGATCAGCCACAAGACAAATGGCGCCTTTCATCACAATGACAATGACAATTTCTTGCCCTGCGTAATCATGATCAAGCTGTTTAGCAACAGAAGAGATTTTTTTCAAAATCTCTTCTTCAGAAATTACGACTTCAAGCTTATCCCTTGTTTCCATGGAAAGTACAGCCTTCCGCGAGGAGTTGGTCGATATAATTAATGAAATAATCTGAGTTCAAAAATCTAGGGTCTTCAAGCATATGAAGATGAAAAGGAATAGTCGAATGAACTCCACCAATATGAAACTCTTTTAATGCGCGTTTTGTAACAGCAATCGCCTCTTCTCTATCTTTGCCTCGCACGATCAGCTTAGCAATCATTGAGTCATAATTAGGGGGAATTCTATACCCGGAATAGCAAGCGCTATCAACGCGGACATGCGGTCCGCCAGGCGGAATATAATACTCAAGGTTGCCAGGAGATGGAGCAAAATTGCGCGCTGGATCTTCAGCATTAATCCTGCATTGAATAATGTGTCCAGTAAATGTAATATCTTTCTGCTTGAACTTGAGCTTCTCACCCATTGCAATTTTAATCTGCTCTCGAACAAGATCAATCCCTGTTAACTCTTCTGTTACCGTATGCTCTACTTGGATACGCGTATTCACTTCCATGAAATAAAAGCGCTTCTCTTCATCAAGAAGGAATTCAACTGTTCCTACAGAGTAATAGCCGGCAGCACGCACAATATTAACAGCACTTTCCCCTATCTTTTTGCGTAAAGCTTCTGTCAAAACGGGACTTGGAGCCTCTTCAATCAACTTTTGACGTCGTCTTTGAATCGTGCAATCTCTTTCTCCTAAATGGACGTAATTTCCATACTTATCGCCCATAATTTGCACTTCAATATGCCTTGGATTGACAACCATCCGCTCTAAGTAAACGTCAGGATTGTTAAAACTTGACTCCGCTTCAGCGCGAGCTGCAGAAAATTGACGAGTAAATTCTTCTGGATCGTAGGCTATTCTAATCCCCTTCCCCCCACCTCCTGCGGACGCTTTAATAAAAACAGGAAAGCCGATTTTTTTTGCTTCTTTTAGCGCGGTATTGACATCCTCTACGATACCTTCAGAACCGGGAATAACGGGACATTTCACACTTTTTGCAGTAGCCTTAGCTTGAGCTTTGTCTCCCAAAAGTGCGATCGTAGCGGCAGATGGACCGATGAACGTAACGCCGCAACTTTCACAAATTGACGCAAAATTAGCATTCTCACTCAAAAAACCATAGCCGGGATGTATCGCATCGGCACCTGTAATTTCACAAGCAGAAAGAATGTTTGCTGTTTTTAAATAAGATTTTTGAGAAGGTGGCTCTCCTATGCAAATTGCTTCATCTGCGTGCAATACGTGCAGAGCTTCAGCATCTGCTTGAGAGTATACGGCTACAGTTTGTAGCCCTAAATCGTGACAGGCACGGATAATTCTAACAGCAATTTCGCCACGATTGGCAATAAGAACTTTGCGCATAATAGTCTACTGATAACCTAAATTAAACAATTCGGAACAATTTCGTTGCAAACTCAACCGGATGAGCATTCTCAACACAGACTTCAGCAATCTTACCGCTCACTCCAGCTTTTACTTCATTCATCACTTTCATTGCTTCGATAATACAAAGAACTGTGTTTTCATCGACACTGTCACCCACTTTAACAAGAGGTGGATCGTCAGGAGAAGAAGTTGCGTAGAAAGTGCCCACCATCGGTGACGTCACATACTTGCCTTCAACCTTCACATCTTCTTTTGCTTTGATAGGAGATTCTTCATGATGCCTTGAAGTTACCACGGGAGCTGCCACGTGAATAGGTGCAGAAAAACGGGTTTGCGGAACATCTTCCCGAGGAGGATAAAAATGCCCCTGAGGCTGTTCATCATGCCTTTCTAAAAGAAGCTCATAACCTGTCTTCTCTTTAATACTCAGCTTTTTAATTCCCGCTCGACCCATGGCAGTCATGAGTTCTTTAATCTGTTTGAGGTCCATAAAATTACACTCTTTGAATATATTCGTTTGTTTGCGTATCGATTTTGACAATGTCGCCAGACTCAACAAAAAGCGGAACCTCAATGCGGGCTCCTGTCTCGAGAATTGCGATTTTAGTTGCATCAGCAACGTGGGCGGCATCATCGCTTTCTTCTGTCTTAACAACCATTAGCTCAAGAAACTGAGGCAATTCTACGGAAAAAATTGCAGATCCGTAAAACATGGATTTCAGCTCGATACCTTCTTTAAGATAATGAACTTTATCACCAATGACCTCTTTGGGCACAACGACTTGGTCAAGGTTGCCAATATCTAAAAAGAGATAATCCTTGCCTTCTAAATAAAGGTACTCAAGACGACGTTCTGTTAAAGTAACATCTTCAACTTCTTGCTGCAGCTTAAAATTCTTCTCAACAAGCTCATCTGTCACCAAATTTTTGAGCTTTGTCTTAATGAAAGGAACTCCTTTCGCAACAGTGACTTTTACGCTTGATTCCACTCGAAAGATTTTACCATCAATACAGATAGTCATTCCTGGAGTGATTTGATTGCTTGTAATCATTAATTTCTACCGCTATTTAAACTATGAGAGATAATCTTTAATATCAGCCAACTTAGAGATCGAATAATCGACATCACCTTTAGGGCCTACACTATTCAAGCCCCGACCCCATCGCACATGTATCGTCTTAAAACCCAAAGCTTTTGCTGGAGAAAGGTCTGTAGTAATACGATCTCCACAAACGATAACATCTACATCAGCTATACCCAATGCTTCAACAACAGCTTGATAAGATGGTCCCTTATCAGGTCCCCCACACACGATTATCTTACTAAAAATTGTAGAATCAATACCAGCATTTTTCATTTTTTCCATTTGCTGTTCTTGTCTGCCAATAGTCACAATTGCTAATTCATGATGAAGTGCTAATTCTTCTAATATTTCTACAGCGCCGTCTACCGGATCCACACTGATCTCTGAGCATGAAGTATGATAAACTTCCTTAAGAGCAAGTTCTAAAAAACCGTGAGGCGCTGCAACAATTTCAAGAAACTCAGAAAGAGCTCTATGACCGCTTTCTGCACAACGATCTAATCTTAAAAGCTGCTCTAAAGCACTATTAAAATCTGGAATTTCAAGGCCCGCTTGTATCATACGCGCTAATGCCGATTCTAACTTCATCGGCGTTATGCAACCTGTGGTATCAATTAGGGTATCGTCAAGATCAAAGATGATTAACAATTTTCATTAACTCTTGGGCTAATTTTTTAGGATCATGACGGATCAAACTACGTTTAATCAAATCCGTACGAGGACCTTCTTTTACTTCTCCAAGCATCGCTGCACATCGCACACGCTCATCATCCACATCAATGCCTACAAGCTCGCCTTCCTCTGCATAAACTTCAATGAGTTCTTGAGCCGGCATTTGATTATTTACAAGAATATAATCAAGAACATCCTCGCCTAAAAAACGGACAAGCTCTCTTAAATAGTCGCTCACTTTATAGCCTGTTGTTTGGCCCCTGCGGTTCATTAAATTAACAACAAATGTTTTTTTCGCGTGTGTTTCTCGAATCGCTTGAGCAATGCCCTCAACAAGTAAATTAGGAATAAGCGAGGTGTGCAAACCACCCGGCCCTAAAACAACAAGATCTGCATTCATGATTTCATCAATTGCATGAGGATTGGCTTTAGGATACGGCTCGAGATAAATGCTCTTGTATCCTTGATCAATCTCCTGAGAAAGATAAATCTCTTTTTCCCCCTCAAGAAGTTTTCTGTTATTTAGAATCATCTTAAGGCGCACTTGATGTGTCGTTACTGGAATTACCTTTCCTTTGATAAAAAGGATTTTTCCCACTTCCTCTACAGCTTTTTCAAAACTACCTGTCACCTTTTCCATGGCAGAAAGAAGCAAATTTCCAAAACTATGTCCTTCAAGACCACCATTTTCAAAACGATAGTTCATAAGACTGCGCATCAAACGAGAAGAATTTGAAAGGGCGATTAAACATTGGCGCACATCTCCTGGAGGAAGAACTCCGAGCTCATCACGCAATATGCCTGTACTTCCGCCATCATCTGCCATCGAAACAATGGCGCTAATGTCAACATCGTAATTTTTCACCCCTCTGAGAACTGTAAAATTACCTGTCCCCCCGCCGACGACTACAATTTTCTTCATGAAGGATTCTCCTTACTACCAAGAGCCCTTAGATTTAAAATCGCTTTTGACATGTTTGGCGCTTTAAAAAGATGGGTACCGGACACAAACACGTTAGCTCCAGCTTTTAAACATAAAGGAGCTGTCTTGTCGTCAATTCCTCCGTCTACTTGAATATTAAAAGGGGGCAACTTTTCGTTATCTTTAGAAATAACGCCACTCTTTCTAATGTTCAACTGATCGCAAACACCTCGTGTAAAAGAAATTTTTTCAAGCATCTCCGGTATAAACGCCTGTCCGCCAAAACCTGGATTTACTGTCATAATGAGAATCAAGTCGCACTTATCTAAATATTTAGGGATCATCGATTCTGAAGTTTCAGGAGAAAACGCAAGACCCGCCTCTACATTACATTTACGAATATAAAGAAGCGTCTCTTCTACCTCTTCTGTTGCTTCAAAATGGATTGTTATCCTATCAGCGCCAGCTTCTACAAACCGTTCAATATAATCAAATGGATTATAAATCATCAAATGAACATCAAGAAAAAGGTTCGTAGCTTTATCAATAGCCGCAACAGCTTTTGGTCCAAACGAGAGATTGGGAACAAAATGCCCATCCATGATATCAAGATGGATCGCATCAGCTCCAGCCTCTTCTATTTTGATTGCTTCAGAAGCCAGGCAACCAAAATCGCCCGATAAAATTGAGGGCTCAATAATCAATGGCCATTTTTTTTGCATAAGATAAGTTTTGTACCTTATTTACCCCTCAAAAGTCAAGAGATAGCGCCTCTCTAAATGTTTCTTGGCTTTTTAAATCATCACAAAAATAAATATACCCCAAATAAGTTGTGTTTAAAACTTTAAGTCGTAAAGAAACAAGCTGTGGAGCTGAAAGACTTAAATCATTAATAGTATTAAATATTTTCTCCTCTTCCAAAGCCGCTTGTAAATGAAAGAGCACATAAGTACACCCTGGATCCATTGCAAATTTGACAGTCTCATTTTTTTCCATCATTTCAATTAAAAGAAAAAAAAGAGCTTTTAGAGGATAAGGAGGCAAGACGCTGCGTAATTCTACAGGAAAAATTGCATGAAAAAAGTTCTCAAGTAAAAAATCATGTCTACGCCCCACCTCTCCCAGAAGATCTTTTAATGCGATAAACGCCTCTATCTGTTTCGAAATCATCCCCCCATTATAGTCACGCACATCATGAAATATTTTCTTCAATTCGACAACAACTGACTGCCTTGCTCTATAAAGATCCACCGAATGGTCTTTGCGCAAAAACTCAGCATTAGAAAGGCGCGCACGCACGACACTTGCTTCTTTGGGATATTTATTACGAATCATCCCTACGTTTTTTACTCTATCTACCTGAAATTTTAAAGGTGTATCGACAGTTGACAGCAACTCACGCATTCCCACTTCTTTTTCTTGAAGAACTCGAACTAAAATGACTAAAAAGGATAGCTCTGTATCTGTTTGCTCATCAAAAGAGATGATAACCTGAGGAATATC
>JAZKBL010000013.1:0-70355 GCA_040388665.1 Chlamydiota bacterium
GGCCTTCGGCGTTACGAGATCTCCGCTTTTGCAAAAAAGAGCAAATACTCCCGTCATAATGTGGGCTATTGGACAGCACGCCCCTTTTTAGGACTTGGCCCCTCAGCTTTTAGCTACTGGGATAAAAAGCGCTATCGCAATACAGCCAACCTTGCAGCTTATGCACAAGCATTATCTACCGGATTCTCTCCTATCGACTTTGAAGAAGAGTTGCTTTATCCAGATAACATCAATGAATTATTAGCCGTCCAGCTACGCCTTGTCGATGGTGTTGATCTTCCCGCCTTCGAGGCTCGGCATGGCCCCCTTCCCGCTACAACCCTTGCAAATCTCCTGGAAGCTACAAACAAAGGCTGGCTTACCCCCTCTCCTAGCCACGCCAAACTCACTCCAGACGGCCTCCTCTTCTACGACTCCTGCGCCGCTCTTATCATCTAAATAAACCTCTTTCAAAATTCAATTTTTGAGTATACTTACCCCCCTTTAAGCAAGCGAGGGCAAGATGACGTTTGAAGAAGAATTTTATCAGTTCCATCTATGCATGAAAAAAGGGCAGAGCTGTTATCCAGCCCTGCCCTTAAAAACCTCAATCTATCAATTCTCGATTAGGTTAGCCCAATCTCCTCAAACCAATCACGATCGGTATTAAAATTCTTTAGTTTGTTTTTTTATCGATGTTCGACCCAATGCTGTTAATATTATTATCAAATAATGAATAGTTCTGTTCGGCATTATTAACTTGGCCGCTATAAGGAAGAGAGAAGTTCTTTAATATAGCATTACCAACTGATTTTCCTCCCAATTCTTTAATTTTGCGTTTTTTTAAGTCTATTTTAATTTGTAAGTTGCCAGCTTTATCTGCTAGATTGTTCTTTTTTTCTACATCACTAACATTGCAGCTCTGTACCGCTTGTACAAGTTTTTTCTGTTCTTGCTTTAATTTCTTAACTTCACGTTCTAATTTTTTACGTTCTCTTCCGTTATCTGGTCCATATACCAATTCTTCAAGCTTCTTGTAGCCTTTTCTAATTCCGCCAGCAACAAATCCTCGACGTGGGGCTTTACCTTCTTCTGCTACAACGCCATTTTCATTGACGTTATTCAGTTGAGCTAGAAGTACTTCTACCTCTATTATTTTTTGTAGAATACGATCTTCAACAAGAGGTGTAATTTTTGATACTTCATCCCTTACTTGCACCTCTTCGTGTAATAGCTTACTTAATTTACCCGATACTTCTTGTAAATTTTGTGTTAGTGCTTCGATCTTCTTATCTTGATGTACATGAAATGCTCGATCACCATCTCTTCTCTGTATAATTTCATCTATTTTAAGCTCTAATGCTTGTTCTTTCTTAGACAGCTTCGCCGGTTTTTTACCAAGCAAGCCTTCAAGACGTGCTATCTGCTCATCTAAGCGAAGCTCTAATCCCTTCATTTTTGCATATCTAGGATCTCTAACGCTTAATGCACTTGAAGATGATAGTTCTTGTCGAACCTCATTTCTAAATTTCTTAAGATCTTTGTAGAAATTTTCTACTGTCGATTTATCTAAGCTCTTGTCATAGATCTTACCGACTGTTGGGCCAGCAAGAAGTATGCTTCCACCAATTGCGACACCTGTGATTGCAAGTCCTGCAACGAAAATTGCTGCCGCTGCGTAAAGACCTACTTTAACAACTTTACCAAGTATTCTAGCACCTACGATTGCTGTAAGGGCTGTGATAACAATAGGTAGTTTAACTGCAAGGCCTACTACGCCAAGAACCGATGTTACTAGTTTTTCCGGGCCAGAATTCATCAAGCCAGCAGCATTCATCGGTACTTGAGCCAACGCCATTGGTGTTCTTGCAACAACCGATCCAACGTTCCAGGCTCTTCTTACATCGTTAACTAAAGTATATTTTGCTCTAGAAATAAATGATGCTCTCTCAAGAGGTTGTATTGCATTTATACTTTGTCTAGTGAGTGGTTTTAATCCCTTTTTTGCTCTGAGTTTGTTTTCTTCAACAATTTGTTCGTCACTTGATTTCTTTAAGTTTACAATAAATTCATTAGCTTTTTTTATCTTTGATTCACTATAAGCCGCTTCTGCAGCCCTTCTTCGAAGTTCACCACTTGAAACTAAATGGTTACCAGATCTGTACATAAGAATAAGTATGTGTTTTTGACGTTTATTTTGACTCAAAAATTTATAAATATTCATCTGTGATGGATTTAACGCATTAGTCCCTTTATATTTTATTGCATTCAAAAAAG
Source organism: Chlamydiota bacterium (assembly GCA_040388665.1). GTDB lineage: Bacteria > Chlamydiota > Chlamydiia > Chlamydiales > Rhabdochlamydiaceae > DAHVFY01. The sequence goes on from JAZKBL010000013.1 coordinate 2,257, forward strand.
TATTAGCTTTGTCATAACCTTCTTGTCGAGTCTTAACCTCACCATTTTTCATCAAAAAATCAGCAATCTTGTTTTTTAAAGCATTTTCTTCATTCTTAGTGTATTCAATATCTTTTTTAACGTAGAGCAATTCATTCAAGTCTGCTGTTGAAACAGTAAGACCGAGGATTTTTTCAAGATCAGCAACTTTGCTAGCATTGGTATGGCGGATTTCGCTTCTTTTGAGCATTTGAAGACTTTGTTTTCCGCCCATGCCATCTTTAACACTACGGCTTGTTTCATCATCGATAAAAGATTCTGGAAGGAAAACGTTGATTGTATTGCGTTTTAGGCTACTACCTAGAGATTTACCACCACCGACAACACCATTACCAGCAGCTTTACCACCACTGATAATACCATTTTTCACCTTGTTAACGCCGGCAGCTATTTTATCTCTAGCAGCTCGTGCGTTTTCGCTAACGCCTTTTTTGATTTTAGCAAATCGACCTTCTTTAACTTCCGAGATATCTTGTTTATTATCATTTTGTGGATGAAGATTAACTATCGTGGAAAATAGGTTATTTTCATTTATGATAATGTTATCCACGGAACTATGATTAGGATTGTAACTACCATAAGCATTATTAATATTATTTATATTGTTGTTTACACCGTTTGCTGATCCTGACATAACTATCTCCTTATTAAGGTTTTTTTATTGTTTTTTATTTGTTAATGATAAATTTTTACTGTTTATACATTTAATTATATCAATTGTATAATTTATTATCAATGATTAATGTTTTTAATTGATATGTTTAATATTGGTTATTAATAAGATAAGGTTAAAAATAATTACATAAAGTAGTAAAAACTACACTTGAATAAAGGGTGAAAAGAGGTGGATTTTAGGGATAAAAAAGGAAAATGGCGGGTTTTTTATCGATCGGAGGCAAAGGGAGTTTTTTCCAGTGGCGGATGGGGTGGGTATGAACGGTCTCGGCTGGACCTGTTAGGTCTGAGGCGACAGAGAGCATCGTATTGTCTCTGAGGCTCTTAATAAGGAGGGTGAGGAGCTTTTCATTGCGGTAAGGGGCCTCAATGAACAGGTGGGTGATTTTTTGAGTTTGTAATGTAAGTAATTGAGATACAAGGCGTTCTGGCTCGCGTTCGAGGTAGCCGTGGAACGTGAAGGCTTGTGCGGGCAGGCCAGAGAGCATAAGTGCAAGGGGGATGGAAGAGGGGCCAGAATACGCTTTTACCGGGATATTAAGGGCTCTTGCTTTCAAGACAAGTTCTCTACCGGGATCGGCAAGGCATGGGAGTCCGCAGTCGGAGACAAGGCCCCAGCACTCCCCTTTTTTGAGTGGCTCTAGAAGCTCTGCAAGGTCTTTTGTGTGCTCATTGAGGAGGGTCTGAGGAAGATCGAGTCTACCGAAATGTTTTAAGAAGATGCGTCCCCCTTTGGGGCTTTCTGCGATGAGTCCGTTAAGTGTTGAGACGGCCTTAGCAATGCTTGGAGTGAATGTATCGTAGGGGGTGGATTCTGGACTTAGGAGATTAGGAAGGAGTAAGAGCATTTTTATAAAGTGTGAGTTTGGTGGTGAAGATTTCTAAAAGGAGATCGGGCGCAATGCCGGAGCTTTTGGCATGAAGCTCTAATTCAAAGAGGGCTTCAAGGCCTTTTCTAAAATATTTAGCGCCGTATTTACGTGTGTGGGTAGTAAATTTCTCTGCTTGAGAGGATTTTAAGTAAGGGATACTGCCATCTGCGATCTGCATACCAACCTGGAGGTGGTAGCGAAGCTGACCGATTAAGGTAATGAGAAACGAGGCGTCGATGTTTGGAGGTAATGATAGAGCGCTATCCCAGATGATATTTTCAGCAAGCTGCCAGCCTGTGAGGCTATGGTGGGAAGTGCAGATGGCTTTTGCATCGTCAAGAGTAATGCGGCTGCGGCTGCCGGCGTAAGCAATGAGTTTAAAGAGCTCGCCGTGAAGAGCTGCCATATCAAAGCCGACTTCTTTTAACAAATGTGCTGTAAGGGTGGCGTCGAGAGTTTTTTCTTGAGCTATCGCTTCTTTAGTGAGATATTCACGAAGCCTTTTTTCCTTATCCCAGGGCTTTTCTTCAGACAAGTCGAGCAGTACGGCTTCTTTTTTTATTTTTTCATAAAAATCTTGGCATCCTTTAAGAGAGGTTGCTGTCACAATAAGAAAAGAAGAGCTGAAAGACTTAAGAAGATAAGCAGCAAGCTGCTCCATGGCGGGCTTTTTAAGTTTATCCAGGCTATCGAGAATGGTCAGAGGGCGTTTGCCAAAAAGAGAAAATGTGCCAAGCTCTTCGATCACCTTTTCTATAGCGACGTCTATTGCATCGAAGCGAACCTGTGTGTCAGGGGCAGAGGCTTCTATAATAGTTTCAACAATTTTTCTTCTTTCAAACTCGGTTGGAGCCACAACCATATAGATACAGGCAAGATGCTTCAGTGCAGCTTCTTGCAGATGTTTTTCAAAAGCATTTAGAGATGTGAATTTCATAGACTCCTTAAGATAACATTTTCAAATATCATGATCACTATAAAAATAATTGTTGACAACAGTATAAAAAAACCAATACACTCAAGGTTAAGGGCGAATGCCTTTACAAGGAGTTCATTATGATGGCACGATCTACAAAAAAGGCTTCTTCGAGGTCTACGACGCGAAAAGCTTCCACGGCTAGAAAACCGGCGGTAAAGCCAAAAGCGAAAAAGACGATGTTCCAAAAGTTGCTCACCGCAGAAGGCTGGAAACGTCTCATGATGGGCAAAATGCGCAAAAAGTCCAGATAACTCTCCTTACGCATTTCTTTCTTTGCGTCTTTGCGTCTTTGCGTTAAATTTCTTAAGCTATCAAGCGCGTTTAGTTAAAAAACTTAACGCAAAGGCGCAAAGACGCAAAGAAAGAAATGCGTTAAATGAGGGTGAGCTTTGTTTGTGGCTTGATCGGGCGAATGGCTGTGCCGATGAGGTCGTAATCTGCAACGTCTGTGATTTCTACTTCGTGCAGCATGCCAAAGGCTTCGACGTTGCGGCAGTCATTAATGATGACCTGGCCATCGATTTCTGGGCATTGTCCAGAAAATCTACCGTACATGAGGTGTTCGGTTTCTGGGTGGTAGCCTTCTATCATGACTTGAAGCTTCTTGCCTATGTACTTCTTGTTCCATTTGCGTACGGTTTTAAGCTGCGCTAAGCACAGTTTTTGATACCGTTCTTCCTTAACCTCTTCACTGATATGATTGGGCAATGAGGCTGAGTGGGAGGCTTCTTCTCTTGAGTATTTAAAAATGCCGATGTTATCAAGAGGGTATTTTTTTACAAAATCAAGGAGCTCTTCAAATTGCTCTTCTGTTTCTCCTGGGAATCCGACCATAAGGCTTGTGCGGATCACAATGTCAGGAAGGCGCGCGCGCAGCTTTGTGAGAACATCTAAGATCTGACTGCGAGAGGTCTTACGCTTCATCGCTTTGAGCATTTCATCGTTAATATGTTGTAAGGGCATATCGAGGTAGCGACAGATACGTGGATCATTGGCCAAAATATCGATCAAATCGTCTGTGATTTCATCTGGATAAAGATAAAGAAGACGGAGCCAGAAATCTTTTTTCTCAACTTTGAGCATCTCCTTTAAGAGGTGTTCAAGTCCGGTTTTTTCTTTCCGCTCTTTGCCATAATCGCCAAGGTCTTGCGCAATCAAAATCACTTCATGGACGCCTTGATTTAAAAGCGTGCGGAACTCTTTCATGACTTGGGATTCGTCTTTACTGCGCAACGGGCCTTTGATTGTGGGGATGATACAGAATGAGCATCGCTTGGCGCACCCTTCAGCGATTTTAAGGTAGGCGTAATGCTTCGGTGTTGATACTTTACGGGGAACTTCGCCCCACTCGAGGTAGCTTCTAGCGGAAGTGACGGCCTCTCCTGGAGTTTTGGCCTCAACTGCTTCTAAAATTTTTTCCATATCCCCTGAGCCCAAAAGATAATGGACCTCTGGGTATTTGGTCTTAATTTCCTGTCCGTGCTTTTGTACCATGCATCCGGCAACAACGAGCTTGGCGTCGAATTTTTTCTCTTTCAGAAGAAGGCCGATAGTGTCTATAGATTCTTGACGGGAAGCTTCTAAAAAGCCGCATGTGTTTACGACAAGATAGTCTGCTTCTTCGAGTTTATCGGTTGCTTCATAACCAGCCCTGAGGAGTATGCCAAGCATCACTTCAGTATCAACGAGGTTGCGCGCGCAACCAAGACTTGTAAAATGTATCTTATTTCCAGGTATCATGTGGGGAGATTATAAGCATTTCCTTAATTTAAACTCAATTGACTTTTTCTTCCTTTGTGCCTTGGCATTGAAATCTTGGTTTTTGAATTTGTTATGTATAAAAAACAAAAAATCCAGTATAGATTCTGGGATGAAATGGTATTTGGTTCGAAAAACAGGAATTTTTCTAGCGTCTCTCTTCCTTGTGGCATCGCTCACCTTCTTTTTGATGCAAGCGATTCCGGGTGATCCGTTTACGCAAGAGCAAGCGATTCCTGAAGAGATCTTAAAAGCGATGTACCACCATTATGGTCTTGATCAGCCGTGGTATGTGCAGTATGGAAAATATTTAAAAGGACTCATTACCGGCAATCTCGGCCCTTCCTTTAAATATCAAGGCAGATCCGTTAATGAAATTATTATGGAAGGGTTTCCTGTCTCTTTTGCTCTTGGCTCTTTTGCGTTAACTCTTGCGACTTTCTTTGGCCTTACTTTAGGTGTGATTGCTGGCTTTAGACATCAAAGGTGGCAAGACCACACCGCGATGATTGCAGCTGTAATCGGTATTTCTGTGCCGAGTTTTATTCTTGCGACCTTTCTTCAATATATTTTTGCAATGAAACTTGATCTTCTTCCTGTTGCGCGTTGGGGATCTTTTAGTCATGCAATCCTCCCTGCCATGGCACTTGCTGCAATGCCAACAGCATTTATCGCTCGGATGACGCGTGCAAGTGTCGTTGAGGTGCTTCAAAGCGATTACATATTAACAGCCAAAGCAAAAGGTTTGGGTGTGATCAAGATTGCGTTTTCCCATGTCCTTAAAAATGCTCTTTTACCTGTCATTACTTATCTTGGACCTTTAACTGCGAGCATCATTACAGGCAGTTTTGCAATTGAAAAAATTTTTGGCATTCCAGGGCTTGGACAATGGTACGTGGTGAGCATTATGAATCGGGATTATACGGTGATCATGGGAACGACGGTCTTTTACAGTTTTCTTTTGATGGTTTGTGTGTTTTGCGTAGATCTTCTTTATTGCGTAATCGATCCAAGAATGAAAAAGGGTAACTATGTTTACAGATGAGGCGCTCTTTGTATCGACTTCTTACTGGAAAGATGGGTGGCAGCGGCTTAAAAGAAACCCTCTTGCCATGGGAGGACTTATCACCCTTTCTGTGCTTATCATTGCAGCATTTGTAGGACCGCTCCTTTCTTCTTACACTTATTACGAAACGCAGCTAGAGCTAAAAAACCTTCCTCCAAACTCTGTTTTTTGGTTTGGAACAGATGAGCTCGGAAGAGATCTTTTTACAAGAGTGTGGTGGGGTGCCCGCATTTCTCTTTTTGTAGGTATTAGCGCCTCGCTCATCGATCTCATTATAGGGGTTTGCTATGGATCGGTTGCAGGTCTTTATGGCGGCAAGGTTGATGAGGTGATGATGAGGATTGCGGATATTTTTTATTCTATCCCCTCTTTGCTTGTTGTCATCCTTCTAATGGTGGTCATTGGTTCTGGGCTTGGCACTATTATTTTAGCGCTGGCGCTCACCGGGTGGATCGGGATGGCGCGCATTGTGCGCGGACAGATCATGCAGTTGAAAAGACTTGATTTTATCCTTGCTGCAAGAGCTTTGGGATCAGGTCCCCTACGTCTTCTTTTACGCCATTTAATTCCCAATGCGATGGGACCGATTGTGATTACGCTTACTCTTACCATTCCTGCCGCCATTTTCACGGAGGCTTTTTTAAGTTTTCTTGGCCTTGGCGTGCAAGCGCCCGTTGCCAGCTGGGGCATGATGGCAAATGATGGGCTGTCTGCTTTACGTTATTATCCGTGGCGTCTTTTTTTCCCGGCAGGATTTATCAGTCTCACAATTTTAAGTTTTAACCTTCTTGGCGATGGTTTAAGAGATGCTTTTGATCCGAGGCTTCGATGTTAACAGTAGAAAATCTTAACCTATTTTTCTCAATCTCAGGAAAAAAGCTGCACGCTGTAAGGGGTGTGTCATTTTCTCTTGTCTCCGGAGAAATTCTAGGGATTGTTGGAGAATCAGGTTGCGGCAAAAGCTCTCTTGCAAAAGCGCTTGTTAAACTTCTTCCTTCTCATTCGACACATATTTCAGGAAGTGTGCTTTATCTTGGAAAAAACCTTATTGAATTCTCTGAAAAGGAATTACAAAAGGTGCGGGGTAAAGAGATCGGCATGATTTTTCAAGATCCGATGACCTTTTTAAATCCAACACTTAAAATAGGGGCTCAAATTGTAGAGGGGTATTTGCGGCATACGCCTGGTGCAACTTATAAACACGCGAAAGAACATGCCCTTGCAATGCTCGATCTTGTAGGCATTGTTAATCCAGAAAAGCGCTTTGAGGAATATCCTCACACGTTAAGTGGTGGAACAAGGCAGCGTGTGATGATCGCTCAAGCGCTTGTCGCTTGCCCTAAAATTTTGATCGCTGATGAACCCACAACCGCACTTGATGTGACCATTCAAGCTCAAATCCTTGAACTTTTAAAAGAGATCCAAAAAAAAACAGGGATGAGCATTATCCTCATTACACATGATTTGAGTGTTATTGCAGGTTTTTGTGATCGAGTCCTTGTGATGTATGCGGGCAAAATTATCGAAAGTGCGCCTGTTGTTCCCCTTTTTAAAAATCCAAGTCATCCTTATACAAAAAGACTTCTTCAAGCAATACCAAGGCTTAATCTTAACAAAGATCATCCGCTTATTCCGATTGAGGGGGCGCCTCCCAACCTATTTTCAGCACAAAAGGGGTGTGCTTTTTGCCCAAGATGTTTTAATGGTTCCCCTCTTTGTGCTGAAAAAGAACCTCAACTTACTTTAATCGATCCCGAACATTTCAGCGCGTGTCATCACCATGATTGAAGTAAAAAACCTTAAAAAAAAGTTTGGAAAAACGATCGCAATCGATGATGTTTCTTTTGAGATTCACAAGGGAGAGACGCTTGGTCTCGTTGGAGAGAGCGGATGTGGAAAGTCAACACTTGGGCGCACTCTTTTAGGTCTTGAAAAACAAAACTCGGGAGACGTTTTTTTTGAAAAAAAAGAACTTTCTACTTTTTCCTCGAAAGAGCTAAAGCTTTTAAGAAAAGAGATGCAGATCATCTTCCAAGATCCTTATGCATCTCTCAATCCCCGGATGACAGCTAGCGACATCATTGCAGAGCCTCTTGATATCCACCGTTTAACTCCTGCCAAACATCAACGGGAAGAAAAAATTTTAGAGCTTTTGAGTTTAGTTGGCCTCCCCTCTTACATGCGCAGCAGATTTCCTCATGAATTCAGCGGCGGTCAAAGACAAAGGATCGGCATTGCAAGAGCGCTTGCATCTTCTCCTAAATTTATCGTGTGCGACGAGCCCATTTCAGCGCTCGATGTTTCAGTTCAAGCGCAAATCATCAATTTACTAAAAAAACTGCAAATGGAAATGGGTCTTACCTACCTATTTATCGCTCACGATCTTGCCATGGTTAAGTATCTCTCAACGCGCGTTGCTGTCATGTATCTGGGGCATATTGTTGAGCTTGGATTTGCAGATGATCTCTATAATCACCCCAAGCACCCTTATACAGAAGCGCTGCTCTCAGCAATCCCTATCCCCGATCCCCTTCTTGAGCGCGCCCGCCATCGCATCATCCTCAAGGGAGAGCTTCCTTCCTCTTCAGATTCTCCAAAAGGGTGTGTCTTTGCGAGCAGATGCCCTCACGCTACAGATCACTGTAGAGCTGTTCGTCCTGAGTGGAAAGAAGTCGCCCCCAACCACTTCACCGCCTGCCATCTTATTAAATAAACTTCTTTAATCGGACAAAGGCAAGGGCAAGGAGAAGAATTATGCAAGAGGCTAAATGATGTTTGTGCAGATCCAGGTTCTGCAGTGCACTTCTTTAATGATCTTGTCTGAGATGGAGCCGAGGCCTTTGTGGCCGGCTTCTTTGGTTGTTTTCATCGAACCTAGCACTAAAAGATCGTACTTTTCTTTCTTTGATAATTCGATGATGGCTTCAGAAATCGACCTTGAGCGAATGATTTGAAGCTCAACATCTACATTATGCTCTCTTGCTATCGCTTCAACTCTCTTTAAAATCGCCTCAGCAAGAAGTGTACGATGAGGCAAGAGGGTATCAAGAGGGATCGAGGGAGCAACTTCAATGATTGTAACTGCTGTAAGTTTTGCTTTATGAAGCTCAGCCATTTGACAAGCAGCTTCAACAGCCTCCATCTCTTGCCCTCCGCGTGTTGGAACAAGAATGTGTTTCGGGATGATCGGTTGGTATTCAGGCATTTTGATCTTTTCAATAGCAAGATGACCTGCAGGTGAAATCCTTTTCTGTCTTCTATAAAGAAAGTACATCACAAGTCCCAGAACCATCCACGCAAAACCTAAATACCGCCCTTCTGGCTTTGTAACAACGACAAGAACCCAAACGCAGACGCAAGCAAGACATCCTAAAATTGCTGTAATGGGAATCTTGGCCTTACCAAACGCGAGATTTAAAGGAATTCTAAAGGGACGCTTTAAGTCAGGTTTTTTAATACGCAAAACAATTAAAGAAAGGTGCGCAAAGAAAAAAGCGAGCATCGCTCCAAAATTATAAAGATCTGCAAGAAAAGTCATCACGCCTCTACTTGAAATGATGACACAGGAAGCGAGAACTGCAAAAAACGCTAAAGCGAGATACGGTGTGCGGAACTTAGCATGGGTATGCTGAAAAAATTTGGGCAGTTGATAATAAAGACCCATATTAAAAGAAAGACGAGATGCCCCTACAAGGCCTGCATTTGCTGCAACAAGAAGAAGTGCTGCTGCGACAAGACCCACTAGCGGTGAAAGGATTTTAGACGCAAATGGAAGCGCTGCAACGATACCAGCTAATGGGTCTTGTACGTATGTTGTTCCTAGCTCGTGCGGTGAAATCGCTGAAAGAGCTACGACAGAGATCCCCAAGTACATCACAAGAAGCACAACCATTGTGATAACAACAGCTCTTGGCACTGTTTTTGCGGGGCGTTTAGATTCTGCGCCAAGCTGAGCGATCGATTCGATCCCTGTATAGGCGACCATCGCCATGGCGGTTCCCTTCCAAAACTCTGACCATGTGGGAGAGTTGATTGTCCCCTGTCCAATGGTTATTTGGTCCACCACTTGTGAAAAATCAAACAGCCATCTAGCTCCAATGATGATGATAACAAGCTGTGTGATGATCGTGATCGCGGTCAGAACTAAACTCACACGAGTAGATTGCCGCACGCCTAGGAAATTAAGAATAAAAAGAATGAAAATTAAGCTTATCGAAAAGCTCATCTGAACGCCTGGAATGGTTAACTCAGGGTAAAAATAAGAAAGATACGGACCTACAGCAAATGCGGAAATAGCAATTGTGACAATATAATCTAAAAGAAGCCCCCATCCTGCGATAAAAGATACAAGGTCATTAAAGGCATGCCTTGCAAAGCTTGCAGACCCCCCTGACTCATGAAATGTTGATGTCATTTCTGCATATGTCAATGCAGTGCAGACAAAGATAATGCCAGCTAAAGCAAGAGCTATAGGCGTTGCGCCTAATGCATAAAGAGCTGTGATGCCAAGAGCATAGTAAATCGAAGATCCAACATCACCGTACCCAATCGCAAAAAGATCGCTAATCCCTAGAACTCTTTTTAAAGATTCTTTTTCTAGCTGAGCTATATGACTTGATTTTTCTGAACCTTCATGTCCCATATCTTGGATATGACATGTTCTAAGGATATATAGCTAATTATTTCTTGAATTTAGAGTTACATTGAATTAAACGGCCGTTCTTATTATACTACCTGTATATAAAATACAAAAATGTGACGGTTATGATTATAAACAAATTGGAACATGCAAATAACTATCCATTGTATTTGTCGGAAGCAAGAAAAAAAGAAGATACTAAACAATTTTTTCTTATAAGAGCAGTTACAACCGTTTTCAATCAAGCGCTGAACTTGCTAAAGTGTATCTTGTGCATTTCTAGTTCCAATAATCAACCTCAGAAAACCAGGCAATACACAAAAGCCAAGCCTGAAAAATCAACCCATACACGTAAAAAGAAATCCCGCCCACACTCCCAAGCTTCTCAGGCTCAAGTAACCCAGCTCATGAACCTAGTGGGCTATTTTGCAGAACATGTTATAGGAGAAGGAAATAGGAACGTAAGTCGTGCAAGTAATGGTGCAGAATTAGCTGTTAAGCAAAAAATCAAAAATTCTTTACGTGTCTGGGAAAAAGAACGGGGTATAAGCAGGCGTCAACGAAATACACGAAAAATACTTTCAACATGCATCCTTAAAGCTTTTGATGAGCGCTGGCCTGGTTTAAATCTTAGCAAACTTGAGTTAAGCTCCCTTCCAGATTGTTTTCATCATCTGCAACATCTTGAAGTTCTCGATCTTTCGAATAATAGAATTAAAGTTATTCCAGACAGTATTTATCAATTAAAAAATTTAAAAAATCTATACTTACATAACAATAAAATCGAAAACATCAAAGAAGATATCCTCTGCATGCCGCATCTGAAAGAAATTTACGTCCATGACAATCCTGACGAAACTCAATCAAAATTTGTTGAATTTTATATACAAGTTGATTACCACAACCAATTCCCTTATAACCGATTCGAGATGTATTTAGACAGGAGTTTCGACATAAAGTCTATACAGCAAAAAATTATCGATTCTCCATCACAGCAGGCTGTCTGTTTAAGAAACCAAATTAGGTGTTGGATGATCTTAAATAACGAAGCTCAGGTTTTAAATGATCAGTCCATCGACGACGCCTTTAAAAATGTCATGGAGCATCCTGGATGTCCATCTCTTGTGGCCTATCTAAATCAAATGAAAGAATCCAAAGACTTTAAAATAGAAAATCATAGACCTCTTGTCGTTGGTAATATTTGCAAGCAGCTTTTATCAGCAAATACAAATGCATCCTTTAGAGATGCATTTTTTAGTGAATTACATGAATATACAACAGCATGTTCTGACCGAACAACAGCGGGATATGTTTATTTCAATATCCTTAGACGCGCTCATTGTGAAAACCTTAATAATGTACAGCTTTACCAATTGTTATTAGGATGGTATAGATATCAACAGCTAGATCTAGTGGTAGCGCAATGTCTACCTGATCACGACGAGTCAATAGAAAAATTCTTACATGCTTTACTCATGCTAAAAGATGCGTTACAAATCCCTGTAGATGTAAAAACCACCCTCTTTGCAGAAGGACAAATTGCAGATAATATTTGCTCGGAAGAGGAATTAACTGTTTTTTGTGGAAGTGTTTTAAACCTATCTTCGACGCTAGAACAACATAAGAACATTTTAATAAATAATTCCATTTGGCGTGAAAAAATACTTGAAGGATGTCCACAATATGCGAAGATAAATAAGTTATTTGAACAATTAATGGAAGAAGTTAGTAACTGTTTATTCGATGAAGCTTTCAATCATGAAGCATTTAATACCCTCATTAACAATAATCCCATGTTGCGTACATTAATCTTTGGCATTACAGGAAATCCGAAGATAAATCTTAGTCTGGTTCTCCAAAAAAAGTTAAAAACAGCTGAAAACCTTAATAGTAATGATATTGAGACACTGAGCAACAATATCATGATCAAAAAAAATCTAGCTTTACAGAGTTTGGTTCGAAAAAAAACAGATCTGTTTTTAACAAATTTTGATTTTTGATTATACTGAAAATGATTCGAAATTTGGTTTTCAGCCATCCCATAACGACTACATGAGCATATAGTTGAGAGTAACGCAAAGACGCAAAGATTTTGTAAATCGTTAACGACTTATCTCCGCGTCCCTGCGCGGCCCCCACGTCTTTGCGTTAATCTCCTCCGTTCCGTCTGTGCAGTCTTTAAACATATGTCATATTGATCTTTTACGCTAAGAGACGCCAGCGGCGCAGCGGAAGCCATAGGTGCCGTTCATCGTGCCGGGGTTATTGCGGTGGCGATGAGATGAGCGAAGATCTTCCTTAAGGCTTTTCCAGCAGCCGCCACGGAGAACTCTGTAGACGCCTTGAAGTGGACCCTTCGGATTATTCGGCTCTTGCACCGAGTTGTTGTAGTAATGGTAATCATACCAATCTTGGCACCAATCGTAGACGTTACCTGCCATGTCATAAAGACCGTAGCCGTTTGGAGGGTAACTCATCACAGCTGTCGTGTCTGAACTGAAAAAATTCGCTTGTGTGCGCTCGATGTTTTGACCTGTAGGGTAAAGAAAATCTTCATTGCCACCACATGCAGCAACTTCCCATTCTGCTTCTGTCGGAAGACGTTTTCCAACCCATTTTGCATACGCTACAGCGCCGTACCAGGTGATGCCGACAACAGGATGTTTTGCATAGCCTGATTCTATATTAAGTTTACCGCCGCTGCGTCTAATGCGCGATTCGCGTAATCTTATGATGTCATTATTATTGTGATCTTTTTCCCCCCCTAACGCTTCAATAAAAAGAGCGAATTGTTCGTTTGTAACAGGATGGATGTCGAGCGCAAAAGAGTTGAGCTGAATGGCATGACGGGGCATTTCGTCTCTACCGCCATTATTGCTGCCGCGGAAATAGTTCCCTTCCGGGATAATGATCATATCTGTTTGAAGAGGGGTGATCTCCCGCTCTTCACTTTTTGTAGGTTGGTATCTAGCAACTGTTGTCTCAAGCTGAAAAATAGCTCCAGGATCTGCTTCATACTGAGGACGTACAATTTCTTGAGGTTTTAGAATGGGGCGCGGAGCACTTGCCATCTCTACTTTTCCAGAAGATACAGGCGCATGGTACAGCTCTTGCATTACAGCATTTAAAGATGAGGGGCGTTTTTTAGGGTCGTACTGCAAACAGCTAGTGATAAGAAGGTCCCAATTGAGTTTATACTCTCTTGCACATTGTGACGGCAGCTCAAAGATTCCTTCGGGAAATTCGCGTGTGATCATGTAGTATACAAGAACGCCAAAAGCCCAAATGTCTGCTTTGACATCAACTTGGCGAGGATCTCCCATGATCTTTTGCTCAGGAGCTAAAAATGCATAGTTTTGCCAAAAAGAGAGGTGGAGTTTGGAGAGTTTTGAGAGGTCCCCTTTTTCTTGGATGCCGAGTGCTTCTGCAAGGATTTTATATGTTTTTGTGAGCACGGTTCCCATGCCGATCATGCGAGAGAGGCCAAAATCGGAAAGGTAGACTTGAGTCTCTTTTCCTTTTCCTATTAGGACGTTATTGAGTTTAATCCCTCTATGGGCCATCGACTCTGCATGTGCGTAGTCAATTGCGGAGGCGACTTGTCTCACGATCTGCAAAAGCTCATCTTCTTCTAGCTGTTCATTGTTGAGATTAAGATATTCTGCAAGGTTTGTTGTCTCTCCCATCACATCGACGATACAGTCAGTCACTAAAAAAAACCTGCCATCAGCATAAGAGACGTTATGTACTTTAACGATGTGCGGGTGCTCAAGGGCTGCAATTTCTGCAACTTCTTTTTCAAAGCGCTGCACAAACCCTCTATCGCTACCAAGCTCTTCTGGAAGAATTTTTAGTGCGTAGGGCCTTTTGAGATAGCGATGCTCTGCTAAAAAAACAGCGCCAAGAGATCCTTGTCCAATCTGTTTAATGACTGTATAATCTCCGATATTTTCTCTATTTATCATCTTACACCTCTATGAATCTATCATAACTTCTCTATAGCTTTTAAGATCTCTTCTTTTTCTGTAAGTGGCGGCAAGCACTTATCTTGAAGGCAAATGTATACGGCAGTCTTCCCCTCGATGGGGATTTTTTCGCTATGATTTGTCAAAATGCCTTCTAAGTCCTTATCTGCAGATTTCTTCCAAAGTATTGCTAAATGGGGAATAAATCCTTTTTCAAGCGCTTCTTTAATTTCTGTCTCATTTGTACATGCTTCATTGCAGGCAATGACGACAAGCGGTGCTTTTACATCAAGATAGCGCTGCAGCGCAATAAAATGGTAGCACGCACCGGGAGGATATGCTGTCATGTGAGCTTCTGCTGCTTTTAAGATATCTTCTACTTGATGCAGGTAGTCTTCATTTTGTGTGATTTGATAAAAGCGCAAGAGATTTTCAGCATGTACGGCATTGCCGGAGGGCTCTGCACCATCATAAAATTCACATTTGCGTACAAGAAGTTTGGAAGACGGATCTGTTTGATAAAATGCCCCTTTTTCTGCTTTAAACTCTATTTCCAAAAGAGTTGTCATTTCTTCTGCCCATTTAAGCCACTTAGAACCGCACCCATATTCAAAAAGGCTAAGACACGCTTTAATCATATAGGCGTAATCATCAAGGCTTGCAGGGAATTTTGATTCTCCATCACGGAATCTGCGTAAAAGGTGCCCATCTCGCCAAAGATTTTTATGAATGAACTCAGCTGAGTTTATCGCAGCTGTTTTATATGTCTCATTATGAAAAGCTGCTGCTGCGTGAATGAGAAGATCGATTGCAAGCCCATTCCAGCCAGAAATCACTTTATCATCTTTAAAGGGGTGGGTTCTCGTATTGCGTTTTTTAAAAAGAAGCTCTTTTGTTTTAACGAGCCGCTCTTGCAAATTTTTATCGAGTTCTTCAACAGGGATTTGTAAATGCAAAACAGATCTTCCTTCAAAATTTCCTTGAGCTGTCACTCCATAACATCTACAAAAAAGCAATGTGTCATCTTTTCCAAGAACTTCTTCGATTTCGTTTGGGGTCCATGTGTAAAATAGTCCTTCGTGACCCTCTGTGTCCGCATCTTGAGCAGAATAAAACCCTCCTTCAGAATGGGACATTTCTCGAAGTAGATACTGAATGATCCCCTCACATACTTGCGCATAAAAAGGTTTTTGTGTGAAACGCCAGGCATCTAAATAGGTGCGCGCTAAAATGGCATTGTCATAAAGCATTTTTTCAAAATGAGGAATCAGCCATTTTTCATCGACGCTATATCTTGAAAATCCGCCCCCGATTTGATCGTAAATGCCGCCTTGCGCCATCTTATCTAGTGTCAGCTCTGCATAAAATTGAGATCTGCTTTCATTATTTAAACGGGAAAATGCGAGAAAAAGCAGCACTTGATAGCCAAGTGGAAATTTTGGCTCTCCTTTAATCCCTCCATAAATGGGGTCTGCAAGATCAAAAAGGATCTCAATCCCATTTGTAAGAGTTTCTGCATTAGGAAGAGTGGACCCTGCTGTGTGTTTAGAAATCTGCATGAACAGTTCGATCATTTTCTCTGCTTGCTCGATGAGCTTTGCTCTCTCTTCGCTCAGCCATAGCAATTTGATTTGCTCGACAAATTCGTTAAGTCCCATCATGCCGCGACGCGATTTGGGAGGAAGGTAGGTCACAGCAAAAAAAGGTTTTAAATCAGGTGTAAGAATCACGTTTAAAGGCCAACCTCCAGCTGAGGACATAAGAGCTTGAGCAAACTCCATGTAAATGCTATCGACCCCGGGAAGCTCTTCTCTATCGACTTTAATATTGATGAACGTGTCGTTCATCATTTTTGCAACATCAGGGCTTTCAAAAGACTCTGTCTCCATGACGTGACACCAGTGGCATGTCGCGTATCCAATCGAGAGAAAAATCGGCTTTTGCTCTTTTTCAGCTGCATCAAACGCTTCTTGACCCCATGGATACCACTCAACGGGATTATGCGCATGCTGCAAAAGATAAGGAGATTTTTCATGGATAAGACGGTTTGTGAATGTCATAACACGCCTAAATACCTCGCTGCATACCAGGCAATCACAATGACGACAACAGAGAATCCAGCCCAAAGCAGGTTAGGAAACCATTTTACACCACCACCCATGCTGCCGCGCACTTCAAGCGTGCCGATACCATAAGAAAACTCATGTTTTTCTGCGGGCATTTTAAAAGCCAAGGGGTGTTGCTCCATCATTTTATCTGTATCGATTCCAAGAAATACTGCGTACTGTTTCATAAATCCAAGAGCGTAAACGGAAGAAATAAATTCGCTGACTCTCCCCTCTTCAATGCTTTCAAGATAACTCGCTCTAATCGATGTAGAGTTTTCAACTTCTTTTAAAGAAAGATGTAACTCTTTGCGTTTGGCTTTAAGTAGGACGCCTACTTTTTTAATATCGTCATTCATAACCTTCACTCTCCCCGAGTTTGATACACAAGTAAACTCAAAAATTGGTTTTTGGCTGCACCGGCATCTCTACCTTTGAAACCGCCTGTCAAATCTAGCGCGCCGGTTTTGCCGAAATTCCAATTTTTGAATTCACCTGTGTATTAAATCCGAATGTATCATAAGTTCGCAAAGATATCTTGCGTTTTTTTGTTAAACTTAAGAAAATACCGACATGTCATCTTGTTTTGTTACAGAAATTAATCTTCATCTGAAAGACAAACTTAAAGAAGATCTTTTGACCCAAGGTTTTCAGCTTACAACTCCTCCTTATACGGTTTTTTCTGCAAAAAAAAATGGAGTGTCGTGCACCTTATATACTTCAGGAAAACTCACTGTGCAGGGCAAAGGAAAAGATGAGTTCATTAGCTTCTACCTCGAACCTGAAATCTTAGGAAATCTTAGCTATTCTCATCCGGAGATATCCCTTGATTTGACTCCGCGCATTGGCATCGATGAAGCGGGCAAAGGAGATTACTTTGGACCTCTTTGCATTGCCGGCATACAAGCAAATGGGAATCAGATTAAAGAGCTCATGGCTTTAGGTGTTCGCGATAGCAAAAAAATGAATGACAATGTCATCAAAACGTTAAGTCATAAAATCAAACAGAAAGTTCCCTACACAATCGTCCGTCTAACTCCTAAAAAATACAACGAGCTCTACGAAAAATTCCATAATTTGAATAAACTTCTCGCTTGGGGGCATGCAACTGCCATTGGTGATCTTGTCGAAAAAACAGGATGCCGCAATGCCATCATTGATCAGTTTGCCGATGAATCTGTCGTGATTGTCGCTCTTAAAAACAAACGATTAGACATTAATCTTACGCAACGGCACCGGGGTGAAGAGGATTTGGTCGTAGCTGCAGCGTCTATTTTAGCAAGATCGGCTTTTCTTGAAGGGATGGAAGAGCTTAGCAATAATGTCTCGATGGTCCTTCCTAAAGGCGCTGCAGCCCATGTGATTCAAGCTGCAAAAAATCTTGTTGCTAAACATGGAAAAGAAGTGTTACAAGTTGTTGCTAAGTTGCATTTTAAAATGACGCATGAAGTTTTAGGAAATGCTTAAGTTTCTTAGAATCAAAAATCTTGTTCTGATTGAAGAGTGTACTGTTGAACTTAAGAAAGGACTCAATATCCTTTCAGGGGAAACCGGCTCTAGTAAAACCGCTTTTTTAGAAGCGATTGCGCTTGTCATTGGAGAGCGCGTAGATAATTCCATCATTCGCCACGGAAAAGACAAAGCATCCGTTGAAGCAGCTTTTGACATTGAAAAAGAATCTACTGTTCATGAAGCGCTTAACTCTGCCGGCATCGAATTTGACCCTTCAGAATTTCTCGTACTTCGAAGAGAAATTGCAAAACAAGGACGTAGTCGTGCTTTTATCAACTGTCAGATGGTTCCCTTGTCTATTTTGCAAAAAATAGGCTCTTTTCTTATCGACATCATCGGTCAGCATTCCCATCAAGAACTCCGCGCGCATGATAAAGAGCGCTCTCTTCTTGATTTGTTCTGTGACAGTAAAGAAGATGTTTTATTATTCAAACATGCATGGCTACAAGAAAAGGAAAAAGAAGAAAATCTTGGCGCTCTGTTACAAGAAGCATCAAAACGGGAACGTATTTTAGAAACTGTGAATAGAGAGCTTACAGAACTTGAAAATGCAGCGCTTCAAGAAGGAGAAGAAGAAACTCTATTTGAAGAGTACAATCGCTTAGCTCACGTCCAAGAGCTAACAGAAAAATGCACGCTTCTTTATGAAGGAATCTCTGAAATTCCATCAACTCTTGCTAGATACCAGCAAATCTCCCTGCAACTCACAGCCATTGACTCTTCTTTGGAGGATAGTAGCACTCTTCTTCAAGAAGCGCTTATTGCCCTTAAAGAGACCTCCCATTCGCTTAAATGTTACTTAGGCCGCCTTGAGAGCGACCCTGCTCGATTTGGACTCCTTGAGGAAAGACTTAAAGTGATCGATCAACTCAAGCGCAAATATGGTGATCCTGTCCAATATCTCATAGAACTTCATTCTAAGAATGACCACCTAGAAAACTTAGATAGAGAAATCGAAGAAGCAAAAGTTGCTTTAAAGACATCTCAAGCAAAAACAAAAAAACATGCTGAACAGCTTACAAAAAAACGTAAAGAGGGCGCTTTAGAGTGGGCAAAGCTTCTGACTGAATCTCTGCGCGCCCTTAACATGCCCCACGCCGAGCTTCAGATTAAAGTTGAATCATACCAACGCTCGCTCTCTGGCGAAGATGCTGTCCACTTTTGGTTAAGTCCCAATCAAGGTGAATTGTCAATGGCAGTTAAAGAGCACGCAAGCGGCGGCGAGCTGTCACGTCTACTGTTTGCCATCAAAACCACTCTTGCAGAGAAAAACAACACGCCAACGTTGATTTTTGATGAAATTGACGCCAACGTTGGAGGTAAGACGGCGGCAATCATTGGACTAAATTTAAGAGAACTTGGGCGTCATCGCCAGGTGCTATGTATCACACATTTTCCTCAGGTCGCATCCTCTGCCGATCATCACCTGCGCGCTTACAAAGAAGAAAAAGAAGGGCGCACCCACGCCTTTATTACACCGCTTGATGCTGTAGCAAGAGCTCTTGAGCTCGAGCGTATGCTCGGCAAATAAAGAAAAATCACAGACTAAAGAAGGAGTCCGTGATTTTTTTTCTTGGGTATACTTTTATGGATTCATTGTGTTAACATCTTGTTCTTTAAATTTTAGGTTTTTAACATATGTCAATGATAATTTCTTCTAATTCTGTTTCGGTACAACATATAAATTCAGAAGTTGCTGCCATAAAACCTCCTAAAAACCTTCCTCTAGAGGGCGAAGCACTTGAAAAATTTGATGAATTAAACTCTATAATGCTTACCTGCAATGAAGCTTTGAGCAAAGACAAAATCCCTTTTCGAGTCGATACTTTTCGTGATCAGTTAATTAACCGATTCCTCAATTTAAAAATCATTCCGATTGAACATTATTTTTATGGGACAGGAGCAAGCCCGAGGAAAGCTTATAATGATATTGATATCGGCATCAAAGTACGTAATGACGCAGATTTGGAACAAGCACCTCGAGCAATTGTTTATACTTTAAAACAGTTGGGACATGAACAATATCTCATTGAAGAAACCCGTTATTCAGATGATAAAAAATCCGTTACCATTACAATAAGCACCCATCCCAAGAAATTGGATATTGTTGTTATCAAAGAAGAGCCTGAAGATGCTATCGAAGATAAGCCGAAAATTCTTTGTGATTCTTCCGTGACTTGTCGCCACATTGTTTCATGCGATGGCGTTAATTTTGTCAGAGTCTTAGGCGAATATGACATCAAAGAAGCTGAAGACTTGCTTGAGATAAGTAAATTTACAATAAAACCCCTTGCACATGCACTCATAATGGCTAATGGTCTTTTTCGTTACTGCAAGCTGCTCATGAAAGGGCTTTTAGGGGATAATGAAGAAATTGAATCGACATTCTGTCAAGGATTTGCAAATAAATACATCCATCCAAACTTTGAAGAAGGCAGGCATTTAATTGAAAGAATCCTGACGTTTACTAAAAAATTCTCTCAACCAGAGGCTTTAGCTTTTCTTCTTACACTTGAAAACGTGTTATCACGATCTGAACTTCGCGATAAAGAAACCTATTGCTCGATTCTTCGATCTTTTATTCCCAATTGGGATGAAGAAAAAACAGCTATTTTTCTAGACGCTTGTGGTAACGATTACAAGAAAATTGAAGATAAAACAAAACCTCATTTACCACCCCGTTATCTCTTGCACACAAAAGATACGAGCCTTGCAATAGAACCCTCCCCGTCTTGCATAAAAGATCTTCTTTCAAAAAACACATTGGAAGATACGCGTTTAGCTCTTGATTTCATAGAAAATATGAACGACTACCCTGCTGAAATCTTAAGCACAGTATTGCGATCAGCTGTAAAGTATGACATGCAGCTCATAGCAACTACGCTTTTCTATAACAATATTGGAAAGCTCTTTCAACTCGATAAAAACAAATTACTGTCTTTGACTCGAGTTTTTCCAAAAAGCAGATACGCTCATCTTGTACAATTACTCTTAACTCAAGACTTGCTCAGATACATCGATGCTCTTGACGATTACTTTCAAGGAAAAGGTCTTGAAACAAAAAAAGAGCAAGAAAAACTGCTTAAATTAGCTAAGGTTCCTTTACAATTTAACCATGAAAATATCATCGAAGACTTGCTTGATTCGTCAAATATGGAGTGGTTT
Source organism: Chlamydiota bacterium (assembly GCA_040388665.1). GTDB lineage: Bacteria > Chlamydiota > Chlamydiia > Chlamydiales > Rhabdochlamydiaceae > DAHVFY01. Next base: position 23,032 of record JAZKBL010000013.1, read on the forward strand.
AGTATCGGCCTTAAAAAAACATCTTCAGAAAGGATCATCAGATACATTCTGGAAAGTGATCTTCTTGAAAACCGCAAAGACCTCATTATCGAAAAAATCCTGGCATGTCACCATGTTAATCCTATGGATTTGATCAAGTGTTTAGATAAGCTTGGTTGGGATGCACAGCTAAATCCTCTTATAAAAACAGAAATTAGCGCAGCTATTACAACGGGAAATTTTGGCTTTGCATGTCAACTTTTAGAAAAAGGAAATCTTTTGCTATCAGAAAAGCTTACCTTTGCTCTTCAGATTGAACCAAAAAATCGCAGTCATTTTTGGTTAGAAATTACCAGAATAGAACACCTCCTTGCAAAAGGCTCATTAAAAACCGTGAACTTAGCTCTTGGTTTCATAAAAGGAATGCAAAATTGTCCAGCTGAAACTATAGAAAAAGGAATACGTGCTGCTATAAAATATAAGATGTTAGGCATTGCGCACGACCTTTTTCACGATAACATCGCACAGCTCTTTACCCTTGATAGAGCACAGCTATTCTCTTTAGTACAAATATTTTCAAAAAACAAATATGTTAGTCTTGTAAAACACCTTCTCAATCGAGATTTATCCGCGTATATCTATGCCCTTAAAGATTATTTCCAAAATAAAGGCTCTGAAGCGAGAAAAGAACAAGAATATCTGCTTAAACTAGCAGATGTTCCTCTGCAGTTGAACAATGATGATATCGTTGAAGACTTACTCAGGTCATCAAGCAAAGAGTGGTTTGTAATCGGTCTTAACAAAACGTCTTCCAAAAGAATCATGGAATATCTAATAGAAAATGACGTCCCTGAAAATTATAAAGACGTTATCATCGAAAAACTTCTTACCTACGATGGTTCTAATCCGATCGTTCTTATCAAGTGCCTAAATAAATTTGGTTGGGATGCACAGCTAAATCCTCTTATAAAGTCACACATTATCGCATCTCTTGAAATAGGAAATTTTGACTTTGTTTACCAGCTTTTAGAAAAAGGAAAGCTTTTGCCATCAGAAAAACTTTTCTTTGCACTTCAGATCAAAACAGAACATAGCGGTCATTTATGTTTTAGCCTCGCTCAAAATAGCAATCTTTCTGATCAAGAAAAAGTGTTTTTTCACCTCATTGAAACAGGACTCTTTGAAAAAGCTCTTAACTTAGTTGATAAGATCTCGATTCCAAAATTGATAAACGCCTTAACAAAAATTCGTGAAAAAAGTCTAAGTAAAGGATCAGTCTATCTTTCTGATCTTATTTTAAGCACGATTCTATCAGAAAATGCAGCGCCTAGCATGTCTATAATGATCACCGGCATAGAGCAATTAGTACGCGCTTCTATGTACTCTCGAGTCTTTTTTTATCTTAAAGTACATTTTAAAAACAGACCTCACAAAGATAAAATAGAAATATTGAGGGTTCTTGAAAATATTCCGGCCATTGCTTTTTTTCTTAAAAGCTTTGAAGGCGGTAAATTCCAACACGAAACGTACTTAAATAACTTAGAAGATGTACCTGAAATCTTTAAGGAAAAAGAGTTTCAGGAGGCTCTTTTAGAATTAATCAATGAGCCTTTATCTTTAAATAATCTTGAAAAAATCCACCTTTCGAGCACTCCTATTTGGCGAAAATTAGGAATGGCACGTCTTTCTGACGAGCAATTTTTAGAGTATATGATCACAGATTTAAAAGAGGATCAAATCAATAACACGATCCGAAACCGTTTTAAGGAAATTTGCAGCAAGTCCGCTGAAAAATGCGCTAGAGCCTATCTTAAATTCTCTTCAAAAGAGTTTTTAAAAGAATCGGACAAGATCATGAAAGCGCTGTCCCTTGAAAGTCCTTTTAAACAAAAAATTCTTGCAGCCCTCTTTGAGCAACATGCGGCAAAGGATAAAAAATCTAAAGAAGAATTAACCGATCTGATAAAAACGACAAAAAAATATTGTAAAGCTGACATTTCTCTTTGCACCACAGTTTCTGATGAACTTCTTAAAAAAATTGAATTAAAAGAATCTTTCACTAAAAACCTCTTCTACAGCACCTGCCAGCTTCTGCATGCTTTAAAAAAAGAAGACCGCTTGCGTTTAATGGCTCCTCTAATCCAAAAAGCTGTTCAATCTAATTTTTTAGAGGATGCTCAAGTTTATTTAGAAGAGCAATTCGAAAGTTTTCTAGATCTTCCTAATAAACAATTGGCGCTCGCATTGAAAGGATTAAAAGTTTCAAAAGATCAAGCATCTCTGATTTTTGATAAAGCGCTTAAAGAAGAGAATCTCCAAACAAAAGCTGAACTACTCACCTATAGCTTTGAATTTCTTTTAAATGAGCCTTCTTTTGAGACCGCCAGCTCTTGTTTTGATATACTTAACAACACTCTTTTTTCACCGGAGCAATTAATACAAAACGCGCATTTTTTTCTTAAAATTCAATTAGATCGCTCTTCCAAACAATTATCTGCGGATCTTGTTTTTTCACATATGTTATCTGTTATTAAAGAACATCCAAAATCTAATCTAGATGCCCACTTAAGGGTATTTATTTTAAATAACTGGAAATATTTTCAAACAGCAAGCCTTTGTGATGCTAATGCTATAGATGACTTAAGCTTTTCTCAAGAAATTGCAGCCAAATTAAAGGCAGCTAATAACGCGTACACCAAAGCTGTAAAAGAAAAAAAACAAAAGTCTGAACCTGTAAATTTAGGGCCTCTTATGACTTCTCTATTTTCTGGATTTAATTTAGTCCCTCTAGAACAAGCTGCAGCTTGTGAAGAAGCTGAAAATGACATATACCGTTTTTACCATTTCTTGACTCTTCTTGATAATCCTCTCTGTTTTGGACCGCCTTATATGTTCATTATACAATCAAAAATTGCAATTGCAGAACAGCTAGGCTCCCCTCATCTTTGGGAACAAGATATGGCAAGAACTTTTCATACAGACTGGAAAAATTATAGAAACGAAACTGCCATAAAATTCATCACACACATCACTTTACAATCGCTGCATGTGAGACTGACAGATCCTACAGAATTTAATATAACAAAAGCCCAAGAAATCCTTATAGAAGGAACTCAAGGCGCAGCTTTAGAAGAATCCTTCATTCTAGAAGCTCAGAAAAAAATCAGCCAGCATTTGCCCGCATGGAAAAAAACAGACTTTGAAAGCAAAATGGTCGCAGCTTTAAAAAAAGGAGGATATCGACCTTCAGCTTCACTTACATTAGCAAAAAATTTCGCAGCATTCTTAGACTCTTCGCCAAACAATGAAAAATCAACTCTTAATAACTTAACTTCTTATCTTAAAGAAACAAATTTTTCTCTAAAAAATCTTCAGGAGCTTAACGACGAAACCAAAATAAATTCCACTCCAAACAGACCCTCAAAAAAAAGAAAAATCGCAAATAACACTTAAGAGGGAGTTGCTGGAAATTTTCTTTACACTCATAATGAAAAAAACTTATGAAAAAGACACTTGCTAGCTTACTTGTTCCCTTATCGCTTTGTGCGACTGATTATGTCTTTGTGGATCTTGACCATCCTTGGGAAGTTGATCGGAAGTATCCTTGGCATTTTGAAGTGGATGGAAGAGCTGTTGCGACGGCTGATTTCGAAGATTTAAAAGGTTCCAAGCTCCATTACAAGGATGCGCATGCGTTTGGATATTACAGCCGATTTTGGAATGAAAAAAATGCGTTCTCTCTACAGCTCGGCTACACCTATATGCAACTTGATTGGGATAAAAGTGCACGGGGAATCGAGCAGAATCACTTTCATTTAGGCTTGGCTTCTTTGGCATTCATTTCCAACGCGCTTGATAGATGGCGTTTTATTGTAAATCTTGGAATGACAGTTGATACAACAACATTTGACTTTGGACATTCCTCCGTCTATTACACGCTTCTTTGGGGAAGATATAGCTTTCTAAAAAATGTCGGAGTGCATGCAGGCTTTTTTGGATTTACAGGCGTCCATACAACGTATTTTTTGCCCGTTCTTGGTTTTGACTTTCAGATCAATCCTAAGTGGAGACTTAACGCGATTTTCCCTCTTGATTTTTCCCTCTCTTATAATTTTGACCCCTCTTGGGAAGCCGCACTTTCCTGGGCAACATTTGGAGGACCCTACCGCTACCCTTGGAGAGTCAATGGGGGCCACGGTCAATTCCGTGATGCCGTCATCGAAGTGTACGCCAATGGCCTTGAGCTTGACCTCAACTATAATTACCGCAGAAACTTCTTTGCCGGCATTGGCGCTGGCTGGAACTTCGGCGGCTGGATCCTCGTGCGCGACCACAACGGCCACCACGGCAAGTACTACGACTTCAACACCGCCCCCTACATCCAAGCCAATCTAGCTATTACCTTCTAACTCACCTTACGCGCTTAATTTACTACACATAAAACCCGAGCCAGGGTTGGCTCGGGCGTGCAGTCAACGTTGCATCTAACGGGAAAGCTGGAAGGAATTGATGAAGTGGTTGAAGTGGTTTTCATCATAGCTTTGAATTGCACATTCCATTGCCATGAGATAAAGGTTGTTCTTAACCATCAGGGCTCTGCCTTTAAAGTAGACATTGCCTGTACGGATGAAGAAGTCTAGACCATTATGACCATCAACAAGCACGAGATCTGCAAAAATAAGCTGATTGCTAGGGTTGTGGCTTAGTATCCCATTTAAAAAACCCTCCAAGCTCATTTGTGCATAGGACTCATCAACAAATTCAGGATATTGAGCAACAAGCAACATAAATACAGTTTGTTTATCTAAAGGACAGATGTAAGCGTCATAAATCAGATCATAGCCTTCATCAGAAAGTGACATTTTCTCACTCACGTGTTCTGGTTGATCGGGAAAACTTAAAGAGCATTTTCCAGGAGCTGAATGAAATTCCTGCCATTCGTTGCTATAATCGATAAGATTTGATTGCACTTCTGCAATTGTTTCAACTTGTAGAGTTTCTTCTACGAGTTGTCCTGTTTGCACTCCTTCTACCTGCTCATTTGCTGAAACAGGATTAGAGAGAGCGATAACTGATAAGGCTGATGTAAAAACGAGCCCTTTAACAAAAAGATATAATTTATTTTCCATATTTTCCCCTACTGCACGATTCCTAATTGCGTTGAACCTTGCGACCACCAAAAAATCCAAGCCAGGATCCAAACGATGATTGCTACTAATATAAAAACGATCACGACATTTAACAGACCTTTCCAAGCAGAAAAGCCCTGGACTTCCCCAATAGACTTAACTAAAATGACAAATCCCCAAACAGATGCTACCGCCTGAACCAAAAAGGCTAGGAGGACGACAGCTAACGCAGATCCAACAAAAGTTGATTCTGCAAAAGATTCAAGAAAGACCGCGCCTCGAAATGATGCTACAAGTAAAAGCCACATCAAAATACTTACGATATTTGTGACGTTCGACCAAGCAAGCGCTGCTCTAATTTGCTGAAAGGACCCTTTGCCGCCGAGAAGACGTCCTGTCCATTCAATAAGTTTGCCTGCGATACCAAACCCTATAAGTCCTATAAAAACTGAAAAAACAAGAGACCCTAAAAGGACTGCTCCCCAAGGTAAGTATGCGCCCAAAGAAAAATTTTGTGAAAAATGAAGAAGGGTTGCAAAACCGTAGATACCAGAAAGCAAGTAAATGTGATATTTGGGATCCACTTGAATGATCTCGCGGATTGTTTCGCGAGGCTTTACCCACATCTTTAACCAAGGATTCGTATTTAATTTACCCGCCATTTCAACCTCCTGTCGGAATTAACCGCCCCATGGTCTTATGTTAGGTTTAAAAAATTAACTTGGCAAGAAAAAAAAAGAAACAAATAAAAAAAGAGCAGAGTAATTTACATTTAAAATACTCTGCTAAAAATAGATAGATAATTGAAAAAAAATTAATTGCTGTCGTTATTCTCTATTTGAGAATCATCTTCAGCATCGTCTTCTTCCATGATAATGACATCATCATCTTCATCAGAGCCATCCTCATGTCCCTTGTTATCATCTTGGGTTTGACTCGGGACGTCCTGTGTTTGTGAAGAAGAAGAGTCAGCATAAACGGATGTTACTAGAGCTAACAGACTTAGTATTAGATATTTTTTCATAAAACAAAAACCTCATGTAGTGGATTCAATCTTTCATGAACATTATTCCTAAACAGTTAATTTTTTCAAATCTCAAATATTCATGTTCCTTTGCATCTTTGCGTTGAACTTTTAGAGCTTTCAAGTTTGATAATTGAAAAATTTCAACGCAAAGATGCAAAGGAAGATAATAAAAACAATTTATTATAATATTGAAATTAAAGCTGAATTAAATAAGAATAAAAATAAGAGGAAGGTGTTTTTATGAAAGCAAATAAAAGAGTTTCGAGTGAATCTAATTATATTAAAAAAGGGGAAGAAAAGGCACTCGAAAAACAGGAGCTCAAAGACTTACATCATAAAATCAACATGGAACTCAACACGTTCTTAGTTTTAAGAGAGGAAGGAACAACCCAACAGTTAGCCCTTTCAAGTCAAAAAGCCAAAAGTCTTGTTTTAAAGCATGGTCCCGAAATGATCTCTCTTGCAGAAAAAATTGGAGATAATTTGCCCTCTAGTGTGGATCATTACATCAATAGTGTAAGCGCCATCCTCCATTCCGCTTTTGGATGGATTGATGAAGCTGTGATTCACGATTATTTCATCTCGTCACAAAGACTCGCTCAAGAGACACATCTCTAGGGTCGGGCAAGAAAATGCGTAACCGCTCTTCAAGAGTTTTGCAGGATATACTTTCTGAGAAGCTAAAAGAAGCTCATCTGCTATTTCTCCGGTTAAAGCGCGTAGAAAAGGAGCTGGGATACGAAGCCAAATCTTTTTCTTTAAATGCTTTGCTAAAATCTGTGAAAATTCTCGCTGCATGACTGGAAAAGGAGCTGTTACATTAACCGGTCCTTCAAGAGTCTCCTCTGCAAGAATATGGCGTATAATTTTAAGCAGGTCTTTTAAAGCAATAAAACTTATGTATTGCTTACCGGATCCAAGTACGCTCCCCAAGCCGCAGCGGTAAAGCGGGAGCATTTTTTTTAGCATACCCCCTTGACGGCTTAATACAGCGCCAAGGCGCATAGAAACCACACGAACACCTCTACTTGCAATAGCATTTGTTGCAGATTCCCACTTTGCGCACGTATCAGCTAAAAAACCTTTTCCTTGAGGGCTTGTTTCTATGAGGCTCTCATCCCCTCTATCTCCATAAAACCCCACAGCTGACGCTGTAATAAAAGTCTTGGGAGGGCGATGGAGCCTTAAAAGAACTTCAGATAAAAGCCATGTATCTCTACATCTGCTTAAGAAAATTTCTTGTTTGCGTTTTTTTGTCCATCTTCCATCTAGAATATTTTTACCGGAAAAATGGATAACAGCATCAAAATCTTCAAAATCCTCCTTCTGTACTTCCCCATTTACAGGGTTCCAATACACGGCGTTTTGAAAATGAAGCTCTTTTTTTGAGCGAACAAGACGGGCCACATCATGGCCCTGTCTTTTTAAATATTCATAACATGAACTTCCAATGAAACCATGAGTTCCGCTGATCAGTATTCGCATGATATGCTATTTACAGCAACCGCCGCCCTTTTTGTTTTTATCTGAACAGCATTCCGCACAGCAGCAACATCCTTTCATGCAGCGGCAAGAGAATCCTAAAATCCACACAGCAGCAAGGCCGATAATCGCATAAACAAGTCGGCTTAAAGGCTGTGTGTTACCATGAAAAATCCATGCAACGAGATCAAATTGAAAAAATCCCCATAGACCCCAATTTAAAGCACCGACAATCACAAGTAAAAAGCAGAGCACACTCAAACATCTTTTCATAAACTACCTCCATATTCTTAATAGTACGGAATCAAGTTAAATTTTTTAAAGGTTTCTTATTTTTAGCTTGCACATAAAACACATAAATAATTGATTATTAACATCTTTTTCTCTTTCCTTTGCGCCTTCGCGTCTCTGCGTCCATACTTTTACCCATAAGTTTTTCAACGCAAAGGAGCTAAGGCGCCAAGGCGCAAAGGAAAGGAAAAATGTCAATCTTGTTTTATTTTTTATCTTTGACGTCTAATGGTTTGTGAAGATAGAATGCTCTTTTATGTTTAATGAAAAAGAACTTGAAAAACTAGCTCAGCTCTCTCGTATCGAATGTTCTGAAAAAGAAAAGGAGAAACTTCTCTCTAATCTAAGGCGGATCATTGCGTATGTTCAACTTCTAGATGAAGTAGATACTGAAGGGGTAAGCCCTTGTAATCACGTCCTTGAAAGCCATGTGAATGTCTTCCGTTTGGACGAAGTTGGCGAGTTGCTCTCTCGCGAAGATTTTCTAGCAAATGCTCCCGCTCACATTGGCGGCATGATTAAAGTCCCCCCTGTAATGAAAGAGAGATAAGAGATGTTTCGCAAATCAGCAAAAGAATTGCATCAGATATATAAGCAAGGAGAAGTCTCTGCTGTGGAAATTGCTGAAAATCTTCTCGCAAGGATCGAAAATCACGATTCTCAAATAGGTGCTTTTTTAACAGTTCTCTCCTCGCGCTTCTTAAAAAAAGCTCAAGAGCTCGATCATAAAAGGGCAGAAGGAAAACCTCTTGGCAAACTCGCTGGCATCCCTATCGCTGTTAAAGATAACATCCACATTAATAAAGAGCTCACCACCTGCGGCTCAAAGTTCCTTTCCAATTATAAAGCCCCCTTTAATGCAACCGTTATAGAGCTCATGGAAAGAGAAGATGCCTTAATCATCGGAAAAACAAATCTCGATGAGTTTGCCATGGGGTCTTCCACAGAAAATTCTGCGTTTAAACACACAAAAAATCCGTGGGATCTTAAATGTTCTCCAGGAGGATCTTCCGGAGGATCCGCTGCAGCTGTTGCCGCGCGCTTTTGCCCTCTTTCTCTTGGTAGCGACACCGGCGGCTCGATCCGTCAACCGGCGGCTTTATGCGGAATCGTCGGGTTTAAACCCTCTTATGGCAGAGTTTCCCGTTACGGACTTGTCGCTTTCGGCTCATCTTTAGATCAAATAGGGCCTTTAGCAACAAATAGCCAAGATGCTGCGCTTCTTATGGAAGTGCTCGGACAGCATTGCCCTAAAGATTCTACAAGCATCAATGCACCGAGCGAGCATTATCTTAAGCTTCTTGACTCTCCCATCGAAAAGAAAAAAATTGGCATCCCTTTAGAATTTCTTAAAGACTTGAGTCCAGAAAGCCTGGATAATTTTAATAAAAGCATCGAGCATTTCAAAAAGCTAGGATTTGAAATTATTGATATCGACTTAAATGTTTTAAAATACTCAATCGCTGTTTATTATATTCTCGCTACAGCAGAAGCTTCTACGAATCTCGCTCGTTTTGACGGAATAAGGTACGGAGTGCGCTCTTCCCGCGCAAAAACACTTGATGAAGTTTATGAGTTTTCTAAGCAAGAAGGTTTTGGAGAAGAAGTTAAAAACCGTATTCTTCTTGGGACTTATGTTCTCTCTTCCGGATACAAGGACGCATATTATAAGAAGGCGCAACAAGTACGCCGTTTGATGATTGATGGCTTTAAATCTGCCTTTTCTACGTGTTCTTTGATCGCTATGCCCTGTTCCCCAATCCCTGCATTTTCTCTTGGTGCAATACAAGACCCCATTCAGATGTACTTACAAGACATCTACACGATTCCAGCAAATTTAGCAGGACTTCCCGCGATCAGCGTCCCCTCTGGCTTTAGCAAAGAGAATAAACCTTACGGCATTCAATTAATTGGCCCCCATATGTCTGATGCTCTCGTTCTTAAATGTGCTCATCTTTATGAAAAAGAAACAGGCTATGGAGCCCGCATCCCTCCCCTATTTGATTGCGAGGCTTCTATATGAGTTCATGGGAAACAGTCATCGGGCTTGAAATCCACGTACAGCTCAATACAAAATCTAAACTGTTCAGCCCTGCGCCTAACCGATTTGGAGATGAGCCAAACACAAATATTGCTGCTGTATGCACAGGACAACCAGGCGCACTTCCTGTTTTGAACAAGGAGGCTGTACATTTGAGCGTTCTTTTCGGGTGTGCCGTAAAAGCAAACATCGCTCACTTTTGCAAATTTGATCGCAAGTCCTATTTTTATCCTGATAGCCCACGTAATTTTCAAATCACTCAATTTGATGAGCCCATCATCGCAGGGGGGGCGGTAATTGCAGAAGTTGAGGGGACTCCAAAGACTTTTGCAATCAATAGAGCCCATATAGAAGATGACTCTGGAATGTTAAAACATTTTAGTAACTTCGTAGGTGTTGACTACAACCGCGCTGGAGTTCCTTTATTAGAAATCGTTTCAGAACCTTGCATGCATTCTCCTAAAGAAGCTGTGGCTTATGCAATGGCAGTCAAAGCGATTATGGAGTATATTGGAGCCTCTGACTGTAATATGGATGAGGGTTCATTAAGAATCGATGCCAATATTTCGATCCGTCTGCAAGGAGAAAAAACTCTACGCAACAAAATAGAGATCAAGAACATGAACTCCTTCCACAATATGGAGCTTGCACTTGAATCTGAGATTAAAAGGCAAATCGCTTTCTACACACAGCATCCTAATCAAGAAATTGAAAAAGGCACTTATAGATTTAACCTAGAAACTGGGCAAACCGAGCTGATGCGCCAAAAAGAGGACGCTGCTGACTATCGTTATTTTCCAGAACCTGACCTCGTGCCTATCGTATTAACAGAAAGCTACATTGAGTCTGTAAGAGCTTCACTACCTGAGCTTCCCTACGATAGGTATAAACGGTACCTTGAGAAGTTGACCCTTCCTTCCGATACCGCACTCATTCTTGTGAACGACAAGGCCCTATCTAATTATTTTGAAGAAGGTTTAAGCTTCTGCAATAATGCACGCGCTCTTGCTAATTGGGTTCTTGTTGAATTTACAGGCAGATTAAAAAACAGCGGAAAGACACTAACTCAAACAACGATCAAAAGCTCGCAAATTGCCAAGCTTGTCCGAATGATCGATGAAGGAAAAATCACAGGCAAGATCGCAAAAAGTGTTGCTGATGACATGATGGCATCACCGGAAAAGGATTGTGAAGAGATCGTTAGATCCAATCCCAACTATCAACCCATGAGCGACAGTTCTGCTATTGAAGCGCTCGTTATCCAAGTTCTTGAAGAAAATCCATCCTCTGCTGAAGATTATAAAGCAGGTAACAAAAGAGCTTTCGGCCACCTCGTTGGTCAAGTCATGAAACTCTCTAACGGAACCGCATCTCCACAACTAGTTAATGAAATTTTGACCAAAAAGCTTAGATAGTTATACTGCGGCTTATGTATCCAAGACATAGGCTAGGAAGTATGGCGAAAAGATGAATCTAAAGATTTTTGCAAAATTTTTTCATTGCTTCCATGATCGATTCGCAACACATACTTTGAAAAGTAGGGTAAGAAGCGATCATGGAAGCAACGAAAAAAGATGCGAAAAGCTTTCATTCATCTTTTCGCTATACTCCGTTACTTCTGCTATTGCGGTTTTATCTATTTGCAGCGGTTGCTATGTCAACCGTGCGCTCATTTGGCCTTATCACTATGCACCGAAAACAGCGCACAGTGTCTGGAATCCCCCATCTGACGCAAAACAGCCCCTAATGACTGTACCGACTGCCTTTCCAGTAAGTGAAGATGAAGCGTCAACGCTTGCAGAGCTCATCGACGTTGCCCTTTTAAATAACACATCCACTCAGCAGACTTGGGCAGAAGCACGTTCCGCTGCGGCGCAATATGCGCAAACACAAAGTGCCGCTTTTCCAACAATCACTGGATCGTACGATTGGATACGCACCCGTTCTTTAGTGGGCCCGGCTATTAATTCAGCAACTCCCTCCATCCTTTATTTGAGTCAGTGGGGACCCCAGCTTGCACTGGCTTACACCATTTTTGATTTTGGAGTGAGAAGGGCTACGACAGAAGCTGCGCACCAGGCTCTTTTCTTTGCAGATTGGACGCACAACCGCATGCTACAGACAGTGATCCAGACAGTGTCTTCTGATTTCTATAACTATCTTCTTCAGAGACAACTCTATAGAACCTATGAAATCAACCTGTTGACTGCAAAAACAACACTCGATGCAGCATCGCTTGGACTTCAAACTGGAGTTAGAGATCTTTCAGATGTTCTGCAAGCACAAACACAGGTGTTCCAAACTGAAATTACGGTAGTCAATCAAGAACACAACGTACAAAGCAGTCTAGCGCAACTTCTGACTGACATGGGACTTCCATCCAATCATGAAATTATTGTACAAGATTTTCCTATTGTAAAACCTGATGATGCACTGCTTAAAAATGTTGAAGAGCTTCTAGCTATTGCCATGCAAGAAAGAGATGATCTTCTTGCCGCAGAAGCTAATCTAAAATCCATGGAAGAGAAAGTGATTGTGGCTAAAAGACAGCAATGGCCTCAAATCACATATAATTTTAATTATGGAAAAACAACTTATAAATTAGAGCTTGGTAAGTTTTCTGACGGCTACGACTTTGCAGGTACTCTTAGCTTTTCTGTTCCTCTTTTTGCAGGCTTTTACTATAGAAATGGTGTGAAAATTGCAGAGGCTAATAAAGAACAAGCAGAGGCGCAATTAAGACAAACTCTTTTGCAAGTGATTCAAGATGTCACTGTCGCACACTACAATGTTAAAATCACTTTCGAGGGTTTGCGCTTTGCCAACCAATACCTTAGGGCTGCTGCAGAAGAATATGATGTGATCCTCAGTCAGTATAAAGCAGGTGTTAATACGATTACAAATGTCCTTTCTGCACAGAGCTCTCTTGCAGATGCTCGTGCTAAAGAAGTGACTTCCATTAAAGATTGGTTCAGCTCCCTTGTGACACTCAATTATGCAACAGGGATTCTAACCCAATCTCTTATTCAAGAAAATGCGCCGGTTATCCCACAAGCGGAACGGTCGATACTTAGAGAGGATTCTCCATGAAATATCTAATTCACATAACACTTCTCCTCTTTTTTTTAGGAGGTTGCGGCAAACCACAGCAGCAAGCTCTTCCTCCCCCCCCGGTGACGATGGTTAGGCCTGTTGTATGCGATGTGAATCTTTACACAGATTATGTCGGTCACATGCAAGCAAACGTTACAGTGCAAGTAAGAGCGCAGGTCTCAGGCGTCATCACAGCAAAGTACTTTGAAGAGGGGCAAGATGTGAAAAATGGGGATCTCTTATTTACAATCGATGACAGACCTTATGTCGCAGCTCTTGCTAAAGCACAAGCAACTCTTTCCCAAACAATGGCACGGCTGCACCTAGCAGAAGAAACAGTTGCTAGATACACAGACCTTGTAAAACAAAAGTATATCTCTCAGCTTAATTATGATCAGTATGTAACAGAAGTTAAAGTCGACGATGCGACAATCCGGGAAAATATCGCTGAAATTGAAACGGCAAAAGTCAACCTTAGCTATTGCAACATCACAGCCCCCATGGACTGCACAACAGGTGTTCTTCAAATCTATCCAGGCAATTATATTAATGCCGGTGGACAAAATCAATTAATCACTCTTAACCAAATCTCCCCCATTCAAGCGATATTCTTTGTCCCTGAAAAAGATCTTCAAAACATTCAATTTTTACAAAGACAAAAAACATTAAAAACAATTGTATACCTCTATGACAATCAGGAGCACGGATATGATGGAGAGCTCGCTGTTGTTGATAACCAGGTAAATGCTAATACAGGATCCATTCAGCTAAAAGCTCTTTTACCCAACAAGGATAAAGCCCTCTGGCCGGGACAATTTGTCGTCGTACGTTTAATTCTAGGAAGTAAAAAAAATGCGATTTTAATTCCCTCGAGAACAATCCAACTCGGTCAAACAGGATCTTACGTTTTTGTTATTAAGAGCGACGATACGGTGGAAATGCGTAGAGTGATTGAAGGACAAAGGCAAGGAGAGTACTCTATTATTGAACAAGGAATAGATGCAGGAGAGATGGTGGTTCTTGATGGGCAATTAAATCTCGTAACAGGGATAAAAGTCTCAATTAAAAATGCTTCTGCAATAGGTAAGTAAAAAATGAAGATCAATATCTCAGAAATATTCATCAAACGCCCTATCATGACGATTCTTGTCATGGCAGCGATCCTCTTTTTTGGCATACTCTCCTATCGAGCACTTCCTGTTAGCGATATGCCAAACGTCGAATACCCAACGATACAAGTGACGGCTTCTTATCCAGGTGCTGATCCTACGACGATGACAAATAGCGTGACCTCTCCTCTTGAAAAAAAGTTCACAACAGTTCAAGAACTTGTCTCCATGGCATCAACAACTAATACAGGCTCTACGACAATTGTTCTGCAATTCACTTTAGATAGATCCATCGATGCTGCAGCGCAAGACGTTCAATCAGCGATCAACCAAGCTTCAGAGCAGCTGCCTCAAGACCTGCCTTATGCGCCCACTTATACAAAAGTTAACCCTTCAGACACACCAATTCTTTTTTTGGCGGTCATGACAGAGACCTTGTCCCTTGGCGACCTCTATAATTACGCCAACACTGTCATTGCTCAGCAAATCAATATTGTCCCTGGAGTTTCACAGGTGATCGTGTATGGCTACCCTTATGCTGTACGCGTTCAAGTAGATCCACAAAAGCTCGCAGCAAAAGGACTCGGCCTTTATGAGGTAGGCAACATCATTAAAAGTCAAAATCCTTACATTCCTGTCGGTACCATTTTCGGAGGAAAAACAGAATACACGATTGACGTCGACGGACAGATAGGAACTGCTGCAGGATATAATCCTCTCATTCTTAAAAATGATCATGGAGCGATCACACGCCTTCAAGATGTAGGCATGGCGCTTGACAGCACACAAGAAGATAAATTTTACGCCCACTACGTCTCTAAAGACAAAAATACAGCATCGATTATTGTTGCCATTCAAAAGCAGCCAGGAGCTAATGCGCTTACCATTATCGATCAAATCAACACGATGCTGCCAAAGCTCATGAGAGAGCTCCCAGGCTCTATCGAAGTGGTCCGTTTTTTTGATAAATCAGAGTTTATTCTTGAATCTGTAGCTGACGTACAGCTCACAGTGCTTGTTGCTTTCGTTCTTGTTGTCATCATCATTTTTCTTTATCTCGGACGTCCGATGAATACTCTTATTCCAACACTGGCTTTACCTATGTCGATTGTTGGCACATTCATCTTTATGTATCTCTTTAATTTCACCATCGACATTCTTTCTCTTCTTGCCATCAGTTTGTCGATTGGATTTCTAGTCGATGATGCCATTGTTGTTTTGGAAAATATTGTACGCCATGTGGAAATGGGAGAAGAGCCCATGGAAGCTGCATTAAATGGCTCTAGAGAAATTTGTTTTACTGTTCTATCGATGACTCTCTGCTTAATTTCTGTCTTTATTCCCATGCTTTTTATGAGTGGCATCGTTGGAAAAATTTTCTTTGAATTTGCCGTGACCATTGTGACCGCTGTTCTTATTTCTGGCATCATTTCTCTTTCTTTAACACCGATGCTCTGCAGCAGGCTTGTCCCTCCCAAACATATCGGTGAAAATAAGACAAAAGTCGAAAAAATGTCAGAAAAATTCAATGAATTCCTTGTACACAAATACGAAAAAAGTCTGCATTTTGTTCTTAAACATCGGTTGAGCGTCGTTTTCGTTGGCATCGCAGCTATGCTTGGCGCTTTTTTCCTATTTCAAAAACTTCCAAAAGATCTTTTTCCTCCAGATGACTTGGGATTGATTCAAGGGCTTACCCTGACAAAGGACGGCACATCCACGTTTCAAATGATCGAAGATCAAAAAATGCTGACTTCAATGATCCGAGACAACCCCAACATTGAGGCCATCCACTCTGTTGGAGCCTATCCTGTCGACAATCAAGGTCTTCTTTATATCCATCTAAAGCCCTACAAAGAACGCCTGCCCATGCCCAACATGATCCGCAGTCTATACGCGCAGCTCTATGAATTACCGGGCGTTAAGACATTTCTAAAGTCAGTTCCTCTTATCAACCTTCAAGTAGGTGCTACAACCATTTCAGGAGATTATCAATATACATTGCAGAGTTTAAATCCAGATGATCTCTATACAAATGCTGTTACGTTCTATCAAAAACTCCGCACTACTCCTGGATTTTTGCAAGTATATTCTGATCTTCAAGTGAATCAGCCGCAATTACAAATTACAATCCAAAGAGATAAAGCCTCTCTGTTAGGAATTACAGCAAGCGACATTGAAAACGCTTTAAGCAATGCTTTTGCGGACTATAATCTATCCCCTATTAATGAGCCTGAAAATCAGTATTACGTAATTATGGAAGTCCTTCCTAAATTTTACCACGATCCTAGCCAGCTATCGCAAATTTATATACGCTCTAGCGGAGGATATATGGTGCCTCTTACAGAAATCGTAACCATGCAAGAAGGGATAGGACCTCTTACAGTCAATCATATCAATGGACTTCCTTCTGTAACGATTTCCTTTAACTTAAGTATTCCTCTTGATCGTGCCATTGCAACACTCAATCAACTCGCCGCAGAAGTTTTACCACAAAGTGTATCCGCTAGCGTCCAGGGAACAGCTAGCGTTTTTGAATCCTCTTTTGCTGATATGAGCTTCCTTCTTCTTATCACATTCTTTGTGATCTACATCATCCTCGGCATACTCTATGAAAACTTCTTCCATCCGATCACTGTAATGACAACGCTTCCTCCTGCGGCACTCGGGGGGCTTGCAACTCTATTCATCACGCAAAATACTCTTTCGATGTACGCGCTAGTTGGCATTATCCTGCTACTTGGAATTGTGTTAAAAAATGGAATTATTTTGATTGATTTTGCTAATGAGAGCATCACGCACGGCAAACCTCCTCATGAGGCGATCTTACATGCGTGTACAACGCGATTTCGACCCATTTTAATGACAACAATCTCCGCCCTTATGGGAGCTGTTCCGATAGCCCTTGGCATCGGAGGACTTACAGCACAAAGCCGCCGTCCCTTAGGCCTTGTCATCGTCGGCGGTCTTATCTTTTCACAACTGCTTACACTTTATCTAACACCCGTTGTCTACCTCTACTTAGAATGGATCAAAGAAAAGATCTACGACCATAAAGCAAAACCTGAAATCTAGGGCCTAGGATGGAAGGCGGAAAAGGCATCGAAGAGCTGTCTCTCACTGATATGGGTATAACGATCTGTTGTTGCAATGTGCGCATGTCCTAACATTTCTTGAATGATTCGCAAGTCTGCGCCATTTTCAAGAAGATGCGTTGCAAAAGAATGACGAAGAGTGTGCGGCGATATCCTTTTATTGATGCCCGTTTTTTTAGCGTACATTTTAATCTGTCGCCATACATAGATTCGATCGATCCGCAACCCTCGGTTTGTAAGGAAAAGTGCCGTGTGATCTGATTGATGAAAGCTTGCAAGGTAATGATCGACAGCTAGCACCGCAGACTTTGCGATCGGTACAAGCCTCTCTTTTCCCCCTTTTCCCTGAACGCGCACAAAGTCATCATCAAGATCAGAAATATTGAGCTGGCATACTTCAGAAACACGCAAACCCGATGCGTAAAGCACCTCTAGAACCGCCTTATCTCGAGCCCCTATTTCTGTAGTAATATCTGGTATTGCAAGAAGATCTTCCACTTCTTTGATGCTTAAAACCTCTGGAATTAGCTGCCAAATTTTGGGAGTATCAAGAAGCAACGTAACATCTTCTGCAATGAGTCTTTCTCTTTTTAAAAATCGAAAAAACACTTTAATGGACACAAGAAAACGACAAAGAGTGCTGCTTGCAAGCTGTCGATTTTTTTGTTCAGAGAGAAAAGAAATCACTTCTCTTTCAGCGACCTTTTTAAAGTCATCTATCTGAACGTGTTTTAAAAATGCTATAAAATGCAGGAGATCGCGCTTGTAAGCTTGCAATGTGTTCTTAGCAAGTCCTTTCTCAGCGCCAAGGTAGGCAATAAAATCAGAAACAGCTCTATCCATATAGGATAGAGTTATACAGATTTTGCAGAATTTGTGATAGGTTTCACATTTTTTGGCAGCTTATCGAGCCATTCTGCTTTGATATACTCAGCAAGCTCATTGACAGGTTTTTCTTTTTGATTCGCTCTTTTTTCTGCTTCGCCTATTTTTTTGTAAGTATATGCATTAATGAGGAGCCAGAAAGAACCAAGAATTAAGGTCAATAAAATGGGTGCAAGTCCTGCCGATAGGGCAACCATCAACCCAATGGAAAGTGCCATTGACAGAAAGGCTACAACTGACGTAATGATGAGAAATTTTTTGTCATGAATTCCAGGATCGCTTTCCTTTAAATCCGTGCAATAATTATAAGCATCTATAAGTGTCATAGGGATAATTACAGCAACAACTAAAATACCAACTGCAACCATAGCGCCAATGCCCCCTGTACATAAAAGAGCCATTGCAGTTGCACCAACTCCCATAATGCCCGCAAAGGTAAGCAAGGTATTGACAATGACTTTTCGATCCCATGCTTTTTCTGTTTTATCGATGATCACTTTAGACTTGTTAGATAATTCAATTCTTTCTTGATCCGTAAAATTTTTCTTTTCTTTTAACTTTTTATATTTTTTTAAATCTTCTACCGCTGAATCGCCGATAACTCGTGCTAGTTGCATTTCTTGTTTTAGCTCAAGTTTTCTTTTCTTGAAAGCATCTCCTATTTGTATCAGATTTTTATCACCTAAAGCAGCGTAAAGTTCTTTCCACTCTTCCTTGCTCATTTTCAGTTCTGCACACACCTTCGGCAACATTCTTTTTGCTTCTTTAATACAGTCTTTAGTGTTAAAATCATTGAGTTTGGCAAAATCTGTATCCTTACTCTCTAGCTTTCCTAAAAGAAAATTCATTTTTGTTTCATTAGAAGCTAGCTGATTGGGCTTGTGGTATTTAAACTTTAAAAGGTGGTAAAGATTGAAAGCTCCAAGAGCTCCTGTTAATGCATAAAAAATTCCAAGAATTCCAGTGGATACTTGACCAAGACCAAAAGTCAACTTGCCAAATAAGCTTGCAGAGCCAAAACTAGTGGCATTAATACCCATCGCCATCGAGGCAATATTCATTGGTCTAAAAATGACAAGACCAACAGCACTTGCTGTTTGCGCTGCTGAAGCGGCTAATTTAGTGCCCCCTTCTATAACAGTTTGGGAATCGCCAACAAGCTGTCCTTCTTGAATCTTATGAGCTCCCTCAATTATTCCGAGGGTCGATGTCGCAATTCCAGCAAGCGCTGTTACCTGACCCAAAGTCCCTTTAGAAGCGACATCTCTTGTAGCGACAGCCCCTTGTAATCCCTTCGTCGCACCAGCAAGATTCGTGGCCCCAGCTACCATACCGCTAACGCTCAGCTTCATAGGCTCAATAGCTGCCTTTGCTACTTTCTTATTAAATGTTTGCAAATCCAAAGATGGCCCATTTGGGACTGCAGGAGAAGCTGATTGCGCACTTAAAGCAACGCTTGTTATATCTTTTACTGCCGACATAAATTACCCATAAAATTATTTCTTATCTTTATTATATCATAATATTAATTTTATGTAAAGATATGTTTAATAAGTTTATAAGCAGCTAAAAATAAAAGATTAAGAATTAGAAGCTTTTTCAGAGTTTAAAATATTTCTATAACTCACTGCATTCATCGTTAACCAAAAGACCCCAAGAAATAGAGTTAGAATGATGGGTATGATACCCAGACTAAAAAAAGTTGTAAGAATAAGGGCTGCCCCTGTTCCCAAAAGAGCCGTAAGAGAGCTCAAAAGAAGTAGATGCTTATCATACTTCCCGGGAGCCGCATTCTGTAGATCTATGTAATAGCTATAACTATCAGCAATTGTCATAGGAACGATAACAAGGGAAATCCATATAAGAGCAAGCGCTAAAACGCCAGCACCCCCTGTAACAATAAATCCGGCAACAGATGCAACACACCCCATAAAACCTGAAAGTGCAAAAAGGCTTTGCACTGCAGCGCAACGCTTCCAAGCATTCTCTACCCTAGCAATTGTCTTATCGCGCACCTTTTTTTCTGAAAAGACGTAACATTTTTTGATGCGCATGACAGCTTTTTTCCCAACTATTCTTTGCAGCTGCTCTTCACACTTAAGCTCTATCTTTTTCTTTTTAAGCTTATAGCCTATTTTTTTTAACTGATCATCGCTTTTAATACTGTGTGGAAGTGTTTTTTTCGCCTCTTCAATTAACTCTTGTTTTGTATAACTCTCAAGTGTTTTTTTATCGCACAATCTCCCTTTAAGAAAACGAATTTTGTCTTTCTCTTGACTATACGCATACTTAAACTCTCTCAACTGATAAAGCCGACAAAGAGAAGCAAAGCCCATAAGTAAATAAAAGACCGTAAAAACACCCGCTGATGTTTGTCCAGAGATAAATGTTGCGCGTTGCAAAACGGCAGATGCTCGTACACCTAAAACTTCAAAAGCCAAAGCACAAGGACGAAACGCAAGCATTGTTGCTCCCCCAACAGACTGAGCAACAGAAGCACAGAAAGAAAAGCCTGATTCAATAAAACCCGATCTATCGCCAATTGCTTGAGCATGGAAGACCTTCAACGCAGAGCTAAAAGCACCTAAAGCTCCCGTCAAAAAATTCAAAGCAGTCACTATCCCCATGGAGTGATAGAAAAAGCTGCTTTTTTCTAAAGGATACCCAAGAGCACTCGTCAAGTCCACGCAAACAGCACGTAACGCCCAGCCGGTGTCTCCATTAACGCTAATTGCCCCTGTAGACTTTCCACTTACACAATTTGAAAAAAAACCTGAAATAAAATTATTTTTATCCTCTATTTTGTAGGGACAAGCGCCTACAAAAGGATTATCATAACTATTTAATGTAATTGCATTAGACATAACTTCACTTTGTTTATTGTAATATTTTAAACAAAAGCGAAATTAAAAAGAATTAACAAATTATTTTTAATTACAGATATTAATTATTTTACTAGATTCTTGAATTTCTTTCTCTTCTTTTTCTTCCTTGGCTTTTCTTTCTAGATTCAAAATATTTCTATAACTTATTACATTTAAACCAAGCCAAACGCCAGACACTAACAATGTCAGAAGAATTGGAAGTATGCCGAAACTAAAAATGCTTGTTAGCACTATGGAAACACCCATTGCGATAAGAGCCACAACAGAGTTAATAATTAAAAACTTCTTGTCGTGTTTACCTGGACCTGATTCACGAAGATCGACATAATGGCTGTATGCATCGACAAAACTCATAGGCAGAATAACAGCAAAAATCATAGCAAGCGTCACAAGCGCAAAACCAACAGGTCCTGTAAAAATAAAGCCTGCAACCGTTGCGGCAATCCCTGCAAATCCAAAAACAACAGCCAAGCTGTTAATCACAATTTTCTCAATAGCAACACCCTGCACAGTTGACATCAACTTGTCTAAATCAGGAGCCCCGCCTTTGATGTCTTTGACTGCCAAAGCACCGATAAGTCTTGTTAGCTCAGCCTCTTTTTTCATTTTAAGCTTATTTTCTACAAAAAGACGGCCAATCCTAGCTAATTTTTTTTCGTTTTTTGACACTTTGCTGCATTTCTTTTCCTTATCGTAAATCAAAGGAAGAATCGTTCTCCCTTCTTCGATGTATTTCTGTTTTAATTTTTCATCATTTCGACAATTGTGTCTTAAAGCTCTTCGCTCTTCTTTACTTACATCTAAATATGTCTTAAGGAAATTATATTTTTCTTCAGGTGTTTTCTTCTGATAGTACTTTGTATAGAATTTGACACATCTAAAGAGGCTGCGAGCGCCATTAATTCCGCAGAGCATATAGAAAATGCCAAAAAGACCCGTTGCGAGCTGTCCAAGCCCATAACTGACGCGTCCAAGCAGGCTAGCTGAGCTAAATCCCTGTGCGGCGACGACTACGGCTACAGGACGGTATGCGGTGATAGCAGCTCCAGCTCCAGTCTGAACACCCGCTCTTGTTAAATCAACGGCAGCATCAATAGTTCCATCATAATCGCCGATTTTCAACGCGTGCTCAATTCTAAAAAACGATTTTACAACATCGTAAATTCCGATAATAAAGTTAAAAGCAGAGGCAAAGCCCTCGGATTGATAGAAAAAGTTATATTTTGTTGGATTTGGAAATAAGTCCGTAACACTACGAATGAGCCAGCTAAAATCCATGCCAACATAAGAAGCATTAGACGCTTTCCCGCTAAGGAGAAAACCACCTCTTGGCTCGATAACAAAGCGCCCTACTTTTTGCCTTAGAGTCTCTACCTCTTTATTCGCAGGAATAGAGAGTAAGGTCTCTTCAGAAGGAGCTGTCCCTCGTATTTTAATAACCATAGCTTTTTTCCTTATTTACAATACTAATTATACCATAAAAGTTATTATAATTAAATATTTAATTTTAATATTTATAAGGAAATATAAAATTTTAACTATCAAATAGTTGCAAATTTAACTTAAAAGCGGGGATAGGCTGATGAGAACGTCTCTTAGGACTTCGAGAGGTCTCTGATCGGCATTAAAGCGGGAAACGAGGGCTTGGGGGTAGTGTTGTAATATATGAAGTGTTTCTTGGTTATAAATCTCCATCCGCGTTCTAAGAACCTGTTCGTCAGCATCATCAGCACGCCTTTCGATGATCGCGCGCCTTTGCATCCGCTTTACAAGCTCATCAGGGCTGGACATCTCTAGCACAATAACGTGCATCACTTTAATATATTTGTCCAAAATAGCGGCTTGATTGGCAGTTCTTGGAATACCATCAAGAAGAAGAAATTGCTGTTGCGGAAAATAACGGTTTGTCGCAATCAACCCGTCCATATAATGTTTCCAAATATGAATCGTCACGTCATCTGGAACCAAATGTCCTTTCATCGCATAACTATGAAATAATTTTCCGGCTGGCGATTCTAAAGAAAGGCCTCGAAAAATATCGCCTGAAGAAAGGTGAAAATGATTGCCAGCGCTGCTTAAAAACTTACCTAAAGTCCCCTTACCTGATCCAGGAGGGCCAAATAATAAAATTGAGCGGAAAGGTTCGTCATACTCAGGTATAAGACACTCGGCACGTTCGCTTGCTTGTTCTATCATTAACAACTCCAAAAAAAATCAATCTTTTATGTTCCTTTAGAATACATCACGAAAGCTTATCTCACAAGGATCTGTTTTTTCTTGACTTCTGTTAACAAAAAAAACACACTCGACTGTAAAGTTAAAAATTAACCATAAGGTTTAAGTTATGAAAAATATCAAGCCCCTTATTTCACTTTTCATGCTAACTGCAGTCTCCACGGCATTTGCCAATCCTCAAGGATTTCAACCCTTAGCAGGAGATGCTAACATTTCATTTTCTGATCATCAAACGTTAGAAGTTACCACGGGACAACAATCTATCATTCAATGGGATACATTTTCCATCGATGCTTCTGAAACAACCAGATTTGTTATGCCAAACAGCAAGTCAACCGTTCTTAATCGCGTTTTAGGCGGTAAACTCAGTGAAATTATGGGAACTCTTGAAGCTAACGGCATGGTTTTTTTGATTAACCCAAAAGGTGTGCTTGTAGGTGAAGATGCTCATGTTAATACAGCCAGCTTTATTGCATCGAGTTTTGATGTTCTTAACGATGAATTCATAAAGGGCGGAGACCTTGCTTTTAAAGGAACTGAAGGCTCTATCATCAATCTTGGCACTATTACCGCATTAGATGGCGATGTTATTATGATTGGGCTCCAAGTTTCAAATGAGGGAATCATTGAAGCTTCTGAAGGGGTCGCCGCCCTTGCAGCAGGAACAGAGATTTATTTAAGACCGGACAGTGATGAAAAAATCCTTGTCAGATCTAAACTCTCTGATGTTTTAGCTAATGTCGGCATAGAAAATAGAGGTCTCATTACAGCTTTGCAAACCGAGCTTAAAGCCGATGGAAACATCTACTCAATCGCCATTAAAGACAGCGGTAAAATCGATGCTCTTACAAGATGCAGACGTCTTGGAGATAAAATTTATCTTGTAACGGACGATGACGAAACAGATACTCTTACAAGATGCAGACGTCTTGGCAATAAAATCTATCTCGAAGCAGAGAGCGGCAACATAGAAACATCGGGAGAGCTTACAGCTCAAGGCGGAGAAATCAGACTTCTTGGCAATAGCATTGCCGTATTAAATGATGCTCACATCAATGTTTCAAGCGAAAACCAAGGCGGCTCTATTTTAATCGGCGGAGATTATAAAGGTAGCAATCCTGACATCATTAACGCATCTTACGTGCGCATCGAAGAAAAAGCTTTAGTTGAAGCGGACGCTTTTTTAGAAGGTAATGGAGGACGGGTCATTGTCTGGGCAGATCATCTAAATAGTTTTTTTGGAACAATCACAGCACGTGGAGGCGAAACTTCCGGACACGGCGGTTTTGTTGAAGTGTCCAGTAAAGGTTTAATCGTCCCTGTCGGCGATGTAAACACTCTTGCAGCACATGGAGATACAGGAACTCTGCTTCTTGATCCTTGCGCTGTAACCATTACGGCACCGCCTGCTTTAGAGGGTGGTTTTGCAGCCGTTCCTGTCTGCCCTACCATGACAAATCCTGTGAGCTTTAATTTCTCCAGCAATGCATCATCCACTATTTATGCAAGCAGAATTCAAAGTCTTTTAAGCTGTACAAATGTTGTAATCGATGCCTCTGCAACAGGAGCTGCAGCAACAGGCAGCATTACGGTTTTAAGCCCGATCTCATGGGCAACTGCGAACACTCTTACTTTAACTGCAACCGATGTTTCTAGCGTCGTCCAATTTGAATCTAATGTCACGAGTATTGCAGGCTCTCTGATAGTCAATGCTGACACAGTTGTTGTTGGAGATGCCTTGGGACTTAACCATGCTGTAGGCGTTAATGTTAGAAATGTAACAATGAACATAACCGATTCTCTACTCGTTCAAGCCGGTACTACATCGAATGCTTCCGCTCAAATCTCCGGTTTTAACGTTAACCTCGATATAGGCGGAGATCTTAACATCGGAGGAGGGAGCGCATCAGGAGCTTACGGAGCCATAAAAGCTTCAGGAACAGTCCCTTTACCATGTTCCATCAACACTCTTGTCGGAGGCTCTATTTTCATCACTGCCGGCAGCGGAACTTCTAGTTCTGCAGCAATTACATCAACAAATGGCTCTATTGTCATTGGGACTATAATGGATCCTGTTGGCGGCAGTATAGAACTTACAGGAAGCTCTACGGCAAGCTATGCAAATGCATACATTTCGGCACTGACATCCGGAGGTATAGATGTCGTATCCAACGGAGATGTCTTATTACAAGCCGGAGTACAGCAAGGTGCTAATGCTAATATCTTCACTCAAGGATCTGACAACTATGATTGCCATATCAACATCACTACAAACACAGGCGATGTTGTGCTTTTAGGCGGCGGCGCGACTTAAGGAATCCAACGTTCATTTACCCGCTCGGGAAACTCTCCCGAGCGGGCTTTTTTTTCTTGAGGATATTCGTTATTTTTTATACAATGGCCTCAAAATTTTTAGTAAAGGTGATTCTCTATGGCAAAAGGCGCACGCGACAATATCAAAATGAAAAGCACAGAAAGCTCAGAGTGCTATTGGACTTCAAAAAATAAGCGTACAAAAACAGAACGTCTCGAACTTAAAAAATTCGATAAAAAGCTGAGAAGACGCGTCATTTTCAAAGAAGCCAAGTAATTTTTGGCATACAGTTGGTGCTATGTTTGAACTGTCTGTTGCTCTCAAGTATCTGATTCCTAAACGGAAGCAACTATCGGTATCGCTCATCTCACTCATGTCAGTAGGGGTAATTTCACTCGTAGTGTGGCTCCTGCTTTTGTTTTTATCGATCACAGAAGGGATTGAAAAAGGCTGGTTAGAAAAACTAACAGCTCTAAATGCCCCAGTACGCATTAACCCTACCCCCGCCTATTTTAACTCTTATTATTATCAAATAGATTCTGTTAGCGAAACTTCCAGCTTTTTATACAAATCCATTGGGGAAAAGGCAGAAGCACTCATTTCTGACCCTTACTCAATGGACAGCGACATGGAAATCCCCGCCTATTGGCCTGTTATTGATAAAGATTCTGACGGCTCAATAAAAGATCCTGTCAAAAAAGCTTATCAAATCCTTAAAAATAAGGGGCTTATCTACCAAGATTATGAAATCTCGGGCGCTCTCATGCGCTTAGAGCTTATCCGGTCAAAATCTCAACTGATCACGACACACGGAGATCTCACTCAAAGCAATCTCACCCAAGCTTCTTACGTTGCTTCTTTTGCTGAAAATAGCCCTTATGTGCAATCTCTTATCAGCAAACCCGACGCTAAAGATCTAAATAATCTTTTCTATCTTGCGAACCTTCATACACTTTCTTTAGATTCCCTATTAAAACAGGTCGATATTAAGTCTGTTAAAACCTCCAGCAATTATTGGCGCTTCCCTCCAGAACTCCTTCCTGAGAAAAAACAATTTTTTGTAGAGCCTTATCTGAGTCAGGGCAAACTCTCTCATTTTATTTTTAATAAAAAAAAGGGGGAACCGCTAGTTCGTCTAGGAAACACTCTCATTTTCCGTGGCGAAAGCTACCCTTTATCTACAATCTTTTTTACAACAGAAGAGATGTATTTTACTGTTAAAAACGTTGATGGAGCATCAAAGCAGAATCTTAGGGATGTCTGCTTTGATGTAGAAGGGAGCTTGCAAGGAGAGATGTTCAGCGGCAAAATTGCCTGGGATGGTTTAGAAATTGCCGATGCTACAATCCATCATCTTGAAAAGATTGCACCCGCATCAAGCTCCGGTGTTTTTCTTGCAAAAAGTTATCAAGAAAATGGTGTAAGAATCGGTGACAGAGGCTATCTATCCTACACGGCTCCAACTGCGAGCTCAATTCAAGAGCAAAGACTTCCTATCTATGTTGCAGGCTTTTATGACCCAGGCATTATGGCTGTTGGCAATAAATGCATTTTAGCGCCAGGACCTATCGTTCATGCAATTAACATCTCGAATCACTCAGCGCATCTTAACCCCTCTGAAGCAAACGGCATTCATGTATGGTTTCCAAATTTAAACGATGCTAAAAAAATCAAAAAAGAGATCATTACCGCTTTTAAAGAATCTGGAATTGATAACTACTGGAAGGTCTCAACGTTTCATGAATATGATTTTGCAAGAGATCTCATGCAACAATTTCAAAGTGATAGATATCTATTTACGCTTATCGGCATTATCATTTTAACTGTTGCTTGCTGCAATATTATTTCTTTGCTCGTGCTACTTGTCAATGACAAAAAAAAAGAAATCGGTATCCTTCAGTCCATGGGAGCTTCCACAAAAAGTATTGCAGCTATTTTCGGTCTTTGTGGGATTACAATGGGGATACTCAGCAGTCTTATTGGGATTGGTGCTGCTTTTCTTACCCTTCATCATATTGACATCGTTGTTAGCCTCTTGAGCATTCTTCAAGGACATGATGCCTTTAATGCTGCATTTTATGGTAAATCTCTACCAAGCTCACTTAGTCACAATGCTCTTATTTTCATCCTTATCGCAACGCCTATCATCTCTTTACTTGCGGGCCTTGTTCCTGCAATCAAAGCTTGCCGTCTTCGTCCTTCCGCCATTTTGAGGTCGGAATGAAAATTCTTAAAATAATATCGCTTTCTAAGTCCTACTGCACACCAAGCGAGGTTCATGTTCTTAAAGAGATCTGTTTTGAAGTAGAACAAGGGGAATCTATTGCCATTATGGGAAAATCAGGCGAGGGAAAAAGCACTCTTCTTCATATTTTAGGCACTTTAGAAAAACCAAGTTCCGGAGAAATTGAACTTCTCGGAAAACCGCTAAACAGTTACTTTCTCCCTAAACTGCGCAATGAAAACATTGGTTTTATTTTCCAAACCTTTAATCTGCTTGAAGACTATACACTGTTAGAAAATATGCTGATGCCTGCAAAAATTGGGCGCAAAACCCCTGATCTCAACCGAGCGCACGCGCTTCTTCAAGAAGTTGGCTTAGAAGAGAGGGCTCTATTTCTTACAAAATATCTTTCCGGCGGAGAAAAACAAAGAGCTAGCATCGCAAGAGCTCTTTTTAACGACCCTGACCTAATTCTTGCTGATGAGCCCTCTGGAAATCTCGATCGAAGCAATTCTACAATAATCCACAATTTACTCTTGAAATGCGTTAAGGAACGGAATAAAACTCTAATCGTTGTCACCCACGATCCTGAGCTCGCAGAACTATGCGACCGTAAAATCACCCTTAAAAATGGAAAGCTTACATGAACCTATTAATTGTTGGTACGGGTTATGTCGGTCTTGTAACCGGCGCTTGTTTTGCTGAAATGGGTCATCATGTCATATGTCTAGACATCAACCAAGAAAAGATTGAAAAATTAAAAAAGGGGGATCTCCCCTTCTATGAACCTGGCTTAAAAGAGCTTGTCAAAAGAAATTCAGAAGCTTTTCGTCTTAGCTTTACGACCGACTATAAAACAGCTGTTGCAGCAGCTCTTGTTTGCTTTATTGCAGTGCCAACACCTTCTGATGAAGATGGTTCTTGTGATCTGCGTTATGTTCTTTCTGCTGCCGCTCAAATCGCAGAACATATGAATGGATACAAGCTTATTGTGAATAAATCTACAGTTCCTGTAGGTAGCTCTCAAAAAGTAAAAGAATCTATAAAGTCTGTACTTCATAACAAGGGCAAGGATTATCCCTTTGATGTTGTTTCAAACCCTGAATTTCTTAAAGAGGGATCAGCTGTCAGCGACTGCATGAAGCCTGATAGGATTATTCTTGGTGTCGACAACGCAACGGCAGCAACCTTAATGAAAGAGATCTATTCTGCATTTACTCTTAATCACGACAGAATCCTTATCATGGATCCTATTTCTGCTGAAATGACAAAATATGCGGCCAATGCAATGCTTGCAAATAGAATTTCCTTCATGAATGAACTTGCAGGACTTTGTGAAAAAGTCGGCGCTAACATCAACGAAGTGCGCGTCGGTATTGGCTCAGATACACGTATTGGCTATCAATTTTTATATGCAGGAATTGGTTACGGCGGATCTTGTTTTCCAAAAGATATTCGAGCGTTACGCTCAATGGCTAAAGATGTCAATTACGAAACTCCACTATTAGAAGCTGTTAACACCATTAACGAACGGCAAAAAAAATGGCTTGGTGAAAAGATACGTAAGCATTTTGGAGATGTCTCAGGAAAAACAATCGCTATTTGGGGCCTTTCATTTAAGCCCAATACAGATGATATGCGCGAAGCACCTTCTCTTAATCTCATTGAGGAACTTCTTGCATCAGGTGCTCATGTGCGTCTTTTCGATCCGGCAGCGATTCAAACAGCTCAAAAATCAATCCCCGCCCACCCAAACATTCACTGGTGTCAAGATGAGTATGAAGCTGCCCACAAAGCGGATGCTATTGCTCTTCTTACGGAGTGGAAGCAGTTTCGTTTCGTCGATTTTACACTTGTACTTGAAAAAATGATGGGAAAAGCCTTCTTCGATGGACGTAATCAATACAAAATCCACGAAATGCGCTCTAAAGGTTTTGAGTATTTTGGAGTAGGTGTTTAGATGGATATCAGTGCACTCTTAAGTCTTATTGAAAGCGCATTACAAAGATTATTCCCCGCTAAAGATTCTCTTTGGGAATCTGCTCGTTATTCCCTATTTTCCGGAGGCAAAAGACTACGGCCCCTCTTAACACTTGCTACAGTTGTCGATTTAGAACATGATGTAAACACAGCCCTTCAACCAGCTTGCGTCCTTGAACTCATCCACACCTATTCTCTCATCCACGATGATCTCCCCTGCATGGATAACGATGATGTCCGCAGAAGTAAGCCCACACTTCATAAAATTTATACCGAGGGCCATGCTGTATTAACGGGGGACTTTCTTTTAACACACGCCTTTGAGCTTTTAGCGACATCTCCAAACCTTTCCTCTGAGCAAAAACTGGATCTTATAACAACTCTCAGCTCAAGAGCCGGAGCCTTCGGTATGATTGGTGGTCAAGTAGAAGATATCCGTGCAAAAGGTGCCAAACTTGAAAGCGAAAGCTTAAGATTCATCCATTTTGGAAAAACAGCTGCGCTGATGATTGCATCGCTTGAATTTGCAGCGATTCTATGCAAACTGACAAAAAAAGAGCGGACACTCCTCATCGAAGCTGGCGAACACCTAGGTCTTGCATTTCAAATTAAAGACGATCTTCTTGATAGCAACGTAAAGGAGGAGCCCTCGGCTGTCGCTCTTTATGGCATGCTTGGAGCCAAAAGACTGGCTGAAGAACACTTTGAAAAAGCACAAGATGCATTTAACGCTCTTGCACATCCCCTTCCCCTCCTACGAAAACTCAGCTCTGCCCTCATTGAAATTCCAACATAAGCGTTTTTAGAGAAAAAGGACAATCCATGATAAAAGAAATCAGCAATACACCTGCTTTATTTATAAATACATTTATTCCAGAAAAAAAACTTTCAAATTGTTATTTATTTAATTGTTTGAAGAGCGTTTTTAGTTATATCGGTAAGTTATTTTCTTCTATTTTTCATAGAAAAAACCCTGAAAACTCGCTTCAGATCGATTCTAATAACAGCTCTAGCGAAAGCTCGAAGAGCGGCAAACCTATCAAAAAGAAATATATCGACTGTAAAATCCCTTCAGACCTTCTTAACCCTGCGTGGAAAAAAATCATCCCTGAAAGCAGAGGCATGCCAGGATCTGGGAGCCTTTCTCATTTGCGCGAAGTTTATTTATCTCAACAACAAAAATGTGTTGTTAAAATCAGCTCGGAGGTGGATCGCAAAAGAAAAGGCTCTAATAACTCGTGGCCTCATGCTGAAGAGATTGCTTACAAAATCAATAAGCTTTTTGCTTGGAAAGTGATTCCTAAGACGAAAATTATCCATGGCTCGCAACTTACAAATAACACAAAATCAAAATATGTCAATATTCAAAACTCCATGACACTTGAGTCTTTGCCTAACCTCGATCGTCTTACTTTCACATTTCAAAGTTTTATAAAAGGAAAAACTCTTCCCTTGCATAATACGGGCTATCAAAAAATCCAAGATAAATCCTATCAAAGGGCTTATCTTCTTAATATGATCCTTGGTAAAAGGGATGCACGAGCAGACAATACGATGTATGATTCTACAAACAAAGAAATCTTTGAAGTTGACAATGAATCTCTTGGTCTTAAAAATTATTCTCTCAAAGGTGTCCTGAGAAAGTTTAAAAAGCTTCAAAAAAAACCAATTGACCTAACTATTCTTAATGATATCTCAAAGGCGGATATTCAAAGTTTTACGAGGATTAAAGAAAAATATGAAACCAAAGATTTAAGCTTATTAAATCTTTGGCTCGCAGAAAATTCTGACTCCACAAAAGCTTCAGAAAACGAGATCAACCTCTATTGGGAAACCATTCGAACAAACTTCATCACTTTACAAAGCACAATTAAAACACTGCAGACAACACAAAAAAGCTTTACCATCAAGCAACTTGAAAAAGCGTACACACAAGCGCGTGCAAATTAATTCTTGCAAACAGAGTTTACATGCATGTAGCATTGTAACTTATGTCTACCAAAAATTGTTCTTACCAAGAGCATACGCTTAAACCATTTTCTGACTTTAAAAGGCTTTTTGATATCGCCTCAAGCCTTTTTCTAATTTTAATTTCATTCCCCTTTTTCTTAAGCATCGCCTGTTTAATAAAACTCACCTCAAAAGGCTCTGTATTTTATGGAGGCTACCGCCTCGGAAAAAATGGTGAGCTTTTTTGCTGCTGGAAATTCCGTACAATGTATCCGGATGCTGAAAAAAAATTGGAGGGATATTTAGACAAAAGCAAAGAGCTCCGTAACGAGTGGAATCAATACCTTAAATTAAAAAAAGACCCGAGAGTCACTTGGATAGGTAGGGGCTTACGCAAAATGTCCCTTGATGAACTTCCTCAGCTTTGGAATGTTCTTAAAGGAGATTTAAGTCTTGTTGGCCCTAGGCCTTATCTTGTAGAAGAAGTTCAAAGCATTCTAGGTGCAAGAGCTCATAAAATTCTTTCTGTGAGGCCCGGCATTACAGGTTTATGGCAAGTATCTGGAAGAAACAATATTCCCTTCTCTGATAGAATTAGACTTGATGAGGAATACGTAATGAAAAGGTCCTTTTATCTTGATCTAGTGCTTCTTTGTAAAACGATTCCGACAGTTATTTTTGCAAAAGGGTATTAATGACGCTTCCTTTTTTCTTAGGGCTTCTTGCAGCTATATTTTGCTCTATTTTTTTCCCAAACTTTCACGTGCTGCCTTTTGCTCCATTTCTAGCCATTGTATGCATGCGTAAAAGCTTTCTTGCTGCTTTATGGCTCTCTATGCTCTCTGGTTTTATCATGGATCTTATAACTTCAAGCGTAGGATTTGGACTCAACGCCCTCACATTTGTGATCAGTACAAGCGTCATGTATCAACAAAAGCGTCATTTTTTTGTAGATAGCCCTCTTGCATTATCCATTTATACAACACTTATCGCTTCCCTTGTTTCACTTCTTCTACTATTCATTCAAGGAATCCGCTTTTCTCTACCTCTTCTCTTTAGTGAATTAGTTTTTATGCCCATTCTTGATGGGGTCTATGCATTTTTATGGTTTACTTGCCCTTTGAAATTATATCATTATGGAAAAAGGATGGGATGGCGTCATGTATTTAAATGGAGAATTAATTAATGATCCTTGATGGAAAGCATATTGCTGAAGAAATAGAAAAAAAAATTAAGCAGACAATCGAAGAAAAAACTTCTGTAAGACCACCAGGTCTTGCCTTTATTCGTGTTGGGGAAAACAGCGCTTCAAAAACATACATCAAAATGAAAAAGCGTAAATGTCAGGAAGTTGGCATTCTTTCTTTTGATAAAGAATTCCCTGAAACAGTTTCAGAATCCACTCTTTTAAAAGCCATCCATGAACTCAATGAAGATGGCTCTGTCGACGGTATTCTTGTACAGCTTCCTTTACCCGGCCACATTTCTACGTTAAAAGTGATTGAAAGCGTCTTACCAAGCAAAGATGTCGACGGATTCCACCCTATTAATCTCGGCAAAGTTCTCATCGGTGAACCCGAGACATTTTATCCATGCACACCTCATGGCATCCTTATGCTGCTTCACCACTATAAAATCCCCATTTCCGGTAAGCACGCTGTGATCGTTGGTCGTAGTAATATCGTAGGTAAACCTCTTGCCGCAATGTTAATGCAGAAAAATCCTGAAACTAATGCCACAGTAACCATCGCTCATAGTGGAACAAAAAATCTTGCAGAGGTCTGTAAAACAGCTGATATTCTCATTGCCGCGATGGGAACCCCTAAATTTATTAATGCATCTTTTGTAAAACCCGGAGCCGTTGTCATCGACGTCGGGATTAACCGTTTTGACGGTAAAATTGTTGGTGATGTTGATTTTGAAAGTGTCTTCCCCCTTACCTCTTGCATCACACCTGTACCTAAAGGAATAGGTCCTATGACAATTGCTATGCTCCTCTCAAACACTTTGTTAAGTTATATGCGTAGCATCTAAACACATTCTATGGTATATATTGCCCATGGCAAAAAAAAAAGATCCGCATCTATACGAAAATCTTTCAAAAGTTTTACAACAATGCATGAAGGGAAAGCGATATACCCCTATTGGTCAAACAGCTCTTTTTAAAAGACTTAAAATTCAAAAGGAACTTCACCCGTTGTGCAAAGAGATCATGGCAGACCTCGTTAAGGAAGGGGTACTCACCTGTGATAAAAAAAGATATTCATTAAAAACACATGACATAGAAACAATTTTAGGAACGCTCCGGCTACATCCCAAAGGTTTTGGGTTTGTTATCCCGGACAATCCTGCACAGTCAGCAAGCGACATCTTCATTCCCAAACACCTTACAGAAAGCGCTGTCGATGGAGATAAAGTTGAAGTTGCCATTAATCCCAGTTCTAACCCTGAAAAAGGTCCGGAAGGAAAAATTGTTTGCATTACCAAAAGAGGCCGTAGCCATTTAGCGGGAACTGTCCGTAGTATTGACCGTCAAAAAATGGCTTTTGTTCACGTTCCTATTTTAGGAAGCTCAAAACAAGCAATCGTTGAAAAAGCCGGCGATCTTAAAGTTGGAGATCGAGTCATCATGAAAATCCTCGAATGGGGAGATCGTGAAGAATCGACATATTGTGAAGTCACACAAAAAATCGGCCATATTTCCGATCCTTCTACAGATATCTTAGCAGCTACCGAAGAATTTGACCTACCAACATCTTTCCCTAAAGCTGTCATTAACGAAGCTAAAAGTTTTGGTAAATCCGTTTCAGCCAAAGACAAAAAAGCAAGAAAAGACTTAAGCGAACTTGAGTGCTTTACAATAGATCCGGAAACTGCAAAAGATTTTGACGACGCTCTTTCTATCCGTAAAACAAATAAAGGACATTACCAACTCGGTGTCCATATTGCGGACGTTGCTCACTACGTCAAACAAGATTCAGCACTGGATATTGAAGCATTTAAAAGAGCTAATTCTACTTATTTTCCAGGAACCTGTATCCCTATGCTGCCTGAAGAGCTCTCCAATAACTTGTGCAGTCTACGTTCCGGTGTTTTTAGATTGACATCCTCTGTCTTAATGGAGTTCGACCCTTCCGGCAGTCTTCTTAAATACAAGATCGTTCGCTCTTATATCAAAAGCAAAAAGCGCTTCTCCTACGAAGAAGCCAAAGATGTGATCGATGGAAAAACTAAAAGTGTTCATGCTCCCTCTCTTAAACTCATGGTTGAACTCTGTCTTTTGTTAAAAAAACAGCGCTATGCACGAGGAAGTGTGGATTTTAGCCTTCCTGATCTTGTCCTAGAAGTCGATAAAAAAGGGGAACCGAAAGGAGTTAAATGGGTTGAATATGACATCTCCCATCAGCTTGTTGAAGAATTCATGCTAAAAGCCAATGAAATTGTTGCCCTCGACTTATCTAATCGAGGCAAAGAGTTACTTTTCCGCACACATGAACCGCCTACAGCAGAAAACTTCGAGGACTTTTTCAATCTCGCTAGATCCTTTGGATTCATCGTGCCCGATAAACCCACCTCACAAGAAATTCAACATCTATTTGAACAAGCAAAAAAAACACCTTACATCAAGCAACTTTCGATCGGCTTCATTAGAAGCATGAAACTTGCCTACTATTCTAAAGAAAATGTCGGTCATTTTGGACTTAGCTTAGAGCACTACACACACTTCACAAGCCCTATCCGCAGATATTGCGATTTGATCATCCACAGACTCCTATTTGATGAAGAATCAGAAGATATCGATCTAAAACAGATCGCTCTTAAATGTTCTGAGCAAGAAAGAGTCAGTTTTCGAGCTGAAATGAGCGTAAAGCTTTTAAAAAAGCTGCGTTTGCTTAGCCGCTACTTCAAAGAAGATCCAACACGCGAATACAGCGCGATCCTTAGTAAAGTCAAACCGTTCGGTCTTTTTTTTGAACTCTCAGAATTAATGCTCGAGGGCTTTCTGCATATTTCTGAGCTCGAAGACGATTACTTTGTTTTTGATTCTCGTAGAGGAGTTCTTGTTGGCAAAGACACAAGCAAGATCCATTCTAACGGAGATAAAATTTCTGTGCGCATTGTTTCCATAGACCTTATTCTTCTTGAATCGAAATGGGAACTTGTTTTCTCCCAAAAAAAGAAAAAACCACGCCGCAAATAACAAATAAAGCTGAGTACTAATTCTTGAATTCGGTTGCGTATAAAGTTAAAATCGGCTATCAATAACTCATGAAAAAGTATTTTCTTACAGGCCTTGTCATCCTTCTGCCACTCGTCGTTACGATCATGGTTATCACCTTTCTTGTGAATTTTTTAACGCAACCCTTTATCGGAATAGTTTCAAGTTTCCTATGCCGTTTTCATATTATCAATGAAGGCTTTCTTTTTTTATCTTCAGAGCAACTTATCCGCTATAGCAG
The DNA here is from genome assembly GCA_040388665.1 of Chlamydiota bacterium. GTDB lineage: Bacteria > Chlamydiota > Chlamydiia > Chlamydiales > Rhabdochlamydiaceae > DAHVFY01. The sequence goes on from JAZKBL010000013.1 coordinate 59,211, forward strand.
TCAGCTTATTGCTATTCTTCTTCTCTTTTTTGTAACTCTAGCTCTTGGATTTATTACTAGATCCATTTTTGTTCACAGCATTTTCAAAATTGGTGACAGGATTATTCACAAAATTCCTATTATTAAGACGGTCTATAAAACAACCCAAGACATCATCAATACGCTTTTCACTTCTGACAAAAACTCATTTAAGCAGGTAGTTTTAGCTCCTTTTCCTCGTGATGGAATCTATGTCTTAGGCCTTGTTTCCCGGGAATCTCCATCAGAGTGCACGCGCAAAGCAGGCGACACCCTCATCTCTGTTCTCATTCCCACAACTCCAAATCCTACGACGGGATATTTGTTAATGTATAAACGAGACGACCTTATTTTCCTCGAAATGAGACCGGAAGAAGCGATTAAGTACATTGTATCTTGTGGTGTGATCATTCCTGAAGATCGTTCAATCATTCCTCCTAAAGCGACATGAAGAAATACTTTCTTACAGGTCTTATCATTTTAGCCCCTTTTGCTTTAACTCTCGTCATCGTGATCTACCTTTTCGATCTTTTTACAACACCTTTTTTAGGGCTTGTAGAAGGCCTTGTCACTACTTTTGCAGAAACATCCCCACATAAATTTTTACAGCACAAAAATTTAATCCTTTTTTTCAGCCGCGTAATCGCTCTGATTACTCTAGTTATTGTTATTCTGCTTTTGGGGTTTTTAGGGAGGAAATTCTTTTTTGACACCCTAATACATTGGATCAATAGAATTTTTCTCAAAATCCCTTTTGTAAAAAATGTTTATAGAGTTTCAAAAGATGTCACGAAGGCTTTTTTTGCACAAACAGGCAAAACATTCAAAAAAACAGTTCTTCTTCCCTTTCCCCATAAAAACACTTACAGCCTCGGATTTGTCACCGGAAACATTCCTGAACCCATAAAGCGTATTCTTAAAGATGTAGATCTTGCAGTATTCGTCCCAACCGCCCCACACCCTTTTTCAGGATTTATCGTCCTCACATCAAAAGAAGAAGCACGTGAGGTCGATATCACTACAGAAGAAGCGTTTAAATTCCTTGTTTCCTGTGGCGTTGTCATGCCCGGAGAACCCGTTCCTGAAAAAGAAAATACCTCTAAAAACTCTGTATAATTTTTTCTTTCTTACTTGCGCATTTTGAACCTTAAGTCTATAATGACTGCAAGTTAACGGAGGAAATTACAAAATCTACAAAGGGCATCACCCGACTGCAGTTTTGCTAATTCCCTCACATTAGGAGTTTTCTCATGGTACGCATCAGCAAACAAGAAGAAAGAAGAAGCAGAAACCCGCACCGTCGGCGTCATCCTTCTCCTAAAACAGGCAGATTAAAAGACAATCTTCCTGCTGGATTCAAACCACACGCCAATGCCTTAGAAGGAAGTTTAGCAGAGGCCACCTTCATCCCTAAAATCAAATAGGACTTAAAAGCTATGTCAAGACACGCCAGTTATGGAAAATCAAGTAAAGGAGCCAAAAAACGCAATGTATTAAAGCGTTTTGAAAGAATTGATGTCCTAAGAGAACTTGGAAAATGGAAAGATGGTGAAAACAAAAAAGTCACTGGACTCCCTAAAACACCTATCCTGTGAACATCACTTTTTACAATAGTCAACAAGCACTCGACGTTTCTTACGTTTTTGTGCAAGAGCTTGCTCACTCTGTTTTTAAAACGCTTGAGCAAGTCCTCCCTAGCGAATTAATCATTCATCTTGTCGACAAAGAAACCATCACAAAATTACATGCTGATTTTTTCAACGACCCCACTCCAACCGATTGCATTTCGTTTCCTTTAGACGATCTAGATGCCCATGACGATACAGGTTACATCCTACTTGGCGAAATCTTTGTCTGTCCTGAAGTTGCCATTGAATACGCTTGCCTAAATGATAAAAAACCGATCGAAGAAACAGCGCTTTACATCATCCACGGCATTCTCCATTTATTAGGCTATGATGATATCGAAGAAAAAGATCGCCTTAAAATGCGCTCTTTAGAGGATCTTTGTATGAATAAATATTTTTCCATTGCCGAAAAGCAAGTCCTTTAAGTTTAATGCAAATATAATTTTATGTTGTTTAGAACACTGCTCTTTACCCTTTTATCCTTAACTGGCACAAGCCTTCTTTCAGGCTTTTTGATTGCTCTGCAGCGCTTGGGAAGAATTCAACTAGAAGAAGAGTGGGAAGAGACAAGCTCTCTCTTTTTTTTCGAACGAATTGCTACATTCCTTTTCAACAAAAAAAAATGGGAAGGGATCGTCTTTTCTATCGGCTTCAGCAAAAATATCTGTCTGTTTTTCTACGCAATTTTTGCTTTTCTCTTCTTCTCTCTTGAAAAGCCCTCCGTTTTTTCATGGGAGATCTCAGCTTCTCTATTGCTTTATCTCGTTGTTGATATTTTAATGACATTTCTAGCGCTACTTAAGCCGAAATTTTATTTTACCTTCTTCTCTCCTCTTGCAGCACTTTTTCTTGTTGTATTATGTCCTCTTTCAACTCTGTTTTTTCGTTTGCAAAAACTGGTTGTTCCAAGCCCTGCGCGAGACAAAAGTTTTCGAATTCGAGACAAAATTATAGAGATTTTCCACGAATCAGATTTAAGTCCGCATCTCGATAGCAACGATCAAAAACTCATCCTTTCCGTTGCGTCATTTAAAGAGCGCATTGCAAGAGAGGTCATGGTCCCAAGAATTGATGTTTTCAGCTTACCCGCAGATACAACAATAAGAGAAGCAGCTCAGAGCTTTCTTGCAGAGGGTTATAGCCGCATTCCTGTGTATAGAGAAAATGTTGATAATGTCATTGGAGTCCTTCTTTACAAAGACGTTCTTAACATCTACGCAAGAACTGAAGTTTCAGAACAACTTAATGACCCCATTGAAAGCTTAACTAAGCCTGTTCTTTACACTCCTGAAACAAAAAAAATCTCTCATCTGCTTCAAGAATTTCGCAACAAGCAAATTCATCTTGCAATTGTTGTTGATGAATATGGAGGAACCGAGGGTATTGTTACGATTGAAGATATTTTAGAAGAGCTTGTCGGTGAAATTGCCGATGAGTATGATGCTCTTGAAGAGCTTCTTTATACCCCCTTAGCTACAGGCGGCTGGATCATTGACGCTCGGATGAATATCATAGATCTTGAAGAAGAACTTGGCATTGCTATCCCTTCAAGCCCTGAATACGACACAATCGGCGGGTACATTTTCCATCGAGCAGGAGCTATTCCATTAAAAGGATGGCGTATCCATCTCGATGAGTACGACCTAGAAGTCCTAAGCTCTAACGAGCGCTCTATCGAAAAGATTCGCATTACCCCTCATCCTACTAGCGATTAAATCTCTCTTAAGGCACAATACATACACAACGTAAGTTCAGTGCTGCACATCAGTATTGTTTGAAGGAGGAATCGTTTCATGCGAAGGTCTATCTGTTTTTGTGAGCCCAATTCGGCATTTGCCGGCAACGTTTCAACTTGGAAATTCTGCTACACTTCCTCTACGAACTTACCAAAAGGAACAAAGCTGCGCTTCGACCTTCTTTCTAATGGGAATGAAAATGACTGGCAGCTTCCTCAAACAAATATAAAAGTAAAAGAAAACCTCATTTGGCTTGAGCTTGACGACAAAAAGTTGATCCCGGCTCAAGAAATCGATGTCAAGGACGCTTTCGTTCCTTCTTATGAATTTACTCTTTCTTCTGAAGTGAAAGCCGGTGACACGATCTCCATTTTTATCGGCACTCCGGACAAAGCTGAAAGCAAAGAAAAAGGAAATCGGGCTCAAATTGCCACGCAAAGACGCCGTCCCTTTCATCTCTATATTGATCCTAAAGGAAAAGGAGATTTTCGCGACCCTGAAATCCTTACCCTTGATGTCCGGGGCAATGTTCTTGAAAACATCCGCATTATCGCGCCCTCCATCGTCGCAAAAAATAAACGTTTTGATGTCATCGTGCGTTTTGAAGATCAACATGGGAATCTGACAAGCAATGCCGCTGAAGGAACCCTGATTGAACTTTCTTATGAACATCTTCGGGAAAACCTTAACTGGAAGCTCTTCGTACCAGAAACTGGATTCATCAACCTTCCTAACCTCTATTTTAACGAACCGGGCATCTACAGGATTCAGCTGCTTAACTTACAAACCGGTGAAAAGTTTTTATCAACGCCAATTAAATGCTTTGCAGATTTTGACAAAAGTCTTTTCTGGGGCATGCTTCATGGAGAATCTGAACGCTACGATGCAACATCGAGTATTGAAGTCTGTTTGCGTCATTTTCGCGATGAAAAATCCTTACAGTTTTTTGCAGCGTCCCCTTTTGAAGATATCGAAGAAACTTCTAACGAAGATTGGAAGACAATTTCTGGGCAAATTGCTGAATTTAACGAATATCATCGTTTTGTAACTTTCCTCGGATTTCAATGGTTTGAAGCTACCCCTGAAGAAGGTTTACGGCACATTATTTATTCCAAGGAAAACAAACCGATTTTGCGCAAAAAGGATTCTAAATCAAGCTCTCTAAAAAAAATCTATAAAAGCCATACTCCAAAAGACATGATCTCAGTTCCCTGTTTCACAATGGGAAAAGGTTTTCAAACCACTTTTGAAGACTTTACACCAGAATATGAACGGGTCGTCGAAATTTATAATGCATGGGGTTCTTCTGAGTGTTCTTCAAAAGAGGGAAACTTAAGACCCATTATTGCGCATGAAAAAAACGGTATTTCTGAAACTGAGGCCGGCTCCATCCGCAGAGCACTCAACCGCAATTGCCGTTTCGGCTTCGTAGCAGGGGGTTTGGATGATCGAGGCATCTACAATGGATTCTTTGAAACAGACCAAGAGCAGTACACTCCCGGGCTTACAGCGATTCTTGCCATTGAACATTCTCGCGAAGCACTTTTCTTAGGGTTGTACAATCGCGCCTGTTACGCGACAACAGGGGCTCGTATTGTCATTGGATTTAATATCGCAGGCATGCCTATGGGCGGCGAGCTCAACACTAAAGCAAAGCCTGGCCTTGTTTTAAATAGACACATCACAGGATTTGTTGCAGGAACTGCCCCCGTTAAAGAAATCCAAATCTTACGCAATGGCATCCAAATCAAATCAATCAGCACAAATGGTGAAGCTTGTTTTGATTTTGCCATCGACGACATGGAAAATCTGAGTACTTGTGCCTTAAAATCTCCTGATGAACGCCCTCATTTCACCTATTATTATATGCGTGTTATCCAAGAAGATGACCACATCGCATGGAGTTCTCCTATCTGGATCGACTACCCTGAATATGCAACACCTGCCGCCGCATCTGCCGCTCAAAAGAAAGTCGTAAAGAAAAAATAACAAAACTTTTACCCAAATTTTTTTTTAACGCAAAGGCGCAAAGGAAGAATTATAGTTTTTTTTCCTTTGCGCCTTGGCATCTTTGCGTTGAAAAAGTTTTAGATAATAAAGTGGAAGCGCGGTTTTTGAAATTAGCTTAATGCGGTAGATTAAAAAAACCGGAGAGTGTTTCCCTCCGGTTTTACGCTGCAATTAACTAAAAGTAGCTTAACTCTTAGCTGCTTGATGACTCTGAGCTCGTTTTATCTGATGAGCTTGACTCTGACTCTGACTCTGAAGAGCTCGTTTTATCTGATGAGCTTGAATCTGAAGAATCTTTGCCTTTCTTAGCAACTTCATCTTTCTTAGGTGTTGTTACTGCTGCAGTATTTTTTGATCCGAAGATACCGCAGGTGATAAGTTTTACAAGATATGATATAAATGAGGAAATGTATCCGCCGGCACCACCGGAACTGCTTGTATTTGCTTTGCTAGATGACGCAGAAGAAATGCTGTCAGCATTCTTCTTTTCGCTTTTTACAGCTTTAGCAGGAAGTTCTGTATTTAAAAAAGATTGTGTGTTGTAGCTTGCGTTTGAGTTTTCTATACGTGTCATAAAAATCTCCCCTTATATAGGTTAAAAGTTAAAGAAAATCCGAGTATATCTGTTAAGAAGATTTAAACGAAAGATTAAAAATAACCACTAAAAACTCCAGCAAGCACCACAGCCTCTTGAAGTTAAAAACACACATCCATTGTCTATTTTTACCTATAAAGGTTACAATCAGCTTATGAACTTATCCCAAATTTTCTTAGCCTCTGTCATGTTGTTAACAGCCGAACCCGAGGTGAATCGATATCATATTAACTACTTAATACAGCATAAAAAAATTGCCGAAGCAATTAACTTATACGAAAAATACCGCTTGGATCTCGGACGACATGATTTTGAAATACTCCAGCAATTAGGAATGACTCTTCTTGAAGAAGGTGCTCGAAGCGATGATCCTGAAAAACAGCTGCTCAGCATTTTCGGATCAAGTATCGCAGGCATTTCTTCTTCTCTAGATATCTTAAGCGCCGGTATTTCAAGTCCAAGACCTGAAACACAAATCGCTGCAATTCATGCATTAGCAAGACTGCAAGATGATAGAAGCGATGATCTGCTCAACCGCGCCATGTCTTCAGAATACTTACCCGTACGCATGGAAGCTGCGTATTTTCTTGCTGCTCGTAAAGCGCGCACAGCAGTTGGTCAAATTGAAGCGCTAATGCATCGCTTACCTCCTCAAATGCGCTTTTTTTTCCCGGAATTTTTTGCTCTCATCGGAACGAATGAAGCGATCCTTGTTCTGCGTGGACTCATTGATGATCCTCAAATGCATGTTAAAGTCGAAGCAATTTTAAGCACAGCTCAGTATCAAAGAGACGACTTACTTCCTACTATTCGAGCGCTTCTTACGCATTCTCATCCGCAACAGCAAGAAGCCTGCTGCTTTGCCATTGGAAAATTAAAAGATTCTAAATCTCTAGCTAGACTAAAACAGCTTTCCACATCTTCTTTTCCCCACATACAAATTGCAGCTTTGTATGCGCTTTATCAACTAGGAGATCAAACAGCGCAAAAATCAATAGAAAAAATCGCCTCTCTTGAAAATCTATTTGCAATTAATCAATTAGGCGATATGCCAGGCTCTGAAGAGACTCTCATTAAACTTCTAGAAGCCTCATCAGAACAAGTTGTCTTAAATGCAGCCGTGTCTCTTCTTCGACTTCACGATCCTCGCTGCAAAGATTTTGTATTATCCCTTTTATTACGCGATAAAAGAGATCTTGGATTTGAGCCGCATAGATCCGTTGGCAATTCTCTTATGTCTTGGAAACTCGTTCCTTTAGCAAAACAAAAAGCTGTTGAAAAAATGTATGATCTTCATGCTCTTTCGCTCAGCATTCGAGAGCATTTTCTTGTAGACTGTCTAGAATTGCCAGAACAAGATTTTTTAAAAATTGCAAAAATAATTTTTCAAAGCCGCCAAATCGAACTCATTCCTCAACTGATCACTCTCCTTGAAAACCTTGGAACAAATGATGCTATCTCACTACTTCAAGCACAAACAAATGCTGCGGGCGCGCCTTTAATCCGCACATATTGCAGCCTTGCGCTTTATAGGATGAATAAAACAGGGCCTTATGAGGAACTATTAAAAACCTGGATACGCTCTTCTCAGAATAAAGAGCTGATTCGCTTTCGACCCATTATGATACGGCAAAAACATTTAGAGGGAAGCCATTATGAGCTGACTCCTGAAGAAAACTCTCGCCTTCTCATTGAAGCTTATAGTGCCCTTGCAGAAAAACACGAAAAAGAAAGCATTGATCTTCTTCTTGAAGGGATAAAATCTGGTCATCAAAAAAATCGCTACGTCTTAGCAGGCCTACTTCTTCACTCTATCCAGTAATTACTCTTAAGCGCTATACTGCAGAGAAAAAGTTTTCATGCGAAAGTTTTTCCTTTGTTCTATTTTATTCTCAAGCGCTCTTCTTTTGGCTGAAGAAAAGGTTGATCTTACTGTTAACCTAAAAGATCCCATTTTTAGCCAAGGAGTTATTTCTACAAACAAGGGCGGTATCGTTACAGGCGATGGAATCCGCATCCAAGCAATGCAGATTTCCTATACTGACAAGGTAGAAAATGGAGTTCATGTCAAAAAAATAGTAGCGGTTGGCGATTTAATGCTTGAATACGCCGGACAATTTTTCGTCGGCACCCGGCTTGAATTTGATTTTATCAATCGAACAGGAGTGCTTACAGATGGAAAAACATACGTCGATGTTTGGTTTTTAGGCGGAAGTAAAATCGAACTTAAAGAGGATGGCAGCTACTACATCTACGGCGCTTACATCACAACCTCTGAGGATCAAGATCACACGTGGGATATCAACGCAGGAACTGTCAAAATCACAAGAGAAAAGCTACTTTCTGCAAAAAATATCAGCTTTCGTTTTATTAAAATCCCTATTTTCTGGCTCCCTTCGCTCAAGAGTAATCTGAAAATTTTAAAAGAATCACCTATCCGCTATAAAATACTTTGGGATAAAGGGCTCGGCCCCCGGCTATCGATGCGCTATCGCGTCTATTCCTGGGAAAACTTTAATCTTTATTTCCGATTTGACTACAGGCTTACTTTAGGTCCGGGTGCTGCGCTAGAAGCTGATTACCATTCTGACGATAACCGCACGATCTTTCTTAGCAAAAATTACGGAGCCTACGACAAAGAAGTCCCCGACGAGCGCAGCCCTAAGCGTTACCGCTTTCAAGGTTTTTTTCACACAGAAACCCTCGATCAGAAAACGAAGGTCCATATGACCTACGACAAGATGAGCGACATCAAAATGCCAAGCGACTTTAAAAATGATGACTTTGAGGTCAATACACAAAAAAGAACAATTCTTCACGTCGACCACAAACAAGACAATTTCTTTGGCACTTTTAATTTTCAGCCGCGCATTAATTATTTTCAAAGCCTTGACCAGGAGCTTCCGCTCATTACTTTAGGGATCCGTCCCTTCGAAATCGGAAAAACGGGAATTATTACAACAAACTACATGAATGGCGGCTTTCTCGATTATGTCTACGCAACCGACCTACATAAATTTTTGAAAAACACGCATGCCATTCGCTTAGAAACACGCAATGGCATCTATCGCCCTTTTCAGTTTTCCTATTTAACCGTCATGCCCAACCTTGGGATTATTGGTATTTTTTATAACAACAATCAGCACCATCATTCAGTAGGACAAGGCATTTTTAATTATGGATGCACCCTTAACACGCGCCTTTATCATGCATACCCCTCTTTCAAACATGTGATTGAGCCTTATTTTAACTTCCAAGGCTATTCACAACCCATCTCTCCTGCAAGAGAGCACTATATCTTTAGTATTGATGATGGCTACGCACGTCTTAACCTTCTTCGTACAGGAGTTCGCAACACGTTCTTTATGCGCCATTTCCTCCCCACCTTTACTGCAGAAGCTTACACTTACGGCCTTTTTGATAAAAACACAGCCCTTCACAAAATCTTTCCACGTACCTATCTTGAGCTTTCTCTGCGCCTACCTTTTTTACATGTTCAAAGTATCGCCGCTTGGAATATTGCAGAAAATGTCTGGGATATAGCAAATATTGCAGCACAATATACCGTCAATGAAAACCTCGCTTTCACGTGCGAGTTCAGGCATCGCAGCCGTTTTGATTTTAGAAAGGCCAATCACGAGAATTTTTTTCTTGATGTTGCACGATCGCTTGACGACCTCCTTGACTCCCCTCTTTCAGATCAACGCAATACACTTCTTACAAACATTCAAATGCGGCTCATGCCGACTCTTACAGTCAATTTTCAAGCTCACTTTGGCTGGGGGCGCCTAACAGAGCCTGGATATAGTGAAATCCGCACAGAACTTATTAAACTCATCGCAAGAAGCTGGCAGCTAAAACTCGGTTACCGCCACATCCCTAACGACCCATTCCAGTTCTCCGGCACCATCTCCCTCGTCAAATAAACCCTTGCCCATGTCCCTGCCCTTGCCCTTGCCCTTTGCTCTTTGCTCTTTAGTGAAAACAGCTCAAAAATAGTGCTAATCAGGCAAGGGCAGGGGTTTATTAGCCGAACTCAAATGTCAGTTATATTTTTTTTTGATAGCACGAAGCTCTGGCTCGATCAGGCGTCGTGTCCTTGGATCTGTGCGGTCAATGTTTAAAACCCCATTGAGATGATCATTTTCATGAAGACGCACTCTTGCGTTATACCCTTCAATAATCTCTTCAAAAGATTCGCCGCTAAGATGAAGACTAGTAACTTTGATTTTAAGCGGTCGAAAGACATCAACACGCAATTTAGGGATGGAGATGCATCCCTCAGAAGCTTCTTCTTCTTCTTCTGTCAGAATTTCAATACGAGGATTGATATAGACGCGAACATCTTTAGAAATGCTCCATTTGCGCCCTTCATCTTCAATGATATAGTCGTGCAGAACAAACACGCGCAAAAGGACACCAATCTGCGGAGCTGCAAGCCCTGCAGCATTATGAGCTTCCATTGTATCCGTTAAATCAGTAACAAGCGCTCGAGTCTCATCTGTAATCTCCGCGACTTCCTCGCAACGTTTACGCAAAAGAGGATTGCCGTAATATATAACTTGTCGTTTCACTGATCCTACGCTTCTTCCTCAATCGTAACAGGAGCCTTATGTTGCGCTTTTCCTATCGCTGTAGACCATGCAGAAAGAATCACACAAGAAGCTAAAAAAATGCAGCTCAGCCAAGCTGTAAATTTTTTTAACACTTCTGCTGTAGACGTTCCAAAAAGTGATTCGCCTGCATCGCCCCCAAAAGAAGCACCAAGGCCCATACTTTTACTCTCTTGCACAAGAATTACAAGGCAAAGCAGCCCACAAAGAAGAATAAATAAAAACAATCCGGTATAAAATAACATTATCATGAGGCTACCTCACTATTTCAAGATTTTGATTTTTGATGGATTTTTTTCTACTTTTCAGAGCTTCTTCGCGAGACATACTTGAACAAGTAGACCAAGAAGAAGCTCTGAAAAGTAGGAAAAAAGATGCAAAAAGCGAATTCTTAGAATAGTGGGGTAGTCTCATAATTTTAACCTCTTAACCATCTGTACAAAACTACTCACATCTAGAGCCGATCCCCCAACGAGCGCCCCATCAATATCGGGCATTGCACAAAGCTCAGCAATATTAGCTGGCTTTACCGATCCCCCATAAAG
>JAZKBL010000013.1:70365-75109 GCA_040388665.1 Chlamydiota bacterium
TAGGAAGTTTTTCAGCGATCTCTTTGCCGAATTTTTTTTCAAGCAATCCACGGCAAAAAAGATGAACTTCTTGAGCACTTTCAGGTGTTGCCACCTTTCCCGTACCAATTGCCCATACAGGCTCATAAGCAATGATAATCCCTTCAGGGGGAACCCCGTTTAAACATTCCTCGAGCTGCCTTTTAAGAACCTCTTCGGTCTCCCCTTCCTCCCGCTCTTCCATCGTCTCTCCAATGCAAAGAATTGGTTGCAAATGGGTTTCCAAAGCACGCTTTACTTTACGGTTAATAAACGCGTTACTTTCTTGAAAAAGAGTTCTTCTTTCAGAATGCCCTAAAATCACAAAACGAGCTCCAGCTTCCTGCAGCATCTTTGCAGAAATTTCACCCGTAAAAGCTCCTTCCTCCGCATCATGCATGTTTTGTGCACCAATGACGATCTGACTTCCCTGAGCTGACGATGCAGCTGCCGCAAGCGCTGTAAAAGGAGGTGCGATGAAAACTCCACAAGAAGCACTTTGTACTTCATGTGCAAGCTCATGGACGAAGGCTTTTGTCTCGCCACGCGTCTTGTGCATTTTCCAATTGCCGACTAAAATCAGTTTACGCTTCATAAGATTTCAGATGATATACTAAAATAGTCAAATATGGAAGACATTCTTACCGTTACGCAGCTCACCTCGGCTATAAAAAAAATTCTAGAAGGCAAATTTCCCTTTGTTTTTGTCAAAGGAGAAATTAGCAACTTCAAGGAACAATCATCGGGACATCTTTATTTTACTCTAAAGGATCAAGAATCTCAAATCAGCGCCGTCCTCTTTAAAGGCAACACACGCGGATTAAAAGCTCTTCCCAAAAATGGAGATCAAGTTTTCATTAAAGGGGAAATGAGTGTTTATGCACCTCGAGGAAACTATCAAGTTCTCGTAAGGGAGCTCCAATTGATCGGGATCGGAGAGCTCCTTCTGAAATGGCATGAACTCAAACTAAAACTCGAACAAAAAGGGTGGTTTGCTAAAGAGAAAAAAAAACATTTACCAAAACATCCCAAAATTATTGGTGTCATCACAAGCCCAACAGGCGCTGTAATTCAAGATATTTTAAATATTTTAAGAAGACGCGCTGCCGGCTTTCAGCTCCTATTAAATCCCGTCCGCGTTCAGGGTGATGGCGCTGCAAACGAAATTGCTCAAGCCATTGAAGCATTCAATCACTATCAGCTCGCAGATGTTTTGATTGTTTGTAGAGGAGGCGGAAGTTTAGAGGATCTAGCGCCTTTTAACGAAGAAGTCGTTGCAACAGCAATCCACAACTCAAAAATCCCCATCATTTCAGCTGTCGGCCATGAAACCGACTATTGTATTGCCGATTATGTTGCAGACATGCGCGCGCCCACCCCTTCCGCTGCTGCTGAAATCGTGATGCAAGAAAAAAATCAACTCATCGATTTTTTTTCAGCTACACATGCGAGGCTAAAGCAGTCTCTAAGCGCTCAAATTAAACAACACAAATTGCGTCTTAAAGCCTATAAAGAGCAGCCTGTCCTGTCTTCCCCTTACGCCATCCTTGGTAAGTCTTACCAAAAACTCGATGACTATAGATGCGACATTACAACTGCTGTAAAACATCATTTTCATCAAAAGAAATTAAAATTTTTAAGCCTTGAAAAACAGATAGCTCTTTTTAAACCTTTATCGCAAGTAACACTACTGCGAACTAAGCTACAACAGCTGACAGCGCATCTTAAATCCATTGACCCAAAAAATCTTTTAAAAAAAGGGTACTGCATCCCCTTTGCGGAAAACAAAGATTCCGTTATCCTTTCAACAAAAGGAATCCTTCAAGGTCAAAAAATCCATCTCCTCATGTGCGATGGCGCCTTAAAAACAACTGTGGATGAAATTTTGAAAGAGGTCGAATGACAGAAGAACAACAAGCCCCCCCATCTTTTGAACAAGCTTACGTTCGTTTAGAGCAGATTCTAGAGAAAATGAATTCAGGCAAAGCATCCCTTGAAGAAGCGATCAAGCTTTACGAAGAAGCAGACAAACTCATCTCCTCTTGCAATGTAAGACTTAATGAAGCAGAGCGAAAAATTGAAACCTTAATTAAAAGTCGAGAAGGAGAACTCCTTCTTTCTGAAGAAAACAAACCACTAACTCAAAGTTTTTCATGATTATTGCCCTCTTTGCAAATACAAGTAAAAGACAGTCCAAAAATCTCGCAATCGGGATTTGTGAATTTTTGGCCTCACAAGGCGTTACCGTAGTTGCAGAAGATGAAGCAGCTTCAGAACTCAATGCAAAACCACTCTCTGAAGTAGATGTCCGCGAAATCAAATTTCTCATTTCTATGGGAGGCGATGGGACAATTCTTCGCCTTGTCCATAATTACGAACACCTTGATGCTGCCATTTTAGGGATTAACTTAGGGCATCTTGGCTTCATGGCAGATGTTCCCATCTCCGATATTTATCCAAGTCTGCAAGACTTGATCTCAGGGGCTTATCGCATAGAAGATAGAGTTGTTTTGCATGGAGAGTCTGTCCATAACAACCACTGTTTTGCAGTCAACGATATCGTCATTCACCGAGGAAAAAACCCAAGCCTTGTTGAGCTTGCGATTCACGTAAATGGCACTTATCTCAACACCTTCGAAGCAGATGGCATCATCATAGCGACCCCCAATGGCTCAACAGCCTATTCACTCGCCGCAGGAGGTCCTATTCTTAGTCCCAACCTTGAAGCAATCGTGATTACTCCGATTAGCCCACATACAATTTCTAATCGTCCTATTGTTCTTACTGCCACAGAAGAAATCCAAATCCAGTATTTAAGCGATTATGACCCTGTAGAGATTAGAGCAGATGGTTTTTCCCACCAAGATCTCTCTACGGGCGAAGTTTTCCGCATCTCGCGCAGTCAAAAAAAATTCAAGCTCGTCAACCTCTCTAGACGCGATTACTTCTCTACCCTCCGCACAAAACTCGGCTGGGCTGGAAAGCTACGCAACTAACATTTAGAACAAAAAATTGCAGTTTTTCTTGAGCGCCTGCGACGAAAATTTATCCGATATCCATCTGATTCCTTTAAACTCGAGCCACTTTACGGAGATAAATTAACGAGAAAATGCGTGATGAGCATTCCGGTCGTCGGACTCATTGTACTCGAATTAATGACAGATATCTCACCTGAATTATAAGTATCAAGCGGCTGCATAAATTGATACACAAGATACATATCAAACGTATGTGTTCCGTCATTATTTGTGTAACGAATCGTAAGACGATCGGTTCTATTCGATTTTGTAAAAATAAATCCCCCATTTAAAATAGGAACCCACATCATGCTCATATAATTGAAATATTCAAGAGTATTGCCACCAACAGAATCAAATGTAAATGTTACTCTATAAATATTAGGGTCAGAATAGGGATCTGGAATCATTGTATCGATAGCTCCCAAGGTGATTCCAAGATAGGGATTCAGTGTATTAGACGTTGTACTAGCTGGTGTGATCGCTCCACTAATTCCTAAAGAATCATCAAAATCATATCCATAGCAAAGTCCAACACCGTTCAAATCGCCATTGGCAACAGGAGGAACATTTCTTACTGCAACAGCATGTAATAACTTTGCATACAAGTCCATCCACGGTCCCCCTGAAATCGAGTATTGAGGGATATAATAATCTGGAATATAAAAAGGCTGCCAAAAATTAGCATCGGTAACATTAATTGGGCTATTAGGAGGCATCGTACTTGTATTCATCGTGCCAATCGTACTTGGTAAAAACCCTACGGTAAACACATCTCCAAAAAAGAAGCCCAAATTATCAGCATCAGAACCTTGACCCATAGGAAGGGTGACATTTGTCATCAATTGAGCGCCAGAGTACATAAATTCAGTAAACATGTTAGCTTGAACAAGTGCATTCACTTGGGCTGGACTAGAATTTGGACCTGAAACGGCTGTAAACGTCAACGTTTGATTCCCTATAACTCCAGACAGAACTCCTTCGTAAATAGTAGCAGAAGCTCCTCCTGTAGAAATATACAAATTTGCACCTGTATAGTAATTAAAAAGATTATCTAAAAACGAATTTGCACCTGCCCCATAGGTACCAGTCGAATCACCCGTTAGATAACCCTGAGGAAACTGGGGATAGTTATAATTTTTAAACTGTGTAGAACCCGGCACTGAGACCTGACCGTATTGCTGAGGAGTTATTCCATAGTATGTCGCATCAGTTGTATTTCCTAGTCCTTGCTTGGGAGAAAGAATACGTAAATACGTCTGAAATCCCGTAGCACCATAGGGATCAGTATAGAATGGAACAGCTAGCCTTGGCCAAACAGGAGGGCTAGCCCCTGTCATATCTTCCGTCGTAAGACCATTAACAAGACTATTTATAATCTCATCACGAGTCGTAGCCGATGAAGAAGTTCCAAATCCAACACCAAATCCAGAAGGGAGAGCATTAGGATCTTGAGTCATCAGAGTCTTGGCAGTCGGATTCATAGAATCGTAAGAATAGTAAGCAATTTGAATCGGAAATCCAAAAGCATCCACTCCAGTTGTATTTACCGTAGCCGTCCAAGGAATGTCTGTTGGCGGTGGTGGTGGTGTGACGACTTGTGGAATGAATGTAATCTCTATTGATTCATAAAGGTTGCTATAGTTCGGATCATAAAAGGCGAAGTACGTAGGTGCCACAATCTGGTTTGGAGGGCCTGGGGGCGCTGG
>JAZKBL010000013.1:75119-83969 GCA_040388665.1 Chlamydiota bacterium
CGCTGGAGGAGGCGGAGGCGGAAGAGTGTCTGACTGAAGAACCATCGGCGAATTGATAGAAAAATAAAACCTAGCTCCATTTAACGCAGGTGCATAAACAAGAAAATCGTTAAGTCCTGTTGAACACTTCGGTAACATCGAAAGCGGGTAAGAGTACTGAGGAGAATACGTTGTTGATGTCGCTTGTACAGGTGTTAAAATACCGGTCATTGAATCTAATTCAAAGAAATACTGGGGAGTAAGTCCTGACGTTTGTTGTCCTGCTAAAATAACATAGACCATGTCATCAGATAACGTTGTTGTATTGGTAATCACAATAGGCAAATAGTCTACAATCGGCGCTGGATCAAGCGTTGGCGATGGTGGACCTGGCGGTGGAGGAGGTGGAGGAGGTGGAGGCGGCGGCGGACTTGGAGGAGGAGGTGGTGGTGGTGGAGGCGGCGGAGGCGGGCCTGGGGGAGGAGGTGGCGGTGGATTACAGTCATCATCAGCATCGTCACCATAAGCTTCTGCAACGATTTTCGATTCCTCACATAAATATTGATCGTAAAAAATTTCTAGACGTTCTTCAGAAAATGTAGATTCGTGTTCTGCAAAAAGAGCTTTGCTAAAAATAAGAAGCAGTAAACAACACCGTTTCATAAAAACTCCTAGAAAAATTCAAACATCATCTTATACCCAAGTAAACTCAAAAATTGGTTTTTGGCTGCGCCGGCATTCCCAAATTTGAACCCGTCTGCATCGTACCTGTGTTTACACAGGCACTGCTTCGACGCCGGCCTTGCTTGGTTCAAATTTGGGGCGCCGACTTTGCCAAAACTCCAAATTTTGAATTCACTTGGGTATATTTAAAAACGCCTATAAGCGCGTTTTCGTCAATGGTAAGCAAAATATAAATTTTATTAAATAGAATTCTAGAAGCAATAACCAAAACTTAGGTCAGCACCATAATAGTTGTAGGTATTGCCGGGTAAGCCTAAAGAATTTCCATTCGATGTTTTTGCAGTCGAATGTCCGTCATTCCATCTCTGATAAGAGGGTTTAAACACGATAGAAAACCTCTTGTCTTTCATGATGACACACGTAATTGGAAGTTCTATAAGAAAGTTATCTAGCCTATTTGTGATTATAAAGCGGGCTCCTTTTAAAGGAACAATAGATACTGTAGGATAAACCTGAGGCATCCATGTGAAATTTAACCCGCAAGAAATCATAGAATTCACATCGTAATTAGACAAAAGTCCAACGGGAATATAGAATTCATTGTATCCAAATTTAACAGAATCTCCATGCTTAGGCTTCAATTTTTGCCCAGTATAGCGATAGCCAAGACCTGAAAAAAATGTCAAAAACCAGTTTCTGTGTTGAGGACTAAGTGTATACCCTAATCTTTCTTGAACGTCGAAATAAAGAAAAGAGCGTCTTCCACCTGATCCATGAGTGGAACCATCTCTCCATTCAAACTGAACGCCTCCATAAAAGCAATTCGCAGGTCTATATTCATATGATGTCTGCAAACCGCCAAGACTTCCATTAAATGATGAATGTCCATGCGGCTTAAAAGTCACATAGGTGTAGTTAACTCCAAACAGAAAGCGAGAATTTAATTCTTCTACTACATCTTCGCTAGTTGCAGGTTCAGGATTCTGCACGAGTGCTACTTGTTCATCAACCTTAAACTCTTCCTCTGCTTCTTCCGCTATGTTCATGATATCAAGTTTTTGAAAAATCAAATTAAGATTTTCAGAAGATGTTGGCTTTATTTCATTTTTCACTTTTTTTGCTAAAGAAGATTCAACCGTGCAAAATGCGTTTTGAGAAAAAGTGATCATCGAAAAAAATGATATATTAGCGATGATATTCAGATTTTTTTTACAAACGACCATACTGTCTCCATACACATCCTTTTTTTGAACCTAACATATACAGGTAACTAAACTCAAGAATTGGTTTTTCACCGGGAAATAATCAGGTCCAAACAATGACGTAAGCTGACATGCTGTTGAAGGGCAAAGCGCAAATTTTCAATCTGATCAAAAATATGTTCCAATGAAGTGAGCGGTAAGGTGCAGCTTTCCAACTCTTCTTTATAAATGCTAAAATAGAGTTTTTTAGGATCACCGCCTTCTGCCAGAAGATGTCTATCTCGATTCCAATACAGCACTTCTTCAAGAATGTGCTCGGGATGCTCTTCTTCATTAAAAGAGTTAAGTGCTTTCATGAGATCTGCATAAGGGATCTTTTGGCTTAATAAATTGACGAGTAGGTCCCTTTTCTCTGTTTTTTCTACAGAAACTTTCTTTTTACCTATCAAAGTAAATATCCGAGCCCTAGAGAGAATCGTTGGTAAAATTGCATCGGATCTTGTTGTAAGAAGGATGATATAGCAATTAGCAGCGGGCTCTTCAAGAGTTTTTAAAAGAGCATTACTGCTTGTCTGCAGCATTTTATCTGCTTCTTCAATGATGAAAACCTTACCTTTAGCTTCATAAGGAGCTTTATGAATTTCATGAATAAGAGTGCGCATCGCATCAATACTATGCATCCCCCCATTTGAGTCAGGTAGATAAACATGCAAATCTGGATGCTGCTCTTTTTCTGATTCCAAAAGTAATGCGGCAGTTTTAAGTGCAAGGTCTCGTTTACCAGAACCTTCTGGACCCGCAAAAAGAAGAGTATGCGGCATCCTTTTCGTTTTAACTAAATGCATGATTGTATCTAGCATCTTTTCTCTTGAGTGATGATTGCAAAGGCTTTTTGAAAAACGCGGTCAGGTGATTCTGAAGCATCAATCACGTGAAACCTTGTTGGTTCATTTTTAGCAATGGTATGGAAAGCTGCTCTAATTTTTTGATGAAATTCAAGTTTTTCTGATTCGATTTTATCCTTTGACATCCCCGCTTTTTTGACTCTATCAAGACCTACTTCAGGATCAAGATCAAGATAAAGCGTGAGATCGGGTTCTAGATTTTGTGTCGCAAAATGGGCCAAATTGCACACAAAATGAGGGTCAAGACCGCGCCCAGCTCCTTGATAAGCAACTGTCGAATCATTGAATCTGTCGCAAAGCACAATGATGTTTTGCTCTAAAGCAGGTTTAATGATCTTAGAGACATGCTCTGCTCTGTCTGCTAAATAAAGAAGAAGTTCTGCTTGAGAGCAAAGAGGCTCTTCATGATGAAGAAGAAGTTCTCGAATCACACTGCCGGCAGCCGTCGATCCCGGAGCGCGCGTTTTCATCACATTCTCCCCGCGCGCTTTCAATGCTTGGTATACCCTTTCGATTAGAGTGGTCTTGCCAGCTCCATCTCCTCCTTCAAACGTGATGAACATTGAACCTCTTACGGGGTCTCTTGTTGAGTTTCCTGCGGCATTCCGTCCGTTTCGATATATTCAAGCTTCTGCACGGCGACGAGCTTATCTTCTTCTTGTAAGTTAACAAGTCGTACACCTTGGGTTGACCTGCCCATCACGCGCACATCTTTCATATTGATGCGAAGTGTCTGACCACCCGAGGACATCATCACGACACTGTCTTTATCTGTTACCGACAGTGCGCCGACAACAGTGCCATTACGTTCACTGATAATGATAGATCTAACTCCAACACCACCACGATTAGTCTGGCGGAAGTCTTCTACAAGAGAACGTTTGCCAAATCCATTTTCGCAAACAACAAGAAGAGATTCATCACCTTTAACGACGACACAAGAAACAACTCCATCTATCTCGTCTTTAAGGGTAGCACCTCTTACCCCGCGAGCAACTCTTCCAACAGCGCGCACTTGACTTTCATCAAAACGAACAGCCATGCCCCCTTTTGTGAACAGCATAATCTGCTCTCCTTCATGAGTCACACGCGCTGCCATCACTTCATCACCTTCATCGATGTTAATTGCATAGACACCTTTACGGCGAGGAGAGCTAAAAGCACTGATATCTGTTTTCTTAACAACACCATTGCGTGTTGCAAGAAGAATGCTTCCCTGTTCTTCGAAGTTTTTGATGCAAAGGATTGCCGCAATCTTTTCCCCTTCTTGAATATCTTCAAGAAGATTGATTAGAGGCTTGCCCTTTGATCTGCGGCCTGTTTCCGGAAGTTGCCACACTTTGAGCCAATAACATCTACCAAGGGTTGTAAAAATCAAGAGATAATTATGAGTAGAAGCTACGTAGATGTCCTTCAGGGTATCTGTTTCTTTCTTCATATCAAGACCGATGACACCTTGGCCACCGCGACGCTGCTCACGAAACATCGTGACGGGCATTCTCTTGATATAATCATCTTCTGAAATCGTGATGATCACCTGCTCATCAGTGATCAAATCTTCCATATTAAACTCCCCTTCTGCTGCAATGATTTTCGTGCGCCTGTCAGAAGTATGGTGTTTACGAAGCTCTTGAAGTTCTTCTTTGATAATGCCTCGCACAAGAAGCTCGTTTGCTAAAACAGAACGATAGTAAGCGATTTTAGCGAGTAACTCTTGATATTCTGCTTCAATCTTCTCTCTTTCAAGACCTGTAAGTTGGTAAAGACGAAGATCTAAAACAGCTGCCGCTTGCCTATCGCTAAGAGTATATCTCGCCATTAACTCAGCTTTTGCTTCATCTTTAGTATTGCTTGCCCTGATGATTTTCACAACAGCGTCGAGATGGTCAAGAGCCTTCAAATAACCTTCAAGAATATGGGCTCTAGCTTCTGCCTTATTCAGTTCATAACGGGTTCTACGGCGAATCACATCAATGCGATGCTCAACCCATGCGACGATCATCTGCTTCACATTCATCACACGCGGCAAGCCTTTATCGAGCGCTAGCATGTTACAGCCAAAAGTCACCTGAAGATCTGTAAATTTATAGAGCTGATTGAGGGTCACATCAGGAATTTCGCCCCGTTTGAGTTCAATCACAATCCGCATCCCATCTTTATCTGACTCATCACGGATATCAGAAATACCAGGAATGGTTTTCTCGTTTACAAGATCTGCAATCCGCATAATGAGCGCAGATTTACTGACGTTATAAGGAATCTCATCAACAACAATTCTTTGTCTATCGCCACTTTCTTGATCTTCCACGCGAAGAACGCCACGCAAAATGACTTTTCCACGTCCTGTATGAAAAGCTTCTTTAATGCCACGGTAACCACAGATAATCCCACCTGTTGGAAAATCTGGCGCCGGCATCACTTCCATAATCTCTTCGATAGAAGTCAATGGGTTATCGACAATGAGGATAGTTGCCGTGATCAGCTCTCCAAGATTGTGTGGCGCAATATTTGTCGCCATACCAACTGCAATCCCTGAAGACCCATTTGCTAAAAGGTTGGGGAATTTTGCAGGAAAAACTGTGGGTTCAAGGCGAGTCTCATCATAGTTTGGAATCATTTCGATCGTGTCTTTTTCCAAATCTTCCATGAGAGCAATCGATGCATGGGTCAAACGCGCTTCTGTATAACGCATCGCAGCTGGCGGATCGCCATCCACTGATCCAAAGTTACCTTGACCTTCAATTAATCTGTAACGCATTGCCCAAGGCTGCGCCATCCTTACTAAAGTAGGATAAACAACAGTCTCTCCGTGAGGATGGTAGTCACCAGAAGTGTCACCGCAGATCTTTGCGCACTTACGGTGTTTTGCCCCTGGAGTTAATCCTAGCTGCCGCATTGCGTACATGATCCTGCGCTGTGACGGCTTAAGGCCATCACGCACATCAGGAAGAGCGCGCGCAATGATCACAGACATCGAATAACGGAGGTAACTTTCCTTGACTTCTTCTTCTACATTACGAGGAAGTATGGTGTCATCTTGTGTATAAGACATGAAACCTCTTTTGAATCTTAAACGTCTAAATTTTTAACAGATAAAGCGTGTTGCTCAATAAAAGCGCGCCGCGGCGGCACATCTTCGCCCATGAGCATCGTGAACATATGGTCTGCGCCAATGGCATCAGGAATTGTCACGCGTAAAAGAGTTCTCTTGGAAGGATCCATTGTAGTTTCCCACAATTGATCTGCATTCATCTCACCAAGACCTTTATAACGCTGAACTTCTACCCCTTTACGTCCATTGGTACGAAGAAAATCGATCCCCTCTTTGAGATTATAAACTGGAGTTTCCCGTTTTTGATCATCAATAATGTCATACAATTTTCCTTCTGATACCATATACTGATCTAACGCGAAATCAAACTCAGCAAGACGATTTTTAAGATTTGCTAAAACATCGATCTCATAAAGTTCAACAAAAGGAATCCCTTTTTGACGGAAGATCTTCATTTCTTCATTCTGCTCAGATTCTGGGATCGCAGCTAGCTTACTTTGATGCTCAATGCGTTGTAATTCTTCGTTTTCTCTTTTAATTTCCGCAAATTCTTCCTCAGAATAAACAAGTTTAAACTCGTCTCCAAGCTGCAGCTGGAATCGCGGAAGTCTCCCCTCTTCATCTTTTTTGGCAAGAAACTCACGGAAGGGAATCCCTTTGCGTTCCACTGAAGAAATGAATGTTTCTACTTCACGAGTAGCGTCAAGCAGGATTTTTACTTGTTCTTTTGTAAGAACATCTTCATGTCCTAAAAGACGAATTGTAATGTCGCTAACACCAAGCTCAAGTAGGTATTCATCCATCTCTTTTTCGCTGTGGATATACCGGCTGATTTTTTTTCGTGAAATACGATAAAGCGGCGGCTGCGCGATATAAATGAAGTTATTTTCAACAAGCGCTGGCATATGGCGATAGAAGAATGTAAGTAATAGTGTACGGATATGCGATCCGTCGACGTCAGCATCCGTCATGATGATAATTTTATGATAACGCAGCTTTTCAAGATTAAAGTTTCCAGCTCCAATTCCACAGCCAAAAGCTGCAACCATTGCGCCCACTTCCTGGTTTTGTAGAATTTTCTCAAGTCTTGCTTTTTCTACGTTAAGAATTTTACCACGAATAGGAAGAATTGCCTGGAATCTTCTGTCTCTACCAGATTTTGCAGAACCGCCCGCAGAATCCCCCTCAACAATATAAATTTCGCAAAGCGCTGGATCTTTTTCTTGACAGTCTGTCAATTTCCCAGGAAGTCTTGCGCTATCAAGAGCTGTTTTGCGTAGCGTGAGCTCACGTGCTTTGCGTGCAGCTTCTCTTGCTTGCGCTGCAATGATGGCTTTATCAATGATTGTTTTTGCAATCACTGGGTTTTCACTCAAGAAAGTAGCAAGCTCTTCTCCGACAATTTGCTGAACAACGGAAGCGACATCACTATTTCCAAGTCGTTGTTTTGTTTGTCCTTCAAATTGAGGATTTGGAACCTTCACAGAAATAACAGCTGTTAACCCCTCGCGCATATCATCCCCTGCAACAGAGATTTTATCGCTCTTCATTAAGTTGTGCCCTTTAATGTAGCTGTTAAGCACACGTGTTAACGCTGTACAAAAACCTGTTAAATGAGATCCACCCTGACGGGTAGAGATGTTGTTGACGTAGGAGTGAACATTTTCAGAATACGTTTCGTTCCACTGCATGGCCACTTCAAAGTCAATTGGACCATCATGCCCCTCTTTAACCCCATGAATATAGATCGGTTTGGGAAATAAGGGTTCTTTATGCTCATTCAAATAGCTAACGAAAGAAACAAGTCCCCCTTCATAGCAAAACACTTGCTCAGGATGATCTGTGTTGCGTTCATCCCGGAAATTAATTTTGATGCCTTTATTTAAAAAAGCTAATTCTCGAAGTCTTTTTAGAAGAGTATCATAATCATAAGATAGCACTGTAAAAATGGAATCGTCTGGCCAGAAAGAAACTTTTGTTCCCGTTTTTTCTGTTTCACCAACAACTTTTAATAAATGTGTGACTTTGCCTTGAGAAAAAGTCATCTCATGAGTTTTACCATTTTGAAAAACTTCAACGTGTAGCTTTTTAGACAGGGCATTAACGCAGGAAACGCCAACACCATGCAAACCGCCTGATACCTTATAGGTGTTTTTATCGAATTTGCCGCCCGCATGAAGAATCGTCATGACAACTTCAAGGGCTGAAACATCTCTGCCTTGCTTAACAGATTCTCTCTCGTGTTTGCCTGTTGGAATACCTCGACCATTGTCTTCTACAGATACAGAATTGTCTTTATGGATGATGACTGTGATCTCGCTGCAGAACCCTGCAAGGGCTTCGTCAATGCTATTATCCACCACCTCGTAAACGAGTTGATGTAAACCGCCAGCATTCGTATCGCCAATGTACATCCCAGGACGCTCTCGCACCGCTTGCAAACCCTCAAGAACGGTAATCGAACTAGCGTCATACTCTTTTTCTTTTGTCATCGTCGTCATACCTATACTTAACCCATTCGGAAAATAATGTTCCGGATTGCCGCCGCAGGAAACTTTTCCCTAAGCTGTTTGAGCAACCGCGTTTTTTCATGCTGCATGAGCAAACTATACAGTGTCGAGTTCTTTACACGAACTGTCAGTACACCCTCACTAAAAGAAACAGCTTGTGCCATAGGAGCTAATTTTTCTCCAACAATACCAGACCAAGATGCTAAGATGAGATCAGGCCTATCTTGACATCGTTTTCCTAGATTTGAAAGAAGCTTGGGCAGTAACAAAGCTATCTGTTTATTTGTAGATTCCATCAGTTTCTATATGTTCCCTTCACCACTCTCGACTATATATATTTCCGTGCAAAATCGCAAGCCTCATAAAGGAAATACAGTTTTTAAATAAGTAAAGCGGAGAGGCCGATTGCTATCAAAAAATAAATTGACATTGAAAGAAAGTCGTTAAACGCTGTGATGATCGGACCTGATGCAATCGCTGGATCGACACCGATACGCGCAAAGAAAAGAGGAGAAAAA
>JAZKBL010000013.1:83979-84877 GCA_040388665.1 Chlamydiota bacterium
AGTGCCTGTTAAACACGCGCCAAAAAGACCCACACCAACGATTAACCCAACAAGGACTGGACTTAATAAATTACCTGGCATTCCTAAAAAATCAAGCATGTAAACAAGTATACCGCAAAGCACTCCGAAAATAAAACCCGTAATCAGCCCTATCGAAAGCTCTTTGATCACAGTTTCTGTTCTATTGCCCACAGAAAGAACCCCTGTTGCCATACTTCTAACAAGAATCGTACTGCATTGAATCCCGATATTGCCAGACATGCCTGTGATCAAAGGCACAAAGAAAAGAACAAACGTTAAAAGCCCGCCTTCGTGACTTTGAAAAGAAGACATAACGCTGACATTAATCAAACCCGCACAAAGAGTAACAACAAGCCACGGAGCTCTTGCAAGAATACGTTTATGAAGCGGCTCAAGCTCACTCACCTTTTCTGCAGTACCCGCCATGCTTGCGATCGTATCATCTGCAATATCTCCCATCGATTCCAAAACGTCTTCATAAGTAATAACACCTAATAAACGGTCCTGATGGTCAACAACAGGAAGAGCGGATATGTTGTACCTTGCAACAATCTCAACAACTTCTTCACGAGAAACTTCAGGTGTTACTTTATGCAAAATAGGCCGCATTACCTGACGTAAAGGAAGATTGTCGGGATTTACAATTAAGTTGCGCGCAGGAACATACCCTTGAAGTTCCCCATCTTGATTCACAACAAAAATGCGACGTGTAAGATCAATTCCTGGATGGTCTCTAATGTAAGAAGCGGCCTCTCCAATGGTAACGTCTGCTATGAATGAAAAAAACTCGTTTTTCATGAGACGGCCGGCAGTATTTCTCTCATGCTTCTTAATTTCTCGGATCCGTCTTGCGCGCTCAGGTTCTACCATGTCGACG
>JAZKBL010000013.1:84887-86684 GCA_040388665.1 Chlamydiota bacterium
AACAGCTACCGCCTCATCGGGTGGCATGTGCTCTATAAGACCCTTAGCTTCCATATCGCTAATATGGCGAAAAACAGCAGATCTCGTACTGCTATCCGTGTTGATCATAAACGTGCTTTTTGCATCAAGATTTGATAGATTTTCATAAAGAATAGGCCGGGCATGAGGAGGCAATCTACATGCTGCATAAGCAAGGTCGATCGGCGAGTGCTCGCTTGCAATTTTGGCAAGATCATGGAGCATTACAGTCGATGTCTGCTTATGAAAGGCCGCCGCTAGTTTTTCATTTAACAAGTCGTCAAGCTGCGAAGTCTTTGATTCCATAAGACTTGCAGCTCCTGGGAGCACCTCTTCATTCTCTACGACGTCATTCTCTAACATGTGCAGCTCCCCTTAACTAATCGGTATAGACTATAAACCTCTGGCTTTTTAATGGCTAGTCCTCTATAATCTCGATCATATGTATAAGCCAGACAAAATTCGTAATATTGCCATCATCGCCCACATCGACCATGGCAAAACCACACTTCTTGATAGTCTTTTAAGACAATCAAACATTTTTCGCGACAACGAAAAAGTTCCCGAGCGCGTCATGGATAGCTATGACCAAGAAAAAGAGCGCGGCATCACAATTTTCGCAAAACACACAAGCGTGTTTTTTGAAGATTACAAGATCAACATCATTGACACTCCAGGACACGCTGACTTCTCAGGTGAAGTAGAACGCGTTCTAGGTCTTGTCAATTGCGTACTTCTTCTTGTCGATGCACAAGAGGGTCCTATGCCTCAAACACGCTTTGTGTTATCACAAGCGCTCAAAATGGGAATCAGACCTGTTGTTGTTCTTAACAAAATCGATAGGCCTCACGCGAACCCAGACCGTGCTCTCAACCTCACATTCGACCTTTTTGTTGAACTTGGCGCAACTGATGAGCAACTCGACTTCCCTATTTGCTACGCATCTGGACTCACAGGATTTGCGATCGCTGAAATCAACGATCCGCGTGTTGACATGCGCCCACTGTTTGAGCTGATCATTAAAGTCGTCCCCCCTCCCCCTGGAAATATCGATCTCCCCTTCCTGATGCAAGCTACAACGCTTAGCTACGACGACTTCATTGGCCGTCAAGCTTGCGGAAGGATCCTCGAAGGTCAGATCAAAAAGGGTCAAGCCATCACGCGCATTGATAAAACCGGCCACCCAACACAGCACCGTGTGACAAGAATTGAAGGTTATCTTGGCCTTAAAAAAGTGGAAATGGAAGAAGCAGGTGTTGGCGATATCGTAAGTATCTCCGGCATCCCCGATGTGATCATTGGAGATACCCTCTGCGATCCAACCCATATTGTCCAACTCCCTCCCATTGAACTCGCCGAACCTACTCTTTCGGTCGAAATGATGGTTAATAACGGTCCGTTCGTCGGTAAAGATGGCAAACACGTTACCATGAATAAAATTCGAGACAGACTGCAAAAAGAAAGACGCGCAAACATCTCGCTAAACATCGAAGAAGTGCAAGGGCGCGATGACGCCATCCGCGTTTGTGGTCGAGGCGAGCTTCACCTAGCTGTTCTCATCGAAGCGATGCGTCGCGAAGACTATGAATTCACAATCTCCAAGCCACAGGTAATTCTTAAGCAAATTAACGGAGAAACGCACGAACCTTATGAAGCAGCTCACGTAGAAGTTCCTCAAGATTATTCTGGAACTGTCATCGAAGAGCTTTCAAGACGTAAAGGGGAAATGCGCAGTCTTAGCACGAACGAGCACGGCATCACAAGTATCGAATTCCTCAT
>JAZKBL010000013.1:86694-106831 GCA_040388665.1 Chlamydiota bacterium
GCGCGTCCTGAACACCACTGAACAAAACATCACGACCATTGAATTCCTCATCCCTACACGCGGTCTCATGGGCTATCGTAACGAATTCCTTACAGCTACGAGAGGTCTTGGGATTTTAACGTCTATTTTTGAGCTATACGCTCCTTGGAAGGGTGATATTCCTCAAAGGCAGAAAGGCGCTTTAATCTCCATGTGCAGCGGGAAAGTGACGGCCTATGCCTCTTTCACAATTCAAGACCGCGGCACGCTTTTTGTGGCACCGGGCGAAGAAATCTACGAAGGAATGGTTGTTGGGGAAAACAGTCGCGATAATGACCTAACAGTCAACTTAGCAAAAGGCAAGCAGCTAACAAACGTTCGAGCATCGGGCAGCGATGAAAACATCATCCTCACCCCTCCTCGCACATTCACTCTTGAACAAGCGATCGACTTCATCGAAGACGATGAGCTAATCGAGGTTACGCCTCACTTCATTCGTCTACGTAAGCGCTATCTTAACGAACAAGACCGCAAACGCAAGTCTTAAGAACTTCTTATACCGAATAAACTCAAACCATACAAACACTCTTTAACGAGCTGTTTGTATGGTTTTTTTGTTATATAATCATTAATTATTAAAAGGATATCCAGGTGTTATTAGGAAGTCTAGTGTTTTCCGCTATCTTTAAGCAGCCATAACAACCGAGACCAGCAGTAGCCATAAGTATTCCGCCAGGAGGGGATATCACGCTCACGCCCGCACCTAAAATAACACTTGCAATCGCAACAATTTTCAAAAGTTTAGTTAATTTAGGACTCGTATCTAGAACGTGACCCGCACCTTTTAACAATGAACATCGTACTGGTTTATTCAAAAAATTAACAACCTTATTAATTCCCATCTGTCCTTTTTTAGAATCACCTAATACTCTCTCGAGAACTTTTTCTTTAACCGATTGAAACGTCCGTCTCACTCTTTTATCAATGCTAAAAAAAGAAGTTTGACTTCTATTTTGTTCAAAAGTTTTAAAACTTGAAACATAAGAAAAGCCATCTTTTTTATAAAAACCGCTATTTTCTTTAACAAACGCTTTAATACAATCAAAAGCCAAACCTAATCCTAATTCCATATCAACCACCCTTTTTATATTGTTTTTATTAACTTAATAAGTAAATTATATACAAACTAAACTTTTTAGTAAACAATATAAATTATTTTGTATGCATTTTTTAAAAAATGTCACCTTTTAATACTAAAAGTCGTTGGTAATAAAGGAAATAACACAATGAAAGGACGTATTTCTATGAGTCAAAAAGAATTAAGTCGTTTAGAAGTAATAACCAAGGTACATAAAAAACGGCTAACAACATTACAAGCATCAGAAAATCTAGGATTTAGCACAAGACAGGTCAAGCGCCTCTGTGCTTTCTGTGTCCATGAGCTCGGATCCTTGATTTACTTTGGTTGTGGCTCGCGCCACAGCCAAAGTCCGCAATGGCCCACTAAGCGCAGTCTATTGGTGATTATGGAGTAATTTATAATGGGAGGGAATGTTATTGCTTTCCATTTTTTGTAGCAAGCTATACTCGATATCAAATCCTGCATTGGTATGGTCACTATAATAATTGGGCTGTTCTGTTAATGAATCATAATCGCGAGGGAGGAAAGCGTCTAGGTTTCCAAGAGCTGTGCTCATGTGCAAAGGAAATGCAGCCCAGGTTAGATAAAGGTCTCCTAAGCTTTCTATTATCGAATTTTGTGTTTGAGTGAATAAAATTTTACAGTTAATGCTACTAGCATCGCGATTTTTCAGCGATTGGTTAGCTCCTGATATGATAATTTTTGTTTTAAAAAATCGTGAATGTTGATCTTTAGATATATGTGATATCTGAAAAAGATGTTCATGGATGACGCTAAATTTGTTTTGATTAACTGTGATAGATCTTTTTGGTGTGATGGGAACGTCTTTGTATTTAACGTGATATTTAACATGTTTAAAAGTAAGAGAACCTTTTTCAAAATTCCATTCCCGTGTCAATACAGTATTGGCTAGGCGGCAAACATCGAGCTGAAAAATCTTAACTAGCTGCTGGCTAAGTATTAAATCGTTGTCCGTTAACGCTGTAATGGTATTTAAAACTTCTTCTTGAGTATATTTAATATCATCAGATTTAGTTAAACGGTTCAATCTGTTTAAATCAGGTTTTTCAGGCTTTAAAATTAAATTAAGCGCAATGGATCGAATAATGCCGTCATTTTTTGAATCTAAGATGTTTTGTAGCACTTTTTTATCAAGAGATACCGCTCCTCCTTTCGGAATGTTGATATTTTCTTGGTTATCAATAAAAGGGGTATTTTGGTTCAATGCTAAACTAAAAAAAGACATAATTATTACCTAAAGTTAATGTTTTAATAACCATTATACAATTAATTATAATTATATTCAAGTTATTTTTTTAATAAACGAAGATCATTCATAATAAATGAGTTAGCTAGACTTCTTCTAAACCCTCGCTCTGTACACGGCAAAAAATGATTTCATATAGAAAAGTAGGGGGGCTAAAATACCACAATAAGGGCAGGTTATGGATCAATGTGCTGATCTAAATGGTAGCAAGATCGGTGTCCGAAAAAAGGTTGCAAGATCAAAAACAACAAATTTCTGAGACGCCGCTACCAGAACAACACATTTGGGCTTAAATTTTTGTTGTGCTTGAGTTAAGTGATGCGGTATAAAATGGGGGCATGGAAAAACCTTACCGGACTGAAATTTGGAAGATGTTTGATGGGATCTCATCTACCTATGATTGGGTCAATCGAGCGATGACTTTTGGGATCGATCATTATTGGCGCGGACGCCTTGCGAGACATCTTCCAGATCGACCTAACATCAAACTCCTTGATTGTGCAACAGGCACTGCCGATCAAATTCTATCTTTAATGAACCGCTCTAAAAACATTTCTGAAGCAATTGGCATTGACCTTGCAAAAGCCATGCTTGAGGTAGGGCGCAAAAAAATAGAAAAAACAAAACATGCCTCTAAAATACGTTTAGAAACAGCGAATGTTCTTGATCTCCCTTTTGAAGATCACTCATTTGACTGTGTTACAATCTCATTTGGCATCCGCAATGTGACAGATATCTCTCTTGGGCTGCAAGAGATGCGCCGGGTGTTAAATCATGGGGGGAGAATTCTAATTTTAGAGTGCTCTCTTCCTAAAAATCCTCTCTTGCTTAAAGGGCATCTTTTTTATCTGCGCATGCTTCTACCCCTCATTGGAGGACTGATCTCTCGAAACAAACAGGCTTATATCTATCTCAATAAAACCATCGAAACTTTCCCCTTTGGCGATGCATTTTGCGCACTTCTAACAGATGCCGGTTTTACCCATGTACAAGCCTATCCTTTCATGGGAGGTGCTGTCACCCTCTATCGAGGAGATAAGGATTGAACTACCCTGTTCTCATTAATGGTAAAAAGAAAATCTATAGCAATCTTTCCATTTTTCTACCGCGCATGGATCTCTTAGGCTTTTTAGAAAACCAGAAGCTTTTTCCTAAGTTTTACTACAAAGGAGATGAAGAATATGCAGCTATCGGCGCACTGTTAGCTTTTGATACCCCACCGACGATTACTCAGGATCCTCTTGGAAATTTACGCTTCTTTGGAGGGATGAGTTTTACACAATCCCTCTACAAAGACGATCTGTGGAATGATTTTCCAAACAGCTATTTTTTCCTGCCTCGGTATGAACTTAAACAAGAAAAAGAAGGAACTCAGTTAACGCTGCATTTTCTTGATACCACACCCTCTGATGAAGGTTTGAAATATTTAAACTTTACGCAAACAAAAACAGGTCTAGCAGATGCTACATGGCAAAAAAGAGAAGATCTTCCTGTATTTTCTGACTGGGAAAAAATGCTGGCAGCAGCACTTAATAACACAAATTTTAAAAAAGTGGTCTTAGCACGCAGATCCTCCTTTCATTACGCAACTCCCCTTAAAGCCTTTTCACTTTTAGCTCAAGTAGCACAAGTAAGCAATGCAAGGGTCATTTATGCATTTGAGCCAAAGAAAAATGCAGCTTTTATCGGTGCAACACCGGAGCGTCTTTATGTGCGTGAAAGACGCAACATCATAAGCGATGCAATAGCTGGAACATTCACCTGCAAAAACCAAACACAAGATCCAAAACTACAAAGAGAATTTCTTATTGTAAAAGATGCAATTGCAGAAATTTTGCACCCTCTTTGCACATCTCTTGTTGTAGAAAAGCAAGACTCTACAATTGCAGCTCATCATATGCATCACTTGTGCAACCATATTTCAGGAACGCTACTTCCTGAAATTACAGATTCTATGCTATTACAAGCTCTCCACCCAACACCTGCAATTGGTGGATACCCAACAATTGCAGCCTGCACATTTATTAGAGATAACGAACCTTTTGAAAGAGGGTGGTATAGCGCGCCTATCGGCTGGATAAGTGAGCCTTCAGCTAAGTTTGCAGTTGCAATCCGTTCTGCTCTCATTAAGAAAAATATCATGCATCTGTTTGCAGGCCTTGGAGTCGTAGAAGGTTCAAAACCAGATCTTGAGTGGGAAGAACTAGAACTTAAAATAGGCCAATATTTATGAGCCTATCTCACTATTATAAGAATTCGCTTTTTGCGTCTTTTTTCCTATTTTTCAGAGCTTCTTTTTGGTTTGACTTTTCAAGTATGTCTCGCAAAGAAGTTCTGAAAAATAGAAAAAAATCTATCAAAAATCAAAATCTTGAAATAGTGGGATAGGCTCATGAATATTTCCTGGGGAAAAGAGATCATCCATCAACTCATCATGCACGGTGTTGACTACTTCTGTCTCTCTCCAGGATCTCGAATAACACCTCTTGCTCTGGCTATTGCTGAAGATCCAAGAGCGCGCACCTTTGTCCATTATGATGAGCGCGGATGCGCTTTCCACGCTTTAGGCTTTGCAAAAGCAACGGGAAGAGCAGCTGTCATATTAACAACTTCAGGAACCGCTATTGGCAACATCATGCCAGCTGTCATGGAAGCGTCTCTAAGCCGTATTCCCCTTATCCTACTTACAGCAGACCGCCCCCCTGAACTTCGAGACACTCATGCAAATCAAACAATTGATCAAATAAAACTCTTTAGTAACTTCGTTCGCTTTGCATTTGATCTACCTGCAGCGGACCCCCAATTACCCCAGAGATTCTTAGCAACAACTCTTGCACAAGCCGTTTTTCGCGCACAAAATAATCCAGCAGGTCCCGTTCACATCAACTGCATGTTTAGAGAGCCGTTCTTTGTAGAAGAATTTCCTTACATGCCGGAAATTCCTTGTTATTATCAAAGTACATGCACAGCTTTACCGCAGCAAATGGTTGAAAATTGGGCTGAAAAACTCTCTGAAATCGAAAAAGGAGTCATTATTGTAGGCTCTCTTCACACAAAAGATTCTAGAGAATCTATTGTGAAACTTGGCAAAAAGCTCGATTGGCCAATCCTCTCAGATATTGATTCAGGCATGCGCTCTTATGTAAACGCAGCGCCTATCATCCCTCGCTATGATCTTATTCTTAAAGCCATCTCTACTCTTTGCCCAGATGCCATCCTTCATTTTGGAGATCAGCTTGTTTCAAAACTGTTGCTTGAATTTGCCTCCGATGCAGCAATCAGTTTATATGTCCATGTCGCAGAGCATCCCTACCGCACAGATCCTAAACATACTGTCACTCATAGAATTGCATGCAATCCATGCTCTTTTGCAGAAGCCATAGAACCTTACATCTCAGAAAAAATCTCCTGGCTAAATCTTTGGAAAGAGTATGCAGATGCAGCAGATGAGCATCCTGAGATGAAAGATAATGAAATCTCAGAACCAGGAATCATCCAATGGCTTTTGCAAAACATCACAGATGAATATGCTCTTTTTTTTGCAAATGGCATGCCTGTGCGTGATGCCAATAACTTTTTCTATCCAAAAAGGCCCTGCGGCCCCATTTTTACAAATCGCGGCGTCTCAGGAATTGATGGCAATATTGGCACGATTGCTGGAATCAGCGAAGGAGCTGATCGTCCCCTAATCGCTCTCATTGGCGATCAGACGGCACTTCATGACATCAACTCTCTTTCCCAACTTAAAAAAACAAAATATCCTATCATCCTTTTCATCATCAACAACCATGGAAGCGGTATTTTTTCTTTTCTCCCTGTTCATGAAAATATCCCTCCCCCTCTCTTTGAAGAGTATTTTGCTGCAGCGCACGCGATCCATTTTGAACATGCAGCTGCTCTTTTTAATCTCCCCTATTATCATCCAAAAAACTGGGTAGAGCTGAGCGATGTCCCTTTTACTGAATCATGCATCATCGAGCTAACGACAGATAGAGCGCGTAGCTTTGCTCTTCGTAAACATATTCAGGAGTCATATGAAAATTGTATTACTGCACGGATTTCTAGGAGCCCCTGAAGACTGGGATGGTGTGATCCACCATTTAAAAAACAGCTTTAAATGCTACCCTCTCCCCCTTCCTCTTACTTTAGAAGATTTTCCAAAACTTTTAGATTCCCGTCACATCGATCAATGCATTCTTATTGGATACTCCATGGGAGGACGAGTGGCTCTGCAGCTACAGCAGAAATATACAGATAGAATTAACAAACTCGTTCTTCTTTCAAGCCACTTTGGACTCAAAGAAGAAACCGAAAAGCAAAAACGATGGGATGAGGATTGTATTTTAGCAAAAAAATTAGAGACTATGCCCATCAAAGAATTTCTCGCCGATTGGTATGCCCAGCCGCTATTTGCCGGATTTGATATGCCACAAAGACGTTTACACATCGATAAAACTTATCATAGCACGCTTTTAAGAAATTACACCTTAAGCAAACAACCTTTTCTATTACCAAAAAAAGACACACTTCTTCTTTACGGTGAGCGCGATGCAAAATATAAAAACCTTTACCAAGACTTTCCTCAGGCGCATGCAATTAAAAACGCCTGCCACGCCATCCACCTAGAAAACCCCCAAGCCATCGCCATTCACATAGCTGAAGGCTTTTAAATCAAGAATTTTAACGCAAAGACGATTGCGTTAAAATTCTTATGGTGAAAAAGATTTGAAATAACAAAATCTTTGTCGTACACTGCCTATAAAAGTGAAAAAGGAGCCTCTCATGGACTGGATAGCCTGTGGTGATTACACCGACATTAAGTATCATAAAAATTGCGGTATCGCAAAAATTACGATCAATCGACCTGAAGTGCGCAATGCTTTTCGCCCTCTTACTGTGCAAGAAATGTCGCATGCGCTTAACAATGCACGAGATGACCATGAGATTGGTGTCGTTATTCTAACGGGTGAAGGCAGAGATGCTTTTTGCTCAGGTGGCGATCAAAGAATCCGCCAAGAAGCGGGATATGCTGATTTGCACGGCGTACATCGGCTCAACGTTCTTGATTTTCAAAAGGAAATCAGAGCTTGTCCAAAACCTGTGATTGCGATGGTTGCTGGCTATGCGATCGGCGGCGGACATGTTTTGCATGTGATGTGTGACCTAACAATTGCTGCAGATCACTCTCTTTTTGGGCAAACAGGCCCTAAAGTTGGCTCTTTTGATGGTGGCTTTGGCGCTAGCTATTTAGCGAGACTTGTAGGACAAAAAAAGGCGCGCGAAATCTGGTATCTCTGCAGAAAGTATACCGCGCAAGAAGCTCTTGAAATGGGCCTTGTCAACTGTGTTGTCCCTTACGAAAAACTCGAAGAAACGACAGTTGCCTGGTGTCAAGAGATTCTACAACACTCTCCTTTAGCCATTCGTTGTCTTAAATCAGCAATGAATGCTGACTGCGATGGGCAAGCAGGCCTACAAGAACTTGCTGGCAACGCAACACTTCTTTATTACATGACAGAAGAAGCGCAGGAAGGACATAAAGCCTTTTTAGAAAAAAGACAACCTGACTTTGCTAAATTCCCTAAAAGACCATGAGTCCTTTCCGCGCCTTTATTATTGCAACGCGTCCTAAGACGCTGTTTATTAGCATATGCCCTGTCATTATAGGAACATCTCTTGCTCCTATTTTTCAATTTTGGCCTTTTTTTTATACGCTTTTAACAGCGCTTGGCATTCAAATTACATCCCACTACGCAAGTGATTATTTTGATTTCGCTAAAGACAAAGAATCTAAAAAAAGCTTCGTCAAGGTCTTAGATGCGGGTATTTTAGAGCTCAATGCTATGAAGTGGGCAACGATTATTTCAGCATTATCTACAGCGCTTCTTGGAACATATCTTGTTTGGATGGGCGGCCCTGTCATTGCAACATGCTTAGCTCTTTCTCTCTCTCTTGCTCTTCTTTATAATGGTGGGCCTTATCCGCTAACTTACTTAGGTGTTGGTGATTTTTTTGCTTTTGCCTTTTATGGACCCATTGCAACAAGTGGCACTTATTATTTGCAAACGCACGCCTTTTCTTTAGACAGCCTTATTGCTGGAATCTCCCCTGGAGCTATTGCTGCTTGTATTTTGATGCTCAATAATCTCCGCGATAGGGAAGAAGACAAAGCTGTCAATAAAAACACGCTTGCAGTTCGTTTTGGAGAGCGGTTTGGAAAAGTAAGCTATCTCATCACAATGATTGCCGCATGCAGCGCTCCACTCTTATTACATAAGTTTCTTCCTCTTTTACTTTTTGTGCCTGCTTTTTTCCTCATACGTTCTGTCTTACAAAATAAGGATTCCCATGGATACCACGCGCTTCTCAAACAAACAAGCTTCTTGCTTATTGCCTGTACGCTCCTCTTTTGTCTGTAATCTAGATGGACGCTCTAGACTCATCCTTCATTTACAAGAAGGATCAAAAGAAAGCTTTGGGGAAGCTGCGCCTCTACCTGGATGGAGTGGAGAATCTCTTGAAGAGATTGCACGTCAAGCAATCACACTGACGCCTCCTTTTGCACCCTCTCTTACTTTTGCAATGCTTTCCGCTCTTGCAACTCTGCGCGATCCTTTGTTTGATATTCCTCCAATTCCCGTTTCCTATTTACTCAAAGGCTCTTTATCAGAAATTGGGATACAAGCAGAAAAAGCGATCTTTTCCGGTTTTAAAAGTGCGAAGTTAAAAATCGGCCATCTGGATTTTAATGAAGCACTCTACCTTGTACGTCAACTCAAAGATCATCTTTATTTACGTCTTGATGTCAATCGCGCATGGGATCTTGACGAAGCGCTCTCTTTTTTTTCCCACTTCAGAAAAGAGGATTTTGATTATGTGGAAGAGCCTTTAAAAAATCCTCATGATCTTTGCTTTTTTACTCACCCCTTTGCTTTGGATGAGTCTCTTCGAGAAGATTTTTTCATCGATCATCCTCTTCTCAAAGCGCTCATCATTAAGCCAACACTTCATAAAGACTGGCTTAAATGGCTAGGGCGTGGAAAAGAAGTTATCCTTAGCAGCGCTTTTGAAAGTGATCTTGGAATCGCCCACATCGCGCTTTTAGCCTACCGTCTAAAACTTAACAAAAATTCTTTAGGACTTGGCACACTGAGCTACATTCACGACACACTTCTAGAAGAGTCTTTAGAACTTGTGAATGGTCATCTTATTCTACCATCAAAAATCACCATAAAAAAAGAACTGCTTCATGCGCTTCCTTTGCCTCACTGATACAGAAAAAATAGAGGTTAAACCTCTTGGCTTTCCTATAACGACAAGCTTTTATGCGCAAAAAGATATTGAGACGCTCACAAAACTAGTCTCTTGCTGGGAATACGGTCAACCTGCATTCCCCGTGAATCCCCGATTGAACAAACTCCCGTCTATGCCTGAGATTTGCAATTCGGCGACCCTTCTTTTCACTTCCGGCAGCACAGCGGAGCCCAAAATTGCTTGTCATAGTATGGAAAATTATCTCTTTAGTGCGCGTGGCACTAATGAAGTTTTAAGTCTTGGCTCCAATGATCGTTGGCTACTCTCTCTCCCCCTTTTTCATGTTGGAGGGCTTGCCATTTTATTTCGCTGCATGCTCGCAAGCGCAACTATAGTCCTTTCCGAGCTCCCTCTTATAGACTCTGTCCTCTTCCATCAAATCACGCATCTCTCCCTTGTACCCACACAGCTTTATCGCCTCTTGCAAGAGCCTACTTACAAGATAGAACAATGTGCCAGGCAGCTAAAAAGCATACTTCTTGGAGGAGCACCTATTGCTGAATCTTTACTTAAAAAAGCGATAGACAAAGGCTTCAACATCCATCAAACATACGGCTTAACAGAAATGACAGCTCAGATCACGATGGATCCCTACCCCGGCCCGCTTCCCTTCCGAGAACTTAAAATTGCACAAGACGGAGAAATTCTTGTAAAAGGACATACTCTTTTTCAAGGATATCTTAATACGCCTCTTATTCTTGATCAGGAAGGATGGTTTGCAACAAGAGATCTTGGAATTTGGACGTCTAGTAATATGTTGAGGATCTTAGGGCGAAAAGATAATCTATTCATTTCAGGTGGTGAAAATATCCAGCCAGAAGAAATTGAATCTGCCCTCTTGAGCCTACCCAATATCATTGAAGCCATCGTTGTTCCAAAAATGGATCTTGAATTCGGTATGCGTCCCATAGCTTTCATCGAGCAAGACACAAAAGAAAATAATTTCTTACCAATCACCGAAATGCTTAAAAAAAAACTCCCCTCTTACAAAATTCCCATTAAATTTTTTTCTTTCCCAGAAACTTCAAGCTTAAAACGGAATAGAAAAGAATTATTTGAGCTCGCTCAAAAGCTCGATTAGCTCTTGAGGAACAGGGATTGTCGTACATGTTTTTTTATCAACAGCAACATGAATGGTTGATGCTTTACCCATCTCTTTGTCGTTAGAATAAATTTTATAATTAAGAGTGAACGAAGATGTACCGATACGACCTAAAACAAGAACGATTTTAACAAGATCGCCTACCTTTAAAGGAGCGAAATAATCAGACTCTGCATGAACGATCGGCATCAGATAGTCGGATGATCTGAGCATCCTTCCCACCGTGAACCCCCGTTCTGCCAAAAATGATTCAAATGTTTCAACAGAGAGCCTCAGTTGTTCTGTAAAAAAAAGAACACCTGTAGCGTCGGTATCTCTTAAAAAAATCCTTGTCATATATGTGTGCATAACTTTTCACATGATATCAATTTTTCTTAAATTCGACGATATAAAATTAATTTTTTATTTGTAATTTTTTTTCTAAGCCGTTCATTTATAACATCTGAGTGGGTTATAAATAGCATATTTTTAACCCACTCATCGTTATTAAAATAGGGAGTGACGTTGTGGAAAATAAACCGGTCGCCTATAATTTGGTCCTTTATAGATATCAATACAAGTGTAAGAATTATGGATCAAATACCTCTAGATGATACAAGCATCACCTATTTCTTAGATGAGATGCAACAAGAGGAAAAAGCTCAATATGCGGATGATTTTCTTTTGCGCGGTGAACTTGCACTGCTGCAAGGAAATTACGCAAAAGGAATGGAGCTCTTCGATCTTGGGACAAAATGCGATCCTAATAACGCTGAACTTTTTTTTCGGCAAGCTCTAGCTCTTTTTGAATATGGAAGTGAAGAAGGTAGAGAAAAAGCTTTAGTTCTTGCACATAAAAAATTCCGTAGCGCAGCCTCTTTAAACCCTCAGTTTTTTGACAATTGGCATGCCTGGGGAAATGCACTGACTCTTCTTGGAGTCACACACAAAGATCCTCGCTATTTTTTTGAAGCAAAAGAAAAATACCAAAAAGCCATCGATCTTGCCGAAGATCAAAAAGCAGACCTCCTAGCAGAACTTTACTGGGACTTAGGCGTTGTCTTCATGCATATTGCAAATCACTCAGGAGAGGCGAGCGATGCCAATCATGCGTTAGACGCTTTTCGTATGACATCTTCTTTACAAGAACGACTACCTGCTCAATTTTGGAACGACTTTGGCTCAGCAGCACTTCTTTTGGCTGAAAAAATTACTGACATTAGACTTTATGTTAAAGCAATCAACTGCTTTAAGCACGCGATCTCCATTGAAGACAATAACTACGAACACTGGATGTCACTTGCAGGAACTCTTGAGTCTCTCTATGAATTTACGCACGATGACGATCACTTTTCTCAAGCAAATGAATGTTTTGGCGCAGCTGCTAACCTACAGCCTCATGAAATGTCCGTGTGGTTTGACTGGGCGCAGCTTCTATGCACCTCGGGAAGACATACTTCTGATACAAAAAGATTGCGCACCTGTATTGAAAAATGCCATAGAGCCCACGCTTGCGATACAAGCAATCCCTTTGTGCTCGCGATATGGGCGGAAGCTCTGGCACTTTTAGGAGAACTCAATGAAAGACTTGATCTTATCTATGACGCTCAAAACAAACTTGCAGAAGCTGAAGAATTAGCGGCAGCAAATCCAGAAATTTATCACTCCTATGGCATGTGTCTGATTTCATTCGGCAAATACTTCCAAGACCTTGATTATTACTACCAAGCCATTGAAAAATTTCAGCATGGTCTTTCTATCGATAGATCTTGCCATCACCTTTGGTATGCAATCGCAAATGCTTACTCTATTGTAAGCGAAATGGAAGAGGGCACAGAAGCCTTTGAAAGAGCTTCCAAATTTTATAGAAAAGCCATCGATATTTACCCATCCAGCTATTATATCGTAGATTATGCCATCACCTTATCTAAGTGGGGAGAGGCTGTACATGATCAAAAACTCCTTGAAGACTCGATTACTGAATTTGAAAGAGCACTTCAAATGCAAAAGAATGCGATCTATCTTCACCCTGATTGGCTGTATCACTATGCGATCACACTAGATCTTTTAGGGGCTTTTTACGAAGAAGAATCTTATTACGCCAAATCCCTTGAAATCTTAAACCACGTCCTCATGATCGACCCCGATTTCCCTCATATTCATCACCGCATCGCTCTTGTATGCGCTCATAGGGCAGAACTTCTTAATGAGATGGATAGCTTTTACCGCTCTTTACACCACTTTCGATTTGCGGAAAAACATGATGAAGACAATGAACAGGTCATTCTCGACAGCGCTGTCACTTTAATCAATTTATCTCAGCACACCCAAGACTCAGTAGAAGCCGCGACAGCTCTTCGTGAAGCTGAAACTAAGCTTACAACAGCTGCAAAGCTCGGGTGCGCGTCAGCCTATTATCATTTAAGCACACTCTATTCTTTACTTCAGCAAACAGACCGCGCTATTGCTTTCTTAATTAAAGCGCATCAGTTTGACGCACTTCCGTGCATTGATGATCTTTTAGAAGACGACTGGCTAGAAAACTTACGTTGCTCTCCTGAGTTTCGAGAATTTCTCGCTGAACTCGAAAAACGACACATCCGCGAACCTTAAAACCCTTAATGAAGGGGATTTTTATGACAACGACTGTTCCAATAAGCCCCACACGACCTATTCATATTTCTTTAAACGCAAATCAATGCATACGCTCCCAGCTGCCCATTGAAAGTTTATGTACAATTGTTTTTCAGAAAACTCCTAAAGAACTTTGTTATAGTGAAAATCCTTTTATATATCCATTTCCACGTTGCCGATCCGTGATTGAATTTACATCTGAAAAAGCAAGACAAACAACTTTAAATAATATCAAGAAGATTGAAAATAAAACTGAAAAATTGGACCGGCTTGAAGAAGCGATCCGTCAAGGAAATTTTAACGATCCGATCTTTAATCTAACCAATGAAAACCTTGACGGACTAGAAGGCCACCCTCTTCTTGAGTTTCCTTTTGTTGCCCTGTACGGCTTAAGACACCTTGAACTCACAGTAGATGATTATTCTCTCATCCAATCTTATTACGGACTAAGAACAAAATATACTCAAGAAAACATTCAAGCTCATCTTCTTATTCATCAAGATAATACAGTTAATGAACAAACAAAAGAGATGCTACGCCGTATGCTTTTACAAGGCAATGAACTCTCGGGTGCATACCTTCAAGTCTTTAACAACAAAATTGAAAGACTTGTTCAATATATTCGTGCAGACAATCTAAACAAACACCAACTTGTCTTTTTTTCTGTAACTGATCCAGAGATTCACAACTACACATATATCAGTAAATCTATCTGGACTTGTTTTGAACTTGTAGCATTTACACACTTCGACAATAAACAATCTTTTGCAAGCCCCTCTATCGAAATCCTTAATCTTGCTGAAAAAATCCTAAGACTTTATCCCCATGATGGCTTCATTCGAGCAGAAACCACATTCATGGAAGATGACTCTATAAGAAATAAATCCACATTAGAAGTGTTTAAATACAAAAACAGATAAGCTCAAATTCCTGAAAAAATAAAATTTCACCCTACGCGCTTATTACTATACCAATTTCAACGCAAAGGAAAGAAGATAAGACGCAAAGGCGCAAAGAAACAAAAAACAATAAAGGGAGTTATACACGACGTTTATGCACAAACTAAATCTTCCTTTACGTTAAAACTGATGCAGCACGCAAGTGTGTAAAATGAGGTTCAATGCTCGTTACGTTTTAGAACTTCTGTAAGAAGCACGGCTGCTTGAAGCGATGTGCTCTTTAGAAGGCGTTTGATTTGTGAAGCTTTTGGCTTTTTTTCTTTAATGTGATAAGCGTCTTTCTCTTTGGTGCTTCGAAGAAAAAACTCTGATCGGTTGGTTGAATTCATGTTTCTTCATCCTTAGCAATTGAGTTGCGCATCTCTGTGTCGGCTTGGATGTTTTTCATCCTGTAGTAGTCCATGATTCCTAAATTGCCTTTGCGGAAGGATTCTGCCATCGCAAGTGGAATTTGTGCTTCCGCTTCTACAACGCGCGAGCGCATCTCCGTAACTTTAGCGGTATTTTCTTGCTCCATTGCAACAGCCATTGCGCGCCGCTCTTCTGCTTTTGCTTGGGCAATTCTTTTGTCAGATTCTGCCTGGTCTGCTCTAAGACGCGCGCCGATGTTCTCGCCAACGCCAATATCAGCAATATCAATAGAAAGAATTTCAAACGCTGTCTGTGCATCAAGACCTCGTTCTAAAACGAGCTTAGAAATTCTCTGAGGTGATGCGAGTACATCAAGATGCGTCTCTGATGCGCCAATCGCGTTAACAATCCCCTCTCCCACGCGCGCAATGATCGTTTCTTCTGTTGCGCCGCCAACGAGCTGTAAAATGTTGGTACGCACAGTGACTCTTGCTCTACATTTAAGCTGAACCCCATCTTTTGCAACAGCAATGATGTATTCTCCATGTTTGCTATCTGGGCAATCGATTACTTTTGGATTCACAGAGGTGCGTACAGCATCAAGAATATCGCGTCCTGCAAGATCGATTGCTGTCGCTTGTCTCCAGGTAAGAGGGATATTTGCCTTATCAGCTGCAATCATCGCGCGGACAACATTACCTACATTTCCGCCCGCCAAACAATGCGTTTCAAGATCTGCAACAGTGATCGTTTTAATTCCCGCTTTAAACGTGTTAATCCTTGCGTTAACGATCACGCGAGGGGGGATCTTGCGCATGCTCATCCCAACGATATTGAAAAGAGAGATCGGTGTTCCTGAGACGAATGCTTGGAACCAGAGACCTAAAAATTTTGCTACGACACTTACAACGATAATGGCTACGATTGCCAGTACAAAAAACAGAAGATAAATCCCTGCCGATACATCAATTTCCCCTAACATCTTAAATCTCCTTAACGATATAGCACGCACCTTGCGCACGGATAATCATAACAGATGCACCTTTAAGAATATACTTGGATTCTGAAACGGCTTGAAAAGGTTCTCCGTCGATAGAGATGTGTCCTGAAGGTTTTAAATCGGAAAGAGCAATCCCTTGTTTTCCTATATGATCAGGATTGAGCGCGCATGGGATAAATCCTTCTTGAGTATCATCTAAAACAAATTTTTTTAAAAAAAATTTTCTTCTTGGCAAATAACGCA
This sequence comes from Chlamydiota bacterium, assembly GCA_040388665.1. Lineage (GTDB taxonomy): Bacteria > Chlamydiota > Chlamydiia > Chlamydiales > Rhabdochlamydiaceae > DAHVFY01. Next base: position 102,664 of record JAZKBL010000013.1, read on the forward strand.
TCATCAAACAAATCACCACAAAAGAAGCGAATACTCCAAAAGAAAACCATCCCAAACGGTAGAGTAAAATATCAAAACCCCATTCTGAAAAATTAAGACTTACTCCTTCAAAACTCGGCAGCGTCAGCATAAAGAGGCTTCCAAGCGTTAAAACAATCCCTAAAATACCCACAATGCCAAAGCCTGGAATAACAAAAATCTCAAGTAAAAGAAAAAGAACGCCTAAACTTAAAATGATGAGCTCAAGCCAATTGATTGTCTGAAGGGAGAAGCTAGACAGAAGAATAAGTGACAAGCAACTGATAGCTAAAACGCCTGGCAATCCAAAACCTGGATGAGACATCTCTAAATACACCCCAAGAATAAGTCCCATAAGAAGAAGTGATGAGATGGCTGGGTGGCTTAAAAAAGCAAAAAAGTCGATCTTCCAATCGGTATAAGGAAGGATCACTTTTTCAGAAATTTCTGCAAAGAAAGGGTATGAAAATAACGAGTCAGCTTCAAAATCGGCGATGTTATATTCAAGAAGTTCTTCTGCATTCAACGCAAGAAGCTTACCTTTTGACACAATCACCTTATCGCTATCTTGAATCTGGCTTAAATCCTCAAGGGCTAAAATATTCCCCTGTCTCCGAACAAGGATCATATCTTTATCTACCATCGCTTCTGCAATCAAAGGGTTTCTTCCATAGACTTTTGCAAGATTTGCAAACTCAACGCGAAGAGCAGAAACCACTTTCTCAGAAGCTGTTTCCATCTCTCCATCTGCATTTGCAATCACAGGCTCTGCAGCACCCATATTAGCAGTTGGCGTAATGCCTATATACCTGCATGAAAACCCGAGCATAGCACCTGCAGATAATGCCCAATTGTCAATGAAAGCAACAACCGGAATATGATCTTCACGATCGATCTTCACAAGAAGTTGAGCAATTTTTACAGCAGCAAAAACCTCTCCGCCCGGAGTATTGAGCTTAAGAACTATAAAGGAGACTTTTTCTTTTTTAAAATGATCCAGCGCAAATTTCACATATAAATGCGTTGATTCATCAATCATATGATCCCCTTCAATTTCAATCAGCCCAATCTTATTTTCTGTAGACGAATTGATAGGGATATACCGGCTAAAATCAGGACTGCCAAAAAGGCTGCTGACACACAGTATCAATAAAAATAGTAATTTTTTCACATCTTATCCAAAAATGAGAGAATAGCATCTCTTGTCTTTTCAAGATTTGACTCTTGATGAGCACTTGAAACAAACCAGGTTTCATAAGGAGATGGCGGAATATAAATCCCCTGATGAAAGAGATCTACAAAAAGGCATTTGAAAGACCCTTCATCAAGAGTTTTAAGATCTTCACTACATGTGACCTTTTGACAACCCAAAAAGAGCGTAAAGCCAGAACCTACTTGTTGTATACAGGCGTTAAGTCCTTTTGCCGCAATCATCTCTTGAATAGGCTTTGTGATCACATCCGCTTTCCTTTCTAGCTCTGCATAAAATCCTTCTTTCTCTATTTCTTCAAGCGTTGCAAGCCCAGCACACATCGCAACAGGATTTCCAGAAAGCGTCCCGCCATGATAAACACGCCCAAGTGGAGCTAGATGATCCATGATCTCTTTTTTTCCTCCAAAAGCAGCGCACGGAAAGCCGCCACCAATCACCTTACCAAAACAGGTCAAATCAGGATCTATTCCATAAATCCCCTGCGCTCCATCTAAAGCCGCTCGAAATCCTGTAATCACCTCATCAAAAATAAGAACAATCCCCCGTTTTCTTGTCTCCTCACGCAGCATGTCATGAAATTCTTGAGTTGCCGGCACAAGACCCATGTTACCTGCAATCGGCTCAAAAATAACAGCTGCGATCTCATCACCTTTTTCTTCAAAGACAGCTTTACAAGCTGCGCAGTCGTTGTAAGGCAAAGAGATCGTGTATTGAATCGTGTCGTTTAAGATCCCCTTCGAAGAAGACGTTGGAGTTAAATGAGTCACACCAGAGCCTGCCTGCACTAAAAGAGAATCAACATGCCCGTGATAATTGCCATTAAACTTCACGATATAAGGCCTTCCCGTATATCCCCGCGCAAGTCTAAGAGCGCTCATGGTTGCTTCAGTACCTGAGCTTGTAAACCGAATCTTCTCAACACTTGGGTAGTGTTTAATGATTCTAGAAGCTAGCTCTTCCTCATAAGGCGTGATGATGCCAAAAGAAGAACTCTTCTCCATCTGACGACATACCGCTGCAACAACCTTCGGATGCGCATGCCCTAGAATCAACGCCCCCCAGCTGCAACAAAAATCAACATAACGATGACCATCCGCATCCAAAAGGGTATCCCCATTTCCCGAAACAGCAACAAGAGGTGTCATATCAAGCCCCTTAAATGCTCTCACAGGCGAATTGACGCCCCCCGGAATCACACCCAAAGACGCTTCATAAACTTCACGACTTTTCTCACGCATTTTCTACCTCTCTTTTCTTAAATAAGCATATCTGCCACGGAAAAAAATTTCTTGCGGATAGTCCAATCTTACCACAAGACCATTTGCTGAACGATAAGAATACATATCGATATTAATTTGAGCTATAGCATCTTCCCACTCATGGATCAGCTCCAGAGAAACCTCTCCATTATAATAAAACCGCACATATAATTCCTCATCATCAAAATCGACAACCACAGCCCTTAACTCAGGCGTAACGACCCCAAGTAACGCACGCTGTGCAGCAAGAAGTATACCACCATAAGATTTTAGAGGCCCCGCTTCTCTTTCCACAAAAAAAAGATCTTCTTTCAACAAAAATTTCGATTCTTTTTCCAACCCATAAAGATCCAGAACATATGGCTCTTTTCTTAAATACGCAAATGTACCTGATCTAGGAATTTTCTGAGGATAATCTAATCTTTCTATGTACTCGTCTAAACCGAAATTAGAATCTAATCCTGCACTTGCTTCTGTGATTGCACAGTCCCATAAATCAATTAAATCTTCGGAGACTTCTCCATCATAATAGAAATTTATATAAAAAACATCTTCGACTAAATCAACTACAACGGCTCTCAATTCTGGGGTTATCACACCCAATAAAGCACGCCCTGTAGACGTTAAAGCATCAAGCCTTGATTCCATGTTTATAACCGAGGTTTTGCTGGAACAATATGAACACCATCTTTTGCATAATGAATCTTACCCCATGTAGTTGCTACTGCTTCACCTGTTTTTTCATCAACTGCATATCCTATAGGTTCTCCAAAATTAACTAGTTCTCTATATCCAGGAGTACCTGAGGATACCTTGTTCAATTTCATCCCCTTGCCAGCAAACTCATTAACGAGCTTTTGCGGATCAGAATGTTGAAAAATGCTTTTGCCATCAGCAGAAATGAAGCATCCCCCGCTCATAAAAGGCGTTAGGATGCTCGTGATTTTCAAGACACCAATCTAGCTGAGAAAACCAAATCGTATTGATCTTCTTTTCCGCTTTTTCAACATCTTTAAAAAACCCGGCATATTTTACTTCATCAGACAGTATCCATTCTTGATAAAGTACAATCTGCTCTTGCCGTCTTTTAATTGATCTTTCTAAAGATTTAATCTCTGCTAAAATTTCTTGCTTATCACTTTTTCTTGTTTGTAAAGGAAGATCAATATTACAAGATTTCAGTTCTTCGAAATTTTTTAAATTTGCACGTTCATGTTCTACAATATTTTTTAAATTCTGAGCTCTCGAATTGTCATGCAAAAGATCAAGATCTTCATAAATTAAAGAAAGTGCCGTGCGATAATCTTGACAAAATCGGATATCAAAATCATCTGTTTGATCAGGATATTTTTCCTCATCTTCGTTAAGATGAGCCGTGAGCTCCCTAGAAAACCATCCAAACTCCCAGCTTATATCTCTCCAAACAAGTTCATAGTGTTCGGTTAAAGACTCCCTTGTTAATGTTGTCTCTCTTAAACACTTCTTAAAGGGTCTAGAGATTGATTCAATAAACATGTCATCATCTAGGCATTCATCGCAGGATGATATCGCTTGTATGGCCGTGGGAACTGCAAAAAACAGTACCACTAGATATAAAAATTGTAGACTTTTTTGAAGCATGAGCCTATCCCACTATTTCAAGATTTTGATTTTTGATGGATTTTTTTCTATTTTTCAG
>JAZKBL010000014.1:0-16762 GCA_040388665.1 Chlamydiota bacterium
GTATTTGAAAATTTTATTTCAAGCAAAAGTTGTGGGTAAAAGTATGTTTGCGTCTCCGCGTTGATCCCAGCCGTTTATGCTACTCAGCCTGTTATAGGGGGGCAAAAAACCCAAATTTTGAGGTTTCTTGAGTATATTTAAGCAAAAGACTCTCTTATAATTTCCTTGTTCTGTTTGATAGGGAGAAATGTCCCATTTTTAATGATTGGTTGAATGTGTACATGATCAGCCTCTTCTACCCATAAATCATACTTTTGTTGTAGATTAAGCCAAAATTGAGGTGTTGTATCAAAGGCTTCTGCCAAAGAAAGAGCTATGGCAGGAGTGATATTTGCTTTGCCGGTTCTGATCTTAAATAAAGTATTTCTCGATATTGATAAACGTTCAGCAAGTTTTTGCAAGTTCAAATTAAGCGTATTAATATAATGTTCATCGAGGATTTTACCTGGATGGATGGGTTTTCTTTTTTTTACCATAATTTACACTCCTTCTAATAATAGTCTATAAATGAAATTTTATCCCTATGGTTTTTTGGGCTTTCTTGTGCATAATGCAAAGGAGATGATATACTGCTGCCCGATATGAAAATTCTTATTGTTAAAACATCAGCGATAGGGGATATCGTTCAGACATTCCCTGTCATCGAATATTTGCGCTTGCGTTACCCCAAAGCAACGATTCATTGGGTTGTTGAAAAAAGATGCGCGGCTCTTGTTTCTGCTCATCCACTCATTGATGCAGTCATCCCTATTGATACTAAGGAGTGGCGCAAAGCGCTTTGGAATATAGAGCAGCAAAAAGAAACGCGCAGGGTTTTAAAGCAGCTGCGTAGCATGGAATATGATCTTCTATTTGATCTTCAAGGAAATAGTAAGTCGGGGCTTATTACAGCTTTTGCGCGCGCTAAAGAAAAAGTGGGTTTTGGGTATCATTCCGTTGCTGAAAAGATGAATCTTTTCGCGACAACAAAAAAGTATGAGGTGCCAGAGGATATCAATGTGCGTCTGCGGTACTTAAAAATTGTGCAAGATCATCTGCAAGACAAAGAATTTTTTACCCCTACAAGCATTGCTTTAACGCTCTTACCTGAGGAAGAGGAACAAGTTCGTGATTTGACAAAAGATCTTAGGAGTCTAACTTACATGGTCTGTTTTGGCTCAAAATGGCGCAACAAGCAGCTTCCTGAAGAAACTTTAAGACTTTATCTTGAAAGAATTGCAAAGCAGCAGAACCTCTATTTTCTTTTCATTTATGCAGGACGCGAAGAAGAGAGGATCGCAAAGAATCTTCATGCAGCCTTTCCGGATAAAAGTAGAGCGATCGGCGATCTTAGCTTTCCTGTATGGCAGGCGCTCATGCGTCATGTGCAGCTTGTGATTGCAATGGACTCTGCTGCACTGCACGTGTGCGGCACAACGAATACTCCAAGTTTTAGCATTTTTGGCCCATCAAAGAGCTCTGTTTATAAGCCAATCGGCGACCAACATTTATCTTTGCAAGGAATATGCCCTTACGGCCGCACTTTTGCACACCGCTGTCCAGTACTGCGCACGTGCTCTACCGGCGCTTGCGTTCGTGCTTTAACTCCAGAACAAATTCTTAATTTTCAAAACACCGTTAATAAGTGCTGAATGGTTTGTTTGATGTCACCGAAGGTTTCGACGTCGGTTTCAAGACGAAGAGCTTCATCTAAGGAAAACCAACGGGCTGAGTGGCTGTCGTGTAGAGTGCCATTGCCGGTTGGTCTTGCGAGGTAGATGAGGTCGATGTGTTGGTGGGCAGGATGGGAGTTGTGGGGCGGAATGTTTTCTAGAAGGCACAGGTAGGGGCGCTCGAAGCTTACCGCATTCCGGCAATTGATCCAGAGGTTTTCTTGTTTGATGATTTCAACTTCAAGACCTGTTTCTTCGAGGACCTCGCGTAGGGCTCCTTCAGGAGGTGTTTCATTGGGTTCAAGATGACCACCCGGCGGTAGCCATTTATTGTGCTTGGGATGGAAAATCAGCAGTACTTTTTTTTTGTCAATCACGTAGGTAGTGACAGTAAAATGCTTTTCTATCATGCTATCTAGGTTAACTTAAAAAGGGAATAAGATGAACAAATTTCAAGCTTTAATGGATGTTGCGACAAGGCTCAATGGACCTGAGGGGTGTCCTTGGGATCATACGCAGACATTTCTCTCTTTGCAGCCTTACGTTCTTGAAGAGGCGTATGAAGTTATTGAAGCTGTTGATGCAAACGATGATGAGAAGATTGTAGAAGAGTTAGGAGACCTTTTGTATACGGTTGTCTTTTATGCAAAGATTGCTGAGAAAGAGGGGAAGTTTACGATAGATGAGATCTTGGATTGTGTACGAGAAAAATTGATTCGTCGCCATCCTCATGTGTTTACAGATTTGGAAATCGAGCATGTGGACGAGATCATGGAGCAGTGGGAGAAGATAAAAAAAGAGGAGAAGGGGAAAGAGGAGCGCCATAGTGTACTTGATGGTATACCGAAGAATTTGCCGACGCTTTTTAAAGCGCAAAAGGTTCTTAGAAAGATGCGGCGTGCAGAATTTGATGGGCTTTCCAAATTTTCTAATGAAGGATTAACAGAAGAGTCTGTAGGAAAAGAAATGCTAGATCTTGTGCTTAGAGCTGAAGATGCAGGCATCGATGCGGAAAGTGCTCTCAGGCGCATGTTATCAAAGCTTGAAGAAGAGTTTCGATCTCAAGAGGCTCTTTAAGTAATTTCTGCAGAAAGTAGCGCGTAGGGCAAGAATTGAAAGACTTCTGAAAGAAGAAGAATGTTGCCTTTTTGGGTGCGGATTTCTCTCTGCGTTAATGTGTCAAAAAACACTTTAATATCACAGTTTTCTGGGAGTTGTAGTTCTGCAGCTCCCCAAGCGTCACCGATAGGCTCTGGATGTTTTTCTGAAATAAGTTCAGAAAAGAACCTGCCTGTAACAGCAAGAGCCACTTGTTTATCGTGTCTTCTTAAGAAAGCTACCACATTTTCTTCCCATTGTTTATGCACTTTTAGAGGGAGATATTCTCCTCTAAGAAATAGCTTTTTGTGCCCTTTTCTGTATTTAAGTGCTATATAGGTGATAAATAGTTTTAATTCTTCTTTTGATTCTGAAAATAGAGAAGTGATTTGTTTTAAATGAATTTTGACATGTGCAAGACAAGAAATGCGTTTTTCAAAATCTACACTTTTCCGATTGTCAGGGTCCATTAGACAAAAGTTCCAGAGCTCATTACCTTGATAGAATGCAGCGATGCCGCATGAGCCTATTTTTAACACAAGCGCTGCTATCGAATTCCAGTAACCAATTTGCGAGATTTTTTTCTGTAGGTCATGATATGTTTCATCATGAATGCTCTTCAAAGAAGAGAAAAAAAATGTCTGCACGGCCTTTTCATAGTCTTGGCTTGGGTGCATCCAAGAAGTATAAACACCCGACTCTCTAAGAGCTTTTAAAATGCATTGCCAAAGTCGTTCAGGATCTCCTTCTCCTTCCATTCCTATGAGTATTTGGTAAATGTAGTACTCTGTATTGTTATCAGGAAATAGAGTGTTATTTATTTTAGTTTTGAAGTGTTGATTGTTTTTTTGCCATTTGAGTGACAAACTTTCCCATTCTCTTGGTAATTCGCTTAGCGCGTTTAAACGAAATCTAACATCTTCACTGAATTTAGAGTCATGAGTGCTAGATGCTAGTAGCCCTAGTGGGTATTTGGTCAATTTTTCTTGATTGAAGTGGTGAAATTCAGATACTGAATGTCCAAAAAGGGAGGGATCTCCTCCTACTTCATTAAGGGAGATGAGTCTGTTGTAGATGTAGCAGACAGAGTCTTCAAGCCCTTTTGCCATGATGGGAGCTGTTAATTGCTGAAAGCGTAAGAGAAAGTTTATTTGCATTTTTTTTTCTATTTCAAGAAGATCTATCCGCATAAGTAAAAGGTCTTTGATAAATTCATAGATAGAGTTGTCAGTGGCAGCATTTCTTGTTTTGGCAGATTCTATAGCTTCAATTATATGGGTTCTATCAGTATTGCTGATTTCTTCTTTTGGTTTGATGTAAGAGCGGTATACAGGAAAATTTGCTGCGATCTCTTTAATTGCTTGGGTTAGATCCTCGCGCGTAAAATTGCCATAACGCTGATTTTTTTTGGAGAGTTCATCAAGTAATGACCCAAGAAAATTCGTTTCTTGGGTCATATTTGAAATGAGGTAGAGTTTTTTTCTTTGATAAAGCAAAAACTTATAGTCTATCTGGTGCTGAATAAATTTCTCATAAATGCGGCTAAATTCTTCTTTTTTCTTTTTTCGAACAAACAGGCCGTTTAGTATATTGAGAAATTCATATCCTTCTGTTCCATCAACATCCCACCTTTCAGGGAGTTGTTCTTTAAATTTTAAGATTTTTTCAACAATGATGAGAGGGGAATTTGCTTTTTTGATGCGTATAAAATACTCTGTAGGATCATATAATCCATCTGGATGATCGATCCTTATGCCTTGAATTTTATTGGTATTAAGAAGCTGGAAAATTAAAGCATGATGGGTTTTGAACACTTCTTCTTTTTCAATATGAATCGCTGCAAGTTCATTGATGTTAAAGAATCTACGGTAATTGACCTCTTGACCCGCCACAGTCCAATGGGAGAGTCGATAAAATTGTTTTTCTAAAAGCTCGTGGAGATGATCAAGGCAGTTTTTATTAAAATGCTGGGTGAGTTCTTTGATTTGCAAACGTATAGATTCTGACTTTTGATAGAGCTCTAAAAGAACCTTCTTTTGCACAGGAAGGGTGTTGGGTGTGCTGCATTTAAAAATAAATGGGTAGGTGCATTCTGCGACGGGTAGCTCAAAATCGGCATAGGTAATGCAAAATCCATCGTTCCAAGAGAGACGTATGAGTCCATTTTTTAGTGTTTTTTCATAACTATCTTGTAGGATAGGTAGCACAACCTTGTTTCTCAAAGAAGGATTTCCATGAGCCCATTGGATATCAAAAAAATCGGCCAGGGGAGACTTTGGACCTTTTTCTAGAACATCTAACCACCATTTGTTTTTATTTCCTTTAATTCCCATGTGATTAGGAACGACGTCTAAAAGCTGTTTCATGCTCAATTCTTTTAACGAAGAACAGAATTGCTCATAGTCCTTCATAGAACCTATCAAAGGATCGAGTTGGTTAGGGTTTGTGATGTCATAACCATATGTACCTGCACTTTCAAATAAGGGAGAGCAGTAGACCCCATCGATTCCAAGGTTATTTAGATAGGGAAGTATTTTAAGAGCATTTTTTAAAGAAAAGGTCTTGCTAAACTGAAGGCGATAGACAGAAGTTGGGATCTCGCTTAAATTCTTCATATTTTAATGTTTTAACATAATAGACATCTTGCGTAACTCCATTTGCTTGCTAAAATTGCCTTTTTTGGCATCTTTATCGCTAAATTTTTCAGTCATATGTTTACATATGCCTTCAAAATTTAGCAATGAACCTGCTCAAAAAACATCAATTTTTTCAGGCAAAGCGAGTTACGCAAGATGTCTAATGCGGTCTCGATCGGGAAGTGTAAAAAAAGCAATTGCGTGAATTAAGGATTGTTTTGAGGGAGAAGAAGAGCTTGCTTAAATTTTAACTTCTAGCCTAAGCTGAATTTTATGAAATATCGAATACTGCCTTTAGGACTTCTTTTAAGCGCACAGCTACTTGCCGGCGATGATTGGAGCTTGAATAATCATTGGTCTTTCTATGGTGATTTTGTTTACATGGAGCGCACAGAGCTTCATAGTAAAACTATCGTAAGAGAAAAACATTTTAGTTCAACGTCCAATAGCTTTTATACGAAGCCAGAGCTTAATACAGGCCATCTTATGCATAATTTTGATTGGGAGCCTGGTTTTCGCGCTGGAATTATTTTTATGCAGCGCAGGTATAGCCTTGAAGGGAGCTTCCTTTTTTTAAACGAGTGGCATTCCAAATCAAAAGTCAAAGGTGTTTCTGAAAAGTTGAGTTATCCTTTTAAAAAAGATAGCAACCCGCAAGTTCAGCTTGCATTTTCTTTAGCGGATCGTGCTTGGGGGGAATATAAATCGCAGTTTTGGACAGCAGACCTCAACTATTGGCGGCATGTAACGCCTCGTCGCATGGATTATTTCTCTTTTTCCTGGCTTGCAGGCCTGCGTTATGTGCAGCTTGATGAGAAAAGTGAGGTGCATTTTAAAAAGAGGCTTTCCCGTGAAAAGAGTGAGTACTCCATTGAAACTAAAAACTATCTTCCAGGTCCGCAAGTAGGTCTTAATATTCAGGTCAATCCCTATAGACAATGGAGCTGGGATTTTACAGGAAAAATTGGAGGACTTGTTGATTATCATCAGCAGGACGTTTCAGTGAAGAATAATGTAGAAAAATTCCGCGGTGGAAAAGACCGCGATTTTAGCATCGCTTTATTTATCGATCTTTCGGTGATGCTTTCATGGAATGTATGGAAACATGCAAGCTTTCATGTCGGGTATGAGATGTTTTATCTTTCAGGAGTGGCTCTTGCACCTGAGAGATTTAAACGCACAACGAGCAATCATGCGATCAAACATGCAGAAGCACATGGGCAAGTTCTTATCGATGGTGCTTTTGGTGGATTAGCTCTTTCTTTTTAAAGAAAATGCCGGAGATAAGTCAGGGCACAAGCTGCGTTCTTAAGGCTGCTACCTTCCGATCCTGACCTGGTTCGAACCGTTTCATTCCAAGACGTCCCCGGCAAACTCCCATTCTACCAAAGAAGTTCTAATGTTTTCAATAACATAATGAAAATAGTAATTAAAAATATTATTTTATAAAAAACTTCTTTTCTTTGCGACTTTGCGTTAAAATTCTTAAAGTTTCTATGGTGGACAAGGGAAGATAGTGAAAATTAGAGATTTTTGCCGAGATGGTGGTAGGCAGAAGGGGTGGCTTCTCTACCTCGCGGTGTGCGCTTTAAGAGGCCTTGCATGATGAGGTAAGGCTCATGAACTTCGGCGAGTGTGTCCGGCTCCTCTCCAAGGGCAACAGAAAGGGTGTTAATGCCAACTGGCCCTCCATTGTAGTGATTAATGATGGTAGAGAGGAACTTTTTGTCCATTTCATCAAGGCCTAAGTGGTCGATCGCAAGCATTTCAAGAGCTGTGTTCACAATAGTTCTATCGGCTTTATTTTGAGAACGCATTTGTGCATAGTCGCGCACCCAACGTAGAAGATTATTTGCAATGCGCGGCGTTCCTCGCGCTCTTTCAGCAATTCCAAGTGCGCCATCTGAATCAAGGTGCACGCCTAAAATCCGTGCGGAGCGGAGAATGATTTCTTGAAGAATTTCTGGCTCGTAGTAATCAAGTCTGCAGTTGAAGGGGAATCTAGAGCGCATAGGGGCGCTTAAAAGTCCCATGCGCGTTGTGGCTCCAATCAAGGTAAAACGGTTTAGCTTAACCTGCACGCTGCGCGCAGAAGGGCCGCTATCGATGAGAAGATCTAAAGAGAAGTCTTCCATCGCGGGGTATAGATATTCTTCAATTGTTCGATTCAAACGGTGGATCTCATCAATGAAAAGGATATCACCTTCTTTGAGGTTTGTTAAAATCCCTGCAAGATCGCCCGCCTTTTCAAGAACAGGTCCCGACGTTACGGTGAGATTTGTGTTCATTGTCTTGGCGATGATGTGGGCAAGCGTTGTTTTACCAAGCCCTGGCGGACCGCAAAAAAGAGTATGCCCGAGCGCCTCATTTCTTTGTTTTGCAGCTCCAATAAAAAGCTCGAGTCTTTCACGCACCTGTTTTTGCCCTAGAAAGTCTTTTAGACTCTCAGGTCTCAGAGGTGTTTCAAAAGATTCATCGGGTTTTGTCCATGACGATTCAACGAAAGGGCTGCTCATAATAATTACCGTACTTGTTAAAAACTCTAGCAGGAAATCGATTTTACACGCTATACCTTATACCATATTGGAAATAGGAGAGAAATATGGCACTACAGTCGGATCGCTGGATACGTCACATGGCTAAAGTTCATGGGATGATTGAACCTTTTGCGGATACTCAAGTAAGAGATGTTGCAGGGAAGAAAGTCGTAAGTTTTGGCCTTTCAAGCTATGGGTATGATTTACGTGTTTCAAACGAATTCAAAGTATTTACAAATGTTAATAGTTCTATTATCGATCCAAAAGATTTTAACGAAAATGCTTTTGTTCATGTTGAATCAGATGTTTGTATTGTTCCTCCAAATTCGTTTGCTCTAGCGCGTAGTGTTGAGTATTTCCGCATTCCGCGTAATGTGCTCACGTTGTGCATCGGTAAATCTACTTATGCACGGTGTGGAATTATTGTTAATGTCACACCGTTTGAGCCGGAGTGGGAGGGGTATGTGACTCTTGAGATTTCGAATACAACACCTCTTCCAGCTAAGATTTATGCGAATGAGGGTCTAGCTCAAGTGCTCTTCTATGAAGCTGCAGAAAGCTGTGAAGTTTCTTATGCTGATAGAAATGGTAAGTATATGGGACAGGTGGCAATTACTCTGCCTCGTGCATAGGTGGTGCAAGACCTCTTGATAAAAAATTTTATATACAAGACAATCTGAAATGTATGAAACAAGCAAAATTGATAAGAGATTCTCATTCAAAGGCTTGGAAATCTAGGTTGTGCGCCAAGGTATTCCAGAATGCGTTATTTCGCTCTTGGTGGACGCTTTTGCTTTGTATCCTTTCTTTCTCTTTTTATACGCATGCGATGCAAAAAAAGGAGGGAGAGTATCAACTTTTACAAAGGCATCTTGACGATCTTGAGGTCGAAAAGAGAGTAGCTCTTGAAAAACGGGAGGATCTCCTTTTGCAGATAAGTAGCCAATCTGACCCTGCTTGGATTCAACTGATGTTGATGAAGGGGCTTGGTTTGGTTCCTGAAGGGCAGCAAAAAGTGTATTTCAAGGAAGATTAAATTTTGCTATCAGTTTCAATTCCACTTCTTATTGTGCTTCTAATCATTGTCTCTTTTGCGTCAGCTTCTGAGACGGCTCTTTTTTCTTTATCTTCGATGAAAATAAAGGTTTTTAAACAAGACACTGATAAACGCAAGCAGCTAGTAGCAGGTCTTCTGTCTCGTCCACGAGACTTGCTTGTCACGCTCATTATGATGAATATTTCTGTGAATATTCTTTTGCAAAACGTAGCGTCAAGTATTTTCGGCGCTTCTTCAGGATGGGCTCTTAAAGTGGGGGTTCCTTTAATATTGACGCTTGTTTTTGGAGAGGTGATTCCTAAATCTTTGGCCCTACCTAATAATGACAAAATTGCTTACAGAGTGGCTCCTTTTATTTATGTAATACAAAAAATCCTTCTTCCGATTGGCAGGGTTCTTACAAAAATTACCAATGTAACCTCTCGGATCATGTTTTTTTTCTTAAGGAAAGAAAAAGAAATTTCGATTGATGAGTTGCAACATACGTTACGCGCGTCTAAACAGCATGGCGTTCTTAATGATGACGAAGCAGAGCTTGTTTGCGGTTATCTGAATTTACAGGAAAGAACTGTAAAAGATCTTATGAGGCCTCGAGAAGAGGTGATTTTCTTTTCGATTGATGACCCTCTTAAAAAGTTGATTCACCTTTTTGTTGACCAAGAAGTTTCTAGATTGCCGGTATGTAATGAAAGTTTAGAGAACTTATTAGGTATTATGAGTAGCCGGTTATTTTTCCTACATTGCGATAACATGCAAAGTACGCAAGATCTTCTCCCTATATTAAAAAAACCATTTTATGTTCCAGAAACGACTGCTGCAGAAGCATTATTAGAAACTCTTTATGCAAAAAAAGAGTCAATAGCTGTCGTTGTTGATGAATATGGTTCGATTTCGGGGATTATTACGCTTGAAGATCTCGTTGAAGTGGTTGTTGGAGAAATTGTAGATAGACGAGATGAAAAAAGTCGTTATACAAGATCTGGAGAGGATGTCATCATTGCAAGTGGTAAGCTTGAGCTTGCTGAATTTGAAGAAATTTTTAGCATCCCGCTCGAGAGTCAAAACCATATGGTGACAATTGGGGGATTTTTGACAGAGCAATTAGGTGATATACCAAAAAGTGGTACGAAGTTCATGACGGAGAATTTTTTATTCCATGTTTTAGCTTCTGATCAAACACGTGTTAGAAGAGTATATATTCGTAGGCTAAAGAAAAAGTAATTTTATGCATGAAGCTTGGAAATTTTTTCTGATTTTAACAGTCTGTTGCATTGCGATGGAAGCCTTCTTTTCTATGCTTGAGATGGCGTGTGTTTCGTTCAATAAAGTGAGATTGCAATACTATGTAAGTAATAATCATAGAAGAGCGAAGTGGCTGAATTATCTACTTAACCGTCCGCCTGTCCTTTTTGGAACAATTTTGATTTGTGTCAATCTGGCTTTAGAGGTGGGCTCGGAAAGTTCTCGTAGATTTTATGAGGCTTTGGGTTTAAATCCTGATTGGGCGGCGCTCACTCAAATTTTCCTCGTTCTTATTTTTGCGGAACTATCGCCTCTTTTTGCTGCACGTAGAAATCCTGAGTATGTCGCAATGTTTGGCATACCGGTAGTGTATGCAGCTTCGATCGTTTTAAGGCCCTTGATTTGGCTTTTAGATCGTCTTTGTTTTGTGATTAATCACATCCTTGGAACCAAAACGGGGGGCGGTTTGTATCTGACCCGTGATGAATTACAAAATATTGTAGAAGAGAGAGAAGAGCCCGCAACTCTTCGTGAACAAAAAGAGGGATTTAATACCGTCACAGCTAATATTTTTTCTCTAAAAAATAAGACAGCTAAAGAGTTGATGGTACCTTTAAAAGAGATAAAAGTTATTTCCTCTGCGTGCACTTTGGGGGAAATGCGTTCTTTTTTGAAGTCGATTTATACACCGTTTCTTCCTATTTATCATAGACGACTTGAGAACATTGTAGCGATTGCGTATCCAAGGGATTTGCTTCGTCTTCCTGAGCATGAAACGGTACGCTCTCACGCTAGGTCTCCTTGGTTTATTACGGAAAATACGTCGATTCTTCAAATTTTAAAGCAATTTCGCAAGAACAATCAAAGTGTCTCTATTGTTCTTGATGAAGCAGGGCTTGCACGTGGTGTTTTAACTCTAGATGAGATCGTTGATGAGATTTTTGGGCAGAGCGATAATTGGTCGTCCATTGAGGATATTGCGCCTCGTACGCATCATGTTGTTGTTGATAGGGATTTTCCAGGAGATATGCTCATTGCGGATTTTAACCGGCAGTTTCATGTGCATTTAGAAGGGGAAAGGGATGAGACGTTAAGTGAGCTCGTCACTAAAATTCTCGGCCATGCGCCTACAAAGGGAGAGGCGGTTCATGTTGATCAATTCGAGCTTACGGTCGAGGAGACATCGCTTCTTGGCGCTAAAGTTATCACTATCCGCTCTATTTTTTAAGGATGTTTGTGATGATGTTGATCGTATGATCGATTTCGTCTTGCGTTGTAAATCTGCTTAAGGAGAAGCGGATGGCGGAGCGTATTCTTTCTTTGCTAAGCTGCATGTGTGTTAAGATGCGGGAGGGCTCTAAAGCACCTGATGCGCATGCAGAGCCATGGCTTGCGGCGATGCCAGCGCGATCGAGTTGGATGAGGAGTGTTTCTCCATCAATACCGAGAAAAGAGAGGTTTGAAGTATTGGGGATGCGGGGAGCGTTGCCATTAATAACAATGTCATTGAATCGTGTTTTTAATGTATTTTCAAAGTGATCGCGCAATCTGCGCATATGTTCTGTGGCTTCGGGCTGGATCTCTTTTAGAATCTCGATTGCTCTAGCAAGGGCCACAATGCCTGGTAAGTTTTCTGTGCCCGCTCTTTTTGAGTATTCTTGATCACCGCCTGTAAAGAGGGGGGTGATTTTAAAAGAGGATCTAATGAAGGTAAAACCTATTCCTTGCGGAGCGTGAAGTTTGTGGCCTGAGAAAGCCATGGCAGAAACTCCAAGAGGGATCTGAAACGGTTCTTTGCCAAGAAGAGCCACACCATCGACAATTAAGGGGATGTTCGAGGATGTCGCAAGATGGGCAAGAGCTTCGATGTCATTTTTAACACCGGTTTCGCTGTTTGCTGCTGCAAAGACTAAAAGGCCCGTGTCTGTTTTAATACTTTCACGTACAGCTTGTGGATCTATAGAGCCTGTGGCATCTGGAGATAGAAAAGTGATACGTGTTCCTTTTTTTTCTATATTTTTAAGGGTGTTGTATACGGAGGCGTGTTCAATATTTGAGGAGATGATGTGAGAAGCTTTAATGCCATTAAGGAGCGTGTTAAGAGATTCTGTAGCTCCTGAAGTAAAAATAATTTCTTGAGGTTTGCAGATAAGAAATGAAGCGATTATTTCTCGCGCATGCAGCAGTCTTTTGCGCGCTTCTTGTCCGAAATAATGCATACTTGAAGGGTTTGATGGCACCCTCAAGAGTTCTTTATGGATAGCTTCTACAACACGTGGGTCTACGCAAGTTGTGGCGTTATTATCTAAATAAATTCTTTTCATTTATGCAATTTTAATGATGACAATGGTAATATTATCGTTACCGCCCTTAGCTTTTGCAAGGGTAATCATCTGATTTGCTGCATTTTTGATAGACGGTTCTTTTTCTAAAAGATGAAAAATTTCTTCGTGTGAAACGTAGTCGCTTAAGCCATCGCTACATAGAAAGTAGAGATCTCCTGAAAGGAAAGGGGCTGCATTAATTTCTGGTTCGACTTGGGAATGAGTCCCGATAGAACGTGTAATAATATTTTTATATGGGAATGAAAATGCAGATTTTTCATCAAGTTCTCCTTTAAGAATCAGTTCATGTCTAAGGGAATGGTCATGAGTCAGGAGATCGAGCTTATGGTTGCGGAACCTATAGATTCGGCTATCGCCCACGTGAGCGTAGATGATTGAATCCTTCAAAATTTTTAAACAGCACAGCGTCGTTCCCATACCGCCTAATTTTTCGTTTTGAGAGCCCATGGAATAGACAAGGCGGTTTGCTTGAAGGATTGCCTCTCGAAAGAGCTCCATTGTTTCCTCAACGGAATTTGGAGGGCTGTTTTCTTCAAGTGATTTGCAAAGACTCATGATAGCAAGTCTTGCTGCAATTTCTCCTGCTTTGTGTCCTCCCATTCCATCAGCTAGTGCAAAAAAATGGGTTTCAGGAAGCGCTACAAAGACATCTTCGTTATTAGCTCTTACAAGACCTATATCGGAAATGCCGTAAGATTCTAATTTTAGGGGCATAAGCTGCACATGTACCTTCTATTTATTCCGCGGCAAGTAGAATGCGGAGCGTGCTCACTGCATTAAAAACAACGTGTAAACTTATGGATGCAAAGAGCGATCTCTGTTTTTCATAAACAAAACCCAAAAAACAAGCAAATACAAAAAGTGATAGCACAAGAGAAACGTTTCCAAGGCTTTGACTTGGAGCCATATGAAAAAAAGCAAATCCAAGGCTTGATAGAAGGATTGCGGCTTTAGGGCCGAGATATTGTTTTACAAAGTTTTGAAGCAGTCCGCGGAAAAGAAACTCTTCAATGCAGGGAGCTACGATTAAGATAACTGCAAGCGCAATGAAAAGAAGGGAGGGATATTTGCTTGTCATCTTAAGATAAAGAACAGCTACTTGTTCATAATTTTCTGCGCCCAAAACTTCATAGATAAAAAGATCGCTCAGCTCTCCAACGACCATCACAACAGGAAAAGCCAAGATCCATGTTAATATGCCAATACCCATATCATAATAAACAGGCTTTGTATAGAGGCTGCTTTTATCTTTCCAGATGTTTAAAAGGGATGTTTTTTCAATAGAAGCTCTTGCAAAGATAAAAAGAAATAAGAGACTAAGAGTCATCGTGAAAATCTGTATCCAGTTCATCATGACGATGGGATTTTGTGCTATTGCTGGTTTTAAGAGGGCTCCCATCAAAGAGGTGATGAGAAATGTACAGCCAAAGTAAATAGCAAATGCGCCAAGTACTGTCAGAAATTTAAGTCTAATAGAACTTTCTTCTTTCATAGAAGGGGCTTTAAAATATCCACATCTAGACGCATACCAATTGACAGCGACACCAAAAAGAGCTACAAAAAAAATTGTTTTAAAGTCCATGATTTACAATCTCAGTTATATGATTTTCTATGCACCCCGATATTTGCCTTGCAAGTTTTGCGTGAACTTGGCCGAACGGCGTGATGCTATACGCTTCTTTTCCCCAAGGAATGGGTAAGAAGTTGTAACGGGTAAAATGTTTGGGGAGGTACTGTGTATCAGTAAATACTTTTTCGAGGATAACTAGAGGTTCCGCACCGCGTATATCTAGCACACGGACTTGTAGACCTACCTGGAGCTCTGCTGGAGAGTTTTCATTTTCGTGTGTAAGAGGTATTTCTTCATGTTGAATAAGCTCGATAAAAACAACAAATTCTGTTTTAGGAAAGTGAGATTTTACAGAGCTAGGATCATAAATCAACCGCTTTTTTTTGATATGAGGCGGAGTTTTTAAAAAAAAATTTCCTCTTTTTAAGAGGTGATGTGAAATCTCATGAGCAAATTCATCGGAAAGATTCCAGGGCAAGGAGTGGTGTGATTGATCAATGAGGGGGACAAGTGTCACAACAGGTTTTGCTGTTCCATTTTCATAGTAGGAAGATTGTTCATTAACATGAGGCTTGTTACAGCAAGTAGCTACAAGCGCAAGGCAAAGAAAAAGAATGATCTGTACCATTCTTCAGAGCATAGCACAAGCTCTGATTATACCGAAACAACCTGAAAGTTGAGTTAATGAGCCTTGAGAAGAAGAGCAGAATAAGGAGGAAGTGTGTAGGTGGTTTTGAGAGGGGGTTCTTCGTGAGGGTGCTCAATGAAGTCCTCTGGAGGGGGGAGTGAAGTGTCGATCATTCGATGCCAGTGTTTGTGGGGAACTGCAGGAAGATAGATATGGGCTGGCTCGTAGTTAGCATTGAAGGCTATGTAGAAGGTGTCGGTGTGATCTTTAAGAGTGTAGGCGATGAATCGGCTTTTTAGAGACCAATCGGGCTCAAAGGGTGTGTGTCCGTGCCAATCGATGTCTTCGTTGGTTAAAAATTGTTGTCTTTCAAAAATAGGATGGTGACGTCTTAATTTGATGAGAAGGCGTGTAAAGCGGAAAAAATCATTATGAGAGCTTGTATTCCACTTAATCCAGTTGAGTTCATTGTCATGGCACCAGGTGTTGTTATTGCCATCTTTTGTATGCAGATGTTCATCTCCCATAACGATCATAGGAACTCCTAGAGAGAGGAAAAGGGCCATTTGAAAGTTGCGTACCTGTTTTTGTCTAACTTGTAAGGTTTTTCGGTTTTTTGTAGGTCCCTCTTCGCCGCAGTTCCAGCTTTCATTATCGTTTATCCCATCTCTATTGTCTTCTGCATTACGTAGGTTGTGTTTTTCTTGATAACTGACAAGATCATGAAGAGTGAAGCCGTCATGGGCTGTAACGAAATTGATGCTATGTATAGGGCTGTCGTAGTGACCGTAGAGGTCTTGCGAGCCGCAGAGTGCTGTTGCAAAGCTTGGTGTAAAACCATCTGTGCCTTTAATAAATTTTCTAACAACATCTCTAAATTTTCCATTCCACTCTGACCACGGACCGAATTTTGGAAAGAGACCAACTTGGTAAAGACCGCCCGCATCCCAAGATTCTGCGATAAGTTTTACTTTGGAAATGATGGGATCTTCGTTCATCGCTTTTAAAAGAGGTGGGTCTTCTAGGGGCATTCCTTCGGAGTTTCTTGTGAAGATAGAGGCGAGGTCAAATCGAAAGCCATCGATGTGCATTTCGGTAACCCAGTAGCGGAGAGAATCAAGGATAAAGGGGATGACAGCAGGGTGGTTGCAGTTAAAGGTGTTGCCTGTGCCTGTAAAATCAATGGGATTTCCTTCTTTGTTATGCATGTAATAGACTTTATCGTCGATACCACGAAAAGAAAGGCCGTGCTCACCTGTGTGGTTATAGACCATGTCAAGGATCACTTCGATGCCATGTTTATGTAGTTCGAGTACCATTGTTTTGAATTCTTGGATTGTTTTTTCTTCAGCATAGCGGTTCATTGGAGAAAAGAAGTTAATGGTCGAATAGCCCCAAAAGTTATACAAGGGAGTATGTGTTGTGGGATCTTCTTTGTCATATTCGCTTTCATTAAATTCACAAAGAGGCATGAGCTCAACTGCGTTAATACCAAGTTCTTTAAGGTAGGGTAGTTTTTCGATAACACCTAAAAATGTCCCTGGATGAGAGACTTTGCTAGAGGGATCTTTAGTAAATGCGCGCACGTGCATTTCATAAATAATGAGATTTTCAAAAGGGATATTTGGTTTTTTTTCTCCTTTCCAAGAAAAAATGACAGGTTGTGAAAGAATTCCTTTAGGGAAATACTCATCTTTTGCTGCATCCCAAAGATGTGAACTTTCTATTTCTTTTGCATAAGGGTCAAGAAGATAGTGATCCTTAATACGGTAAGCGTATTCGCAAGGAAAAGGGACTTTGTTGATGTGTAGATGCCAAATATTTTCCGTTTTTTTCATGGGAGCTTCAAGAAATGGAAATTTTTCTTTTGGAGAGAAAAGGCAGAGAGTAACATTTTCTGCGTGCTCTGAAAAAAGAGCAAAATTACATCCTCCTCTTGCATCTTGCGTGACGCCAAGAGGCTTGGGAAGGCCCTGGGTTATCTTACAATCATTCAT
>JAZKBL010000014.1:16772-23364 GCA_040388665.1 Chlamydiota bacterium
GTAGAGGATGCTTGATAAAATTGAAATATATTTATGCTTGAAAATGGAAAGAAACCTCTGTATACTAAAGTATATCTAATATAGATAGCTGTGACGGCGAGATCTGATTTTTATTGCAATTTTTTGGAGTCATTGAGAAACTCCTTTTGATCAAGTCGAATACTCGTTCTATGACTAAAAAATAAATTACCCCCCTATAAGGAGGACATATACATGTCACTGGAAAATGCAAAAGCCAATCTCAGAGAATTCGGCAAAGAGCTTAATTTAGATTTAGCCTTTGATGAAAATCATACGTGTATTTTGGGAATAGATAATACTTTTTCCCTTCATATTACGTTTGAACCTAATTCCGATCGTCTTTATCTTTACTCGCCCATTTTAGATGGATTACCTAAAGATTCAAAAATTCGTCTTTCTCTATATGAAGCTATTCTTGAAGGCGCGATGCTCGGTGGTCAAATGGCAGGCGGCGGCGTAGGTGTTGCTGTTCCTGAAGAATTGATTCTGATGCACGCAGTTTTGGAAATGGGTGTAGGTACGGACGCTTCTGCTTTACGCCGTTTTGCTCCTGTTTTTGTTGAAGCTGTTGAAAAGTGGAGAGAGAAGGCAAAGGCTATCTGTGAAGGACGTGAAGTTCCGAAAGAAATTCCAGCAGGTGCACCGTCTCCCGGTCATCACATGCCAAAACCTGGCCAACCTTTCTTCAAAGTTTAATTTAAAGAGAGGTCTTCGGGGATCATTGATAGGGTGGCATATTTGCCGCCCATTTGTCTTAGAGTTGTTTGCCAGAGTTTTTCCGGTGGAATTTCAAAAACATGACTTGCAGTGGCTTTATGTAAAAACCAATTTCCGGAAAGAAACTCTCTTTCGAGTTGCCCTGTTCCCCACCCTGAATATCCGAAACAAAGACGCAGGTGAGGTCCGTGAGGGTTCATAGCTGATTCTTGAAGAAACTGAAGATCACCCCCAAGATAAACATCTTCGCAAACATGCACTATTTGTCCCGAAAGCTTGTTTGAGGAATGTAGAAGCATCATCTGACTTTGCTGTAGAGGGCCTCCTGCGCGTAGTTGCACATCGGGGTTCACGATATCTTTTGGGTTTAAAATATCTTCGGGAAGCTGTATTTCAATCGGTTTATTGATGATGAGACAAAAAGAACCGATGGCGCTGTGTTCGCAAATGAGCATGACGCTGCGGAAATAAAATCCTTCTTCGATTTCAGGGCTTGCGATCATCAATGTTCCCTTAGCTAGATGAGAATAAGGAGGTGGATGCATTAAACTTAGTTCCCTATTTGTTCTGTAAGTGATTCGTTGAATAGCTTCAAGTTTTCTGAGAGTTCATCGGCTCTTCGCATTAATTCTGCAAAATCTTTTTTGAAAGGATCGCTCTGCATGATTTTTTCTTTTCGAGGGCTTTGTTCTGCTTTATGCACAAGTTCTGAGATTCTTTCCATAGAGGTATTGATTTGGTCAACTTCGGTTTCAAAATAATTTTTGAAACTTTCAGGAGTATTTAAAGTATTAAGAAGATTTGCTCTTTGAAGGCGGATGCGCTGCCAATTTTTATTAAGATGGAAAAGAATGCCATAATGATTGATATCGTTCATGAGAGTATTAGCTTTATTCATGATATCTGTCACTTTGAGATACAGATCAGGGCTTGCGATGATTTTTCCAAGAGCGCCTTTACCATTTACAATATCGCTTGTTGTTGTATTGATATTATCTACGACAGATGCGATGTTGCTAAATACTTTTTTGTCTCGTAGCTCTGTCATGGCAGAATGAACTTGTTGCATGGTAGCTGCAAGATTTGTTGTTGTGATTTTGATATCGCCGATAATATCCATTTCGTTTGCACAGGCAATTGTTTTATGGAGTTCTTTCATCATGTCACCTGCGGATTCAATGGCACATCCTACAGTTTGTCCATATCTTTGGATCCAAAGAGTCACTTCGTCAAATGTTCCTTCCATGGTACTGGCAAGGGTGCTTAGTTCATGAAAAGCACTTTGGATAGGATCTATAGAATTACCATATGCTGGCTGCGTGGTAATGAGTTTAGGTGTAATCCCTTTAGGCGGTTTTCTAGGGATGATGGATACAGATTTTTCGCCAAGCAATCCTGAGGTTTCAAGAGATATTTGGTCGGTTGTGTAGACTTTTACGCTTGAGTCTATTTCTAGAGTCAATTGGTAATAATATACCTGATTCTGACTGTCGGTTTTTTGTTCTCTCGCATCTTTAATCACTTCAATTGCTTCAACTTCTCCAACTGCTTTACCTGCAAAAAGGACCCTTGTTCCGACGTTGATGTTGTTGATATTTGTAAACCTAACATAAATAGTTTGTTTGCCGTCACCAACATTTGGTTTAAGAAACATGATGAGAGAGACAAGAAGGGCGCATGCACCGAGAACGAATACTCCAACGAGCATGTTTTTTATTTGTTCTCTCATAGCTTAAACTCCTTATTATTAGATGCTCTTTGAGATTTAAAGGATCTTGGATCTTCTGACATCATTTTACGCAAAAAAACAATGAGGGGATCATCTATTTCTAAAAAGGGATCAGGTTCTGCGATGTGTGCAATTTTGCCGTCTCTAAAAAGAGCCAGCCTATCACCAACATAAAGGGCTGAAATAATGTCATGGGTGACAACGATGCTAGTTCCTTTCAACTCTGCTTGTGTTTTGACGATAAGTTCATTGATCTGCATGGCTGTGATGGGATCAAGGCCTGTAGTTGGTTCGTCATAAAGGAGAAGTTGAGGACGATAAACAATGAGCCTGGCAAGACCGGCTCTCTTGCGCATCCCTCCAGAGAGTTCAGAGGGCATTTTTTTTTGCGTTCCTTCAAGACCTACCATTTCAAGAGCTTCTGATACTTTGCCTTTAATTTCTTGATGGCTGTAATGTTTTCCTGTTTTTCTGTTTCCGTGCTGTGTTAGGTAAAATGCTGTATTTTCTTCAATGTTCATTGAGTCAAAGAGGGCAGCTCCCTGAAAGAGCATCCCCATGTTTTTTACAGCTTTTAAGATTTCTGTAGGACTTAAATTTGTGATTTCGAGATCATCGATTTTAATGCTTCCCTTATCTGGGGCCAATATGCCGATGATATGTTTTAGAAGTACGCTTTTGCCGACGCCAGAGGGGCCTAATACAACTAAAGTCTCTCCGCTTTTAACATCGAGATCCATACCTGCTAGTACTTGGAGTTTTCCAAAACGTTTCCATAAATCGCGGATTTCAATCATAGATACTTTGAAATCTCCTCTCTAAAGACGTTAAGGGCAACTGTAATAAAGAAGTCGCTTAAGAGGATGCAGCAGTAGCTGATAACGACACTATTGGTTGTAGATTCTCCAACTCCTGCGGCGCCGCCAGATGTTTTCATGCCTTTGTAGCAAGAGATGGTCATGATGAAAACGCCAAAGAGAAATGCTTTAACAATTCCTGTAATCACATCGAAAATAGTGATATGAATGGGCATCGGATCGAAATAATCAGAGGGCGCCATTCCAAAAAAATGAACGGCAATGAGATAACCACCAAAAATCCCCATGATAATGCCAAAGATGGTAAGAAGAGGCATCATGAGCATTCCGCCGATGAGTCTTGGGGCTACTAAATAGCGCAAGGGATTTACAGCCATTGTTTGGAGGGCGTCTACTTGCTCGGAAACCTTCATCGTGCCAAGCTCAGCGCACATCGCAGCCCCAACACGTCCTGTTACCATGAAAGCTGTGAGAACAGGTCCGAGCTCGGTGATCATCGCTTTACCCACCATAATCCCCGCAACCCCTGATAAGCCTTTGTCGGAGAGTTGATAGAAAGACTGCGCTGCAAGGACAAGACCTGTAGAAAAACCTGTAATTGCGACAACAGGAAGAGAGGCTACGCCAACATCGTAAAACTGTTTGAAAATAAGAGAAAAGGATGGAGGTCTATAAATGGTCGCTCTGACTGTATTCAAAATCAGCTGGACGTATTCGCCAACTGCCGCAAAGAAGGAGAGCTTGCTGTAGCACCAGGACAATACCGAGGTGTCATCTTCATCCATTTGGAGGGTAACCCGAATATAAAATGTTCACTCTGCAAATCTCAGTGTAAACGATCTCTCCATTCGGGTCAAATTAGCAATCTACATTTTTAGGTGGCCGAGCGAGTCAGCGCGGTTGACTGCATCCATGAGTGTTGCGTAGAGTCGCTCTGCACCTTTACGTACGTCTCCGACTTCCTGGTACTTCATTTGCTCTCTTGTGTATTTGGATGATGCATTTTCTCTGCTACCTTCTGCAAGTGATGAGATACCTTGAATGACGCCTTGGGTGAGTTGGCCTGCTTCTTTTCCTGCAAGGACGCTTACTGCAGCTCCGAGCATACTGCCGCCGAAGGAGAGTACGCCTCCAAAATAGATGCTATTAATTTTGGATTCGCTAAAAGAGGACATCAAATCCATTTCTTCTTGCTGTGTTAACTTCTGTCCATGTTCAAGTTTAATAAGAATTGGAATAATCATTTCAAGCTGTAGCAGTAGTTTTTGCAGGAGGGGGAGATTGTCTATATCTTTTTCGATATCTGGCTTTTCTATGGATGCTGCGGGTGTGAGGTCTTTAAGAGACAGCAATGCAGCTTCTTTAGAGAAGTCGGAGCCTGTATCTTCATTTTCAGTTTCAACTGGTGCTTTGATGGGTTCTAATTCTGCATCTACTTGAAGAAAGTTATTGAGGCTTAAGGCTTGAGTTTCTGGGGAAATTTTTGTAACGCCCATGAGATTTACCTGCTTTGTAATGTTATAATTCTTGATGCGTTTTGTAGTTCTCTGCTGATGTATTTTTGTGGAACCATAAAACGGTTGATGAGCTCGTTTAACAGTTCTTCATTTTTTGAGAGTTCATGACTAATGCGTGTATATTCGGCGTCGGTAGAGGCGACTTGTGCGCTATGAATTCCTTTAGAGGCCATGGTGATTGCGGCGGCAAAATTGGCAGCTGTTTGTATGATTGTAAGAGCTCTACCCGCTGTATTAAGCGCTCCCCATCCGCTGATCATCCCTGCAATTCCTAATGCGCCGGAAAGAGTGCCAATGGCAGCTGGGAGGAAAACGCGTACTTTACGTCTTAAAGCGTCGTTGTCTTGAATCAGTTTGCTCAAGATAAAATCCCAGCCACCGCTCTCCTCTAGAAGAAGGTTGGCTCCTGAAAGAAGCGCTGCCGCAACGATGGTAGCACCGACAGCAGTCACAAGAACCCCACCACCTGAGCCGATGAGGACAATACCTGTAATTGCTGAAAGGGCTGTGAGGATAACGCTTCCAATTTTAGCAAGTATACTAAAGAATCCGTTGAAATCTTGGGCTTTGATCGACTCTTGCAGTCTTTCAACTTGATCAGCTCTTAAATGTTCAAGCATGCTTCTGTGTTCTTCTACCTCGTTCATGTTGTATTCCATGACATTTTCTGCAACTTTCGTTGCTGCTGCATTAACTTTTAGATACCGAAACATTGGGTTCAAGCTGAGTGTTGGTTTTGTGATTAAGGCAGATTCTGGAGGGAGTGGCTCAGCAGGCGCTTTTGTGTAAGGCTTTTGAGAAATAAGTTCGAAGGGAGATAAAAGAGTGTTTTCAATTTTTGATGTCATGATATTCTCTTAAAAACTGAATTTTTTTCTGCAAGGGGTCTGTTTTTTTAAGCTTTTCTTCTGCGAGCATCAGTGCTTTTTTTCCTTCGCTTGGATCATGAAGCGCAAAGAGACATTCGGCTGCATGGAAATGGGACGTGCCATCTTTTTCTTCTAAAAGAGCGACAACACTCCAAGCATGGAGTGCCTCTTCATATTTGCCTGCCATTTGTTTGGAAGAAGCGAGGCCGCGCCAGTAAGCTTCTTCAAAAGGATCCTTGAGCGCAAGTGTTGTAAACAAAGAAGCGGCATCTTTATAGCAACCTTCTTCATAGAGTTTATAGCCAAGAGTGTAGGTTTTTTCTTCCTCTTGCATCATAATTATGTAGAGTTTTTAGATGATTTTCTGATGATGCCGTCAACAGAGTGTTGTTCCATCTCTGCGATTTTGCGCAAAGAATCCAGCATCTGTTTGATCTGCTCTAAAATGTTAGCAACGCGCATGTCGTAGATATTGACTTGCGCCATTCTATCTTGAATGCAATTAAAAAGACTTTCTCTTAAGCCTTCAATCTTTTCTTTGCCTTTCCAAGTATAGATTCCGGTCGCGAAGAATTTTTCTCCAAACACTGCGCGCATTTCATCAACGTAGGTGCGGTGAGGCTCTTTATCCATTTGAATGATGGTGTTTTTTTCATCGATGCATGATTTCATGGCAGTTAGAAAGTCGTGCATTTTTTCAACGTCTTTAATTGCCTTTTCTTTTAAATCAAGATAGCCATCCACTTCTTTGTGTTTTGAAGATTCTACATTGACGGCTAGGTTTCCTGCTAAACTACGGACATTCGTTAATTCAGGTTTGGGTTTGTGCTCAAGATCAGACAAGGTGATTGTAAAAAATTGATTAGACTTTTCGGGTGGGTTTAATGAGTCTAAAGCTGCAGTTAAGAGTTTCATACCTTC
>JAZKBL010000014.1:23383-25439 GCA_040388665.1 Chlamydiota bacterium
AGAAAAAAGTTGATGGGGGGGGGTAGCAAGTTGTGTGTCTAAAGAAATACTCATCGTTCACCTGTTTGTACAATTGTCGTAATAGCCTGACGCGAGAATCTTAAGAGATGCTCATTTATTGCGCAATTGTTTTATTGCATATTGCGGGGCTGTTGTGGCACAATCTTCAGCATTCT
The DNA here is from genome assembly GCA_040388665.1 of Chlamydiota bacterium. Classification (GTDB taxonomy): domain Bacteria; phylum Chlamydiota; class Chlamydiia; order Chlamydiales; family Rhabdochlamydiaceae; genus DAHVFY01. Next base: position 23,560 of record JAZKBL010000014.1, read on the forward strand.
TATGGAGAAAAAAAAGTACAAAGTAGCAACGCTCGGATGCCGAACAAATCAGTATGAGTCGCAAGCTTATACCGACCAACTGCGTGCGATGGGTTATGTCCCGGCGGGCGAAGGGGAGGCGGCTGATCTCTGCATCGTAAATACATGCACCGTGACAGCTTCAGCGGACAGTTCTTCTCGTCACCAAATTCGGAAGCTCGCTCTGCAAAACCCTGGTTCTAAGCTTGTTGTAACAGGATGCTTTGTTGAAAATTATAAGGATGAAATTGCTAAAATTGAAGGGGTGACTGACATTATCCCTAATAAGCAAAAAGAGGATCTTCTTTCCCTTATTTTTCCAGACATGGAAGTCCCTGAATTTGCGATCGAGCATTTTGCTGCTCATACACGCGCTTTTGTCAAAGTCCAAGATGGTTGCGAGTCCTATTGCACCTATTGTACTATTCCTTATACAAGGGGAAGGTCCCGCTCGCGCAGACTTGTTGACATCCTTAAAGAGGTTCATACTCTCATTGCGAATGGTTATAAAGAAATTGTTTTAACAGGCGTTAATATCGGGGATTTTGACGGCGCGCCCGTTGAGGGGGAGCCGCGCCTGCGTCTTGTTGATTTGGTGCGCGCTGTAGACGAGATTGAAGGATTAAAGCGACTACGCATTTCTTCGATTGATCCGGATGAAGTGGATAAGGAACTTGTTGATGCTATTTTGGGGGGTAAAACGTGCTGTCCATCGATGCACATTGTTCTTCAATCGGGATCTAATGTGATTTTAAAAAGAATGAACCGTAAGTACACGCGCCAGATTTTTATTGATACGATCGAGTATTTGCGCTCTAGAGAGCCTGAATTTACATTTACAACAGACATCATTGTTGGTTTTCCCGGAGAGACAGAGGTTGATTTTCAAGAGACGCTTGAAATGATGGATCTAGTTAAATTCGCCAAAGTGCATATGTTTCCCTATAGCGATAGAAAAAGAACGAGAGCTTCTCTCTATCCAAATAAAGTACCGCAAGATGTAATGGCTGCGAGAAAAGCTCTTCTTCTTAGAAAAGCTGAAGAGATTTCTTTTTCTCTTCGTCAAGAGTATGTCGGGAAAAAAATGAGTGTGCTTATCGAGGCTGAAGAACGTCCAGGCTTTTTCTCAGGGCATACAGAGAACTTTTTGCAGGTGTTGATTCCTGGAACGCATTTTAGATCGAACGATCTTATAGAAGTTACATTTGTTTCTAATACACCTGAAGGGCTTATTGGTCATGTCGATTAAAATTGCTGAGAGACTAAAACCTTTTTCTCATGTTCCGGGTATTTGTTGTCCTTTGCCAAAAAGCACAGCGATTGTTCAAGTTTTCCCTTCCCTTTTACGCATTCAGGGTGTTCTTGATATTGAACTTGAAATAGAAGGTCCTGTGCGCGGATTTACCGTAGAGCAGGATCTAGAATGGGGAAAAATTTCTGTTTATGGACATGCTCAAAATGGTTATATCCGTTATACGATCATCCAAGAAGAGTTTGGTATTTATGTTCGTTTTGAAAAATTTCCGATTCTAAAAGAACCTATTTTTATTCCTCATAGTTCTTTACAAGGAGTATCTAATTATGAGAGACTTTCTTTAGGGATGCACAAAGCGCAAGACTTTGAAATGATCAAAAGACGTTCTGATCTTAAAGAAGTTTTCCCTTTATGGCTTAAAAGTGCAAGCCATCTTCCTGAAATCCCTTTTATTCCATGTTCTACAGGAACTCCTGCATTGCTTCAAGTTTGTGAGGGAAAGATAAAAGCAAAAGATAAAGAAAACGTCTATGATGCTTTTTTTAAATTAGGCAAGTTATTGCAAGATAGAAAAATTAGTAGAATCCACCTAGAAACCTCCAAAAAA
>JAZKBL010000014.1:25449-29347 GCA_040388665.1 Chlamydiota bacterium
CCGGATTTTACGACATGCTCGTTCCAAGAGTTACTGATACTCTATTTCAAGGGCTTGTAAAAGGTCATGCTGATCCTCAATTTCCAGTTCACGCTCTTTTAAAAGAAAGTGCACGATTGATTCGAGCTCTTTTTTTTCAAGAGAATGAAGGTATTTTAACTCTTTTTCCTTGTTTACCTACAGAATTTCATTCTGGTAGGTATTTAAATCTCAAGACAAGCTCGGGTGATGAGATCGATCTTGAGTGGTCCAAAAAAATGCTCCAAAAAGTGATTATCCGTCCACAATCAATACGGACTTTTCAGCTTGACGTTCCTAAAGGAATTAAGAGTTACCGTGTGCGTACCTCATTTCAAGATAAAGGCTGTACAAAAACAGTTAATGAACCTTTTCATCTTAATGTCCTTACTCATCCTTTTCTTATTCTAGATCGTTTTCAAAAATAAAAAAATCATGCGGCTTGTGGGTAAAGATTAGGTGTTTGAACGCTTGTTCATTCAAAATAACTTTACTAAAAATCTGTCGATGATTAAACATTTTAATATAATTACAGGAGAGACATAGCTATGAAAATAGGATTACGGTTTTTTGAGGCAATCACGCTTCTTGCAATGGGAAATATATTTGCAAATCCGGAAGGATTTCACGTAATGTCAGGAGAGGCGGATATTTCTTTTCCTGATTCATCTACGGTTCAAGTTACGACTGGTAAATGCGCAGTTGTGCATTGGGATTCTTTTTCTATCAAAAAACATGAAATTACTCGTTTTAACATGCCCAGTAAAGATTCTACTGTTCTTAATCGTGTGATGGGTGGAGAATTTAGTGAAATTTTTGGCAAGCTTGAAGCTAACGGACAGGTTTTCCTTATTAATCCCAAAGGGGTTCTGGTTGGAGAGTCGGCCATTATCGATACAGCAGGCTTTATTGCTTCTAGCTTCGATCTTTTAGACGAATACCTTCTTAAATTTGCAACTGAAGGAGGTTCTCCTGTTATCAATTTCGGTAAAATTATAGCACGAGAAGGAGATGTCTATCTCAAAGGAAGTTCTGTATCCAACTTTGGAAGTATCGATGCAATGGCTTCTCAAGAAAAAAATGGAAGAATTTATTTAATTGCCCAGCAAGGCGATGTGATATCTTCAGGGACGATCTCAGCTCCCCAGGGCGAGGTGCGTGTTTTAGGTGAAACGATAGCGCTTATTGGAGATATGAGTATTGATGTGAGTGGGAATTTCAATCCAGGTACAATATATATTGGAGGAGGATTACAAGGCAAAGACCCTAACATTTCGAATGCTCGTTACGTTTATATCGATAAGGAAGCAAAAATCACTGCAAATGCTCTTCATCATGGTGAAGGAGGAACAGTTGTTATATGGTCAGACGAAGGCACTTCATTTTTAGGATTGATAGAAGTTCAGGGTGGACCTCTTGGCGGGAATGGAGGATTTGCTGAGGTATCAAGTAAAGGTCATTATCTCTACGAGGGATTTACAAATGCTCTTGCGCCCTGCGGTCTTCCCGGTACGCTTCTTATGGATCCTACCAATATAACTATCATTGACTCCGCAGGATCGGGAACATTAATGCCGGGAGGCGCTTGCGGTGCTAATAATTTTTGCGGTAACGGTTCGGCATCAGGTTCAGTTTCTGATTCTCAAATTATAAGCGCATTGGCAGGAGGAAATGTTATTGTCGATGCTTCTCAGGGCGCTGGAATATCGCCGGGTAATATCACTTTTAACAGTACTGTCAATATCACTTGGCCCAATGCTACTAAACTTACCTTTCATGCATCTCGATTAATTACATGTCCTTCAGGAGTTGTCATCAGTAGCACCACCGCAACTTCAATGGACGTTCTTGAAATGACGGCAGATGGGATTGGGAGTGCATCTTTTGCAGGAATTACATTTGGTGGAAGTATTACAACGAATAGCGGAAATATTTTATTAACCGGAACAGGAGGTACTCTAGGAGTTACTGATGATGGGATTGTTATTACAGGCACAGGAGTGATTACGACAGGAAGTGGAAATGTTACCATGATGGGACAGGGGGGGGTGGGATCTACAAGCGAAGGGATTAACTTTCAAGTTGGAAGCATTCTTACAACGTCTCAGGGAGCCATTAATTTAACAGGTGTTGGCGGAGGTATTTTAGGTGATGGATTGTTTGTTAGAGGGACGATCACCAGCACGACCTCGGGGAATATTATTATACAAGGAACTGGGTCTTCAAATGCATCTGCTGTGGGGGCTGATGGGATCATTATATTTACTTCTGGACTTGTACGATCTCTTGGATCTGGTTCTATTACTTTAACAGGTGTTGTTCCGGGAGCTGGGGATTTTAATACTGGGGTAGAATTGCAAAATGGGGGGTCAGTGGTTTCATCAGGTACTGGAACCATTACTTTTAATGGAACAGCTATGATGGGAATTGGGCGCAATGAAGGGATTGTTATTGGAGGATTTCCAAGTGTTGTTTCTTCTGTGTCTGGTTTAATTACTTTAAATGGAACATCTCACTGTATGGGAGATGGCAGTGTTGGCGTTATATGCTCTGGTGGCGCTGCAGTTACCACAACTTCTGCAGATATTCAAATAACTGGTCTTTCCGATAGTGGGTCTAACAATTGTCAAGGAGTCATTATTACTGGTGCTGATGGTACGAACATGAATGCAAGTACAATACGGACTAGTACTGGTGCGATTACAATTAGCGGCACTGTTGTTGGTAGCGGAGCACAATTTGCAGGGGTTAATATCAGTGCCGTTGGTGCTGTCTTAAGTACAGGTCTTGGTGCGAATCCCATTTCAATTACGGGAACTGCTGGTCCTGGAAGTCAATGTATTGGTGTCCAAGTTACGAGTATTTCAAGCAGTCTTCCTTCAAGTAGAATTTCGTCATCGAGCGCAAACATTTCGATTACAGGAAATACGACAGGTTCTGCAACTACAAGTATTTCGATCGATGGAGGAGGTCTTATCGATTGTGCTGGAATATTGACGGTCACAGCTGATAATAACATGCAAGTTATTGGAGGTGCCGGAGCTAGTCTTCCTTCTCGTGTTATGTTCCGTACCCAAGATGCGACATTTAATCTTGTGGGAGACCTTCTTGTTCAAGGTGGTAGCGGAATGAATTCTTTCGCGCAGATAGGAGGAAATCTTGCCGCAGCTTCTGGTAATTTTAATTTCAACTCGATCGGAGGATCTTTAACTGTTTTAGGCGGGACGAATACAGGAGCTTATGCGTTGATTGGGCACGGCAATCCGGCAACTGCTGGAGTAACTCTTTCTGGAGCTATTACGTTTACCTCGATCGGAGCAGATGTGAATATCACAGGATCGACTGGAACAAATGCTAGAGCGCAGATTGGACATGCAGCTACGAGTGGAACAATTAGCGGTGATATTACTGTTATAGCATTAGGAGCTATGAATGATATTACGTTAACAGGGGGTACAGTTGGTGCTAATTCTCAAGCACGTATTGGCCATACTGGAGCTACCACTTTTGGCGCTTCTAATACTCTTATTGAAGCAGGAAATGATATTACTTTTATCTCGAATGCCTCTGTAGCAGCAGTTGAAAATTTTTCGACTATGTTGGCAAGCGGTAATGTGACCCTTGTTGTCGATCAGGACAATACGATGCCAATGATTGGAATGGGAGCTTTTAACTTAGGAACCAACTCTCTTGTAAATGCTTCCGGTAGCGAGTTGAGAATCTATACAGCAGATCCAATGCTCAATTCAATCAACGCTCCTTTAAATGGAGCTGTGTTCGTTCCAAGTGGTTTTGATACACCAAATGAACAATATAATATCTGGTATCCGGGAGGAACTTATTCACCGCCACCAATGGAAAACTACAAACTTTACTACAA
>JAZKBL010000015.1:0-16725 GCA_040388665.1 Chlamydiota bacterium
AGACCCTTCGCTCCCATCTTCGATGCCCATCATAATATCTGCGGACTTGTCGATCTCACAATGAAAAAACTTGCAGCTAAGTATACATGCACAGCCTTCGGAGAAGAGCTGAGCTCTCACGAACTATTCTTCAACCCCTGGCGCTACGCTTCCAAAAGACTCGATCCCGAAACAAACCTCATCTACTTCGGCAAGCGTTATTACGACCCTGAGCTCGCCAGATGGCTCACAACAGACCCCGCCGGCTTCATCGACAGCACCAACCTCTACCAGTACGTCTACAACAATCCTTTCCGCTACACGGATCCTAATGGACAATTTGCCATTCCTCTTCTCATATGGGGTGCAGGACTCATTTTTCCATCTTTAACAACTATTATCACTACGGCCGTTTATACAGCTGCCGCAGCAACAGTCACTTACGTCGGCTATAAGGCAGTAGAATTTGCTAATAATTACGATGCTCGTTCATCTGCTTATGATGAGGTATGGCCACCAACTGCGTCTATGTGGGGAAGTATAAAAGATTTAGAAGCCTCGTCTAAGATGGATAGAAAAAAGAAAGGTGGAGTAGATGAGACTCTTCCTATAGATCCTTTTAATGATCCTAATTTAGAAGATGTTAGTCATCCTGATGCTAAGGCTAGAGGACATCATAAATTCAAGGATCAGCGTACCGGCGAAATTATAGAGTATGATCAAGGAAAGCCGGGATATCCTGGACATAAAGGGTATGATCATTATCATCGACCTAATCCTAATAAAACAGGAAACCATGATTGGTATTTAGACTCAGAAGGTAATCCGGTTGCGGATCGGAGCGAGCCTTCGCATTTATATCCGCCTTCTTGGGTTTGGTGGGAATAATTTTTACAGAGTTTGGTTTTATGAATATTGCGAAGTACGCAGCTTTTTTTCATGACGGTTCAATTATGGATATTCAACATATAAAAGATACACTTGCCATATCTATGGCAAGTGCAGAAGTGGATGAAGAGGATTTTTCTAATGAACTTATTCTTTCTCAAGACAGCAGTATTCAAGGAAAGTTACATCTTGAAGGAATTTTAGCTATTAAAATAAATGAGAAGCCTTTTATAGGGATACTGAAAAAGATGTACGACAGAGGGAAAATTTTTGATTTTGAAATTGCAGAAAATTTTGTTGAATTGTCGATAGATTGGGCAAATTTTCCTCCTGGTCCGGAAGTAAACGAATTTTCAGTTATTCAGATTGAAGTTAAAAAAATTTGGTGGGAAAATATTCCTGATTTAATTGAGACCTGAATTATAAAAAAATATGAAAGTTAAGAGTGCTAATGATTTAGTTTGCGAAGATTCTACGTGGGAGGAAATTGGTCATGAGGATGCCCTTTACAATCGCATCAAGAAAAATGAGGTAGCAGCAGAGATCAATCCCTTAAATGAATTAGAATCCCTCGGTAGTAATTCTTTCTCTTATGATGATCGTGGTAACATGACCACAAAAGAGGATTTCACGTTTTCCTACGATGCACTCAATCGCCTTCAACAAGTAACCTCCAGTGCATCAACAATCACGTTTCTTTACGATCCACTAGGGCGCCGGCTCATCAGAAATAGCTCTGCTGAAATTGAGCGTTACCTTTATGATGGCGAAGAAGAGATCGGCGCTGTCACCCCATGCGGCTGCCAAAAAAACTTGAAAGTCGGCATCGCAGCAATCGAGCTTGAAAATAGACCCTTCGCTCCCATCTTCGATGCCCATCATAATATCTGCGGACTTGTCGATCCCACAACGAAAAAACTTGCAGCTAAGTATACATGCACAGCCTTCGGAGAAGAGCTGAGCTCCCACGAACTATTCTTCAACCCCTGGCGCTACGCTTCTAAAAGATTCGACCTGGAAACAAACCTCATCTACTTCGGCAAGCGCTACTACGACCCCGAGCTCGCCAGATGGCTCACAACAGACCCCGCCGGCTTCATCGACAGCACCAACTTCTACCAGTACGTCTACAACAACCCTTTCCGCTACACAGATCTTAACGGAGAGTTTGCCATTCCTCTTCTCATATGGGGTGCAGGACTCATTTTTCCATCTTTAACAACTATTATCACTACGGCCGTTTATACAGCTGCCGCAGCAACAGTCACTTATGTTGGCTACAAAGCTGTTGAAGTATTTAATCAAAGAATTGATAATTATTCTCCGGCTCAAGATTATGCAGATTTTTTAAGAAAGTCTGAACTGTCTGATGAAGAGGACGTGAAGATTAATACAAATCCTTTTGAAGGGGCAGTTGATCAAGATACTATAGTTGTTGATGCGTTTGGTAATGCTATTAAAATACCTCAAGGGTATCAAGCAGAAGGAACGAGGGATGGGAAATGGATTCAATTGTGTTTCTACAGGTGTAAGAAAAGATGGGGGAGGCCATGCTAGAGAAAAAGATATTCGAGGGAGAGAGCCTCATGGGCATGTGCCGGGCGTTACAAATCCTGATGGAACACCTTGGTTGCCAATTAAATAAGAAGGTATTGTTTATGAGTAATAATAAATTTGATTGGGGACAATCGGTAAAAATAAAAGGCGTGGCTCCCAAAAATTTTCATCCAGGAGAAATTGTATCGGTTTGTGGGATGACAAAAATTAAAACTACGTTTCTTGCAGATAAGTATAAATCTAATATAGGTGAATGGATTTATACTGTGGAATATGTTGGAGGTAAAGATATTGAAATTCCTGAAAAATATTTGGAGAAATATGAAGAGAATGAATATGGAGAATAAATTCACGTGGGGTGATTCTGTCATGTATCGACAAAGAAGGGCACCTCACAACCTACAATTACGACGGCGCTGGAAGAAAGGGAAGAAAGCTTTAATCTGTGATTTTTTTTGTGCTTTCGTGCGTTGTAAATTTCTCATGAACGTGGTAGCTTTTCTGTAACAACGGAAATGATATGTACGGATTTTGTCCTTTAGCATCGGGATCGAAAGGCAATTGCATTTATGTGGGAACTAAAGAGGCGAAAATTCTGATCGATGCAGGTTTAAGTGGTCGTGCAATCAAAGAGAGACTAGCGTTAATCAATGTTGATTTGAGTGAGATCGATGCAATTTTAGTAACGCATGAACATATTGATCATATCCGCGGCTTGCAGGTGCTTGGCTGTAGGATGGGAATTCCTGTATTTGCAAATGGGGACACAGCAAAGGCTATATATGATTTTTTGCATGAGTGCCCAAAATTTAAGATTTTTTCAACAGGTGAAACGTTCGAGTTTGGTGGAATGGAAATTCATCCATTCAGCATTCAGCATGATGCGATCGATCCTGTAGCATTTACGATCAAAACTTCTGACCTTAAGCTTGGTTTTTGCGCAGACCTTGGGTTTGCAACAACGCTTGTTTCAAGTCAGCTTCAGGGTTGTGATTATCTTTATCTCGAATCGAACCATGAAGTTTCCATGGTGCATTCCTGCAACCGTCCGATGGTGTATAAACAGCGTGTCTTAAGTCGTCAGGGGCATCTATCTAATGAACAATGCGCTTCTCTTTTGCAAGAGCTTCATCACGCAAATCTTAAACACGTCCATCTAGCGCATCTTTCAAGCGAGTGTAATGCTCATGAGATTGCTCTTAAATCGGCAACTACAGCTTTAAACACCGCCATCCCCGTCAGCATCGCTTTGCAAGATATTCCCAGCACTCCCATTTTCTTTTAGAGAGAGAGGGTCATGCTGTCGAAGGCCATGCGCACTTCGCAAGGGATATTGCATTCACGCATGATGTCGTGATGCAGGTGGATTTTGTTGTAGAGATCTGTATCTGTGTGATTCGGGTCGTGGTGTGTAACGATCCAGTCTTTTATACCTGCATATTTTATCAGGATTGCTGCATTAGAAATGGAAGAATGCCCCCACCCTACTTTTTCCTGGTACTCAAGGGGAGTGTACTGCGCCTCGTGGATGAGAAGTGCACAGTCTTGAAAAAATGTAATGAGGGATTTATGAGGTTCAAGACGAGGGTCTTCTTGGGTGATGGCGTTTGGAGATCCATGGTATCCCATAAGAACTTCATTGTCGGTTGCGTATCCTATTTTTTTGTCACCGGCCTGAATTTTAAAGCAGAGTGTAGATCCTGGATGATGTGCATAGTGCGCTGATATGCTGATGTTGCCGACTGTGATTGTTTCAGAATCGCGCAGATCGCGAAAGATAATTTTTGCTTGGATATCCCCAAGGCGCACAGGAAAAAAAGCGTAGCCGAGCATGTCAGTAAAGAGCTCATGCGTCGTTTTTTCATAACCGACGGGCGCGTAGATGTAGATGGTTTTGTCTGGGTGATAGATGGGATTAAAGAAAGGGAAGCCTGTAAGATGATCCCAGTGGGTATGGCCGATGATGAGGTGGATGGTTTTGATGTCGGAATGCATAAGAGAATTGCCTAAGGGATGAATGCCTGTTCCTGCATCGATGATCACGAGGTCATTGCCATAACGAATTTCTAAGCAGGCAGTATTTCCTCCATAGCGGACATATTCTGGTCCAGAAACGGGGTTAGAGCCACGTGTGCCCCAGAATTTGATGTATTCATCAGGATGGTATCTTTTTGGAAGGTAGCAATGTTCTCCTTCAATGACGCTTGATTCTCCGCTAACAAATGATTCTGGATGAAGCGTTCCTGCAAAAAACTTTTCTACAGTAGAGAAGAAAAAGGGGAGAGGAAAAGGTTTTGTCAGAAAATAATTGGCGCCAGCTTTTAATGCTGCGTGGTAGTTTTGCGACATGGCTTCAGATGAAGAGAGGATAACTCCTATCTGATTAAACTTAGGATTTGAGCGGATTTTTTTTAAGATTTCAATGCCATGCATCCCGGGTAAGAAAAGATCGATAAGAATAAGATCGGGCGGCTCTTTTGTTAGCTTTTCAAGGCATTCTTTAGCATTTTCTGCAGTTGTGATATGATATTTTTTTGCTTCAGGGAGTTTTTGAAGGGCAAGGAGGAGTTCGCAAGAGCTGTCGGCTAAAAGAATCTTTTTCATGATGAACTCCTTTTTTTTGCAATAACGATGCAACAAGCCCCTACAAAGGCAAAAATACCGGCAATGCTATAAGCATTGACTCTGCCATCGCTGCTTAAGATCGTAAATCCTGAGGAGATCTCCATTTCTTGAGGGGTGTCGATAGGTGATGCAAGAGGAAGGAATAAGGCATAAGAGCCAGAAAAACAACTGAAAATGAGTAAGATGATGCCCATAAGACGCAGTCTTGGTAGCAGCTGTTTATCGATATCCTTATCAGGATTTTTATTCATCTGTATTTTGTTCTTGTCCTTCATAAGAGTACGCTTTTTTATCGGATAAAGATTGGATAACACGTCGTGGCTTACTGCCTTCTTGTGCACTGATGATGCCGCTTGCTTCCAATTCGTCCATGAGTGATGCGGCACGTGCATAACCAATTTTTAGTTTGCGTTGTAAGAATGTTGTAGAGGCTGTATTTGTATCTATCACAATTGATTTTGCTTGTTCGTAGAGAGCATCTCTTCCTCCTTCATCGCCATCTTTGGAAAGACCGTAGTCTTCTTTACGCATGGCGTCAAAGGAAGGGATTAAGTATTGGGTCGGCGCTTGGTCGCAAATGAATTGGATGACTTTGTTGATGTCTTCATCACGGATATAGGCGCCTTGTGCTCGAATCAAATGAGAGCTGCCTGGTGGAAGAAAGAGCATGTCACCGTTACCAAGAAGGCTTTCAGCGCCGACTTCGTCAAGAATGATTTGCGAGTTGATGCGGCTTGCAACTTTAAAAGAGATACGTGTGGGAAAGTTAGCTTTAATAAGGCCTGTAATCACTTCACGAGAGGGTCGTTGTGTTGCAAGGATCAAGTGGATGCCAACTGCGCGTGCCATTTGAGCAATACGGGCAATAGGTGTTTCTAAGTCTGAGCTTGAGACCATCATGAGATCGGCAAATTCGTCGATGATAGCAACGATCATCGACATTTTGTCTGGTACGGCGATGCTCAAAAGGGCTTCAAACTCTTTGTTCGCATTTCTGTTGTTAAAAGCTGTGATATTGCGCAGACCTAGCTGTTTTAAAATGTCGTAGCGAAATTGCATCTCTTTAACAAGCCAGTTGAGGGCGGCGTAGGCGCCATGAGCTTCAGTAATCACGGGCGCAATCATATGAGGAAGTGCTGTATAGGGTGTTAGTTCCACCTTTTTCGGATCGATCATCATCAACTTCACTTCATCAGGACGCGCGTTCATTAAGATGGACATAATGACTGTGTTAATACAGACAGATTTTCCAGATCCTGTGGCACCCGCGATAATGCAGTGGGGCATTTTCGTAAGATCGCTTACAACACCCTCTCCGCTGACTGTTTTGCCAAGAAGGGTAGGGATGTGGAGTTTGCGTCCGCCTTGTTGATAGTTGGTAAGCATTTCTTTAAAACTAACTTCTTGGGGATAAGGGGAGGGAACTTCAACGCCAACTGCTGCTTTTCCAGGAATAGGAGCGATGATGCGGATCGATTTTGCTTGTAAGTTGAGCGCGATGTCGTTTTCAAGAGCTTTGATTTTTTGTACTTTGACACCGACTGCAGGGTGTACTTCAAATGAGGTGATTGTAGGACCGCTGTGGATTTCGCCAACTTTAGCTTCAATACCAAAGCTTAAGAGCGTTTCTTCAAGGATTTCAGCTTGACGGCGCAGCTCTTTTTTCAAAGAAGGGGTGTCTACTTTTTTTGCACTCGTCAGCAATGATGGGGGAGGAAGAACGTAGCTTGAGAAGTCGCCCGTTTGTGTTTTTGCGGCATTGATGGCAGCATCTCGTTTTGAAAACCCAAAGAGTTTAGACTTTTTTTCTTTTGCAGCAGGTGTTGGATCTTCCTCTTCTTTTTTTGCAAAGGAAGGGGATTCTGGTTCTTTAACGGGTGTATAGATCGGTCTGTTAAGTCGTTTTGTTAACGTGTTTTCGATCTCATTGGCTGTTTGCATTTTTGGTTCATCATCTATTTCTTGAACTTCTTTTTTTTTGAAGAGTTGCTTAACGAGGTGAGGCAGACGCTTGATGTAGGGAAGAACTTGAATCTCCATTAGGAGAATAAAAGAAACAAAAGCTGTGATTGAGAAAGTAAGCCCGATACCGACATCGCTTAGCATCCGTTGAATGTTGAATGAAGGAAGATCTCGATAGAGGTAGTAAAGAGGGATGCCGCCTAAATTTGTGCGCACATATTTGTGAGGGTAGGGATAGCTCAGAAGCGTCGTTGCGGAGTAGATTCTGTTTTGTAAAAATTCAGGAAGAGGAGGTCCATGTTCTGCTAAAAGATTAAGGAGCATGGATAATGAAATGAGAAAGATAGTGAAGAAGGTGATCTTGAATATACGGTTTGGGATCTGCCGATAGCATAATAGTTGCCAGCCCATCCAGCTTGTGAAGCCAATGACTGCATAAGCCATAATGCCAAAGAGGAATGTCAAGGCAGATCCAATGCCGTAACCGACAAGTCCTAGCCAGTTAGAGTTACTTGTTTCTATTTTAAAGCTCAAAAGACTTAAAAAAGCGATGATAGATAAGCCTAAGAAGATAAGGCCTTGCGCTTCTTTCGGTAGAGAGAATTTTTTTTCAGATTGTGATGATTGTGTTTTAGCCATAAAAGTAGATACTCAATAAGGTTCCAAGAATTAGACAATACCAGGCAAAAGGTTTAAAACAACCTCTTTCTAACAGAGAAAAACCAAAACGTACAGTGATAAGCCCTATCCCGCAGGAAAATAAAAAGCCGACAAGGCAGTTGGAAAAAGAAATACTCCCAAGTTCTTCTTTTGAAAGAGCGATTTTAAGCAGTTCTAAACAGTTGCCTCCGACGATAGTGGGGATCGCTAAGAGAAAGGAAAAGCGAACAGCTTCTTTAGGATTCCAGCCGAGAATACGCGCGCAGGAAATTGTCGAAGCACTCCTGGAAATTCCGGGAATAAGCGCGAGAGATTGTACAGCGCCAATCACAAAAAGATCAGATTTAGACTGTGTGCTTTTTCTTGTAAAACGTAACGTGTTGCCGCAAAAAAGAATGACCCCTGTTGTGATAAGACAGAACCCGAGAAGTTCTGGTTTATTTGCCATGTCACGTAGTGGTTTAAGAAGAAAGTAAGCAGGCACAAGAGGCAGCAAAGCAAAGAAAAATCCTTTGAGTTGTTCTTTTGTTAACTTAAAAACTTCTCTTTTTAGGAAAAAAAGAAGGGCAGTAAGGGTTCCTAAATGACATACAAGATCAAAGACAACTTGACTTTCGCTTGGGGCTATTTCAAATAATAATTTAACGATTTTAAGGTGAGCAGAAGAACTTACGGGAAAGAACTCAGTGATGCCTTGAAGTAGTCCTAAAAGCATCGCATGTAATATGGACATGGAACAACCCTTTTATGATCATTTATATAGCATATCAGGATATATGAAAGAAAGAAGGGCGATCGACGGGTTTCGAACCCGCGACATCTGGAACCACAATCCAGTGCTCTAACCAACTGAGCTACGATCGCCATAGAAAAACTACTAAATAGTAGTCATTTCCAGCTTTTTTTACAAGCAACAAAGCTCTTGTTGAAAAGAACGCTTTTTTCCGTTATCGTTCTTTGTTAAAATTGTATTTTAACGTATTTGTGAGCACGGAAGATTTTTACTCATGGCAATGATATCGGGTTATTCTAACGAAGTACGCATGATTAGCGTGCGTCATGGACAGACAGTGCGCAACGAAGGACCTCTTGATGACGGGTTCGGCATATTCAAGGACAGGTAAATAATGAAGCATCTCAATTGACAGAGGAGGGCATTAATCAAGCGATAACGGTTGGACAAGCGTTGGCTGTTGAGTATCCTGAAGTTGATGTTATCTACACATCACCTCTACAGCGTTGTAGAGATACTGCAGAAAAAATTGCGCAGTGTTTTTTTAAGAAGCATGGAAAAACGTTAAAAGTTCTCGTCGATTGGCGTCTTTCTGAAATTGATCATGGCAAGTGGGACACGATGGATGTGAATCTGAGAAATCAATCGTGCAATGCTAGCTATGAAAGAATATTGAACGATAAATGGGGAAAAACTCGATGTTTCAGGGGATATTATATGCTTTAGGAGCTTGTTTTATTTGGGGATTAATTTTTGTTGTTCCTCAGTTTATGAGAGGTTTTACTTCTATTGAAGTCGTTCTTGGTCGTTATTTCTTTTATGGAGTGATTTCACTTTTAATCTTTTGTAAATCAAAGCTGCAAGGCGCGTGTCGATATCCGCGCGCTATTTGGATAAGAGCTCTTTGTTTCTCTTTAATTTCGACAATTGGTTACTACACATTTCTTGTTCTTGCGCTCCGTTATGCAACACCTTCTATCTGCGCTCTTATCTTGGGCGTTTGCCCTATAACGATTGCGTTTTACGGCAACTGGAAACATAAAGAAACCACGTTTAGAAGTTTGATTGTTCCTTCAATACTGATTCTTTTTGGGCTTATCATCATTAATGTTCCTTATCTAGAAACAACCGCATCGCCTTCTTCGTATGTTTTAGGGCTAGGGTGCACCCTTTTAGCGTTAATTGCATGGACCTGGTATGTCGTGGCAAATTCTCGTTTTTTAAAGGATCACAAAGAAGTACGCTCAAGTGATTGGTCAACTCTCATTGGTGTTACAGCTCTTGTTTGGGTGGCTGTTTTTACTTTAGTTCTAGCTGTGTTCTTTAAAGATGAGTTGCATATGGAAAGGTATTTAATTTTTAATGCAGAACTTAAAGCATACCTTATTGGAAGCGCTGTTTTAGGATTTCTTTGTTCCTGGGTGGGCGCCTTTTTATGGAATAGAGCAAGTCTACATCTGCCTGTTTCCTTGGCAGGACAGCTGACAATTTTTGAGACGATATTTGGCGTTATCTTTGTCTACACTCTCGAGCGCCGCATGCCACCTATGATGGAAAGCATCGGCATCGCCATCTTACTCATCGCAATCATTTACGGCATTAAGCAGTTCGCGAGCAAAAAAGCCTACAACAAAGATCTTACGCCTCATTAGAAGAGTTTTCCGCCAATTGTAGCTTCTGGCTTTTCTGGGGTGACTAGAATGATGTGGTTGTTTTCATCCGGCACGCCTAGGGTTAATACTTCAGAGATGAAAGGACCTATTTGTCTTGGAGGAAAATTGACGACGGCGAGTATTTTTTTTCCGAGAAGATCTTCTTTTTTGTAGTGATGTGTGATCTGCGCGCTTGAGCGCTTTTTTCCAATCTCCGGTCCAAAGTCAATCACGAGCTTATAAGCGGGTTTACGTGCTTCAGGAAAATCCTGCACGTCTACAACAACACCCACTCGAATGTCTAATTTCAGAAAATCATCAATTGTCGCCATGAACACTTCTCTTTTTTTAACTTACTAATAGGGGTCTTCTACTCGGATTTGCTGCGTGTAAAAGCTCTGCGTATTTTTCAATGCTGGGTCTTGCTTGTGCTCTTTCATAGCGAGCATAGGCATTAGGTGATTTCGATTTTAGTCTTTTGGAGACGTCACGAATGGTTGAGCCGCTTTTTAAACGATGTCTTTTTAAGCCGAGAGCAAAAAGGAGTTTATCATCTGATGCTCCCATGCCAATAACACCATCTTGATAGAGGTTGACAGTGAGTTGAAATTGTTTATTCAGAAAAGCTTCATAAGACTCTTTTAAAAGTTCCATGACAGCATCTTTGATCATTTCTAAAGCTTCTTTTCTTGTTTTCCCTTGGGTCATTATGTCGAGAAAACAAATTTCAACAAGCCACCATGAACTATCAGGATCTTTCCATACTCTACCTTCTAGTTCCATCATTTTCGTTACTCCCTGTTATTTCTTCTTTGGAGGGTTATTTTTAGCTACTTGTATTATCTTTTTAGCCAAGTTTTCATTTATTTCTCTATGCCTAGGGACAGGTTCTGCATCTTCACCATTAGTCCAAATTTCATGGTTGCCTCCTTCTCTTTTCAAAAACCAACCCAGCCGTTCAAGCTCTTTTCTCAAGTCTCGTTTTTTCATCTATCGTACACATTTTGGTGAACAAAGTCAAATTTGTAGCAAAAACGAGAATTTTTCTAAATAAAATTAATAGATTGTTTGTTCGTGGTGGCTTTCTGCGTAGATGTCGATGTAGAAGAGGATGGTGAGGAGGGAATGAAGAGATTGAGGTCATCAACAACGTAGTGTAAAAAAAATATTTTAATTTTCTATTTAATTAAAAACTATCTGAAAAACTTTTAAATTTTTTGTTATACGTATGTATTTGGGAATTAAAGAGTTAGTCATTTAATATAATTATATAGATTTTAATTCTTTGAATATATACAATTATGTTTTAATTAATTGTGGAGTTGTTATGAGTATAAAACTAAATTTAAAATCGCCTCTTTCGGTTTATCTGCAAGAAGGGGATGAACAAAATGCTCAATTGCTCATTGATTCGTTAGAAAAAGAGTATAATTTTGATATAAATGAGTTATGGCAAATGAAAGTGTTTAAAGGAGTTGAATTTACTGACGGTGAATTTTTAGCTCTCAATACGGATGTTCAAAGACTTGTATATCGGACTGCGAATAATTTAAGTAATGTAGGTGTTATAGAAAGAATTAATTCTTTGGTTGATTTTAATTTTCCGTGTCCTGTTGAAGAGCCGAGCTTTATTTCTTTATACATGAATATTTCTGAAATTAGTCAAAGAACGTTTAATTTATTAGTGAGTTTGAGAAGGCAGGAGAAGTTTTTATTAAATACCGAGATGCAGCAACTAAAATCTGCTAATAATTGGATAGAAAAAAATAATTTTACTCGAATACTAGGTCGCGAATATTTATCACGTTTAATAGCAGAATTTTCGGTGAAACATATCCGAGTTCCGGATAAAAAGGTTGTTGTAAATTCTGAGAAGGAAAATATAAGTTTTTCTGTTAGAAGATATGAAGATTTTTTTTCTCTTCAATCTTCAGATATTTCTATTTATGCCGAAGAGATTCCAGCTGTCCGAAGGTGTTTTACTCAAGAAGAGCTTATAGAACTTGTATTTATTATCAACAAATCAAATTTTACCGATTTATGGATTAATAATTTTATTTTATCAGATAAATATGTTTATATTATTGATACAGAATTCAAATCTTTTTCTGGTGTGATTGAGTGGGGGAAAATGCATAGACTTTTTGATTGTATTGCAAGCCAAGATAAAAAATGGTTTACAGAACTTATTAAAAATACTCATAAAACCTATATGAATAACCACGATGATAATATTGATTTAGATCCCCCAGATTATCCTTTTGCTACACGTTATATAAAAAATTTAAAAACAAGAGCTTTAAAAGGAGAAAATTGTGAATATATGCAGGAAGAGTTGGTAAAAAATAAACAGATCGTGAAACAAGTCAAGTTAGTTGGTTCAAATAAAGGAAGAGTCGTCTCTTTTTCTGTTCAGAAAATTTGTTCATAGAAATGATTGCTGTGTTTTGCGTCTTGTTCGGGTTAGGGGGCGAATTTTTGGTTTCTGAGTGCGAAGAGACCATAAATCAACAGCCATTTGCGCATTTAACCAAAAGTCGGGAGTTGTTTCAAAAGCTGCAGCTAATTTAATGGCTATTTCAGGGGTTACGCTTGCTCTTTCGTTCACAATTCGGTTGATAACTTTATAATCACAGCCCAGATGCTCAGCAAGCTCTTTTTGTGTCAATTCTAGTGGTTTTAAGAATTCCTCGAATAGGATTTCTCCTGGCGATGTTGGTTTTCTTTTCATAATATCCTCCTAATGATAATCAACAATTCCTACATCGTACGGTTGACTGTCCCATTTAAATATAATTCGCCATTGGTCATTGATTCGAATACTATAATATCCTTTTAAGTCACCACTTAAGCTTTCTAAGCGATTTCCGGGAGGGCTGCGTAAGTCTTTTAGCTTACTTGCATAGTGTAATATATCGAGCTTTCTTTGAGCAATTGCTCGGACACTTCCCCATCCTTTTTTAGAGGGTATTTTTCCGTCTTTAAAGAATGATTCAATAGATTCATCCTGAAAAGATCGTATGACCATTTTAATCGTCCTGTGAATTTAGATATACCTTAAGAAGGTATATCGAGCAAGTTGTAATTTTCAAGAAAAATTTAAATTTTTCTAAATAAAATTAACAGATTGTTTGTTCGCGGCGGCTTTCTGCGTAGATGCCGATGTAGAAGAGGAGGGTGAGGAAGGCAATGAGGATGATGAGGGGGAACGCGGGGAGGTGTAGAGTGAAGTTGAGAAGAGATGGGGGGTGTTCTGTAGATTTTAAGAGTGTTGCTGTGAAGGTGCTGTTGAGTTTATGGAGGAGGTGGCCAAGTGGGGGAAAGATGAGGTTGAAGAGAAGGCTTGTTACAAGGAGAAGAAGCGCGATGCTGGCGCCAAGAGGAAAGAATAGATTGTAGCCGAGACTGAGGAGGGGGAATTTGTGAAAGAGAAAGAGGATGACAGGGATTGTGGTGAGATGGACAGCGATGTTAAGAGAGAGACAGTGGCGCAAGGCGGCGCCGACGAGATAGAGATGTTGATGAAGCTTGTTCATCATCGTGACGGTTTCTAAAGGGCGTCTAGGAAGGAGGTGGTAGGTGAGTTTGTTCATGAGGGGGTAAATGAGTAAAATGGCAAGTGTTGCAAGAAAGCTGAGCTGAAAGCCCATGCTTGTTGCAAGTAGTGGATCGCATAGGATTTCTGCAGAGAGAGCAACACCTAATGCATTGAGTCCTGAGATCTGCAGTCTAAAGATTTGGCTTATGAGGAATAGGGAGATTGCAATCCAGGCTCTTAAGACAGAAGGAGCATTGCCGATGAAGAGAAAATAGGCAGAGAGGACGCAAAGCAGGAGAATGGCAGCATTTTTGGGAGATAAAAACCATTTAAAGAAGAAGCTTAAAAATGCTGCGATAAGGGCAAAATGAAATCCTGAAATGGCGAGGATGTGTTGGATGCCGAGTTTGTTAAACTCAAGAGCGAGGGATCGTTCATCGATATTGCCTGTTGCAAGAGCTGTTAGGAAGGCAGCGCTTTTGGTGTCGGGAATTTCTTTTTTTAAGAAGTTTTTGACGCTTTCTTTAGCTCTAAAGCGCCATTCAGTTAAATTCAACTGATTTTGAAGGGGTAGCCAGGGCTCTTTTTTGTTTGGTTTTAACACGTAATGGTAATTTCCTGTACGTACAAGTGTGCCTTTGATTTGATAGTCATGATCTGCTTGCGGGCGGTTTTTTTTGAAAGGGATGTAAATCGAGCAGGGTAGATGATAAAGGGTGGTTTCTTCAGAGATGAATTTGGTGATTTTGCCTTTATATAAATAGGATTTGTGAAAAGGAGAGGGTTGAATTTTAAGGTTTTCAATATGAAATGTTGCTATGCCCTCTAGTTTTTTTTCTTGAAAGTGTGTTTGTGGATATTGCCATGAGGTATAAGAAAAAGCGATGAGAGCAAGGATGGTAGCGCGTAGAGCAAGGTTATAGCGTAAACTTAAGAGAAGTGTTGGAAAAATGAGCTCCCAGGTTAATCCAAGAGCTGCTGCAGTTCCTAAAGTTAAGCTTAATCCCACATGAAGCGCTGGAAATCGTCGCCAGAAGTCTTTTAAAAAGTTCATTTAAGGAGGGAGTGTTTCTTCGATGGAACGGTTGATGATGCGCGCGCCGCGTTGACCGCTAATGATGCACCAAAACCATTCAATGAGAACTCCTAAACGGTTGCGGAATCCTATGAGGTAGAGGATGTGGATAAAACACCAAGCAAACCAGGCAGGAAAACCTGAAAATTGAAACTTCCCAACCATAGCAATTGCTTTTGATTTGCCAATGGTTGCCATGCTACCTTTATCTAAATATTTAAAGGGAGGGCGGTTTTGTTGAGAGAGATTTTCCCGAATGATGCGTGCGACATATTTGCCTTGTTGGATAGCTGTTGGTGCAACACCTGGAAGCGGTTTCCCATTTTTTCCGATAGCGTGGGCTGCGTCACCGATGACGAAAATTTCAGGATGATAGGGAATAGAAAGATCAGGACCCACGATTGCTCTGCCTTGTCTATCAAGCGGGACATCGAGAGTCTGTAAAAGAGGAGAGGCTTGATTTCCTGCCGCCCAGATCACGTTGCGGGAGGGGATAAACATCTCTTCTACTTGAACTCCGTCAGCTGAGATGTTGGTGACTTTTTTCCCGGTAATTACATTAACACCCAACTTTTCGAGATCCCGTTTTGCGCAAAGAGAGAGTTTTTCAGGATAAACGGGTAGGATGTGGGGAAGCGCTTCGATAAGGTATATTTTTGCATTTTCAGGTTTAATGCGGCGGAAATTTTTAAATAGGGTTCTATGAGCGATCTCAGCAATAGCGCCAGCCATTTCAACACCTGTTGGGCCTCCGCCAATGAGAACAAAGTTAAGGTATTTAGAAAGATCTGTATCGTTCTCGAGACGTTCTGCAATTTCAAAAGAAAGAAGGATGTGTTCTCGGATTTTTAGCGCATCGCTTAGAGTTTTTAATCCAGGTGCAAGGCTCTCCCAGGCATCGTTGCCAAAATAAGAGTGGCGTGCACCAACAGAGAGGATTAAATAATCGTAGTGGATCCGTTCTCCATTTTTTAATTCTACGGTTTTGTGGTTTTTATCGATTTTAACAACATCACCCATAATGACAGTTGTGTTATCTTGGGATCTGAGCACTTCTCGAATGGGTGTTGCAATTTCTCCTGGAGAGAGCGCAGCAGTGGCAACTTCGTAAAGAAGCGGTTGAAACAGATGATGATTGGTTTTGTCGATAAGAAGAATATCTACATGTGCATTTTTTAGCATTTTTGCGGCATTAAGCCCCCCAAAACCACCGCCTACGATCACAACTTTGTCGCATCCCATGATAGATTCTCCTTTTAATTAGGATTGTACTGTTTTTCCTTTGAAAAAACAATGAAGCTTCACTAAAATTGCGGAAGATGGGTTTGTCTTACGCCATCCAGTTTAAGGCTAAAATGTATACTGTTCAGGATCTTTTCGATAATTATAAAGATAAACTAGGATTGGAGCTGCTTGCTGGAAAATCTGGGTTTAAACGAAAAATTCGCCTTCCAGAAGCGCATAGGCCAGGGTTAAGCCTTTCTGGTTACTTAAGAAATTTTGTCAGTCAGAGAATGTTGATTTTTGGAAATGTGGAAATTTCCTATTTGCGCGATCTTAATTCCAAAACAAGAATCGAAAGGCTGAAAAGAATTCTTACCTCCAAGATGCCTGCTGTTATCGTTGCAGGGCGTTATCAAGTGCCAAGAGATTTGATCGAATTTTGTGAGCAAGAGAGTGTTCCTCTTTTGCGCACAAGTATGACGACGATGAATCTTTTGAGTAAAATTACGTTTTTGCTTAACGAGGAATTCTCTCCGAGTATGACATGTCATGGCACCCTTGTTGAAGCATTTGGTGTCGGTGTCTTGATTCAAGGGGATTCTTCGGTGGGGAAAAGTGAAGCAGCCCTTGGACTCATTGAGCGAGGACATCGTCTTATTTCTGATGATGTTGTAAAGGTTCGACTTCGAGAAGGTTCTTATTTAGAAGGTGCAGGACCTGAACTTACGCGTCATCTTATGGAGATTCGTGGCATTGGGATTATTAATGTCGCTCATCTTTATGGCGCTGTTTGTGTTCGCATTAAGTTTCTCTGCGATTTTATTTATCAATA
>JAZKBL010000015.1:16735-27778 GCA_040388665.1 Chlamydiota bacterium
AGAAAGTAGATATCGTTGTGAAACTTGAAGAGTGGGATGACCGTCGTTTTTACGACAGAATTGGACTTGATGAGAAGTATTGCGATATTTTAGGAGTAAAAGTGCCCTATCATGTCCTTCCGGTAAAGCCGGGAAGAGATGTGGTTCTTCTTTTAGAAACGATTGTTCTTAATCATCGTTTAAAAGAAATGGGCTATAACTCCGCAAAAGAATTTAATGCTAAACTTTTAGAGACAATTTCAAAAAAACAGAATCAAAGGAAACGTTCCCGTGAAAGTGTCGTGCAAGGTAAAAATTAAAAACGCGCTTGGGTTGCATGCTCGCCCTGCGACGATGATTGCTAAAATTCTGCAGGGAAGTAGATCGGCTGTTACATTTACTTATCGCAAGGAAACAATCAATGCACGCAGTATCATGAGTATTTTGATGCTAGCTGCAAGTAGAAATGCGCAGATTTTAATCACAGTGGAAGGGGATGATGCAGAATCTGTCATGGGTCATTTGGTTGATGTCTTTGAAAGTCAATTTGGAGAAGGATAGGGGTGAGTAATAAAAAAGAAAAACGTTTCAAGGGGGCCCCTGTTAGCGAAGGGATAGTCATAGGTATCCCCTACTTTCTTACAACACTTGAGGAAACGATTCCAGAATTTCCTATTGCTATTAGTGAAGTTGATGGAGAGATTGCGCGTTATAGAAAAGCGCTTTTTTCCAGTCGAGAAGATTTAGAACAGCTCCAAAGTGATCTTAATGATGAAGGCTCTCAAGATGCAGCGTTTATTATTGATACGCATATTCAGATGTTGGATGATCCTTTAATTAAAGAGCACGTAGAAGAAAAAATTCGTGATATGCAGCGCAATACGGAGGCGGTTTTTCGTTCTGTGATTAGCGATTTTGAAAGTAGATTTTGTAAAGCAAGTGATTCCTTTTTTCAGCAAAGACTCATCGATGTTAAGGATGTATCTAAAAGGATTTTGGGACATTTAGGAAATAAGAAAAGAGTCTCTTTCAATGATATTCCGCATAATTCTGTTATTTTTGCAAAAGAGCTAGCGCCTTCTCAAACAGCTGCTGTTTCAGCTTCCCGTATAGGAGCTTTTGTGACACAAACGGGAGGGGGAAATTCTCATGCGGCTTTGATTGCAAGAGCTAAAGGGATTCCTTATGTTGCAGCACTTGACATTGATCTTTTATCTGAAATTATTTGTGACTGCGTAATTGTTGACGGCCTTGCAGGTGTTGTGATTTTCAATCCCACTGTTGCCACTTTAAAAAAATATCAGAAATTAATTGTTCATCTTAAAACAAAGCTTGAGTGTTTGGAAAAAGAGTCTTCTTTAAAAGCTATAACACTCGATGGTGTTTGCGTACCTCTTTTTGCTAATGTGAATGATTTGAGGGAACTTAAGCAACTTGAAGGGCATGGAGCGGAAGGAATTGGTCTTTTTCGTTCAGAGTATTTGTTGCTAGAAGAGCCCTCTTATATTTTGAGCGAGGAAGAACAGTATTTCGTTTATAAAGCGTTTGTAGATCAGATGAGTGGATTGCCCATTGTGGTGCGTGTATTTGATATTGGCGGTGATAAAAATCTAAGCATGTTTCAAGATGTGTTCAAAGAAGCGCATCCTATTCTTGGATGTCGAGGGATTCGCTTTTTATTGCGCTATCCAGATCTTTTGCGCACGCAACTGCGCGCTCTTTTGCGTGCTGGAGAATCGGGTGACGTGAGGGTGCTTCTTCCACTTGTTAGCGATATTAGCGAATTAAGAAGCGTCAAAGCTCTTATTGAAGAGATAAAAAGTGAATTTGCAATAACAAGAAAAGTGCTTGTTGGTTGCATGTTAGAGGTTCCATCTGCTGTGCTCATCAGTGGAGCACTTGCTGCTGAATGTGATTTTCTCTCTATTGGGACAAATGATCTTGTACAGTATGTTTTAGGCGTGGATCGGAGCGATTCTGCAATGAACGAGCTGCATTATCCAGCGCATCCAAGCATGATTCGTCTTATCAAGATTGCAGCTTCTGAGTCGATTAAAATGGGAAAGAACATTGGCATTTGCGGAGAAATAGCTTCGAATCCTCTTTTCATTCCGCTGTTTTTAGGTCTTGGAATCTGTGAGTTTTCTTGCTCTTCTCGTTATTTGCCCTCGATTAAACGAGTAATTTGCGGCTTAGATATCATAAAATGTCAAGAGCTCGCAGCTAAAGCCCTCGAGCTTCATACCTCTGAAGAAATCATCGCCCTTCTTCAACAATTCGCAGGAACGTAGCATAGACTTTAGTGACCTTCAATTTAGATTAAAAAGGGAGTGAGAGACCGCCTGGAAGTCCTAGAGAAGAGGATGTGTCGGGGAGGTTTTTATAGGCGAGCTCACATGCTGCTTTAATCAGATCTTGTAGCCCTTCAACATCGTTTGGGTCGACGCATTCAGGTTTAATACGCACGTCAATAAGTTCTTTGTTGCCATTGACAACAACAGTAACAAGACCATTTCCGCTCACGCCTGTAGCTTTTGTGTTTTGCATGTCATTCTGCATTTTCTCATACTGAGCTTCCATCAAACGTGCTTGTTTTTTCATCTTAGAAAAACCGCTTCCCATCTTATTTTACCTTTCTGTTATGCCTTCGAGCTCCACAGCCGCAAATCTAATTAAAGTGTCATAATGACTCTTTGCGGTGACAGAGCTTCCGGGTGGTTTTGTTTTTATTTTTTGCTCTAGTTTTTCAGCCTCTGGCAAGGGAGCAGCACACGGTGCTTCTTGTGGAGGAGTGACGGGTTGTTGTTTTACAGGGCAAGGGACATCTTTTAATGCTGTAAGGGCTTGTTCAGGGATAATTTCAGATTCGGAACTTATTTCTGGATAAGCCCTAAGTTCTTTTTCTGCAGGTATTTTATTTTCAAGTTCCATTAACTGATGAACAAGAGTATCTATCGATACACGTTTTTTACTACGAATCAGATGAAGGAGAATGATTTCTAAACCTGCATGTTTAAAAGGAGTTTTAGCAAGCTTATAGCCCCATTCGACGAGGTATTCGATGATGTAGAGACACTGTTCAAGTGAAAATGGGGAATTTATGTCCTTATTTTTAATGAGATCTTTCAGTTTGCTGCGATAGTGACCAATAAGACCATCCATAAAAGCGGCAAGATCGTTGCCCGAAGAAAAAATTTGATCGGCAAGCTCATAGGCAAAAGGAAGATCGAATGCGATGATTGCTTTGTCTAGATCTAGATAAAGAGTGGTAGGCGTAATGCCAAAAGTTGCAGTCATTGTATCAACTGTGATAGGGCCCTCTGCTGAACAAATAAGCTGGTCTAATAAAGATTCAGCGTCTCGAAGAGAACCTTCCGACATTTCAATGAGAATATCAAGAGCCTTAGGCTCAAGAGATGCTTTCAAATCGCTTATAATAAAAAGAAGCTTTTCCCGCATAGCGTCTTTAGAAATACGGTGCAAATCAAAGCGTTGACACCTGCTGATAATGGTTGGTAATACTTTATGAGGCTCTGTTGTTGCAAAGAAAAATTTTACGTGCTGAGGAGGTTCTTCTAATGTTTTTAAAAGCGCATTGAAGGCTTCTTTTGTTAGCATGTGCACTTCATCGATAATGTAAATTTTATATTTACCAGATGTAGGGGCATACCCCACAGTCTCATTGATTTGGCGGATATCATCAATTCCGCGGTTAGAAGCTCCATCAATTTCGAGCACATCAAGAGATCTTCCGGAAGTTGTATCAATACAGGAAGGGCAGGTGTTGCAAGGTTCTTGATCGGGAGTCAGATGCGCGCAGTTAAGTGCCTTTGCAAAGAGTCGTGCTAGAGTGGTTTTACCCGTTCCTTTTCCTCCGCAAAAGAGATAAGCTTGAGCTAGTAGATCATGGAGTAGCGCATTTTTTAATGTCGCAACGATGGCGTTTTGTCCAACAATTTTTTTAAAAGACTGAGGACGGTATTTTCTAGGAATAATCTGGTACATGTAAGAATAATAAGCGATTTGGTATATTTATTACATATGTTAAGTCAGAGCGAGAAGTGGCAGAGGCATTTGGGCAGAAGAGGAATCCTAGGAGGGATTCTTGTTTTTGCGTTGGCTCTTCTTTGGCATTTTCGAGAAGTGCCTATGCCTATTTTTATTTTAAATTCGATCTCAGGTCAGTATCTCATTGCTCAAATTGATTTTGAATTTCCTGATGAAGAAGCAACGGCGACTTTAACACAAGAAGCGATCCGCGATATTGGGCCTATTTATAGAATCAATCCCAGCGAGCTCGGTGAAGTGCGTTTAAAGTTTGAACACTCTTTAATTAATGGCCAGGAGTGGCGCAAGCAGTTAGAGCAAAGCACATTCGAAGAGCTGACACGGGGTGCAGCACGTCTTGAAAAAGTCCTTTCTAAAATGCGCTTTACAAATCTCAGAACGCTTCAGAAAGTAAGAGAGCTCAATGATGATGCTTCAAATCTTTACGTTTTTGTCCCTAAAGACTCAAAAAAAGCAGTGTCTCTTCCCCCAAAATTTTGGGAGCAGATTCAGGAAAAAGTTTTTATTCCAAGCGGCTACCGAACAGAAGCCAGCATGTATATCATCAATGAGTTCCGTAAGGAACTCTTTGAGTTTAAGGAAGATTTTTCCCGTGAACGAGGTTTGCAACAGCAGATCAGAGATACGATCCCTAAGCAGTACACACTAATAGAAGCGGGTACCCGAATCATCGCTCCCGAAGAGAGGATTGAGCCGCGCCACATAGCGATGATGCAAGCAATGCAAGAAGCTTTGGGCAAACAGCGCGATCTGCTTGGTTGGGGACGCATTATAGGCAGCCTTTTATTTGGATGTCTTGTTGCAGCTGTTGCAACAGCATTTCTTCAGATCAGATACAGATCTATTTTCTTTTCCTTTCAGAAACTTTTCCTTCTTTTCTCCATTGCACTTTTGACTGTGATTTTAGCAAAAGCTACAGAGTACATCATTCTTCATCATGCGCCAGCGTATAGCGACTTATTGCGCTATCCGCTTTTTGTTCCTTTTGCAGCAATTCTCATCTGCATTCTTATTGATTGTGAGCTTTCTCTTTTTGTTTCAGCTGTTCTTACAATCGTTTTAGGAGTATCTCTTGCAGTTGATGAGAAACATTTTTTGATTCTTAACCTTTTAGCAGCCCTCGCTGCCATTCTTTGGACGCGTGGATTGCAGAGACGGCGCTCTGTTTTTTCTGTCTGCGGCAAGGTGTGGTTGCTCTCTGCTGTCGTCATCTTGCTTTTTAGCATTTCGCGTAGCTACACGTGGAACTGGGTTTTGATGCAGGACCTGTATAATGTTTTTCTTTTTCTGTTATTCACAGCAGTTTTTGTCGTGGGACTCCTCCCCGGTCTTGAAGCTCTTTTTGGCGTAATGACTAAGATGACTCTCATGGAATATATGGACCCCAATCATGAGCTGCTTCGAAGATTGAGCTTAGAAGCTCCAGGCACTTATCAACATTCCCTTGTCGTTGGTAATTTGGCAGAGTCTGCTGCAAGAGCTATCAATGCTAACGGGCTTTTTTGTCGCGTTGCAGCTCTTTATCACGACATAGGAAAACTCTTTAATCCCCATTACTTTACAGAGAATCAGCATAGTGGTTTTAACATTCATCAACTGCTCACTCCTTCAGAATCTGCACAAGTGATTATCGCACACATTGCTGAAGGGGAGGCTCTTGCTAAGAAAAAAGGCCTGCCACTAAGCTTCATTGATATTATTCGAGAGCACCATGGCACAACGCTTGTTTATTGTTTTTATTGCAAACAGCTAGAACAGGTGGATGGTGATGAGTCAAAGGTCGATAAGATGCAATTTCGCTATCCAGGCCCAAAGCCTTATACGCGGGAATCTGCGATCTTAATGATTGCAGACTGCGTGGAAGCGGCATCCCGTTCCATGGATGAGCCGACCGAATCTGCAATCATCAAGATGATCGATACAATCGTCGCTGAAAAGTGTGTAGATGGTCAACTCTCTGAGTGCCAGCTCACATTCGAAGAACTCGGCCTTGTCAAAAAAGCGATGGTAAAAGCCCTTGTCATCTCCCACCACCTCCGCGTCAAATACCCCTCAAAGCCGTGACAGGCTAGACGGAAAAAAGGGCTTCAAGAATAACTACCCTTCTTTCACTATCTTCCATAGTCATTGCAATTATAAAAATCTTCTGGATTTCTTTTGAGTTCAGCCCTGGCTTACAGAGTATTTTAAGAAGATGTGCCTTATCGAGCTCACAGTTCATTTTGTGCACGAATTGTAACACTTCGCTGCGTTCTTCTTGGGAGAGTTTAAATTTTTTAAATTTTCTAATGTTGTTGCAGCGTTTTTCTTTAAGATGTTTTAATTCTTCGTTAGCTTGTTTTATTTTCTTTTTGTTTTTAATATTAAATGTACTTTCATAGTAAATTTCTGCGATTTTATCAGATAGGTTTGCAATTTCATTAAGTAGTCCTGCTAATTTTTCATGCCTATTTTCAATAATCAAGATGTTTTCAAGAGGATCATGCCTATTTTCAATAATCAAGATGTTTTCAAGAGGATCATGGCTGTTTTCAATAATCAAGATGTTTTCAAGAGGATCATGGCTGTTTTCTTCAGATAATAGAAGTTTATAGATTTGATTAAGAACGTTTTTCTGGTAAGGATTTTTTGGTATACCGAACATGATTTGTAATATTTCGGACCGTTCTTCTTGAGATAATGGAAGTTTACAGAGTCGAAGAAGAACTTCGAATTTATGATCATCATCGTGTAGATGTGAAATGATTTGTAATATTTCGGACCGTTCTTCTTGAGATAATGGAAGTTTACAGAGTCGAACAAGAACTCTGACTTTATGATTGTCACGTTGTAGATGTGAAATGATTTGTAATACTTCGGATCGTTCTTCTTGAGATAATGGAAGTTTACAGAGTTTGGTAAGAACTCTGACTTTATGATAGTCACTTTGTAGATGTGAAATGATTTGTAATATTTCGGACCGTTTTTCTTGAGATAATGGAAGTTTAAAGAGTCGAGTAAGAATTTTGAATTTATGATTGTCATCTTGTGTATTTAGAGAAAAACAAATTGCTTTAACGATTTTTTCTTGATTTCGTGGAGACCATAATCCATGTATTTTTAAAGAAATAACGGTGTGGTATAAAATTTTTAATTGTTTGCTGCCTGTGAAAGTTGGTAGAAAATCAATCCCTGCCGCAGCGTATCCATCTTCAATGAGGATTAGGAGTTCTTTGTAGAGGTCTTTGTTTAATGCGCGTAACTGTTCTGCATCTGCAGGGTTATTATTGCGCACATCAGTCAATTTGTTTTGTAATTGATTAAAAGTAGCGTATCTTCGCATCATTGCATGCATGATGTCGTAGCCGGAGAGCCAGCGTGGTTGCTCAGAGGGCATTTCTGATGTAAGGTTAGGGAGTTTATGGATAACAAAAAGGGCTATTTGGCTCGTTGTTAAAAATTTAAACAATTGACATTCTTTCGCTTTCAAGTCTTCTAAAGAGCATATTTCATCATTATCTTGAAAGACATTTTCAAGCGTATTTTCGAGATCAGCTTTTTCTTGTTCTATTGGGTATAGGCCAAGCATCGCTTCTTTATTAGACTCAGGTAATTGTTGCCGTTCGCACAAAAGGGTGACTTCCTTTTCATAAAGCTGATAAGAAGCGTCTCCTTTTTCTAGTATGAATTTTTTGAATTCTTGTAATTTAATTTTTGCGTCTATTTTGGCTTGATCTATGGTTGCGGCTCTAAAGCGGCTGTCAACCTGACTCAGAGCTTTTTGTGAATAAGGATCTACAAAACTAGCAATGTGTCCTAACAACTCATTTGGTAAATCATTTATTGAATTTTCTATAATAATATTAGACATATTTATACCTTATTGTTTAATTTTTATGTATGGATTATAACAAAAAGATATTAATAAGCGATAAAGAGTGGCTGAATTATTTAAACTGTTGATTTTGTAAGGGTTGCGATGCATTCGACGTGGACTGTTTGGGGGAACATGTCGAAGGGGTGTGCGCTATCGAGAGTGTAGCCTTGGGAGGAGAGGTATTTGAGATCGCGCGCAAGTGTTGCGGGATCGCACGAGATGTAGACGATTTTTTTGGGGTGAGCCTTTACTAAAGCTTCTAAGAAAAAGGAAGAGCATCCTTTTCGTGGGGGATTTAAGAGTGCAACGTCGATATCCTTTAAAGAGGAGATTGTTTCTTCAACGGGAGCGCAGATGAATTTTACGTTGGAAATGTTGTTTGTTAAGGCATTTTCTTTTGCATTTGTAATGGCATCTTGGACGCACTCAACGCCAATGACCTGCTTTGCATGAGAGGCCATGATAAGAGAGAGCACACCGACGCCGCAGTAGGCATCAAGAACTGTTTCTGTGCCGGTTAAAGAACATAGATTGATCGCTTTTTGGTAGAGTTTCTCTGCCTGGTGTGTGTTGACTTGGAAAAAGGAAGCGGGAGAGATTTTTACTCTGCAGCCTAGAATTTCTTCGTTGATAAAGGGATTGCCAGCAAGTGTTTCATACTCATCGCTTAAAATGACATTGCCAGAAGAAGGGTTGATGTTTTGAACGACGCCGCGCACATTGGGTGCTTCTTTTAAAATACGGCGCGCGAGATCTTTGAGATAATAGGATAAGTCGCGAGAAGATGTGACGAGAATGACAAGAACCTCTTTTAAATTTACAGAGGTTTTAATGACAACTGTTTTAAGCGTCTCTGCGGCAGGGTAGGATTTAAGAATATGTTGTATTTTTGCAAAAACTTCTTCTCCAAGCGCGCAGTGGATGTAGCATTGATCAACTTTCACAAGATCATGTGTTTTACGCGTATAAAGACCAAGGGCTACCGGATGTTCTTTAGAGCAGGGCAGTTGAATTTTATTTCTGTATCCGAGTTGCGACGGAGAGGGCGCGCATGCATCAATTGTAACGTTGGAAAAGCCGCCAATTCTTTCAAAAGCATCGACCACTCTTTGACGTTTTGCCTCTAGCTGTTGAGAGTATTCCAAGTGAAGTAGTTGACAACCGCCGCATGTTCCAAAAAGGGGGCAGACAGGATCAATCCTATGCTCTGAAGATGTTAAAAATTTAACGACACGCGCTCTGCCGTAGTTTTTGTGCAGTTCATACAGTTTTACGAGGACATGTTCGCCTGGAAGCGCTTCATCGACAAAAAGGGTAAAGCCGTCTTTGCGCCCGACGCCCTCTCCATAGATTCCTAGCCGCTCAACATTAAGCTCGAACTCTTCATTAAGTAATAAATTTTTCATAATAATTCTTTAAAATTTTATCATGATTTTCTAATTTATAACAGAACAATATATTATCTTAAGCTGAGCGGCAAAAAATAATTTTAATAATGAAGTTACTTTACGCGCACTTGAGTTTTGACAGATTAAATTTGATACTAAACGAGACCGCGCTCGAAGAGCGTTTGGAGTGCGGTGACTCGTCACCGCTTTTCTTGGCAGCGACTTGTCGCTGTTCTTTTTATTTATAATTTCGATTAGGTGACTGCTCCCTCGCCTAAAGACGAAGGCTTCTAGGGATTGCTCCCAGGCCATCCAATCCGAGGGCCAAGATATTTTGCGCTGCGTTGAGATCCCTTGTTGCCCTATACCCACATTGAGAACAGCAATGCGTTCTTTCGGAAAGTTTTTTCTCTTTCCGATATCCACACTGATGACAATCTTGTGTTGTATAGGCAGGGTTCACCAATCCCAATTTTCTACCAGCTTCTGCCGCTTTGTAGGTAAGGAACTGACGAAACTGATTCCAACTTGCGTCTGTAATACTTTTTGCGAAATAGGACCCTTCCACCATATTTTTGATATTTAGATCTTCTACGCAAATATACTGGTATTGCTCAACAATTCTTTTAGATTCTTTGTGACAGAAATTTTTTCTTTGATTGCTAATACGCTCATGAACTTTGGCTACTACTTTACCCTGCTGACGTCTCTCTTTCGTGCCTTTTTTGAACTTCTCGAGTTTTCGTTGCGCCTTTGCAAGCGCCTTCTCTCCTTGCTTGAAAAATCTCGGATTTGAAATCTCTTTTCCATTAGACAGCGTGGCAAAATGCTCAAGTCCCACATCGATGCCAATAGCTTCTTGTTGAGGTGGGAGTGGTTCTACATTTACCTCACAAGAAAAAGAAACATTCCAATCGCCTGCTGCATTTCTTCGCAACGTGCACGTTTTAATTTCACCCTCTATAGGACGATGCATTTTAACACGAATACTACCAAGCTTTGAAAGTTTGAGTTCTGTACCCATAAGAGAAAATCCGCTTTGTGGATAGCAAAAACTATTGTATCTATGTACACCGCGAAATCGTGGAAAACCGGGTTTTTCTCCGGCTTTGTATCTTCTAAAAAATGCCTGAAAAGCCTTATCCAAGCGATCCACAACATTTTGCAATACTTGAGAATGTACTCCACCTAAAGTTTCTCTTTCAGTTTTCAGCAGAGGTAAAAACATACTTTGCTGATACTTAGATAGTGAATTATCCAGTTCCTCATAGGCAAGTTTGCGTTGCTCGAGCAACTCATTATAAAGCCACCGACACTCATTAAGCTGAGTTTCGAGCGCTTTAGCTTGCTTTTTTGTAGGACGTAATCTGAACTGAAATGATTTCCTAACTAACATGGCGATATGCTAAACTTTGGTCTATGAATAAGTCAACTGATTTAAGAAAGGGAAGAACGTGTGTTTTCCTCATGCATGTGCATTTGGTCTTTGTTGCAAAATACCGGAGGAAAATTTTTACAAACCAAATACTAGACGAATTAAGAATTATTTTTACGAGCATCTGTACTAATTTTGAAGCTCATTTAACAGAATTTGAAGGGGAAGGCGACCATGTGCATCTCCTTGTTGAATACCCGCCAAAAATAGCTATCTCTAAGCTAGTAAATAGCTTGAAAGGCGTGTCCTCGAGGCTACTCCGAAAAAAAAGATATCCAAGCATCGAAAATGCTTTATGGAAAAACAATCTTTGGTCT